>DATMPS010000101.1:0-3128 GCA_035567435.1 Terriglobales bacterium | reverse complement strand
GGCGCGCCCTCGTCGACCGAGGTGTGGTCTCCTGGAATGCGCCGGTGCGGACGTTCTCGCCGGATACCGCGCTCGCGGTGCCATATATGCAACGGAGAACGCGACCCTGCGCGACTACTTCGCGCACCGCACGGGCTTGCCGGCCGATACGGGCGACCTGCTGACCCAGCTCGGTTACAATACCGACGAACAGACGGTTTGAGGCCAACAACAGCAAAACGTGAAAAGGAGCCGCCTTCACCTCGCGAGCTAACTCCTACGGCCCCGCGACAGGGGTCTACCGCTGGATCAGCTTCAAGGTGGTCCCAAGAGTTCGTCAATGATTGCCTGAACCTTGGGATTCGAATGTGTCGGCCTCGACGGGAAGCGAGTTTTCAGCAAGTCAGTGGCGACGTTTTTTGCTTCGGTTTTGACCGCCGGAGGATCGTATTTGCCGTACTTGTAAACCCACATGGTGTACATCGCAGCCCAGGCGTGCCCGCTACCTCCCTCCAGCTGCGGATCACATTGTACGTTGTTGGGGCAAAGGATGTGGCCCGGGTCAGGTGGCTGGCCGGGGTCAGCGCTTGGCGACTCGGAATGCCTCTCTTCGTGCATTACAAGGTACAGGTGGTCAACATACGGCGCCAATACTATATTGGAAAACGGCATCTTGCACGAATCCGCCGTCGCCGTACTACGTAGGTCCCACACGCTCGCGGTGCGGTTCAGAGATACCTGGCCGCCACCCGTTTCGAAATTTACATTGCAGTCGAGCCGCATGTCGAATGTATGCACGAATTTTGTGAGGCGTTCGTATGCCGTCAAACCGCCTGTGAACGGCAATGGCTCGGAAAAGTCCTGATGACGGAGCACATCGAGGTTGGCGACAATCACCAGTTTTGAGGGATCTGTAGAGTGCTGGTCGAAGGTTACAGGGTACGCATTCCACTGCTCCTGTGCACCAGCGCCATCCTGCCAGTGAAATGTAAAGTCACCCTCGACCCGGTCGATTTCCCCTTGTGCAGGTGGATTTGTGTAGAAGCTCCCAAGATCAGGAAACACGCGCACTGTCCGAGTGACAGAGACACCACTCCATGAGGCTACCAAAGTATGCGTCCCCGAGGTAAGGCTGACGACTAGATCTGCCCCCGTGCCTAGAGGATCACTGTCGTCAAACCAGCTAACGGAGTCGGCATTCCCGGGTCCCCCTGCGGGGTCGGTTACTGCAGCCTGCAGACCAATTGCTTCTCCCTGCACGAACCGTTCGCATTCCAGCGGGCTCAGAACCGAGAGAGTGGGCTCAGCCTGCGACCAGTAAATTCCGGGATCATTGCCGACGCCCTTCCATGCCGCATAGAGCTGGTCCCCAAAAACCGCCAAGGACGGACTGCCGGAGGTGCCCACGCCCACAATTTTCCGTTGAGCGTCCCAGGCATTCCCATCAAGACACGCGTTCCCCTCAAAACTCGACCAGTAAATTCCGGGATCATTGCGGACGCCTTTCCATGCCGCATAGAGCTGGTTCTCAAACACTGCCAAGGACGGGCCATCGGAGGTGCCCACGCCCGCGATTTTCTGTTGAGCGGCCCAGGCGTTCCCATCAAAACTCGACCAGTATATTCCGGGATCGTTGCGGACGCCCTTCCATGCCGCATAGAGCTGGCCTCCAAACACCGCCATGGACGGACTACCGGAGGTGCCCACGCCCGCGATTTTCTGTTGAGCGGCCCAGGCGTTCCCATCAAAACTCGACCAGTATATTCCGGGATCGAGGCGGCCGCCCTTCCATATGGCATAGAGCTGGTTTTCAAACACTGCCAAGGACGGGCCATCGGAGGTACCCACGCCCACGATTGCCCGTTGCGGTCCCCATACAAGATCCTGAGCCCTTGCGCTATCGCTCAAGCAAAGAGCGCAAAGCACCAGCATCAGTACTCCCAATATTGGTCTCCCACCGAACGGAGGTACCCGAGAAGCCTTGAACTGGCCTTTCGTCATCAGGTTTGCCTCCAATCTCGGCATTAGAGGCGATACACATCGCACGGAGATCTGTCGTGAAGTGTGATCTAGTTCACACTTAACAAAAAATTCTAATGCCGCGGGTTTGGCTGGTCCCGCCACCACATCTACAACTTGTGTTCCCTTCGTCGGCCGACCCCGGCGACCTCGGGTGGCATGTCGATGTCAGCTTCCGGCGATCCTGAAGGCCACGATTATTCGGCATGGCGGGTCAACGTTACGTCGCGGGGCCGCGCGCTTCTCATGCTGTTCTTGTTCTCGGACGTGAGCGAGGACGACGCGCCGACGCGCATCCGCATCGGCTCGCACTTCGACGTGGCGCCTTCTCGCGCCAGCGGGGGAAGCCGGGCTGGCTCACCTGCGATTGACAGCCGTGGGGCGAGGCGGGAGGTCGCGCTTGCTACGGGCGAAGCAGGCACCGTGTATCTTTGCCATCCTTTCCTGATCCACGCTGCGCAAAAGCACAGAGGAATGGCGCCACGCTTTATGTCGCAGCCACCGCTCGTGCCAGCACTTCCTTTGTGTCTGGAACGAGGTGATGGCGCATACTCTCCAGTAGAGCTTGCCATATATAAAGCACTGCAAATGTAGGAATGGTGGTTGCGTCGTCGATGAAACATCCGCTCGCGGCGCTTTCCCACCGGCAGATGCTGCCTAGACGAACGGCGAGGTCTGCCCCGAACGGCCATTTGCGGCAGCAAAGACGAGCCGATGGGTCGGCCAGAAACCAGCCATTCGTCTTACGGCCAAATAGGATCTGCCTTTCGGTTCTAGCTCGACAACTGGGACTGCAGGTCAGATACTTGATCACACCACTCGGATCGTTGGAGCGTTACGGCCCGTGCCGAAAGTAGAGAAGTATTCAGCGATCGAGGCGCTGCCCGATGGGTGCCGGGTCGAAATCCGCGCTCTCAGGCCTGACGACCGGGCCGACCTGATTGCCGCTGTCGTTCGCACAAGCGCTCAGTCCCTTTACCGCCGTTTCTTTGGCGTAAAACGCAGCTTCACGGAACAAGAAGCCACCTTCTTCGTGAATGTCGACTTCGTAAATCACGCGCCCTAGTAGCGCTGATAGATGAAGGGGGGCGGTCGGTGATGTAGGTGGCGGACGTTACATTGTCGTCCAG
>DATMPS010000100.1:0-196048 GCA_035567435.1 Terriglobales bacterium | reverse complement strand
CATCTCGGTGACGAAGCAAGTCTCAAATGCGCTGCATTTCTGGCCGAGGCAGGTGTCGGAGCGTGCATCCAGCTTGTGCCAGAGCGCGCTGGCCTCAGGCAACGAAGCCAATTCGGCCCGATCACCGGTGTGGGTTGTCTTCTCCCAAGCGGCGATCGCACGGTAGTGCTCGATTTCTTCGAGACCCGACAGCACGGGCTGGTCAGTCAGGTCGTAGAGCTTCTTCTTGCAGAGATAGTTGTTGCGTCCCTTCATATAGCAGACGTTCAGTTTGCTCTCGCGATTGGGGAACAGGGCCTGCTCGAGGAAGGGAATGTCTTTGTAGAAGAGCTGCTCCTGCAGATTCTTGGTGCCGGTCGAGATGATGACGCGCTTGCCCGAGCGGATCACCGGCAGCAGGTAGGCAAGCGTCTTGCCCGTGCCGGTGCCGGCTTCGACGATGAGATGCCGTTTTTCTTCGAGTGCCTGCTCGACGGCCTGGGCCATCTTGAGCTGTCCGCGGCGGAATTCATACGCGGGATGCGCCTTTGAGAGCACGCCTCCGGGGGCAAAAAAGTTGTAAAGGGAAACATCCTTTTTGTCCGCGCGGGACCGACCGGAGGAGGCGGGCTGGGAGGTGGACGGCACGGAGTCTCTATAATAGCGTTACGGACCACGTAGGCACAGGCGCCCTCGCCGGTGCGGCCGCGGCGCATTTCGCCGCGGCACCACATCGCCCTTGAGTTTTGGCTAACCTTGGAATCGAGCACCTTGTCGAGAAAACACAAAATATACGCTGCGGCGACAGAAGTTCCTTCGCACCGCTCAGGGCAGGCGGTGGCCGATCGGGAACCACAGCCGCTCCTCGCCATTGTCGGCCGACCCAACGTCGGCAAGTCCACGCTGTTTAATCGGCTGGTTGGATCCCGGCGCGCTATCGTCGGGGACGAGCCCGGCATAACCCGCGACCGTCTCTACGGCGACAGCGAGTGGCGCGGCCGTCGCTTCCGCGTCGTCGATACCGGCGGCATCATTCCGGAAGACAAGGACTTTATCCCGTCGGAAATCTTCCGCCAGGCCCGGGTCGCGCTCGACGAGGCTGCCGCCATTGTCATGGTCGTCGACGGCCGCACGGAACTGGCCGGCCCCGACCTCGAACTCGTACGCTTGCTGATGAAGACCGGCAAACCCCTTTTCCTGGCGGTCAACAAGATCGATAGCGACAAACAGGAAGGACTCTCCGATGACTTCCACCGCCTGCGCGTAAAGAAAATCTTCCCCCTCTCCGCCGAACACGGCCATGGAATCGATGACCTTCTCGACGCGTTCTTGGAGGTCTTGCCGCCTCGGGAAGGAGAAACCGTGACCACCGAGGCCAAAGAGTTCACCGAGGAGGCCGGAACCAACCAGACGACGCAGGCCGCTGTCGGGGAGGCAGTCGCCGACGAGTCCACCGCTGATGAGCCGACGACCGACGACCCACAAGCAACGACCGAAGTTAAGATCGCCATTATCGGGCATCCCAACGTCGGCAAATCCACACTGCTGAACCAACTTACCGGGACCTCGCGTGCCATCGTCTCGCCGATCCCGGGTACGACGCGCGATGCGGTCGACGAAGTCGTCGAATACAACGGCACCAGCTTCCGCTTCATCGATACGGCCGGCATCCGCCGCAAGGGCAAGACTCATCTGATGGCAGAGAAGCTCTCGGTCGTGATGTCGCGCCAGCATCTGGAGGATGCCGATATTGCGTTGCTCGTCATCGATGCCACCCAAGGCGTCAGCTCGCTCGACGCTACCATCGCCGGCTACGCGCATGAGAGCGGCCGATCTCTGATCATCCTGGTCAACAAGTGGGACCTGATTACCACCGGCAAGAATCGCGCCATCAGCCAGGCCCGCGCCGCCCGCATCCAGGACTCCAAGCGGCCCCAAGACCAGAAGCTCTACGTCGAGCGCCTGCGCGACTCCCTGAAGTTCTTGAACTACGCGCCGGTATTGTTCATCTCGGCCTCGACGGGCAAGAATGTCGACCAGATTTTCCCCTTGATCGAGGAAGTCGCCGCCGAACGCCGCAAGCGCATCGGTACCGGCGAGATGAACCGCTTCCTCAAGACGGTCGATTTCGAACGTGCCTCGGTCCCCATGAGCCAGCGCGTGCGCATCCTCTACATGACGCAATCGAACGTCGCTCCGCCCACATTCATCCTGTTTACCGATCGCGCGGTGAAATTGCACTTTTCTTACCAGCGTTTTCTGGAAAACCAGATCCGGCACGCGTTTGGGTTTGTCGGGGCACCGATCTGGATCAAGAACAGGGCGAGGGACTAGCATTGCAGTCCTTCGCGTCCTTACGTGACCTAGGCCCTTTACCTGCTTGGCCGTTGCAAGTATTCTTGCCCCCCATGATTCCCCACCGTGTCGCTACCCAGCTCCGTGCGTTGTTGACCATGTGCCTTCTTTTTCCGTTTCTCTCACGATCCGACGCCCAATCTGCCCCACCCACAGCCGACAATCTTGCCGCCCGCCGTTGGTTCCAGGACGCCAAGTTCGGCATGTTCATCCACTGGGGAGTGTACAGCGTTCTCCAGGATGGGGAGTGGGTCATGCAGAACCGCAGGCTTCGTATTGCGGATTATGAAAAACTGCCGGCGCAGTTCAATCCGGACAAATTCGACGCGGCCGCGTGGGTGGCGCTGGCCAAAGCTGCGGGCATGAAATACATCACGATCACCAGCAAGCATCACGACGGGTTCGCCATGTTCGATTCGCAGGTGTCGGACTGGACCATCGTGAAACGCACGCCCTGGAAAAAAGATCCGCTCAAGATGCTAGCCGACGAGTGCCACAAGCAGGGCATTCACCTGTCGTTCTATTACTCGCAACTCGACTGGCACAACCCGGATTACTATCCGAGAGGCCGCACCGGCGAATCGGCTGGACGTCCTGACACGGGCGCCTGGAACAAATACCTCGAATACCAGGATGCCCAGCTGAAGGAGCTGCTGACCAATTACGGCGAGATCAGCGGCATCTGGTTCGATGGCTGGTGGGACAAGCCCAAGGCCGATTGGCATCTCGATCGGACTTACCAGCTAATTCACAGCCTACAGCCGCAGACCCTGGTGGGAAACAACCATCATCAGGCGCCGATTCCGGGGGAAGACATTCAGATGTTCGAGAAGGATCTCCCCGGCCGCAACACAGCAGGTTTTAATGCTGAACAGAAGATCGGCGATCTACCGATGGAAACTGCCGAGACCATCAACACCGCCTGGGGCTACAACGCCACGGACGATCGTTTCAAGAATACGCGCGAGCTGGTGCAGTATCTGGTGCGCGCGGCAGGCAACAATGCGAACTTCCTGCTGAACATCGGCCCGCGGCCCGACGGCACCATTCAGCCAGAGTTCGTTGAGCGGCTCCACCAGATGGGAGAGTGGCTCTCCCAGTACGGCGATTCCATCTACGGCACGCGTGGCGGCCCGGTCGGGCCTCGTCCCTGGGGCGTGACTACCCAGAAGGACAATAAGATTTACGTGCACGTCCTGGACTGGCAGGAGTCAGTGCTGCCGCTGCCGCGGCTGCCCGATCCTGTCCGGGCCGCATACACGTTGATCGGCCACACCAATGTGGAGGTGTCGACGAGCGAGCGAGGTGTCATGCTGACTCTTCCGGCTCGCGCAGCCTCCGATTTCGACACCGTGGTCGTGCTCGAACTGGCGGAGCGGTAGAAACGGGTGTGCCCGGTCTCAGACGCGGCAAGCCGCCTCTCTAGCCGTGCTGTTATCGTTTCGCGGCCATCTCTTTTGGGAGCAATCCCACTTTGTCCACTCCGGCGGCGCGCGCAGTGTCGATCACGTCGGCCACATATTCGAAATCGACCTCGTCGTCGCCTTGCACAAAGGCCACCCGCTCGGCTCGCTGCTTGAAGATGTCCGCCAGCTGTGGTTTCAAATCGGCCCAACTGACGGCCTGTTCGTTGATCTTCAGCTCCGGAGTATCCCCGCTTTTTACTGCTCCCAGCTGAATCACGATGGTCCGCACCGGCGGCGGCGTGGCGTCCGGATTGGCTGGCGGTTGGGGGATCTGCGCCGCCAGTCCTTTTTCCTTCGACTGTGCGACGATCACCATGAAGATGATGATCAGCACCAGCAGCACATCAATCAGCGGAGTCACGTTCAGCTGCGGTGCAGACCGAGCACTGCCTCCCATCGACATTCCCATGATTTTCTCCCTGGGGGCACGCGGCGTGTCTAAGAGATTGGACACCCACTTTCCCCGCCGAGTTCCCGGTGCCGACAGGAGGTTCCTTTTGTTCGAAAATCCATCCTCCACTTTCTGTTGATAAATCTCTTAGAATCGAAGCTAACATGGGTTTGCCGGACGCGGGGTATTGGGGCGCTCCTGGCAAAGGAGCGATTCTTGATGCGCAGTCGGCGCTTTCTCTTATCCCTGCTTTGGTTTCTGCTGGCGGTGGCCGCCGACTCCCTTGCCCAAGACAACTACGAGATTCAGGTCTACGACTCCGAACTCGTCGAACCCAGAGCTACCATGGTCGAACTCCACTCCAATTTCACGGTGAACGGGAGCAAAACCGTGGTCGATGGTGTCCAGCCCACCAACCACGCCATGCACGAGACTCTGGAGATCACGCAAGGATTCAGCGACTGGTTCGAGACCGGCTTCTACGTTTTCAGCAGCATTCAGCCGAATGGCGGCTGGCAATGGGTGGGCGACCACGTCCGTCCGCGGATCGCGGTTCCGGAGAAGTGGCATTGGCCGGTGGGGCTCAGCCTGTCACAGGAAATCGGCTACACCCAGGCGCGCTTTACAGGCGACACCTGGACCTACGAATTGCGGCCCATCATCGACAAGAAACTCGGTCCGTGGTACCTCGGCTTCAATCCGACCTTCGACCGCTCGCTGCACGGTCCCAGTGTGAGCCTGGGCTGGGAGTTTTCGCCGAACGTCAAGATCAGCTACGACTTCACTAAGAAAATCACCGGCGGAATCGAATACTACGGATCGACCGGTCCCGCCACCGAGTTCGATCCCATTAGCGAGCAGCAGCACCAGATCTTTCCGACACTCGACCTCAGCCTTTCTCCCAAGTGGGAATTCAACTTCGGCGTGGGCTGGGGCCTTACTCCTGCGACGGATCACCTGATCGTGAAGTGCATCGTGGGACGCCGCTTCTCGTGGAGTCACGACAAAGGCGCAAGGTGAACAGCGCCGGTGGCGGCAGATGCGGGCCGCTAGTCGAGTTCGGGCCTGTTAGCCGATAGGCGCAGGGGCCAGCGACAGCGGTGGAATCGGAGGGGGCTCAGCTGCGGGCGGCGGTGGATACAACAGCGCATTTAGGGCCGGGTAACGCTCCGCGAAGAAGTACATGGCATAGGCGGGGAAGAACACGGCCACGGGAACGCCGACTAGCGCCACCACATACAATATCAGCGATATAAGCATTGCCATGGCCACGACGACCGCTGTAATCGTGAATGCGTCCCAGCCCAGGTGTGCGCCTTTGGCCACGAAGAAAAGCACCGCTCCTACGATCCCAATCGGCAGCAGCAATAAAACGATGACGATGCCGCTCAAGATGCCGAACACAAGCGCCGCCCCAATCGCCAGCACCGCCTTCATTAGGATATACAGCACATAGCTGCCCTTTTCAGCCTTCATCATCACGAGCAGGCGCTGCCAGCCCGCGATGACGCCGATTTTGTCCACCGCCATCAGGGGAATCACGAAGTCTTTGGTGAGGACCGCGATGAGCATGGCAAACAGACCGAAGATCCCAAACACGAACAGCATTGGCAAGAATGCCAGGAACAGGGCCGGACCAGGCTGTTGGTGGTTTTTCAAGGTGGCAAACACCGGAATCAGCAGCGGGATAAAAAGCACTCCGGCTATGGCCAGGCCGATGAACGACAACGCCAACTGCCAGCCAAAATAACGGATGCCCTGGCTGTACCAGCGGTTCCATCCCTCTCGGAGATCGCAATGCTTGCGCAGCACAGCCTCGAACAGAACAAAGCGGCTGATGCTCGAGACGTAAAGCCACACCAGCCCGAGGACAAGGAAACCCACCACGAGGACAAGAACGATAGATGCGATAACCGCCGGATCCAGCCCCAGACGCGACAGCACGTCGCCGGGCTCCGAAAAATTCTGCGAGGGGTTCGGGAATTTCGAGGGGAAGTTGCCTAAGCCCTTCCAACTACTGCTGTTGCATCCGCCGCCGGAACTCATTTCTCCGGTGGCCAGCGCGAGCAGCGCAAGTCGCGCCCACTGTCCGAAGCGAAAGGGTTGCGTCAGCTGCATCTGGGTGTGTTCGAATGCGGAACCGATGACGTCGACCGCTGACTTGGGCAAAGCGTGACTCCTTGCTGCCGTGCGTATTCCTGAGCCTGCACGTTACTGCGAAGAGGGAATGTGGTCAACGGGAAATCATCCACTCCCGAGAGATGGAATCGTGGAGAAGGCTGAGGCCAGCAAGCCGCGCATTCTGGTGCAGCGCATGTGAGAGGCTGCCCTCTATCTCATGGTCGATTGAGTTACTCGTATCGCAGCGCCTCGACCGGATCAAGTTTTGAAGCACGCAGTGCGGGAACCATGCCGCTGGCCACGCCAACCAGCAAAAGCACGCCGGTGGAGAGCAGCACTGTCATGAGCGAAATCCTCAGATGGATGTCACCCTTGCCGGATTCATCTTCAAATAGCGGTCCCATCATCGGTAAAGTTCCCACAGCAGCCGCAATGACATAAGAAATCACAATTCCGATGGCACCGCCGAGCAGCATGATCAAAAGAGTCTCGGCCAGAAATTGCAGCTTGATGTGCCGTTTGCGCGCGCCTAGCGCGCGCCGCAACCCGATCTCGCGAATGCGCTCATCCACCGAGACCAGCATGATGTTCATTACACCAACACCGCCAATCCCAAGGGTAAGGGTTCCCACGAAGGTCAGCAGGACCTGCAGACCAATGGTCAAGCCGTCGATGATCGGACGAAATTCGTCACGGCCGAACATCTGGAAGGCTTTCTTGTCGGTCGGAGAGAACTGCTGGCGCGTCGCAACCGCCGCCAGCACTTGTGCCATCGCCTTCTTCTCGAACTGAGGCGCGATGGGGGCAAACACAAGCACCGCGGCATAGCGCGTGTTCCACAGGTCGCCCGCGGCAGAATATGGAATCCAGGCGGAATCGTCGTCGCTTGAAAAGTAATTGCTGAGCTGAATCTTGCGCTGCATCACGCCAACCACGCTGAAGCGCTGCCCGCCGATAGCTACGGTTTCACCCACGGCGGGCCGTCCCCCGAACAATTGCTCGCGCAGGCGTCCGCCCAGAAACACCACGTGACGGCGCTCCAATTCGTCGCTGGCGTTGATCCACCGGCCTTCGGAGGGGACTTCGTTGCGCATCTCGCCGTATTCGGGACACACTCCCCGGATCGCCGCTGTCCCCACCATGCGGTCTCCGTAGCTGATCCCCGGCCGACGCACGGTCTCAAGGCAGGCGTGCCTCACTAGCGGCGCGTCGGCCTTTACCATTTCGACGTCGGCCTTCTCGAGCACAACTTTCTTCCCGGCGCGCTGCCCGCCCGGTTGTTCACTGGTCTGCTGGGGCCAGCAAATCACGACGCTCTTTCCGAACGCGTTGAAGCCATTCACGAGGATCGACCGGAAACTGTTGCCATACGCGATCAGCAGTGTGACCGTCGCGATACCCCACACGATACCCAGCATGGTGAGCGCACTGCGGGTGCGGTTGCGCTTTAGTGCGATCCAGGCTTCGTAGATGATTTCGAGTAACATCAGCAGTTTAGCAATAGGCGCTTAGCACCTGGGTCGAGCTGTCAGCTGTCAGATCCTATCCCCCCGCCTCGTACCGCAAAGCCTCGATCGGGTCGATCGACGCGGCTCGGCGTGCCGGATAGAGCGCCGAGAAGACGGCGATCATTCCGAGCAGGAAGCAGGCCAGCACTCCGGTCTTCCACGTGGGCAACAGGCCCGCGAAGAAGTCCGGCATGGGGAGCAGGTTGACCGTCGCGCAAATGCCATACGCGATCCCGAGCCCGATACCTCCACTGAGAAATGCGATCAGCAAGGCTTCGAAGAAAAATTGGCGCAAAATCTCCCCGCCGCGCGCTCCCAGCGCCTTGCGCACGCCGATCTCTCGGGTACGCTCGCGCACCGCCACCAGCATCACGTTCATCACACCCAGGCCGCCCAGCACCAGCGTCACCATTCCGACGGCTCCCAGGAAATACTTCATGCCGTTGGTCATGGTTTCGAAGGCTTTGGCTTCCTGCACGGTGTCCCAGATCGGACAGGCTTCTTTGTCGTGAGGATCGAAACCATGTTGCCGTCCCAGCACTCGCCGCACCTCGTACTTGCATTCCTCGTGCTGACCGACGGACTTCGGGGTTACCAGGAGCTGGTCGAAGGTGTAAGGCGTTCCGGGCGGCTTATCCGGGAAATCGCGGCGCATCGCGGCGAAGGGGACGAAAATCTTGTTCACATCCCAGCCGTCGTAGCTGGAGTCCTGCTTTTTCTTCGCCATCACTCCGATCACTTCGTACGGCACGTCATTCAGGTAAATCGTCTCGCCGACCGCAGAGCCACCGTGCGGAAATAACTGCTTAGCAGCATCGGTCCCGAGAAACGCAACCCGCCGCGCCGCGCGCTGGTCGTCCCAGTTGTAGAAGCGCCCGTCGCCCACGTCGAGACTGCGGATGTAGCCAAAGGGCGGCATCGAGCCGGTCACCAGCAACGCCGCCGAGTTGAAGTTGCTGTGGGTGCGCACCGTGTCTTGTTCCAGTTCTGGAATCGCGTACTCGCAGTCGGGGGTCTCGGCTGCCAGAGGTGCTAGGTCGGCGTCCTCCCAGTGCACGGCCCGCCCCGCACGCTGCCCGCCGGCATGGAGGCTGGTGCGCCCGTGGAAGACGATCATCACGTCTTTGCCAAGGTTCCGCGCCTGGATCTGCTGCCCCTTGCGCAGTCCCTCTCCGGCCGCCACCATCAGCACGATGGAGACGATCCCCCAGGCGATACCGAACATGGTCAGGAAGGTGCGTAGCTTGTGCGCCCACAGGGTGCGCAAGACATCGCCGATGAGATCGCGTAAGACCATGTGTTTGTTGGACGTAGCGAACTAATGAACGTAACCCGCCCAAAAGAGCGAGCGTTGTCCCACTCACCGGTACGGAATCGGGAGCCAATTTGTTGCATGGGATACGCCCGGGGAAGGGAGGACTACCGCGTGGCGGCGACCGCACCAACCCTTTCCGCCCACCTGTCGAACTCCCGCAGAGCCGCTTCGCACTGCAACCGATGCCGCTCCGACCGGTCGCGGACGCGCCGCTCCAACTGTGGCAGCAGATCAAACGTGATGTTGGCCGGCTGGAAATTCTTTGGATCCGTCTGCGTCACGTAATGCATCAGGGACCCGAAGGCTGATGCTCGCGGCGGCGGCGCCGGGTCTGTTGCCAAGGCCAGCGCGGCGGCGTGCACGCCCGCCATCAAGCCGGTGGCGATCGACTCGACGTATCCCTCAACCCCGCAAATCTGTCCCGCGAACAGCACTCGCGGATGCGCCTTCATCTGCAGCGTGTCGAGGAGCAGAGACGGTGCGTTGATGTAGGTGTTGCGATGAATCTGCCCGTAGCGCAGGAAGCGTGCATTCTCGAGTCCCGGAATCAGGCGCAGTAGCCGCGCCTGATCGCCAAACTTCAAATGGTTCTGGAATCCCACCAGGTTGTAGGAATCGGCCCGCAGATTCTCCTGGCGGAGTTGCACCACAGCGTGGGGCGGCTTGCCCGTGCGCGGATCGCGCAAGCCTACCGGTTTCATGGGGCCGAAGCGCAGTGTGTCGCGCCCGCGCCGTGCAATTTCTTCGATCGGCAGGCAACTTTCAAAGTAGTTGAGCTTTTCCCACTCGCGTTCTTCCACGGATTCAGCTCCGACCAGGGCATCGTAGAAGCGGTCGTATTCTTCCTTCGACATGGGGCAGTTGATGTAATCCGCCGTGCCCTTGTCGTAGCGGGCCGCGAGATAAACCTTCTCCATAGCGATCGAATCGGCTTCGACGATCGGGCTGATCGAATCGTAGAAATACAGATGCGAGGAAGCTCCGGAACTCCCCCCACTCAACCGCGCAATCTCCGCCGACAACCGATCTGACGTCAAGGGCCCGGTCGCGATGATCGTAATCTGGTTCTCATCTACACGCCCGACCTCCTCGCGCCGCACGGTGATCAGCGATTCGCGCGATACCGCCTCCGTCACTTTGACTGCGAACACCGTGCGATCGACGGCCAGAGCGTGTCCGGCCGGGACCGCGCAAGCCCTGGCGACCTCCAGCAGCAACGATCCCGCCCGCCGCATCTCTTCCTTCAAAAGCCAGGGCGCCGTGTTTATGCTGTCGGACTTCAGCGAATTTGAGCACACCAACTCGGCGAAGTCGCCCGTTTGATGTGCGGGCGTCGAACGCACGGGCCGCATTTCATACAATTCGACAGCGATGCCGCGCCGCGCGCACTGCCATGCGGCTTCCGACCCGGCCAAGCCTGCGCCGATGATCCGCACTGCGCTCATTTCGTGGCACTCTCCGCCAGCCGTTTCAGGTTGTTGCCGGACAGGCGGACCTGTTTCCAATCATCCAGAAATGTCGCGCCAAGCTTCTTATAGAAGTCGATGGCCGGCTGATTCCAGTCGAGCACTTCCCAGCGCATGGCCCAGAATCCTTCGCGCAGGGTGATGGTCGCGACCTCCGCCATCAGCGCTTTGCCGATGCCTTTTCCGCGAAACTCCTCGCGCACATAGATGTCCTCGAGAAACATGCCAGGACCCTGGAAGCTGCTGTAGAAACCGAAAAAGAAGGCATAGCCTGCGGGTTGGCCGTTCCACTCGGGGAGGAGCACGCGATAGCGCTCTCGTGGGCCGAACCCGTCACGCACCAGCGTCTCTTCCGTTACGGTGACGAATTTCTCCAGCCGCTCGAAGGTGGCGAACTCCAGGATCATCTTCCGGAGCAGGGGAATGTCATCGACATGGGCAGCGCGGATGCGAAGCATTAGGGAGGGCTCCAATCCGATCGCGGGACGGAAACAACTCTGCGCGTATTATATCCAACCAACCGAGGCAAGAATTTCGTGGCAGGCATGGCACTCGTTGCAGCCCAGCGAGCCTCACCGGAAGTCAGAGAGACCTGGGAACAGAAATTGAAGGGCAAGCTTGCTCAACCCGCTCGTCAGCCTCACCAACCCATCCGCGGGGGTTGGAGGTTGAGTTTTCCGAAGGAGAATATCTAGCACCGATCAGCCGCGTCGGCAGCGACTAGGCGGCGGCTTTTTCCAACTCCTTGCGATTCCATTTCCCAAGGTCCGCCCCGGCGTCGTAGGTGCTTTGCAGAAACTCGAGCAACCTGCCTTGAGGTGAATCGGACCGCCGGACGTCGTCGTACATCAGGATGAATTCCTTGAGTTGCGGGTGATAAGAGGCTTGTGCGGGGCTGACCGGATGCTGCCCGAACCCCGCTGGCTCAGGCGCCGCGTAGGCATAAAAGGCCGCTCCTTTGATGTCGCCCCCTCCCGGCCAAAATCCAGCGCTGATGACTTCGTGCGAATAGGCTTCGCGCGTCACGGGATCGGCGCCGTCGCGTTCCGGTGCACGGCGGCCCGAAAATCGAGTAACCGCTAGATCGAAGCTGCCCCAGAAGAAATGTACCGGACTCGCTTTCCCGATAAAGGCGGAGCGAAACTGCTTGAAGATCGCGTCGCACGACACAAGAATGCGCCAGAAACGATGGGCATACTCGGCATCGTAGGAAGCGTGCTGGGTATCTTGATCGAACGGGATCGGATCTGGGATTTCAACCGGCATCCTCCAGATCTTCACGTCGATCCCGAGTGACGCCAACATCGCCATGAATTCCCGGTAAAAGTCCGCGACGGAACGGGGCGCCAGTGCAAGCGTCTTGCGGGTCGCGTCGCAGGTCTGGATGACCAGCTGGTGATGGATAAAGTCGAACTGGATTTCGAAGCCGCCCCCCTCGTACGGGATGGGCGAGGTGGTCAGCCCGATCGCATTCACGTAGAGCGGCACTTCCCACCAATGATTCATCTTCGGGCTCAACGCCAGGCGGATTTTGCCGACAATCTGCGACCACATGTGAAGGGTGCGGTAAGTAGCCTCCCAGGACTCCAGCGGGAGTTCCGGCCAAAGCTCTCGATTGGCACCGGTAAGCGTTGCCTTCATACACCCTCCAAAAGGAGCGAAACCAGGAACGTTCAGGCCCGAAAATCCAACCGCCAGCACCATTTGATCACAGTCAGGACCGCCCTGACCGGCATCGTGCTATACCTTCGGTTCCGCCGCGACCTCTCGTGCTGCCTCCAGAACTTCGGGCACAACCCCGTCGATGTCCGAGTCCTTCGTGAGCGGGTTCACGATGCAGGCGCGCAGACAGAACTTGTTGTAGAGTTCTGCGTTCGACAGATACACGCGCCCGCGCGCGACGATGCGCTTGAGTAGCGCCAGATTGAAGCGATTACGCGTTTCTTCGGTGGCCTCCGTACTGACCCGATGCCGGAAGCAAACAGCGCTCAATTCTACGGGCGGGCCCACTCGCTCGAGGAGCGGGCAGGTTTCGATGGCCGCCGCGAGCCTTTGCGCGTGGTCCAGATCCTGGCGGATCGCGGCCCGGAATCCTTCCAGCCCGTGATAGCGCAACGACAGCCACAGCTTCAACGCGCGGAAGCGCCGCGAAAGCTCGATCGATTCTTCAAAGAACGCGAACCCCTCGATCGGATCCGAGCTGAGCTGCTTGGCGTACGTCCCGGTGTAGGTGAAGGTCTGGCGCGCCCGCTCGGCATCGCGATACAAGAGGCACCCGCAATCGAGCGGCTGGTAGAGCCACTTGTGAGGATCGAGCGAAAGCGAATCCGCCAGCGCAAGCCCATCGAACTTTTCGGGAGCAGCAATCGCGGCCAAGGCTCCGTAGGCGCCATCTACATGCATCCAGACCCCATGAGCATGTGCGGTCGTGACGATTTCCCGCAGCGGGTCGATTGCTCCCGTGTTCACCGTGCCCGCGGATGCCACCACGGCGATTGGGATTCGTCCTCGCCCTACATCCTCGACGATCGCCCGCTCCAATTCTGATACGCGCATGCGGTATGAATCGTCGCACGGGACGTAACGCAAGTTTTCGCGACCGATTCCAAGCATAGCCACCGCCTTGGGTACAGCCATGTGTACCTGCTCCGAAGCGTAGATCACGCCGTTGTTTGCGCCATAGAGCCCCCGCTCGTTCGCGGGCGTCTTGGCTTCGCGGGCCATGGTCAGGCCCATGAGGTTCGCCGCAGAACCGCCGCCGGTGAGGGTCCCGAGGAGACCGTTGCAGCCGACCGCCTCCGCTAGCCAGCGCACGACGGTGCGCTCGATGGTGACTCCCGCTGGCGAAGAGCGCCACGCCGTCATGTTCTGGTTCAGAACGGAGGCAAGCAGGTCGCCGAGAGCAGCGATGGGTTCTCCCGGACCTTGCACGTACCCGAAAAAGCGTCCGTTCTGGGCGCGGGAATGCTCCACAACATCGCGAAGCGCCACGAAGGCGTCATCGCGCTTGCCACGTTCCGGCAACTCCAGCGCGAAGAGGCGCTCGGCTTCTGCGCCGCCGGTCGGGGGGAAGGTGGAGCGTGCATCCAAGCTGGAGAGATATTCCGTCGAGAGCGCCTCCACGCTGGTAGCGAGGCGGCGAAAGTCTTCGGGAGAAACTTCTAGAGGTCTCATGGTGAGTTGAATTTAACCACAGGATGGACGAGTCTCCGAAGAACGGGCCTGGCCTAAGGCCTGGCTGGAAAACGGCGTAACTGGCCGCTCCATAACCTTCGTAATCTTGCCCGGCGGTTCGCAGCACGAATAACATCACTCCTCAGTTTGGCGGTGTGAAGATGGCCTCCCCTGCAAACACGCGCCGTTGGTCGCGGCATCCGGTTGAACTCCCGGTTCGCGTTTTTCCTCGCGGTGGAGACTCCAAGCTTACGGTGGAGGGTCGCGGTATCGAAATGAGCGAAGGCGGAATGACGCTTTACGCCGGAGTGCCTTTGAAACCGGGCGATTTAATGGACCTGGAGTTTCAGACTTCGGGGGCTCGGGTGGCGGCTATTGTCCGGAACCGGACGGGATTTTGTTTTGGACTGGAGTTCCTCACGCCGTTGGGAGTCGACAAACCCCGGCCCGCGGCAGCGGCCCCGGTGGCTGCATCGGGCGACGACCTGCGCACCGTGCTTCGGCGCAAAGAGATGGAGATCGAGCGCCTGCGGAAAGAGGTCGCTACCCTCCGGACCTTTGGGAAGTTCACTCGTTGATAAGCGGGTCTTGGGCCTTGGGATTAGGCATTAGGCCCGGAGCCTCGGGCTTGGTCCGAGGCTTCGCGATCGCCACATTTCTGAAATTCCTCGCAAGGTTACCGGCCGATTACTTTCGTGGTTTTGCAGACGTTCGCCTATCCCCGGTACTATAGCGACGCATCCCCCGCATCCTTGGACATCTCGGGCTCCAGCCCGGGCTGTGGGAGCTTCGCTACCTTTATGACAGCGTTTCGCGCTACCAACGTCCTTTTGAACGAAGCCGAAGTTCGCGTGCTGGGGTCCCTGGTGGAGAAAGAAATCACAACTCCTGACTACTATCCGCTGTCGATCAACGCGCTGGTCAACGCGTGTAATCAGAAGTCGAACCGCGACCCGGTCATGAACCTGAACGAAGAGGTGGTGCGGCAGGCGCTGCACTCGCTGAACGAAAAGGGGCTAGCGGGGACCGCGAGCACTGCCGACAGCCGTGTCCCGAAGTATGAACACCGCATGCAGGAGGCGTTCAACTTCACGCGCCGCGAGACCGCGGTGTTGTGCGTCCTGATGCTGCGCGGCCCTGAAACACCAGGGGAATTGCGCGGGCGAACGGAGCGCATGCACCGCTTCGAAGATCTGACCGATGTCCAATCGACCCTGCAGAAGTTGATGACCAGAGAGGAACCGCTGGCCAGAGTGCTTCCCCGGCAGCCGGGCACGAAGGAATTCCGTTATGCGCACCTGCTGTGCGGAGACAAACCAGAATGGGACGTGCCGGCGGCACCCGTCGAGGCACGGGCGGAAAGCTCTGCCGACGGTGAACGCATAGCCCGACTAGAAGAGGAACTTGCCACCCTGCACAAAGAGATTGCGGACCTGAAGCAAGAGTTCGCAGGATTTCGACGGCAATTTGAGTGATCGTTGTTCTGGCTGGGCGCCTTCCTGGGGCGCGCGTGACCGTTCGCGTTTTGAAACTGGAGCTCTCTTTTCTGCGTAGAGGAAGCGAATTTCTCCACACGCTCTCTACACCAGCTAGAATAACCGCCGACGTAATTTGAAACCTACGAGATATCGAAGGGAGAGTTCCATCATGCCTCGCGCAAAAATGTGGGCAACATTCGTCGTCTTGACTGGTCTGGTCATCGTGTTATTGCCGCCGGCAATTGCCGGTGCGCCCGAGGGCAAGGAGTCTGCACTCAAAGCGTCGGAAATCACGGGCAAAGTTTTCCCGGCCCAGGTGTTTTTTCGGGGCCAGGTTGCACCCGTGCAAATGCGCAACACTGGAGGGATTCATTTCGGGGACGACGCCTACGTGCTGGCCGGGTTGGTCGACAGTTCCGGATATTCTTCAGACATCCGGCAAAAATATCAGGGATACCTGATCACGGAAGTAGCCCTCGACGTTAGTGGACAGAAATTGCCTGCGGGCGCGTACGGGATCGGGTTCCTGGCCGGGGACAAGTTCGTGGCCATGGACTTGGGTGCCCATGATGTCCTGCAGGGATCTTCCACGAAAGACACCCAGATCAAACGGCCGGTCCCGCTGCAGATCGTCAGCACGGGTGGCAAGTATCGTTTGTATGTTGGCCGCGACTACATCGAAATGGGACGCTCGCAGTAGGGGATAAAGAGTCGCTGGGTGTGGTCGGGGCCTCGGGAACCGTTCTGGTGCCGAGGCACAACTTCCCTCCTCATGGTCGAGCGGTGAAATAGAACGCGTTGTTTCCCGTCCGCAGGTCCTTTCCATAGACGAAGGTCACGCCGACGCCCAGTACGCGCAACTTGGCTTCGACTCCGGTATCCCAAAGGCACTTCTGCGATCCGAGATTTTGCGCTGGGTCGGTGATCCTCCCGGTGTCAAGAAAGGGCCCAAGCTTCACCGTCATAAGGCCATTCCCATAGATGTTTTTGTCGATCTCCGAGTTGGAGAGGAAATAGCTCTGGCCGAGTGGAGCGCTGCCTTTGCGCCCGTCGCGCGTGCCGATATGAGCTCGCATCCACAGATCGTTGTCCCGCTCCATGCCCAGCATGTAGAGCTCGTCGAAAGGCAGCTGGCCTATGGTGCCTCCGGCTCGGAGCTGGGATAACACTTCGTAGTCATCGCCTTCGGCTTTGGGAAACCAGTGGGCCAGAATCCCTCCCTGCAGTTTCGCAAAGGCGTGCGCGGGTTGTGACCAGATGCGTGCCAGCTGGGAAGACGCGCTAGTCTCGATGTTTAGCCGCCGTTCGGGCAGGCGGAGCAAATTGCTGTGAGTCCGTGCCGTCTGCTTGAGCTGTGGACCCGTGAGCAATGCCGGGGTGAGGGTCGCAGCCGGTACTACGCTGCGGTAGTCGCGATGCGAGAACTCGGCGCCCGCTGACCAACCCCAGCGTCCGCTGTCGAACGAGTCGATCTCTACGCCGCCGGCTTCGCGGCGCAGATTTAGCGAGGCGAGAACCGGGGCGGGGCCGGCGAAGGCGTCCCGAAGGTCCCAGTTCTCGTTGCGCAGATCGACTCCGACACGATAGCGCCATTTTGGATTCTCGCGAAGAGGCCCAGAAAGCCTGGCTTCAAGACGGCGCTTTTGCGCATCCCAGCGCACCAGCGACGTGACGTTGATGGCCGAGCCGCCGACGTTGAAGTATGCGGGGTAGAGGGTCTGGTACCCCACGCCGCCGAGGGTCGAGAGCAGCGCTTCCCAGACGCTGCTGCCCCAGCGGTTGCGCTCCTGGAGGTTTAGAGCGACATCGAAGTTCCCATCGGGGCGTGCGGCCAGTTGGAAGCGGGCGGCGGGGAAGGTATCCAGACCTGCCACCCGGGCCCGGCTGGTCTCAAGCTCGGCGAGGCGCAGTTCGCTCGCTGCCGAGAACGTGAGGGCACGATCGAGAAGAGCCGGGCGAATGTGCAGAGGGTGATCCGGGCGGACGGTGTCTATCTGTGGTTTAGCGTTGCGATTCCAATACTTTAGCGTGGCGTCGAGATTGTCCTGGAGAAAATAGACGGTTCCCAGGAAATCGTTGGCATAGGCTTCGTTGGGATCGAGGCGCAGGGCGCGGCGCAGCCAGACGGCGGCGCTGGGATATCTCTTTTGCCTGAAGGCGACACCGGCGAGTTCGATGGGAAAGCGCTTGTCGCGCGGGGACAGCCGTCGCCCAACGAGGAAAGCCCGACGCGCGTCGTCGAGCCGGCCGATGTGCGCCAGCGCGCTGCCGTAGCAGTAATCGATGTCGGCGTTGGTTGGGGAAGGGATCGTACCCTCGCGAGCAATCTCGTCCCAGCGTCCTTCTGAGTAAAGCTTCTTGATCCGGGCGGAGAGCTGGTCGAGTGAATCAACCGAGGATTGGGCGGCCGGGGAAGATACCTGGGGGTTTCCGGGCAGAGCCGCAGCCAGCAGAACGAGAAACAGGCCTAGCGCGCGGATGGCGCGCTCTCGGATTGAGGTACGGCCAGCAACGTCCAATTGCCAGCGCCTTTCCATTCTCTTTCGAAACCTGCCTGTTCCTGGCTCAGCAGCTTGCGCGCAGCAGGGTCGTTCAGCAAGATCAGGCTGTGGTCGAAGTCCAAGCCGGCAACAACCACATAGTGGAGCGGGACCTGGCCGGCGGGCTTCAGGGCGACAATCAGGGGGCGCCCTTTTTCAAGATGCTGTCGAAGATCGTCCGGCGCGGCCTGGAACGCGAACGTGCGAAACCCGTGGTGTTCGAGGTAGTGCTCCAGATCGGAAGCGAAGATCCCATGCGCCCGGGAAGAATAGAGACCCCGCTGAATCTGTTCGACGTCGGATGCCGCATCCAACGGCCTACCTTGCTGGCGCTGCCAGAATTGCATGACCATCGCTACGCTGGCAGCGCCGCACCCGTTCTTTTCTTGCTTCACGAAAGGAACATCCAGCCACACTCCGGCAGGCTCGGCTGCGCACACGAAACCGCATGCGCACAGTAGGGCCAGCAGGATCCCGGAGATTCTCTTTCGCATCATTGCTCGCGACCGGCTAGCGAACTGCCACGATAATCAGGATCAGGGCCGCAACCGCGATCAGAATGATGATCAGGTCGCGATCGCTCAGCGTGCCGGCCGCGAAGTCTGCCTGCGTCTTGCTGGCCCGGGAAGCCAACTGGGCTAGTTCCTGATCGTTTAATCGCGCAACGGCGTTCTTGACCTGCGTGGGATCGAGGTGTGCGGAGCGGAGCGCTTTTTCGGCGATGGGCGAGGAGACGAACTCGCGAATCGTCTCGACGTTCCGCTGACGAGCCTGGGTGGAGGCGACGGTCGCACTCTGGAGTTCTGCCAGGCTCACCACATGGTTCTGTGCGAACGCGTCCTGCGGGATTGCGAACACCACGGCGAGCGCGCAGGCTGTAAATACGCGGACAAACTGCCGCTTCAAAGAAGGCATTTGCTCTTTTCTCCTTGGGTTAGATTGCAGGCCAGAGTTCTTATCAATATACCCGCCTCTTGGAGAGTTGGGTATGTATCAAGGGTTGTACGGGGAGGCGACGAGTCCGACATGCAGATCCAGGGACCTAATCCCAGTTTACGGTTTCACACTGAAATGACTGGCGACGCATCGCCACTGTCCCGCTAGATTGATCCATGTATCCGTGAAGCGCCCCCGCCGCTCGAATGGCTTGCCCTTGTCCTTGCCCTTTTCCAGGTACGCTCCAGTCACGATCGCGGTATTACCGTACATGTGGACCTCCATGTTGTCGGACTGCAGAACGTCGGGACGGTAGGACGTGTCGCGCACCGAGGCCAACATGGCGGCCTTGTTCAGGGTGTAACCGTCGGCCACGGTCATGACGAAATCGTCGGCGAGCAGCAGGTCGACCGCGTGGGCGTCGTTGTGCAACTCGGCCTGGTTCCATGAGTTCTCAAGAGCCACGATGCGGGTCTTGTCCTGGGCCTGCGTGGGGATTGCTAACAGCAACACTGACAGGTAGAAAACAGCGAGTCGTTTCACGGCAACCCTCTTCCCTGACCCGATGCAAGGGTTGAGTTGCAGCTTACTCGAATGGCCCAACCAATTTCAGCAGCAGGTACCAAGAACGGCACTTTTTGTGGACAGATTTGGCCGTCAGAATGATTCCACGGATTCGCGCGCGCCACGATTTTTGACTCAGGAGAAGTGCGTATGGCGGCCCGGCAGGTGATCCTCTACTTCGACGATCAGAAAGATGCTCTCCGGTTTGCGCTCGCAGCGGGTTCAGTGATGTCGGGAGAAGGCGAGACGGAAACGACCAAGGAACGCACCCTGATTCAGGGAACTCAACGGGCCAGCCGCATCCTGCTCGATGACCCGGTAAATACGGGCAACGCGGCCGACCCCGCGCGCTGAAATTCGGGGCCCGGCGCAGCACCTCCTGCACAAGAGATTCAATCAGCCGCGCTGCGTTGAATCGAATACATGTTCGCCAGGTTAGTGGATCTCGGGAGCTCCGACCACACCAGCCTGTTCCATTTTCTTACTGAGTTCCTCAGAATTCATGTAGCCCTGTGTTTCCCAAATCCTCCCATTCGAACAGCAGGGTGAGATCGTTGCGATTGCCGGCTGTACGGAAGACGCGGCCATTGGGTTCGTCGCCGCGCTGACGGAAGTCGAGGGCGGAGTCGAAACCGGCGTGCTAGTTCTGGGAGTCAGCAACTTCCTGCGGCACGAGCACTTGGATCAGGGGAGGCTCCTGCCCCTACATGGCCGGGAGGGGGGACGGCACAAGCGCCTGCGTCACTGGAGAACGCCGTTCGTTCCAAAATGGGAAACTACGAAAGGTCACTCCGATAAGACGGTCAGCGGCGCGGCGCGAGGATGGTCAGAATTTCCTGCAAGCCCTGGCGAATATGTTGCAGATTGGCGGGAGAGGGAGTGGGGAACGGAAGGGCGACTTGGGTCTTGTCGGTCTTGCCTTCGTCACGCAGGTGCTGGCGCGCACCCGCAATTGTGTATCCCTCTTCGTACAGCAGCTGCTTGATGCGGACGACATTCTCAACGTCACGCTTGCGATACATGCGCTGACCGGTACTGCTCTTCACCGGCTTGAGCTGAGAGAACTCAGTTTCCCAGAAGCGTAGGACATACGCCGGGAGTCGGCAGAGCCGCGCAACTTCCCCGATGCGAAAGTACAGCTTTTCCGGAATCAGGACTTCGCTCGTCTTGCTCGATTTGCTGTTCTTCTTTTTAGTAGAACTCATGCGGCCTAGACGTGGCGCCCGGTCTGCAGGAAGGCCAGAATTCCCGCGTAAGCCGTTTCTAGCACGATGCGGGTTTCGGAACAACCCCAATTCGTGCCAGAGAAGCCGTCGCGAGTCGCCAGTCGTCGGTCTTCAGCCCGGCAAGATTTGAGCACACAGACGGAGTGCTCGGCCGGGCCGAGCCAGAATTGTTGGGAAATGAGTAGGGTACCAACCGCGCCTTGAAGTTTGCTGACGACTGAGGACTTGCAAATGAAGACTGAATTCGAAAAGCCTCGCAGGAGGTGCTTCTCCCGGGAGGCTTCTCGTGGAATTCTTGGGCCCAATGCGAAGTATCGTCTCGCAGACGGTTAGTGTTTCTTTTTCTTCTTTGCAGCCTTTTTCTTGGTTGCCATGAAGTGTTTTCCTCCGTGAACTTTTTCCCTTGCAAGGTGTCTTCGGTTGGGCGTTGTCGCCCTCGTCCGATGTAGCCCAACACTTGGTATGGGCTCACCTATTAATACAAGATATTGCGGCAGTGTTACAGCTGTGTCAACACAATTCTGCGCGGGCTGCGCGTCTGTGCGGACGGCAGCTGGCGTTGCTGGCTTTAGTACACTGGCTGCCGCGAGACCTTTACATTCATGGCGCGCGATCCGGTTGAACTCGAAGTCTTCAAGAATCTGTATCACTCGATCGCGGAAGAGATGGGCGCTGCGCTGCGCCGCACCGCGTTTTCGCCGAACATAAAAGAGCGGCGAGATTACTCCTGCGCCGTGTTCGATAGCACCGGACAGGTTATCGCGATGGGCGATCACATGCCGGTGCATTTGGGGTCGATGCCCATGTCGGTGCGTGCCGCAGTGGAGCAGTGCTCATTCGCGCCGGGCGACATGGTGATGCTGAACGACCCGTTCTGCGGGGGGACTCACTTACCCGATATCACCCTCGTGGCTCCGGTGTATCTGGGGCACCGGTCCGTAGGAAGACAAGCGTCTCGCCGACGATCGGGCGGGGTGGACTTCTACATTGCGTCCCGGGCACATCATGCCGACGTGGGTGGTACCTTTCCTGGATCGATGGGGTTGTGCCGCGAGATCTACCAGGAGGGATTCCGCATTCCTCCGGTAAAGGTTATGCGCGCTGGAGAGATCGATCGCGACATCCTTGCGTTGTTGCTTGGCAACGTTCGCACTCCGCGGGAACGCGAAGGAGACCTGGGCGCGCAGATTGCCGCGTGCCACACCGGAGCCGCGCGGCTGCAGGAGGTCTGCGCACGCTACGGTGTTTCGCGGGTGAAGCGCGCCGCCACGGAACTGCTGGCTTACTCCGAGGAGATGATGCGCGGGTTGCTCGATCAGTTGGCTCCCGGAACGTACTGGGCAGAGGATTTCATGGACAGTGACGGCGTGAGTGACCGGCCCGTGAAGATCGCAGTAACGGTGACCCTGCAGTCGCGCACGGGAATGACTTCAGCACGCCCCCGAACAAAGCCAGCGGGTGCGCACGCATCCCAACCGGTGACCGTGGACTTCACTGGAACTGATCCCCAGGTCGAAGGCAGCATCAACGCGGTCGAGGCCATTACTTACTCCGCATGCTTCTACGTGTTCCGCTGCCTTGTGCAAGAAGATGTTCCAGCGACCGCCGGACTGATGCGCCCGATCCGGGTGATCGCACCGGAGGGCACGGTGGTGAACGCGCGACCGCCCGCGGCTGTGGCTGGGGGCAACGTGGAAACCTCACAGCGAATCGTTGATGTTTTGCTGCGCGCTCTGGCGCAAGCGATCCCCAACCGCATTCCGTCCGCCGCCTGCGGAACCATGAACAATCTGACGATTGGCGGTATCGATCCGCGAACTCATGAGCCCTTTGCTTACTACGAGACGATCGCCGGGGGCATGGGCGCCCGGCCCACCAGAGACGGCGTTTCCGGAGTGCATACGCACATGACCAATTCGCTGAACACTCCCGCCGAAGCGCTCGAATATGCCTACCCTCTGCGCGTCCGACAATATGGGCTGCGGCGAAACAGCGGTGGCGCTGGGGAGCATCGCGGAGGGGACGGTATCGTGCGCGAGATTGAAGTGCTGACCGATGCCGAGGTGACGTTGCTGGCGGACCGTCGCACACGGGGTCCTTGGGGATTGAGCGGAGGCGCGGAGGGCGCGGTGGGTAAGGCAGCCCTAGTGCGCAAGGACGGTCCCGCCCAGGAGTTGCCGGGAAAGTTTAACATCCGTTTGCGCAAGGGCGAGCGCATCCAGATCGAGACGCCAGGCGGTGGGGGGTGGGGTGAGGTCGAGTGAAGTAGTGAGAGAGGGTTCGGAAGCCGGTCTTAGTTGGATCCGTAGTAACGATAGTGACCGGTAATCTTCCAGTGGAAGAGCACATCTTCCATCCGCGGGCCTGAGCCGATGTTGTGGACGATCATGTCGCGTCCGCTGGCTCCCTTCCGATCCACGACGATTCCAATGTGGGGAACGCCGCCGCCCAAGTCCCAGGTGACCAAATCCCCCGGACGATAGTCGTCTGCCACCCTCGTGATGGGGAGCGTCTCACCCCGGCGCTGGAAAAACACCATCAGATTGGGAACGCGGCGATGGTCGATATTTGTGTCGGGATGACCCGACAGCCAGCGCCGCTTCCGCGGATAGGCGGAATAATTCTGCATCATATCCTCGTGTACTTCTTTCTGGAGATCCACGCCCACGGCCCGGTAAGACCGGATCACTTCGTCGGTACATACGCCGGTGTCGGCCGGCACATCGCCACCGGGATAGGGGATGCGCACATAGGCTGGATCGTAGCGCACCGTGTGGTGGGTGCGCTCCCGAGCAGCAGCAACCAGGCCGCGCAAGAATTCTGGGTGAGAAATGGCCGCACTCTGGACAGTCTGTGCGCTGGTGGAGACCAGGAGAGTTGAGCAAAATGCGAGCAAGACTGCCCATCGTGTTCGGGTCATTGGCGTGTGACCGTTTGGCCTTTCGGCGGGCTGAACCAGTGTCTGGTCTGATTGTAAGGTCGGCGGCGGGACGAGGCCAATCTATGGGCACCAAACTGACAGGAGAGACTGGTCCGCGCGGTGTAAAATCAACTGTTCTGCGTGTCTTCGCGTACTTATAAGGTAGCTCTCATGCCCAAAACCATGCTGGCGGTGGTCAAACCGGAGGCCGCGCCGGGCGCTGACGTTCGTGAGGTCAAGATTCCGGGATTCGGACGCACCGATGTTCTGGTGAAGGTGAAAGTCGCTTCCATCTGCGGGACCGATCTTCATATCTACGAGTGGGATCGCTGGGCCCAGGGACGCATTCATCCGCCCCTGATTCCGGGACACGAGTTCTGCGGTGAAGTGGTCGCTTTTGGCAACGAGGTCACCAGCGTGCAAGAGGGTGACTTCGTGTCTGCCGAGATGCACGTGGCGTGCGGCAAGTGCGTGCAATGCCGCACCGGCGAAGCGCATATCTGCCAGAACGTGAAAATCATCGGCGTGGATGCCGACGGGGCCTTCGCGGAGTATGTAGTCATTCCGGAATCGAATATCTGGAAACTTGATCCCGGGATACCGCAGGAATACGCGTCCATCCTCGATCCGCTGGGGAATGCCGTGCACACGGTTCTGGCGGGCGAGATCGCCGCGAAGACGGTAGCGATCACCGGTTGCGGGCCGATCGGGTTGTTTGCCATTGCCGTGGCTCGGGCCGTGGGTGCGGCCCAAGTTTATGCTATCGAAGTCAACGAGCACCGGCGGAGCGTCGCTCAGCAGATGAAGGCGGATCTGGTGCTCGATCCTTCCCGAGAAGACGTGAATTCGATTGTGCTGGAGCGCACTGGTGGCCTCGGGGTCGATGTCGTCCTTGAAATGGCGGGTCATCCCAGCGCGATCCGAACCGCCTTCGACAGCGTGCGGCGCGGGGGCCGCATCTCCCTCCTCGGTTTGACTTCCAAACCGATCTCGTTGAACTTCTCCGAAGACATCATCTTCAAGGGCATCACGGTCCAGGGCATCAATGGCCGTCGCATGTATCAGACGTGGTATCAGATGACTGCCCTGCTGAAGGCGGGCAAGCTCGATCTGCACCCGGTGATCACCGACCGCATCGCGATGAAGGATTTCTCCAAGGCCATGGAACGGCTGAAGACCGGGGAGGCCAGCAAGATTCTGGTGTATCCCAACGGGACGAGGTGAGTTCGTGGGTATGAGTCTCGATGCGTTTGTACGATGCAATTGCGTTCGAGACGGCAAGGCCAAGCCCCACCCGTTTGCCGACCGTCTGATCTTCGACGAAAGAGGGGAACCGTCCCTGTCCGGGGATGTCTGCGAGGAAGACTGGGAAGCGCACGACCGCTGGTTGAGCGAATCGTGTGAGCATAAGGGATTGCTGGTCGGCGAGAGTCTGGGCGATATCACGCTCGCGAAGCATCTGCGAGAGTTCCTACGCGGCTTGCAGGGGAACCCGGCGCCACGCTTCCCAATCCTGTTGAAGAAAGTTCTCTACGATCGAACCCACACGGGAGATTGGATCGGCTTCAAGGAAGCTGCCCGGCTCTTGCAGGAAGTGGACACCGTGCTGCATTCCAGCGATATTCTCTCGGCATCAGAGAAGAGCTTCTTCACGAGTATGAAACGTCTGTGCGAAGCCAGTATCGCAACCGGCAATCCGATCGTGTTTTAGCATTCCTTGTGAAGATATATTTGTCTGCGTCATCTAGAGCGCGGAGGTCCCGAGACAGAAATGACGACCGCAACCCGCACCAATCCTCTTTCTTATCTCACCGACCAGCTTAGCGAACTGAGGGCCAGGGGCACTCATTTCAACCTGCGCGTGCTCGAGGACGAGCAAGCGCCGGAGTGCACGTTCGACGGCACGAAGGTGATCAACCTCGCCTCCAACAATTATCTTGGCCTGACCACACATCCCAAGCTGCGCGAGGCGGCGCTCGCGGCGACGCGCAAGTACGGCGTGGGGTCGGGCGCGGTCCGCACCATCGCGGGCACCATGACCATTCACATGGAGCTGGAGGAGAAGATCGCGCGCTTCAAGAATGTGGAAGCCTGTGTGGTGTTTCAGTCTGGCTTCACCGCGAACGCGGGCACGGTCTCGGCCGTTCTGGGCAAGGAAGATTTCATCGTCTCGGACGAACTGAACCACGCTAGCATCATCGACGGTTGCCGCCTCTCACGCGCGAAAATCCTGGTCTTCCGCCACAAGGATCTCGCCCACGCCGAAGAGCAACTGGCCAGCGTGAAGAACCTGGCCGGCCGCAAACTGTTAATCACCGACGGCGTCTTTTCCATGGACGGCGATATCGGGCCCCTCCCTGGCCTGTGCGATCTTGCTGAGAAGTACGGGGCTATCATGATGGTCGATGATGCCCATGCCTCGGGTGTACTCGGCCGCAATGGGCGCGGCACGGTTGATCACTTTCAACAGCACGGCCGGGTCGATATCCAGGTGGGTACTCTGTCAAAAGCAATCGGCGCACTGGGTGGCTACGTCTGCGGGACGAGCGATCTGATTGACTATCTCTACCACCGGGCTCGTCCGTTTTTATTCTCAACCTCGCATCCTCCAGCCGTGGCAGCCACCTGTATCGCGGCTTTCGATGTTCTCGAGCAGGAACCGGAGCGTATCGAAAAACTTTGGGAGAACACTCGCTTCTGGAAGAAAGAGCTAGGCCTGCTCGGATTCGACATCGGCGGCAGGACCACGCCCGCTAGCGAGACACCAATCACGCCCATTCTGATCGGTGACGGGGGCCGCACCATGGAATTCTCCCGCGAACTGTTCAAGGAAGGTGTGCTGGGCAGCGGGATCGCCTTCCCCACGGTGCCCGAAGGGAAAGCACGCGTGCGCACCATCATGACCGCCACTCATACCCGGGAACAGTTGCAGCGGGCATTGGAAGTCTTGAAAAGAGTTGGCAAGCGGATGGGGCTTCTGTCTTAGTCCAGGTGGACAGTCCGTCGGCCAGGTTTGCCAGTGCGCCGGGCAATCCTTGCCCAGGCACGAAACACTCCTGCAAATCCAGAACCATCTTTCCTCATCGGCGCGCCATGGATTCCCTTGAATCTAAAATACTCCCGACTGTGTTCCATCGGTCGCGCGACATCGATAAGGCTGGCATGCAATCTGCTCTGGACAGTAGCGGTTCCCGAGTAGGGGACGCGAAACGCATTCTGTGCCGATCGCAATCCAAGCCGCACGCCGACTGCCACGAAACCAGGCCGCCCCACGGCCCTGTTTGCGAAAGTGAGTCGTGTCCACCCGCCGGAGAAAGCGTCGTCCCCCAGTCTGCGAACCGGACCGCAAGCCCGAAAATCGAACCAACAGCAATGCCCGCGAAGGATCAAGATACGGTTCTGCCTCAGCTCTCCGTTTCAAATCGGCAGGTAGAGCGGGCTGCGATTGGAAGGAAGTGGTCCCCAGACTGGGACGCCAACAGTCACGGTCCACGTTGATCGGCTATTTCGGGCTCGTCAGCAATGTCTGGTTCGGATCCAGTACGATCTTTTTCGTATCAGCGGGCGCCGCCAGGCGGAACGGCGTTTCCGGAGCATCCGCAAAGACCCTGCCGAGCAGGAGCGACTTTCCACCGGCGACCGCGTATACGGGCACCGGTGTGACCAGGTCCTCCGGCCCTCCTTTCTGCTCAATGACCCCGCTCACTGTAGTTCCTCCCGCCTTTGGGATGTACTTCACACTTCGCAAACTGAAATGCGGCAGGGCAACGCCCTGTACCCAGCCCTCCAAGAACCAGGCAAGGGACCTTCGACCCTCATACCAAAGAGAAGGTGGGAGTTCTTGTTCGAATGCCGTAAGCAGTTCCTGGGTATCGATCGCTTTGCCCGCGTAGCGCTCGCGCACCGCACGCAGCACACGTACAAACGGCTCGTCCCGAACAGGCTGCGCGGATCTGGTGGCCCGAGTCTGCTTGGCTTCAGCGTCGAGCAACATGGTCCGCAGCATGTGGAGCAACCAGGTGCCGCGACCGTAGCTGATCGCTTCGTACCCGTCTGGGAAATGAGAAGAGTTGAGCCGCAACCCCAGGGTCACCGGCCCGGCGTCGCGGGACATCTCGTCGTGCTTATTTTTCGCCAACAGGTCCGTCCGGTACTGCTCCATGACTTTGCGGAACTCTTCCGGCTTCTCCGTTTCCAGGAGCATCAGCGCACAATAGTTTGCCAGTGCTTCGGCGATCCACTGATCGTGGTAGGTACGCCATCCCACGAGGTCCCCCCACCACTGATGGGCCGTCTCGTGCGCCAGCATCAGTTGCCGCAAGGTTTCCTGCATCGGGTTCAGGTGCAAGCCCTCCTCCTCTTCCGTCGACAAATACGCAAAGCTCGACAGGTAAACCAGCCCGGGCCAGCCCTGACTCAGGTGTCCGGGCATCTGAGTGAGTTTTAGAGAACTGTAGGGATAGGGTCCAAATCTTTGCGAAAAGAATTCCACCGCGCGGGCCGCACTCTCTGCAACCGTCTGTGCATGACGAGCCGGAGCGGGAACCGGCGGCTCCACGACGATCTGGTTCGGCTTTGAAAGCCGAGAGCCGGCCTCGGGAACTGTGACCACTGACTCAGATCCGCGAGGGAACGTCCGCTCCACGCCTTGCGTTGCGTACGTTTCCACCATTACCCCGCCAGCTTGTGCGGTCGCGCGTTGGTATTTTCCGAGATTGAATCCCGCCAACTCCCCCGGCCGCTCCGAGACCCAGCGTGCAACCTGCGAGCCTGCGTCAGAGTTTGTGGCTGGGCTCGTGGACGCCGGTAGGTCCCCGTTGCCGCCAACCCGTTTTCCTGTTGCCAACAGCGTCCAACCGGGTGGGTAGCGAAACTCCAGATCGAAGTCTGCCATCCCCAACCCGCGATTCGGGTACCACGTTCCCCGCGCCCCCACGTACAGAAGGCCTCCCCCAGCCTCAGAAAGGACCTCTCCGGCGTACACAAACCGCAGTGTCAGTTTCTGACCAGTTCGTAGCGGTTCGGGAAAAGCCACGGCGACCACGTCGTTTCCTCTTCGCGCCAGTTGGGTTCCGTCGATGGCCGTGTTGTTGATGAACTCGACGGCTTGTCCGTCCACGTCAACCTGCTTCACTTGCAGGAAGCGCGACAGCTCGAACAGAAGTGTTCGCCCGCCCCCGCGTCGGACCTCAACCTCGAGACTCGCATCCACGCTCAGCATGGTGGGCGGCTTCACATCAGCCTTGATGGCGTAACGCGAAATCGCAACCTCGTCTCCCCCAACCCCGATTCCTGTTGACGGGCTCACAGATGGGCTGACATTGCCAGCGACGAAGGACGTCCACAGGTCGTAGTAGGTCGCACCGTCTACCGCCCTGGTTTGTCCCGCCCAAAGTTGTTCCGGTATAGCCGAATCGTAGTAGACATCAAACGTTCCCAGCTTCAGACCTTGGACCCGGGCGTGCAGCATACGATCGGCTGGATCGTTGGGCGAATCCCGTCGACTAAGGGAGGACGCGCCGGCCGCTTGGGTGGTCGGCAGGTGACGGCTGAAGCTGGCCAACAGTCGGAGGGAATCGAACTCTGCCAAATTGTGTGCTGTCTCGTTCCAATGGGAGCTGAATTCCTGAGCATCTTCGGCGGGCCTGAGGTACGGCTTCAACTCGTCGAACGAGTCATCGTTAAATCGGAGGTATGCGGTTGCGAAGCGCTCCTCCAGGATCGCCATGCCCGTGAAGAGTCCCATCGAGGAGCGCTCGACGCGATTCGGCGGCGTCAGCAATATTTCACCATCCCCTTGAAAAAAAGCTCCGGTAACATGGCCGTCGACACTGGCGGTGAAGGAGATTTCACCATCCTCCAAGGTGATATGGAGGGCAGACCGGTCGAGCGATGCGCCGCGGATATGGTAGGTTCGGGCCACATCAAGCCCGACGCTGCCTAACTGCAAATACAGCGCCTGCGCCGGCTTGGTGACGCCAGCGGTGGATTGAGCGGCGGTGGCGCTGGCCGCGTCCGGCTGACCGTGAGCGAGACTCCAGGCCGCGAACAACACGAAAGTGAGCGCCGCGGGCCTGATCGGCGTATTTCTCGTTACTTGCGTCACCTACTTGCGTCCTCCGTCGATTGTTAGAATGCGCCATAGTGCGCAAGCATGTCACCTTCTTCTTGGCGAACCTTCTCTTGCTGGCAGGTGCCGGGGCATTTTCGCTTGCCGACATCATTCATCTGAAGAACGGCCGCACCATCTGGGCAGACCACGTTCGAGAGAATGGAAACCATGTCGAGTACGACGTCGGCGATGACTCCTACGCGATTTCCAAGTCGTCTGTGGAGCGCATTGAGGCCGGTGGACTTCCACCGGCTTACGCTTCATCCTCGAATGGCCAAGGAACTGCGAAGGATCTACCCGTCTTCGTCCCGGAGGATAGCCTCTCCGGCCACGAAGATCTGGCCGGGCGGGTGGTGCACGACGGGAAAGTGGACCCCGATGCTCTGACGGTGCTGGAAAAAGAAGGTAAGCCGGAACTCTCGGCTACGGCCTATTTTCTCGCCGGCAAGCACGAATTCGAGCACGGAAATCTTTCCCAAGCCCGGCGCTACTTCGAGACCGCACTCGGCTTCCAGCCCGACAACTCCACCATCCTGAACTACTACGCTCTGGCGCTTGTACGTTCCGGCAATGCCGCGGCTGCGCTGCCCTACGCAGAACGCTCAGCTCGTGCCAAGCCGGATTCCGCGGATGCATACACGGTGCTCGGGTTCGTCCGGTTCTCGGCCGACCGGACGAAAGAGGCCGCACAGGCCTGGAAGCGCTCGCTGGAACTGCGTCCCGATCCTGTGGTGGAGCAGTATCTCGCCAAGGCACAACGGGAGACGGCCACCGAAGCGGATTTCTCACAGCGCGAGAGCAGCCACTTCACGTTGCGCTACGAGGGAAAGCGCACTTCCGAGCAGCTACGGCACGAATTGATTGCCACTCTCGAATCCGAGTACGACGATCTGGTGCGTGAATTGGGCGTTGCCCCGCGCGCCAGCATCCCCGTCGTTCTCTACACGGAACAGGCCTTCTTCGACGTTACCCACGCTCCGTCCTGGTCTGGCGCAATCAACGACGGCAGGTTGCGAATTCCGGTGAGTGGCCTGACGTCAATGACCTCCGATCTTGCCCGGGTGCTCAAGCACGAGTTGGCGCACTCCTTCGTGAATCAGGCCTCCGGGGGACGTTGCCCCACCTGGCTGAACGAAGGCATCGCGCAAGCCGTTGAGCCGAAAGCGTTGTCTTCGAATGGACGCCGCCTTGCCCAGTTGTTCCGCGCACAACAGGCCATCCCTTACAACTCGCTCGAGGGCAGCTTCATGCACTTCTCTCCGATCGAAGCAGTACTCGCCTATGACGAGTCCCTTGCAGCGGTTGAATACATCAACGACACCTACGGGATGAGCGATGTTCAGCGCATCCTGGAGCGTTTGAGCCAAGGGAGCTCTGCGGAAGCCGCGCTGCGCGCCACGATCCACTCTGACTACGGCCAGCTCGAGTCCGAAGTTGGCAGGTATCTCGCAAGCAAGTACGGGGAATAATCCACCCAGTTTGCTGAGCCGATACGCCTTTCCGGCGCTGACAATTCGTAACCGTCTGTGCTACCGTCACCAAACTCGGGTCTGCAATGAAATCCTTGTTGAAGCGCCGTATGAAGACGACAAAGCTACAGGCGATCGAGCCCGTAGCCTCGGCGTTTCCGGTTTTGCGGGACGCTGAAATCGCAGCCGCTTTTGTCCGCCGCCGGAGCGCGGGGGATTTCTATGATTCCATCCGGGTTGGCCCGGCGCGAGTTCTGTTCGGTCTGCTCGACGTCGCCGGTCGTCGCGCCCAGAACAACAACATCCTCCTGGCAGCTCAGCGCGTGTTCCACGACTTCGGAGCTAGACTTTTTGCGCCAGAAGAGGTCAACGAAACCGAAGCCTTGACCGAACTCTGTCTACAACTGAACCGCACCGTAATCGAAACCGCGGGTGGAGTGCACTCCAGCCCGGCCTTTGCCGGTTGTTACAACGAAGATCTGGGTACCGTGTGCTATTTCAATGCCGGACACACTCCTGGACTCGTACGCCACACTTCCAGCGTATCCGAACTCGGCGCCACCGGACTACCCCTGGGCTTGTTCTCGCACACGACCTCCGATGCGCACATCATAGCCTTGGAACCAGGGGCCGCACTGCTGTTGGTTTCTCGCGGCGTGGTGGAACTGGAAAACCACCGGGAGGAGTTCGGACTACGCCGGGCCGAAGACGCATTGCAGAGTGCGAACCTTGCCGGCGCGCACAACCTGTGCGTCTATGTGCTTGACTGCGCGCAACGTTTTGCGTCAGTCCTTCCGGCGAACGAGGACATCACAGCACTGGCTCTGGTCCGGCACTCTACTGCGTAGACAGTAGGCCCGACGCGGAATCGTCTCTACTTTTTTTTCGCCCGTCTTTTATGCGCTTTGAGGGGCGAGGGCGGCGAAGTCTTGGTGGTGGGCGCCAGCTCCTCTGCCGTAACAAAGATCGGCTCGATGTCCGTTGGAATGCCTTCCAGTTTCTCAAGGGCACGCTTCAATCCAGGCCGGACTACACCGAGCCGGTCGAGCAATTCCTTTGCCCCGGTGTAGTTGCCTTCCGCTTCCAGTGTAAGAAGATCGTGATCGAGGTCTTGTACGGCACCCTTGATCTTCGCCATGTCCACGGTAAAGGTGCCATCCCCATGCTCGATAAACCCGCCTCGATCCAGCAGATAGTTGAACTGAACCGCCATTCCCTTCCCGTGAGCATCGTTCAGCCCGAAGCGCAAGCTGCGAAATGCCGATGCCAGAAAGGTTGTGTAGAGCTGTCGCTGCGCCGCTTCATCGGAGGGGAGAACTGAGCCCAGCTTCATTTCGACTGCATGGTCCATCATGAATTGCAGGGCAAACAAACCGGTGACGTCGGCTTTGGCCTCTTCGATTGGGCTGTAAAGCTCCTTCAACTCCGCCCGCGGAGTGGTGCTCCGTCCGTCCACCGTAATCTGATGCGGACCCAGCCCGTGCATCAATTCATGGGCCAGGATGTGCGTGAAAAATGAGCTGAAATTCACATCGACCATCGCTGTCTTCGACAGCGTGCGCATCGCGATCGGAAGCAGGGCGCTATGGAATTTCGCTTCCTGCACGTTCTTCAGCATGACCCGCTTGCTGCCCTTTTGCTGTACCACGCGCTCGTCGTTGGGCAGGTTATACGCGGCGGTCTGCACTCCATGCGCACCGTCGCCTGCGCTGATGATTTCGTGCACCACGCGGATCGGCGCGGCCGCACCCAACTTCGGATTGCGATACTGTGGGTCGATGGGCAGGTTGTTTTCGATCTCCTGCAAATGCTGGGTAAAGGCGGAGAGCTTCGCACTCTCCGCGTCATCGCGGAGGCTGACGTAGGCCTCGAACGCAGCCTTGTAGCCGAACATTTCGTCGTTGTATGTCTCGTAGGGGCCGATGGTCACATCCAGTGGAGCATCCAGATCCATCCACGCCAGGTCGCTCTCGTAGTAGTCGTTAGAGAGAAACGCCTGGGCCCGCGTGGCAAGAAATTTCTTGAGCGATTCGTTCTCGGTCAGTCCCGCGGCGTCCTGCAGCAGCCCCGCCGCCCGGGCCAGGTCGTCTCTGTACTCTTCGCTGTAAGCAACCATCGCCAGGCTGCCGGCCTTCTGGTCTTGCCACCGGATCACCGTGAAGAATCCCCGGGCGCGTTCCCGGTCCTCGGGCGCGAGAGTGGCAATCCACTGCTCGAAGGTCGGTTTGCTCATATCTTCCGGATAGAAGTTAGCGCCAGGCCACTTGCGCGCTGGCACTGCGGGAAGAAACGCTCGAAAATCGTCGATGTCGGACCACGGCCCCTTGTTTATCCAGAAGTAGTGCAACCGGGCCTTGCCCAGCGGCGTCGTGTCCGTCTGCAGGTGGGCGTATAACTCCTGGTTCCCCCTCCAAAATTGCCTCAGGAAGATCTGATCCACAATACGCGCCGCCTCGACCAGTTTGACCAAAGCCTGCCGATCCCCCGAAGACAAGCGCGAAGTATCGATGCGCATCGGTGTCGGCGCAAACCGGCTGGTCATCTTCTCCAGTTGAGTGAGCGAAGGTGGAGACGACGAGGGGAGTTTCTGGGCGTTGGCGGAAGGGTTGAAAAATCCCATGAGAACCAGCACTAAGCTACAACCGAAGACCTTCACTCCGCTTACCTCCGGGAAGGGGTCGCCGGACAACCAAGGCACTGGCGCGCCCCATCATAGCAGCATGTTTGCTGGCTCGGCAGCCACCGCCGGAGTTACAATCCAGTAAGTATTTGATCGCCGAGGTTTGGTAGGAACCGGTGTCTTGGGCACCGGGCTCCTGGACAATTTTCCATGAAAAAATCGCATTTCGTAACAATGCTCGTCAGCCTCGCGACTCTTCCGCTTCTCGGTGCCGATACCGTGGTGGAACAGATCATCGCCCGCGTGAATAATTCGATCATCACCCGCTCCGATTACCTGCGCAGCGAGGAACAGCTCAAGGACGAAATCAAGCAGCAGGACCCCAGCCATTTCGACAAGGTTTATGCCGATAAAAAGCGTGACGTCCTGCGTGATCTGATCGATCAGCAGCTTCTGCTGGAGAAGGGCAAGGACCTTGGGATCACGGCCGACACTGAGCTCATCAAGAAACTCGACGAGATGCGCAAGCAGATGAACCTGGGCACGATGGAAGAGCTCGAAAAAGCAGCCGAGGCCCAAGGTGTCTCTTACGAAGATTTCAAGCAAAACATGCGCAACCAGATCATCACGCAGCAGGTCATGGGCCGGGAGGTCGGCTCCCACCTCAACATCACCAAGGAGGAGGAGCAGAAGTTCTACGACGAGCACAAGAACGAAATGGAACAGCCCGAGCAGATTCGCCTGAGTGAAATTCTGGTATCGACTCAGAAGTCGGCCCCGGCACCTGCGGCTGTACCTGACCCATCCAAGATCACCGACCCAACGTCGCAAGCGGTCACGCCGGCTGCCGTGCCTTCCGAGGAGGACCAGCTCGCGGCCGCGAAAGCCAAGGCCAACGACCTTCTCGACCAGATCAAGAAAGGAACTGCTTTCGAAGAAGTCGCCAAGAACAATTCTGACGGTCCTACTGCTGCGCAGAGCGGCGATCTCGGACTTTTCAAGCGCGGTACGCTGTCGAAGGAACTCGAAGACCTGACTTTCGCCATGAAGGCGGGTGACGTCAGCGACGTGAGGCTCACCAAACAGGGCTTCGTAATTCTCAAGGTCACCGAGCACCAGATGGCAGGCCTTCCGACACTGAAGCAGATGGAGCCGCGGATTCAGGACGCCCTCTACTACCAAAAGCTCCAACCGGCTCTGCGCGTGTATCTGAAGAAACTGCGGGAAGAGGCCTATATCGACATCCCGGTTCCGGGTTACGTCGACACCGGCCAAAGTCCGAACCAGACCAAGCCGGTTGAAACCGCCGGCAAGGAAGCGGCCGCCAAGAAGCTCAAGAAAAAGAAAAAGCACTTGCTGTTCTAAGACCGCTTCCGACCGCGATTAGCAGCATGTGCGCGGAGCCTGCTCGTGCAGGCCAAGCCGGTACACTCATGAAAGATTTCTTCATTTCCGAGTGCGCGCAACAGGAAAACAAGGTTATCACCTCGACCTTCGTTGTGGTGTCGAAGCAGGTGAAGCCCAAGAAGACGGGTGAGCCTTACCTGGCGCTCACTCTGGGCGACCGTTCCGGCCAACTCGAGGCCAAGATGTGGGATAACGTCGAGGATGTTCTCGACGCTTTCGAGCAGGATGACTTCCTCAAGATCAAAGGCCTGATCAACAAGTACAAGAATCGCTTCCAGCTCACCATCCACAAACTGCGCCGGCTGGGCGAGACCGAGATCGACTTTGCGGACTACCTCCCCAAAACCACCAAGAACGTCGACGAGCTGTGGCAAACTCTCGCGGACTTCGTTGCCACCTTCGATAACCCTCACCTCAAAGAACTGATCCAGGCCTTCATGGCCGACCCGCAGATCGAACAGGCCTATCGGAACGCCCCAGCCGCCAAGACCCTGCACCACGCCTTCATCGGAGGCCTGCTCGACCACGTGGTCTCGCTTTTCCGTTCCTGCGACCTGGTCTGCCGAAACTACCCGCCGGTCAACCGCGACCTCGTGCTGGCCGGTGCGTTCCTGCACGACATCGGCAAGGTCCATGAGCTCACCTACAACCGTTCGTTCTCCTACACCACCCGCGGGCAGTTGCTGGGGCACATGGTCATCGAACTGGAGATGCTGCAGGCCAAGCTCGCGTTGTTTCCTGACTTCCCCGCCGGACTCAAACTGCTGCTGGAGCACCTCATCATCAGCCATCACGGTCAGTACGAGTTCGGGTCGCCCAAGCTGCCGATGTTCCCCGAGGCCCTACTGCTGCACTACATGGACGACCTCGACTCGAAGCTGGAGAGCATGCGTGCTCATTTCGAACGCGAGTCGGAACTGGAAAGCCCCTGGACGAGCTACAACGCTTCTCTTGGGCGCCCCCTTCTGAACGCGGCAAAATTCCTCGCGCCGAAGCCCTCGCCGGAACCGGAGTCTGCCGCCCTTGCCGCGACTGCTGACGAGACCCTTACTCTCGCCGGTTTGGAAATACCGGAACCTCCTGACACCATCCCGGTGGTCGCAGCGCAGCCGCCAAAGAAGTCCTGAAAAAGGGTATCTCCGGTTACTTTCCCTTTCGGCATCTTCGGTTTACATTGTTTGTATCCTGCAGGCCACTCGTCCCGCACATTTCTGTCATGGAGGTTCTTATGCGCTCGCGTTTCGTTTTGCTCACCCTGACGATCTATTTGCTGTCCCTATCGCTCGCATGCACCGGCAGGCCGCCCGCTGATTCGAGCAACCCGTCTTCGGCGGCCGGCGATGCCAACAATCCGGCGAATGGTAATACGCCCGGCGCTCCCGGGGCGGCCAGAATGGCCGGATCGAATGCGGCTGCGTCTGAGTCCGAGCCCATCGTGGTTCCGTCCGGAACCGTCCTTACTGTCCGGCTCGGCGACACTCTGAGTTCCAAGACGAGTCAAGTCGGACAAGTTTTCACGGCAACTCTCGCCCGCCCGGTCGATAGGGGCGGCCAAATCGTGATCCCCGCCGGTGCTGCCGCGTCCGGCTCGGTGGTCGCCGCTCAGCCGGCTGGGAAGTTCAAGGGCGCGTCTCTGCTGCAGATCAAGCTTGACTCCATCACCATCAACGGCAGGCAGCATTCCATCCAGACCTCATCGGTTGCTCGTTCGGAAAAAGGCAAGGGGAAGCGCAGTGCAGCGATGATCGGTGGCGGCGCCGGGGCTGGTGCTCTGATTGGTGCTCTTGCTGGCGGTGGCAAGGGAGCGGCGATCGGCGCTCTGGTGGGCGGCGGGGCTGGGACCGCGGGTTCGGCCTACACGGGGAATCGCGATGTAACTCTTCCCGCTGAATCGGCTGTCAGTTTCAAACTGGAAGCGCCGCTGGAAGTTCCGCGCTAGGGACGGTTTCGGCTGGGGGCGGCAGGACCACTCACGGTTCAGTCGCCGCCAGCCGGCTGCTATGCTGAACTTTTCCAATTTCGAGGTTCTCACCTTCGATTGTTACGGCACTCTGATCGATTGGGAAACCGGCATTTTCACAGCCTTGAAGCCCGTTCTCGCGGCCCACGGAAAATCGATCGCAGATGACCAGCTGCTGGAACTCTATGGCGAATTCGAGTCCCAGGCGGAAGCCGGCGAGTATCGATCGTATCGAGAGGTCCTGCGGTCGGTGGTGCGAGCCTTCGGCAAGGGGCTGGCGTTCACTCCCACGGTGGAGGAAGTGGACTCGTTTTCGAACTCGGTCACCAAGTGGCGGCCTTGGCCTGATACCGTTCGTGCTCTCAAAAAGCTGGGTAAACACTACCGTCTGGCCATCATTTCCAATATCGACGATGATTTGTTTCAGACTACGCGGCAATACCTGCCTGTGGCATTCGACAGTGTCACTACCGCGGAGCAGGCCGCCTGCTACAAACCCGGCCTCGATATCTTCAAAATGGCGCTCAACAAAGGTGGGGTTTCGCCGGCTCGCATCCTGCACGTCGGGCAAAGCATCTACCACGATGTGTTGCCGGCCCAATCTCTGGGCTTGGCGACCGTCTGGGTGAATCGACCTTCGCCTCGAACTGGAGTCGGCGCGGTGAAACCGGCGCAGGGAAAGCCTGATCTGGAGGTTGCTGACCTTGAGAGCCTCGCAACGCTCGCCGTCGGCTGACCGCGCCGGGGCACGCCGGACCTGGCTTGATCACGACGTGGCTTCGTGGCTTCGCTCTAATAGCCAACCGGCACTTTGAGGATTTTCTTGCGGATGGCGCAATGCACCAGCTCGGCCTTGTTGTGGATGTCGAGCTTGCGCATGAGGTTGAACTTGTGGGCTTCGATGGTCTTGAGACTAACCCCCAGCATGCCTGCGATCTTGCGCACGGTGTTGCCCTCGGCCAGCAGCTTCATGACTTCCGTCTCGCGCGGTGTCAGCGTTGATTTCGAGGGGCGAGCCCGAACCGGGTCGCCGAGCTGGCCATTCTCAAGCAGCCCGCCGAGTACCTCCGGACTTACAAACTTGCCGCCCTGCTGCACCTCCCGCAATACGCTGACAAGCTTCGCCGCCGGCGTGTCTTTCAGGAGATAACCCGCCGCGCCCGCCTGCAGGCCCTGCATGACGTAGTCCTGATCTTCGTGCATGGTGAGGAATACGACCCGCGTCCTGGGGAAATCTCTCTGGATGACTCGCGCAGCTTCAAACGACGAGAAGCCGGGCATGCCCACGTCCATCAAGACGATATCCGGTCGCAGTTCGGTCACCCGTTTCAACGCTTCCGCAGCGTCACCTGCTTCACCGACAACCTCTACGTCCCCCTCATCCTGCAGCAGTCGGCGAATTCCCTGCCGAACCAGCGCATGGTCATCTGCGACCACACAGCGAATTTTGGTCTCAGTCTGCACTTCACTCATGGTTCGTCCGTCGAGAAACACTACGCCTCCTGGGCCAGAAAGTTTGGAAGCGGCACTTGCAGTGGCGGGAAGCCTAATTCGAATCGGGCTCAGTGCGTGTCTCAATTGTACAAGCACGACGATGAGGCTGTCACTGCAGAAGCGCATGATTTTCCGACCGCCCGGAGCGTGTTTGAGCCTTCATCATTTAGAATCGAACGCTTATGCTTCGGTACTTCACCTCCGGGGAGTCCCACGGGGAAGCCCTCGTCGCATTTCTTTCGGGCCTGCCCGCTGGCCTGAAGGTCGACCAGGATTTCCTGGATCGCGAACTCTGGCGGCGACAGCAGGGATACGGCCGCGGCGGCCGTATGAAGATCGAGACCGACAGGGCCCACATCGTTTCCGGGGTGCACCACGGCATTACCATCGGTTCTCCTATCGCGATTCTGCTCGAGAACAAGGACTGGAAGAATTGGCAGGATTCCCTGCCGGTCGGCGAAGGAGACCCCGCCAGGCACAAAGCCGTGAAGTCTCCGCGCCCAGGGCACGCCGATCTGGCCGGTGCACTCAAGTACAACTTCTCGGAAGCGCGCTACGTTCTGGAGCGGGCGTCCGCGCGCGAATCGGCTGCGCGCGTCGCTATTGGTGCGTTGGCGAAGCTCTTGCTCCGCGAGCTGGGAGTTGAAGTGCTGAGCCACGTAATCTCCGTGGGAGCAGCCGTCGTCTCTAAGCCGGTGGAGTGGGAGGAGATCAAAACGGTAAGCAACAAATCCGAAATTCTCTTGAGCTGTGCCGACTCTGAAGTCGAACTGCGCATGAAAGACGAAGTCGACAAAGTGTTGAAGACCGGCGATTCGGTCGGCGGAGTTTTCGAGGTCGTCGCTCACGGCGTCCCGCCCGGCCTGGGCACCTACGCCCAATGGGACGAGCGCCTCGACGCTCTTTTGGCTGGCGCGGTGATGTCGTTGCAGGCGGTTAAGGCAGTTGAAATCGGCTCCGGTATCAGCGCTGCGGCTTCGCCCGGGTCGCTCGTCCATGATGAAATCGGCTACGAGGCGACTGATCGCTTTACGAAGTTCAGCCGCCCTCGCAATAACGCGGGCGGCATCGAAGGTGGCGTTTCGAATGGCGAGGAAATCCGGGTTCGCGGATATCTGAAGCCAATTTCCACCCTGCGGCGTCCGCTGCAGTCCGTAGACTTTGCCACCCGCGAACCGGTGAAAGCCGCTTACGAGCGCTCCGACGTCTGTGTGGTTCCGGCGGCAGGCGTGGCCGCCGAGGCTATGGTCGCGCTCACTCTGGCAAAATGCGCTCTGGAAAAATTCGGAGGCGACTCCATGCTCGAAACGCAGCGGAATTTCCAAGGCTATCTGGAGCAGTTGAAAAACTATTGAGAATGGACTTCTGGCCAACGACCGGGACCAACGACGGACGGCCGACGACTGCCTCATGATCTACCCCATCGTAAAATTTGGCGATCCCGTGCTGGAGAAGCGCGCGGAAGCTGTGACGATCTTCGACGACAAGCTGAAGAAGCTGGTTGAGGATATGTTCGAATCCATGTACGCCGCGCACGGCGTCGGCTTGGCCGCACCGCAGATCGGGATTTCGCAACGCCTGGCCGTGATTGATGTCACTTTTAAGGAAGATCCGGATGCAAAGCTGGTCCTCATCAATCCGGAGATTATCCAGTCCGAAGGCCGGCACACCCAGAACGAAGGCTGTCTGAGCATCCCCGACTTCCGCGAATCGGTCTCCCGTCCTCGCAAAGTAACCGTCCGCGCCCAGGACGTGAATGGCAAGTTCTACGAAAAGACCGGAGAAGAACTCCTGGCCCGCGCATTCCTTCACGAGACCGACCATCTTAACGGTAAGCTCTACATCAGCCACATCAGCGCCCTCAAGCGCGACTTGATGAAGCGCAAAATCCGCAAGCTGATGAAAGCGGGCGAATGGTAGCGTGTCGCACGGATGCGTCAATTTCCAGATGACCGGATCTCTCAACCTCGTCTTTGCCGGCACACCGCCCTTCGCCGTGCCCACCTTGGAAAAGCTGGTCGCCGCCGGATTTGCCGTTAATCTCGTAGTCACACAACCCGACCGGCCACGTGGCCGAGGGATGGAGTTGTCCCCTTCTCCTGTGAAGGAGAGCGCCATCCGATTCCGCATTCCCCTCACCCAACCCGAAAGAATCAAGAACAACACGGAGTTCAGGTCTCGTCTTGCGGAACTTAAGCCTGACGCAATCATCGTAGTGGGCTACGGACGCATCATCCCACAATGGATGATTGATCTGCCGACCCTGGGAAACCTGAACCTCCACGCGTCCCTTCTGCCCAAGTATCGCGGCGCCGCGCCGATCCAATGGGCCATGGCTCAAGGGGAAGCCACTACGGGTGCAACCACGATGCGTATCGATGCAGGTCTCGATACCGGCGACATCCTTCTTCAGAAGGAACTCCCGATTAGCGCTGAAGACACGGCGCAGACTATCGCTTTAAAACTGGCCGCGATTGGCGCAGGCCTGATGGTCGAGACCCTGCGAGGATTGCAGGCCGGCGAGATTCGTCCCCGTCCCCAGGACCACTCGCAAGCCACGCTCGCTCCGATCCTCAAGAAAGAAGATGGACGCATCGATTTCCATCGATCTGCCACCGAGATTTGGAACCGCCTGCGCGGGTTCCAGCCCTGGCCCGGGGCGTACACAACTCTTCGCGGCAAGAGCCTCCAGATCTTTGCCGCGAAACCGGCGAGCGTGGCAGTTCCTGTCGGAACAATTGCACTGCGCGCTGACGGCACGTTTGTAGGTTGCGGCGCGCACACTGCCCTCGAATTGCTCGAGGTGCAAATGGAGGGTAAGAAACGCATGTCAGCGCGCGCCTTCGTGAATGGTTATCGTCCGCGCGAGGGTGAGCGCCTGGGCGAGCTTCAGTAGCGCCGGCTCTCGTGGCGCCGTCGCCGCCGATGGCCTGAGAAGTCAGACTTCGATGCCCGTATCTCCAGCACGCGCGGCTGCCTATGACATCCTGTTCCAAGTTGAACAGGAGGATGCGTACGCTTCCGAACTCCTGCATTCGGCTCGATATGCGGAACTTTCCACGGCCGATCATGGTCTCACGACTGAACTCGTGATGGGAGTGCTCCGCTGGCGATCGTTAATTGACTCTGCCATCAGCCACGTGTCTTCCCAGCGCCTGGAAAAGCTTGATCTCGAAGTCTTGACCGCGCTTCGCCTGGCTGCCTACCAGCTTGGCTGGCTGGATCGCATTCCACCAAGAGCCGCCATTCACGAGAGCGTCGAACTGGTGAAGCGGGCTCGCAAACGCTCGGCTGCGCCGTTCGCCAACGCCATCCTGCGCAAATTGGCACAGTCAACGTCCGCGAGCCATCCGCGCTCCGAACTCATCCGGGCCGCCACCACGCCGACCGAGTTGGCGGCGGCTTCCTCCCATCCCTTATGGATCGTCCAACGCTGGATCTCCCAGTTCGGGCTCCAAGTCGCGGGCAAGATCTGCGACTACGACCAATCGCCTCCAGCGACCGCGATCCGTGTCCGAGCTGCGTCTGCGGAGGAAGAACTGCGGCGTGACAACGTCCAACTCACGGCGGGGGCATTTCTTTCCGATGCTCGGCGCGTCCACTCCGGCGACGTCACCAAGACGAAGGCGTTCGCCGAAGGCCGCGTCGCGATTCAGGATGAGGCCTCGCAGCTTATCGCGGCCTTGGTCGGCGAAGGATCACGAATCCTGGACTGCTGCGCAGCCCCAGGGGGTAAGACTTGGTCCATTGCGGATCGCAATCCGCGGTCTACGATCGTTGCCGTCGAATCGCATTCGCATCGCGCCCGGCTTCTCCGGCAGCGAGTCGCGGCGAATAACGTTCAGGTGCTAACTGCGGATATGCGCGACCTGCCCGTCGCTGAACGATTCAATCGTGTGCTGGTCGACGTTCCCTGCTCCGGGACCGGCACTCTAGCCCGCCACCCTGAGATTAAATGGCGTCTCAAGCCTGAGGACCTCACGGACCTTCACTCGCGGCAACTATCGATGCTTCAGGCAGCCATGAAGCACGTGGCTCCAGCGGGAAAGCTGGTCTACTCGACCTGCTCTTTGGAGCCCGACGAAGACGAATCCGTAATTGACGAGTCTGTTCGCGCCAACCAGTCTTTCCGATTGCTCGACGCCCGCTCAGAGCTGGAACGCTTGGACTGCACCGGCAGGGTGGCCGCGATCGATCTGGCCTCACTGGTTCAGGGAGTCTACCTGCGGACATTTCCGGGAGTTCACCCGTGCGACGGGTTCTTCGCAGCGATCCTCGAACGATCGCAGTGAGGCCACGATGCCGCGTTAGCGCACTGCGAAGTTCACCGTGGCGCCTGCATTCACTCGTTCCCCTGGTCCCGGACTCTGCGACACGATGATGCTCGCGGGCGTGGGCTGAGGCGGCGGTGACGAGGCAGCTAGAGAGGCTGCCGTGCTGTCGGGCGGTGAGACCGCCACCGTGACATTGCCAACGCGGAACCCGGCATCCAGCAGCGCCAGGTTTACGCTCCCCAGCGGCTGTCCCAGGAAACTCGGCATGACAAATGCCTGCGGCTGGGCGGCTGCGCTTACCAATAGGCTGATTCGGGGGACCGGAACTCCGTTCGCGTTCGGCGGTGGACTCTGTGCCAGCACCTGGTCGGATGCGGACCCGGGCAACTGCAAGTACGCGACTGAGCCCACGTCCAGCCCACGGCGGCGGATGTTGAGATCGGCAGCGCGGCCACTCTGGCTCAGCACATCGGGAATCGTCACTCGCTGCGGTCCCAGACTCTGTGCCACCCGCACTTGCCAGCCGTGGCGAACCCTCGTGCCGACCGCAGGAACCTGCGTCATGATCTTGCCTTCGGGCACGTCAGGGCTGTAGTACTGGCGCTCGATCGCGACATTCAGGCCCAAGCCAGAAACGGCCCGCTCTGCTTCCACCGGACTCAACCCAACCAGCCTGGGCACGATCACCTCACCACCGTGGATGGCGAAGCGCATGGCCATAAGCGCGGAAACCATCGCCACCAGCAGCAATACGACCCCCGTCACGACAAACCGGAAGAAAGACTTCATGGCTTACTGGGATTATAGTCGCTGATTTCGGCCGATCTTCGGCGTCCTCCACCTGCGGTTACTAAAGTCGGCAGCGCCATTGCCCGGTTGAACACGCTGCGGCCGAGACTCCCGGGTGACCCCCAGTAGACACACTTGGGGGTAACGTAGTCGCTACAGGGACGCTCGGCCCGGTCAAGGCAGAGCGGTCACTTACTCCTCGTGACAAGGCCGTGACTATGCAAAATTCCAGCTCCCCCGCTCCCCTCCGGCGCAGCTCCAGAGTGCCGGCCAACGTTCCGATCCTGGTTACCAGCCTGGAGCCGGCGACTCACTTCTCCGAGGTTTGCGAGACGCTGGTGGTCAGCGCGCATGGCTGTTCGATGCGCTCTCCGATGAAGCTGGACGCCGGAGTGCTGGTGCACTTCCACAGCAAGGAAGGCCGCGAGACCACCGCCAAGGTCGTCTATTGCCAACCGCTCGAGTCCGATCGCCTGGGCTGGCGCTTGGGAGCGCGGCTCGACCGCCCGGAGAACTTCTGGGGACTGAAGTCGTGTCCACAAGATTGGCAGAAACTGCCGGCGCCTGCCGCACCGACCGGGGAGAAGCTTCCGCCGAAGCTGGTGGGCAAGAACCCGCAGTTCCTCGAACCGCAAACGACTCCAATCCCGGCTTCGTTGAAGGGCACGCTCGACAGTATCCAGAGACAGGTGTCGGACGACAACCTGCGGACGATGATGGCCGAGTTCGTCCAGCCCTTGCAGGCCGAGTTGACCGACCTCCGAGAGAAGCTCGCTCGCGGGGAATCGCGGCGGAGCCGGTTTGAGGTGTCGCTCTCGCAGATTCCTCCGGAGCTTGAAGAGCAGATGGAACAGCGCCTGCGAAAGCATCTGGCGCCGCGTATTCAGGATGAGGCACGCGCGCAGTCGGCCCAGGTGCTGGAAGCGGCGAAGACTGCGATCGACCAAAAAACCACCGACACCCACAACCAGTTCGTCCAGCAGGTCACCCAAGAGCTGCAATCGGTGGAACAAAAGACACAGAGTATCTCGGCCGACATCGCGGCCAATCTGCGCGATCATCTCAATCGCCGCCAGGGAGAGTTTCAGCAGCAAGTCGTGGACGCAGGCAACCGCCTCAAGCGGCTAAGCGAGGAACTCCTCCAAGTCCTGCAGCACAACCTGGGCGAGGAGCACAATGAGCGGCGCCGTGAATTGGAGCAGGTGCAGGGAGTGGTGGTGTCGGAGGCCTCGCGCGTGCGGGAACAAGTTACTGACCTCGACGGGCGTATCTCGAAGCTGGATGAAGCGGCGCGCGAACTTGAATCGGGCCTCGACAAACGTCTCGGGCAGATGGCAAGCAACACCGTGAGCAGCACCCGCAAGCAGCTGGAGAGCGCAGTCGATACGATTCTTGCGGAGATGGGAACCCGCAGTTCACAGGAACTCGGCAACCAACTGGATGAAGCGTGCGGGCGCTTGAAGATTGTCCAGAAGGGGATCGAAGCGTCGGTCTCCGAGTCGCTGAAGGTCCAGGTTGGGGAGACGCTGAAGGCCTTCGAGCACTCCATGGAAGACCTTGCGCAGCAAGCCGTCGGACGGTTGCGGCTCACGCTCGCCAACGGCCTCAATTCACTGGTTCTGAGTCTGGGAGAGCAATTCCGGACGGAAAGCGCATCGAACGGCCAAGGCAAACATCCGCAGGCCGACTAAGAGCATGCTAAAGTTTTTGGAGCTTGCCCGCGCCTAAGTCCGGGTCCGACGCCTGATCGTTCGATCAGGACTGCTTCTCGTGCAACAATTCCGTTCGCCCATCGGGTGGGGCTACCAGCTCGCCGGTGCGGCGCATCGTGGTCCAGTCATACCCATAGGCCGTTCCACAAATCAGACACACTTGATAATCCTGACCGTGAATGCCGCTGTGGGGCCAGGAGAACTGGTGCGGGCATAATTTTCCGAGAAGTCGCTTGAGGAATTGGGCCGCCATTGCCTGTCTTGCTCCTTCGCACTACAAACTCGCGTGGCGCACCACGCCCTTCGGGCCAGAAGTTGGAAACACCGCAGATTTCTCAGCGAGTGTGGCCTCAAAGTACCACAGCAAGTCTCAGGCAGCGTCGCACCTCGGTTCATCCACGGTGCGCTGAGGGCCAGTATCTGGTCTCATTACCCCCTGCACTCTCTCCGAGACAGGAAAAGTCTTTCAAGACCGGCGGGAGGAATCTGTGAGCGTTGTCACGGAGCTGTGGTCCGGGGCGAACGCGCCGTGGCCGGGACGCAAGCTGACAGCTGCGAGTTCCAAGCTGGGAGCAGAGCCAGTTCGATCGAAGATAGTTGCTAGCGCAGCGCCATCTTGTGACGCAGGCTCACATCTTTCACAATCTTGGTCGGCGACTTTGCAATGGGCTGGATGCACTCCGCGTATTTGTCGTTATCGAACTCCTTGCCCTTCGGCCACCAGATGGAGTAGCCCTGTGGGCACTTCACGCTCGGGTAGGGCTGGAATACCCGGATCGGCGCAATCGACACAACCCCGTGCAAGACAGCAAACAGAATCAAAGTGTGCATGGCACCCCCATAGAAAAATCAACCCGCGGACGGGTCTCGTGAACTGGAAGACAGCGTGGGCCGGATGATGCTTTCCCGTTTGCACTCAAGCAGCGATGCTCGGCGTGGTCCCGGTCGAGTTCGGGGGAGTAGGGTCCGAGGAATACGCTACAACGCTTAGGGGGCAGCGGAGAATACAGCGGATTCCCTAGGGGAGGCGACAAGAAATGGTAGCACAGAACCGTCGAAGGAGCACTCCCGTGACTCCCAAATCGAGCACCCGACTCTTACCTGCCATGATGTCAACGGTATACCGCTTCTCACCTGCAATGGATCGCCCGCTGTAACAGGCTGGCTTCAACGCTTAAGGCAGGCTCTTGCCGGCGGAAGCCGGTTCGGAGTGACAAGAATTCAAAGGATGGTTGGATGATTGGCAGCCCCAGCCTACACACAAAGCGCGAAAGGACGGGTTCCCCATTGCTGGGCCGCGGTGCTCGGGGCAAGAGTACGGCTGAGGGTCGAGGAAAGATTAACCGCTACTGTTTGCGATCCGCGGAACGGATGGGAGTCCCAGTCGATGCGACTTCAGCACGGCGGTAATCCAAAATCCGTGATGTCAAGGTGTGAAGGCCAATAATCCGTACATCTGCTACCGCTTCCATGCCGGTCTGCAACCAGGTTCCGTCGCGATCGGCAAATGTGAGCTTGATCCGAACCTTTCTTAGCCACCAAGAGGGAGTTTTTGCAATCTCTCCGTCGATTTGGCGGACCAGAAACGAATGCTTGTCTACCCACACCTCCCCCGAAATCAGGTCTTTCTCTTTTCGCTTCGGCCTCAAGCCCAATAAGTGGCAGGGCCGGCCGTCTAGAACGACCTCTCCGATGTAGTTGAAATCATAATTCTCCCTGTTGATGACGGTTCGGGTTTGTTTGCCGTTGGACGTTGCTTCGACCTCGTGGTCGAGGACACGCCGTACAACTTGCTGCCCTCGGCTGCTCCCTGACCAGTTCTGGATCCTATAATTTGTGCTGGCGGGTGGCCTGAAATCTAGTTCCGCAATCACGTGGGAATTAGTACTCGAATCGTTTGCACCGGATAAGCGATACTCGCGAATCACCTGATAAGAAGCTTGCGGACGAACTACGGATTGTTGTCTTTCCAGGGCATCAATAATGGAGTTGAAAGACATCGTTCCCCAACGAGTGGTCTCTTGAGCGACTCCGAAGCAGCAGAACAGCGCGATCGACGCTCCAATCGTTAGCCACCGTGTCGCACCCCTTAACATTGTGGTTCGCGGCCCTCAGGATGCCCAGAGCACGTCCCGGGCCAAAGGAAGTGCCCGGCAATAGTGGGCTTACGCTGTGGGACTTGGGTAGGCGTGCAATTTGTGCGGCTGTACCAGAAGATTTCACCTAGTGCTAACCGGGAGAGCGCCTGTCCCCTGGCCTGGGCTCGCTGCGTGCTTCGCTAGGTATTTGTTGTTGCATCACGAACAGCGTAGCTGCTGAAACGTTGCCGACCGAACTTGCATTCCGATCGACCTGACAGGAATCAACGCGACCGAGAGTTGCTCTTTACTCGGAGGGTGGATGGTTGATTTGGGATGTCGGGTTCCGGGAGTTGTGCGGCAAGTCTGCGCAGATCTTCTGCTACATAGTGCAACTCCAAACACAACTGCGGATTCTTATAGGTATTAAGGAACCCTCCATTGTCCAATCCGGGTTTTACCGCTCGCCGCAGTAATGCTGCCCGGTACTTCAGTGCATCCTTCTGGTAGTTACTCATGTAAAGGCTTAGCCGCAGGCGCTCCCACAGCTGAGCTGAGTGGTTACCTTGTCGGAAGCGCTCCTGTTGCTTTTGGCCCGAGTCGCCCTGATGCACTCTCGCGTCCTTCAACAGGTGCATTACCTGCTTGTCGTAATCAATGAAAAGGGCATCGATTGTGTCCGCCAAGATCATGGTTCTCCTGTACAGTTCACCAACCGAGCAGTTCCCCAGATGATCTTCTCTGCATCCGATGGGCGTTCCCGCAGGTGGCTTGGCAATCCTGTTTGCTGAGGCGGGCGCTGGCGCTGCTGGAACCATATTCTCCGTCTTACTCTCGCCAGGTCCCGTGTTCGGCCGTATTCGCTCAATGACCTGTTTGGGATTCGCAGCGGCGGTAGAGAATTTGCTCGCAGCGGCCGGGGAGGATGAAACCGATCTAGGTCTAGCCTCGCCCCGATTGATAGGGCTGGGGGTTTGCGAACGCACTCTCCCGAGCCAATACGAGCTGATCGCTGTGAGTATGATCATTAGGAATGCCGCACATTTCCACGACCGGATTTTTCCGGGGGCCGCGACAGATGCCGCCAAGTCCTTCTCGCGCGCCGCGAGCCAATCTTCCGCTTTTCGTTCGATCGGTGATGGCATGGGCGGTGGAAGTACTGGTTGTTCAGGATCCCTTCTCTTGTCCGCTTCTAGTGCCAATCCGCAGAGACCGCAGAAACGTTGATGGGCGGCGTTCTGGTGCAGGCAAACCGAACAAGTGAGTGCCTCAGGCTGAGTCTTGGGGCGCGCGTTCTTTGAATTGTTCTCGTCTAGAGCCAAAGGCTTGCGTTCCCGCCTGGGTGTTTGAGCGTTTTCCAATTCCCGCAAAAGGGCGAGCACCGCCAGGTCCCGTTCCTCGGGAGGCGTTGTGTAGTATACGTGTGCCCAACGCCCGAGATTCTTCCCCAGTAAAGGATTCAGCATGGGGTTCAATGCCGGGTTGGGAAGATCATTGCCTACCTGAGGTTCGTCTTCGGGGAGCGCCGGGACCCTGGGCTCCATCTGCGGTTGTGTTGCCTGCTTCAGCACACTGGGTGAAGCAATGGTTTTCATCGCCTGCTTGTCTCCGGTCGGGAGCCCTGGGTGCGGCCAAGAATTAGGTCCAGCTGCGAAACGCTGCTTGTGTACCACGCGAACGTTGCCTCGCGGCGGTCTTCAAAGCTCCTTCGGGGATAGCAATTCCAACCGTCCCGAAATCGCCAGTTTTTCGAAAATGGAAGCGAGATACGCTCTGACTTCGATTTCCCTTAACTCTAGTCGCCGGGCAATGCCACGGAGACTCACGCCATCGGCCATCATCCGAATCATTTCTCGTTCTTGGCTGGCAAGAAGAACTCTTGCCGGCGCCCCAGCGGTTGCAAGCCGCGCGATCGGTACTTTCCGCGTTCGAAAGCCTTCCACCCCTTGCTGCTCCTCTGCTCGTGCTCCTCTGCAAAAGGCCGTCTTTGATTGGCTAACCCCAACTGCGAAAGATTGTTTTGGAGAAAAAATTTGAGAGGCAAAGTTTGAGGTGTCCAGACCGACCCATGTCCCCAGCGGGCTCTCCCACCAGTAGCCGGATCATTGTCCCGCTAGCTGGAGGGGTCACGGAAGAACCCGAAGCCTACAAGTGCTTGATTTTATGGGGACGGGGTGCCCACAGAGGTTAGCCTGGACTGCAGTTGGGCCTCGCCGATGTTGGTGTGAGGTTTGTTTCCGATCCCCCAAGCAGGCCGGCTCGCGCGCGGGGCAAAACCTCCCCCTGAACGGAGCACGCGGCCTGACCTCGCAACGACCACAACGGATTCAGCAATGGGCTCAAAGCTCGATGCTGTTGCGACGCAGGGGAAACCTAGCCCGCTACCTGGGCCAGAGCCAGCCGAACGTGCCCGCGGTCAGCAGGCCATAGACCAGGCCATCGATACATTCCTTGAAGGTCATGCCCCACATCTGGCCCTTCCAGATGCTGTTGCTCAGGTTTCCCAGACCGTAAGCCAGGAAGGCGGCGGTGCCAGCCACACGAAAGACGGCCAGGTAGTGAGCGCCTTGCGCAACCGTATGTCCTGTGAGGTAAGCAACGAAGAAGCCAATCACAAGGCAATAGACGAACCACTGGATCAGGTACTTCGGCAGGGCGGGCGGGCCGACCGGCAAGATGGTCATCATCCCGACCGGTCCTTGTTTGTATTTTTCCTGCATGGCCGGCGACTTCATGTCTTTATGCGTGCCGAAGGGGAAAACGTAGAGGCCTCGCTTCAAACCTGCGGCGCGCAGCGTGGTGAGGACCTTGTCTTCGTCGGGAAGCTGCTGGTAGTCGCCCTTATGGTACGGCAGCAGCATGTGCATAATGGCACTGGCGATGAAGATGATCACGGCAGAAAGCACGATCGGTAGCCAGAGAGCGGAGAGAGGAACCATGCACAGCCTCCTTGAAGTGAAAGATCGATCCACCGATTTCGCACGCGAGGCTACGCTTGTAGGGGGATATGGTCAAGAGGAGGCTGCGGGTTTAAAGTTTTGGGCTACGAGTTTCAAGCTTCCAGAGAGTCTTCAAAGTCTAGGAGTTCGAAATTCGACTTCCCCGCCTGAGGTGGAGTGCCTGAAGTTCACACTTTGAAACTCCGCAATTTCGAAACCATGGAACCTGTTCCTAGTGCACTTCCTCTTCCGCGGGGGCAGTGTCGGGAGTATCGACTTTCAGGGATTCCGGGTTTAGCGGGGCCGAAGGTGGGGGCTGGAACTCTCCGGGATCCTTACCGGCCATGGCGAATTTCATGAAGTCGATCCACATGGGCAACGCGGCGTGAGCTCCGCTTTCTTTGGCGCCCAGAGTCTTCTTTTCGTCGTAGCCGATCCAGACTCCGCAGGTCATGGAAGGCGAGAAGCCGACGAACCAGGCGTCGGTGAAGTCATTGGTGGTACCCGTCTTGCCGCCGAGTGGAAGCTTCAGGCTAGAGGCCGCGATGCCAGTGCCGTGCTGCACCACCTCTTCGAGCATCGAGGTCATGATACGGGCGGTGCGCGAAGAAACTACGTCCTTCACATCAGGAAAATTCTCCTCCAGCACGCGACCATCATAGTCGGTCACTTTCGTGATGTAGCGGGGAGTGATGCGGACTCCGTCGTTTGGAAATACGCTGAAGGCGTTGGTCTGCTCGATCAAAGTGATCTCGGCAGAGCCGAGCGCGACGGGGAGATATGGCGGAAGGCTCGATGTCACGCCAAAGCGGTGAGCATAATCGATGACCGCCTTGATGCCGAGGCGGTCGGCGAGGCGCAATGCGGGAATGTTACGTGACTGGGCGAGGGCTCGACGCAGCGTGATGGTGCCTTCGAACTTCTCGTCGTAATTGTGCGGCGTGTAGGGACCGGACGCGGTTTCGAAAGTGATGGGCGCGTCGAGGATGGTGTCGTCGGGGCTTCCACCCTGATCGATCACGGCGGTGTAGACATAGGGCTTGAACGATGAACCGACCTGGCGCAGGGCCTGCGTGGCACGATTGAACTTGGATTCGCTGAAGTCTCGGCCGCCGACCATGGCTTTGATCTCGCCGGTAGCGTTGTCGATTGCGACCAAAGCGGCTTGCGCGCCGGAATCCTGCTCCAGCGTTATGTGCGCCGTGTCGTCGGGACCAATACTTTGAACCTTCACATAGCAAAGATCGCCGGGCTTCAGCATGTCCGAGACCTTCTTCTTTGTCCAGGCGGCGTCCTGCTGGGCAAGGCTGGCGTGATAGCGGCCAAATTTCACTGTGACGGATCCGGAAGCCGAACCCGTAACGAGCGCGTGCAAGTAGCCGTTGACTTCGGGCTCGTCGTCCCAGTCAGGATGATCGTAGTTATCGAGAGTGACCTCCCGTGTCAGGACGTTGACCAGGTGGTTTTTCCAGCCGTGGCGGCGTTCGTAAGCAGCGACGCCGTTGAGCACCGCCCGGTTCGCGGCTTTCTGTAGGTCCATATCGAGCGACGTGTAAACGCGCAGGCCACCTTCGTGGACCTGATCGCTCCCGTATTTGTTTTCCAGGTAGCGGCGGATTTCCTCCACAAAATAAGGAGCCAGGGAGTTCGGATCATGCTGCACGTTGAGTTGGACGGGCCTGGCCTTCGCGTCGGCGGCCTGCTGCGCGGTAATTTTTCCATCCTCCAGCATGGCATTCATCACAAGGTTACGGCGTTTGAGCGCGCGGTCAGGATGCGTGATCGGCGAGTAAGCCTGCGGACCTTTCGGGAGTCCCGCCAGCAGTGCTGCTTCATCGAGGGTGAGCTTCTTCGCGGGTTTGCTGAAGTAATACTCCGAGGCTGACTCGAATCCATACGCGCCATGTCCCAGGAAGATCTGGTTGGCATAGAGCGTAAAGATCTGCGACTTCGTGAATCTGCGCTCGATCTGGATCGCGAGCAAGGCCTCCTGAATCTTGCGCTGGAAGGAACGGTCTGGTGACAAGAAGAGATTGCGGGCCAGTTGCATCGTAAGCGTCGAGGCGCCTTGTACCCTGCCTCCAGATTGAATGTCGCGATACGCAGCTCCCACAATCCGCCAGACGTTGATGCCCCCGTGCCGGTAGAAATCTTTATCCTCGATGGAAATGAGGGCATCGCGCAGGACTTGCGGATAGTCGTCGTAGGCCGCGACCACGCGGCGCTGCAGCGCGAACGAGCCAATGATGCGCCCCTGGTCGTCGTAGAGTTCGGTAATGGAGCCGGGCCGATAATGCTCAAGGTCATCGACCTGAGGAAGGTCAGTCGAGTACACCAGCAAAAGCCCGGCGGTCGCTCCCACCAGGGCAGCCGCCAGGACCAGCATGCCGAACACAACGCGGCCGACCACCTTCTTGCCCACGATTTCGACTTCTGGCAGATCCTGGTAAATGGACTTCATGGAGGATGAGGTCAGGATATCAGTCGGTCGTCGCTCATCGTAAGTTGTTGGCGGGAGAGCACGAAGGTCCGCGGCCAGGATGACGTGCCAGTATCGTTTGTCGACGCGTCGCCCAGGGGAATGAAAAAACGCGCGCCCTGGAGAGCGCGCGGTTGCTAACGACTGGAGACTAACGACTGCTCTATCCCTTTGCTTCGTGGTTCTTCAGAACTTCGATGGCTTTGCGCAGTTGTTCGTCCTGCTGCGGAGTTTTGGCCTTGTTCTCGTCCGGAGCGGCCGTATCCTGATCCTCGTCAGGAAGCGGCGCGTCCTCATCCGTGTCGGCCACTAGGACATTCGGAGTAATCGCTGTGTCCTGAATCGCCTTTCCACTGGGCGAGTAGTACTTGGCTACCGAGAGAATCAGGGCCGAGCCATCGGGAAGGTCGATTACCTTCTGGACCGAACCATCGCCGAAGGTCTTGTCTCCCACCACGTCGCCACGAGCATTCTCCAGGATCGCAGCCGCGATGATTTCCGCCGGCCCGGCTGTACCGTGGTTCACGAGCACAGCAACCGGAAGATTCGTGATGGCCTTGTTGGCCTCTGCCGTGAACGCCTCCCGCGGATACTTCTGGCCCTGCAGGTAGGTGATGGTCCCGTGATTCAGAAACAGGTTGGCCGTTGCGATGCCTTCCGACTCTTCCCCTTCGCCGCTATTGCGCAAGTCAAGAATCAGTTTCTTCGCACCCTGCTTCTGCAACGTCTTGATCAGGGTGGCGATCTCCTGCGACTTGCCTTTACTGAGCGCGTCGACCTTGATGTACCCGACGCCCTCTTCCATGATTTTGTCGGTGACGGCCGGGACGGTGACGACGTCGCGGGTGATCACCACTTTCTGAGGTTCGGCGCGGCGTGCACGCACAACTGAAACGGTGATATTCGAGCCGGGCTGTCCGCTCAGAAGAGCACGGATTCCCGCGAGCGACATTTCGCGGGTGCTGTGCCCTTCAATCGCTTCGAAAATGTCGGAGCCCTGGATCCCAGCCTTGTCGGCCGGGCCACCCGGAATCACTGCGATCACGGCCGCATAGCCGAAACGCTTGGAAACTGCCGCGCCGATGTCGGCCTTGGCATCCGTCTTCTTGGATTTGTAGTCCTGGTATTCCTTGGGGCTCAGGTAGCTGGAATTCGGGTCAAGCGCCTCCAGCAGACCATGCAGCGCTCCATCGGTGACCTTCGGAATGTTGGGATCTTCTACGTACTCGGTGTTTACGCGCGAAAGCACTTCGCTGTAAACCTGTAGTTGCCGGTAGGCACCGTCGTTCGAAGAGGCGCGCACGCCTCCCAGTCCGCCCAGGACCATGAAAAGGAGCACAGCAAACGAGGTCACAAGAATGGCAGCTTTGGTTTTCATCGACATCGGTTTTTGATCATCCAGAAAGGAAGGAAGGTCACTTCCAAAGAGATACAAAGATTATATCTCTATTGATGTGAGATCCAGCCTCTGCGCTGCCAGAAATCGACCAAGAGTAACCATTCCGGTGAGGGCTTTCGCTTGGAGCTACCCGGAAGCTCCAAACGAAGCTCCGGTGAAGCGATGAGATGGGCCCGATCAAGAAGAGCGAGTTGGTCGCAAGTTGTTCATATGATACGCCTTAGTCTGAGAGCGAAGCTCTTGTGAGGCCGGCCGCGGCGCCGCCATTAAGAGTTAGCGCGGGTACTTGAAGGTCAGGGTGACGTAGGTCGAGAAGTCGACTGGCCTGCCGTTCGGGCTGTAGGGCTTAAACTGCCACTGCTTGACGGCGTCGAAGGCGGCGTGGGCTAGGATGAAGTAGCCTCTTACCAGTTTGACATCTTGAATGGTGCCGTCCTTTGCGACCGACACCTGCAGGACGACCGGACCTTCCAGGTGCTGCGGCAAGGCTTGGGCTGGATAGTCAGGATCCACTCGGCGAAGCACCAGATCCCGGGAAACTTCCTCCGGAATCGTGGCCGGCTCGAACGAGCTTCCCGGAGCAGCCGGAGGCGTCGTCTTCAGGCTGTCAGGAATGATGACGCCGACCCGTCCGTCCGAAGCTGAGGACAAATTATCAGGCACGTTCATCGGAGGTTGGGGTCGAAACACCGGAATCACAGTCGGTTGAATCGCGGGTGGCGCTTGAATCGGCGGGGCGGGCGTTGCAACCGAAATCGCAGGCTCCGGCTCAGCTGCTTGCTTAGCCGGATCGGAGTCCGGCGAAGGATCGGTGGTCGGCGGTTGCTGTGCCCCGGGTTTGGGTATGACCTTGGTCTCGATAATCTGAATCTTGCTGGGATCGACATCCGTTGTGTCTAAAGCGGGATCAGCGGTCGCGTCTTCGGCTCTTTCAGAGAGCACCGGTGTAGCTGGTTTCTCAGAGGAGGGTGCTTGAGGAGTAGCGGTTGTGGATTGGGCTTGACTCGACTTTGTGAGGCTCAGAAGGGAGTGCAGCACCGAGCTCATCCGCCCGCGATAGGAATCTCCAGGCGCCCACACCCAGAGAACCCCGGCGACAAGGAGGCAGCCCACCAGGGCGAACACCAGGTACTGAGGATGGGACTGGTGTTCTGTCTCGGGCAGGGTTTCTTCCTCGGGAAGCGAAGAGAAGACACCGTGCTTGTCCTGCGAGGCGGGTTTTTCAATCGGTGTTTCTTCGACGGGTGGCTCGTACGGTTTCGGTTTTTCGTCCCATCTCTTTGCTTTCTCGACAGGACCTGGCTCGGCAGCGTCGCTGGCATAATGGTTGGGGGATGCCAGCTTTTGACTGACCCGCCAAACTGGTTTGGGCTCGCTCGCAAGGGTATGCTTTTCGGTGAGTTCCTCCACCTCGAACGCGCTCTTGGGCGCAGTCTGAGCGATAAACCCTGTCTTCTGCGCGGGCGCCTCGTCGCCATCGGGAAACTCGGCGGCGACAGCGGCTGCTTCTGCCTGTAACGCCGCGGCCCGGGTTTCTTTGTCCTTCTGTTCTGCCCGGCGCGAGAGGATCAAATCGCGGGCAGTCGACAATGTGTCGTGAGCCTGCCGCATATCCACCGGCTTCTTGATGATGGAATTAGCGCCATGCTGCAAAGCGCGCCCAACATCCTTATCGTTTTGCACTAGCGCCAGATTCAGGGCCTGGCTTGCGGTTTTTTGCTCGCGGATCGTCTTCAGCAGAGAGGTCGCGTCGGCCTCCTGATCCCAGTCGACCAGGATGGTGTCGTAGTTCTCCTTCGAGACCCGGCCCACCGCCACGAGGATCTCAGAGCAGATCTCTGCCTCAATTCCCAGGTCCGTAAGAACCTGGCAAAGCATCGACGTAGTGGTCCCGTCTGACGAGAATAGAAGGGCGCGGAGAGCCATCCGCTTAAGGCTAGTAGGTGGTAATCCTTGCAGCAAGTTACGGAGGTGGAGACGGGGGACACGGTAGTCCAGTCATGGCTGGATGAAGGACATGTCCAATTGGCGGAACGATTTGCGCTCCCGGGGGTGATCGGTGAGATTTGGGTCTCTCTAGGGAAGTCCTCAGAGCGGAGCTGCCCGTAGCTAATGTGCCTTCGCCGCGGACTCCACCCCACCACTCACCGGCGGCTGTGTCATCTCCATGGCCCAGATCGCAGCAGGCCGCATGTACATGGAAGCGCGATAATTGCCGGTTAAATCGTAGGCTTCAGGCGTTCGGAACCAATACCCTTTGGTTTCGTAGGTCACGTGGTATACGCCCCAAGCGGTGTGATACGCCTCGTCTTTCATGCCGTCGCTGAGCATGAGGGCGGCCAGCCCGAAAGTGGTGCCAGCCCAAACTTCCTGGACTTGCTCGTTCGTCGTGATGACGCTGCCGTCGGCCCCCATGCCATTGACCGCGCCCATTTCCCCCTTGCCAAACTTCATCACGTTGAAGTCAAAAATCTTCTTGAGCGAACTGCGCTGCATCTCGCGCGGGACCAGGTCGCCGAGACCGGTCATGTTGGCATACCACTGACCGGCCAGTTGATCGGCCTGGATGTTGTCCCGATACTCACTCAGCGTGTCGTAGCGGAAGTAACTCCCGTTCCAGAGCTTCTTGATGTAGCTGGCTTGGCTTTTCGTGAACAGGTCTTTGTATTTGACCGATGCTGACTGGTTGCCGAGAGCGTCGGCGATCTCCTGCGCGGCGCGCAGAGCGGCCAGCCACAAGCTTCCGCAGTATGCGCTCTCTCCGCGCACTACCCAGACATCGTAGGTCTGATCGGGGTAGCCATCGTTTTCGGGGATGCCGTCGCCGTCACGGTCAAACTGGCGCAGGTATTCCAGCGCCTCCTGCACGGCGGGCCAGGTGTATTGCAGGAACGGCTTGTCCCGGCGACCACTAAACACATAATCGCGCCAAATCATCAGGACAAACTTGCTGTTCAGGTCCTTCCAGCCATTCGTGTTCTGCCAGCTGAACTGGTTGACCTGGAAAAACGGATCCTCTTCAGGCACGCCCAGGTCGTGCGGAACCGCTCCTTTGGACTTGCGTTCGCGATAGGCGGGGATCCCAGACTGCTGCGACTTCCACAGCCACATGTACTTGTCGGTCAAGTCTTGCGGAACCGTATCGGCAAACTGGCGGAGCTCCTGTTTGTCGATCTCGGGCCAGAACTTCGCCAGCGGCATCGAGCCGTAGAAGCGCACATCCAGGGTCGCATAGAACGGGTAGTCGAAGCACTCCATGAAAGCAAACGTGTTCGGAATCTTTGGATCGGAGCCGACCGGGCGTCCCCAGAACGAGCCTCCGTCCGCCAGGATATACATTTCGTTGAACAGGGCCCCGCGATACCAGAGCGGCTTGCTTTCATCATTGATGTATGCTGCTTGCCAGGCATCAATGGCGTCGCTCCATTTCGCAGCGTTGTGCAGTCCATCGCGGGCGATATCCCACCCATGCGTGCCCGTCGTGCCATAGAAGTCGGTGTAGTGGCGGTACCACTTTCTTCCAGAGCCGAACTCCACGATCGGGAGATCCCACGCGATGACCATCGGAAGCACTCGCCTCTCCCCGGGCTTCAGCGTGAAGCGCACGGCGATCGCCCCCGCGATGTCCTCGCCACTGCTCACCCAGTCCTGCCCGTTGTTGGTGAGTCTTCCGTCCTCTGCGAACGGCTTCCAAACCGCGCTGCCGTCGCTTTGTGGGTCGAAGCTGGACTGGTAGGTTACCTCGAGACCCGGGGATTCAAGAGCCGCGATGACGAACTGGCCATCCCACTCGTCCTGGACTGAGCCGCTGCGGTTGCGGTCGAGGACAATGCCTTTCATCGTGCCGTCGACGCCTTGCGGCTCGCTCTGAAATCGATTGCGGTTGCCGTAGCTCATACGCCCGGTGAAATCGTGGTTGAAGTTTCGAAACCAGCCCAGCATGTTGGCCCAGGAAAGCAGCACCGAGACGGTGACGGCGTGGTCGGTTGGATTCTCGGCATGCCAGCGATAGACGGCAACCGGATAGCTCGTTTCTTTGTAGTTGTCGGGGAGGATGGGGGAGAGCTGTTCGAGCGTCACGTGAGCCGGGAACTTGTCCCAGCAGTAGTCGTACCAGGATTTCGGGTAGAGCGAGTAATAGTCACCCGCGCCGACCGGATAGTCCCATTTCCAGCTGCTCAAACCGGTGCCGCTCGGATGGCTCGCCGTGAGCACCTGGGCGACAGCTTGCGATGCGCCTTCGACCTTTTGGTACATGGCAAACTGATTGACGTCGACCGCCTCGTACTTATGGGCGCCGGTCTTCACGTGCCAGCGGGAGAAGTCTCCTCGATAGCTGCGCGAAAAAGTGCCTGCGCCAAAACCGCCCACGGGAGCGCCTTGCCAGTAGCCATCGTCGATCAAGTCAGGGAGGGCGGGCTTCCTGGTGCCGGCATTCGCCAACGGCTGACCGATCGGCCGCCGCCACGCCGCCTTTGGGATCGCATCACCACCCCAGGACCAGGGCACACCCAGGAGTAGCACCAGGAACAGCGCGCTTTTGTGAATCCACTGCATCATGCTTCCTCCAAACAAACCGGGGGCCGATGGTCGAAGAAACCGCTTCTGGATCTCGAGTTCTGCGCGGGAGGCTATTCTGCCAGCAAAATCGTTTTTCTACTAGTCAAATTATTCGATGGACTGGCCACTTTCGCCCCGGGAACTGCCGCGCGGGGGCGGCAGAAGCAGGAGCCGCGTGGGCTATAATCGGGGACTTCGAGTCCTATGCGTACCCACCTTCTTCTGGGCTTTCTCTCGGCATCTCTTGCATTTGCGCAATCTGCACCAGGTCCAACCGCCCAGAAATCCGTCCCCGGAGAACAGGCGGCTCCCCGTCCCCTACCCCATTTCGAAGACATTGCCCCGCGAGCTGGTCTCACCGTGCCCCACATTTCCTCTCCCGATAAGCGCTACATCATCGAGTCGGTGAGCGGAGGCATCGGCCTGATTGATTGCAACAACGACGGCAAACTGGACATCATCGTGGTCAACGGATCGAACGTCGACCACTACCGCAAACAGGGTGGCGATCCCATGGTGACCCTTTACCGCCAGGACGCTGATCTCAAGTTCTCCGACATCACGAAGCAGGCGGGGTTGACTCGCAAAGGGTGGGGCATGGGCGTCGCCGTCGCGGACTATGACAATGACGGTCTTCCCGACATCTACGTGACGGGCTACAACGGGAACGCGCTCTATCACAACCTGGGCAATTGCAGGTTTGAAGACGTGACGGAAAAGGCAGGGGTCGCTGTGGGAGGACTGAGCCTGGGGGCGGCCTGGGGTGACTTTGACCGCGATGGCCAGGTGGATTTGTTCGTCTCGCGCTATGTGCACGTCGACATGAACAAGCTTCCTGAGCTCGGCAGCGACGAAAAATTCTGCCGCTTTCGAGGAGTGCTGGTGCAGTGCGGCCCCTGGGGCATGCCGGGAGAGTCGGACTTTCTCTTCCACAACCGCGGCGACGGCACTTTCGAAGACGTTTCCAAGAAAGCCGGGGTCGACGATCCGCATCACTACTACGGCATGGGGGTGGTTTGGGGGGACTTCGACAACGACGGCTGGCCCGATCTGTACGTGGCCAACGATGCTGGCCCCAACTATCTCTATCGCAACAAGCACGACGGCACCTTCGAGGAGGTCGGGCTTATGATGGGAGCCGACCTCAGCGGCGACGGCCAGGAACTGGGCTCGATGGGCGTCGATATGGGGGACTACGACCACGATGGTCGCCTGGATATCTTCGTGACTGAATTCGTGGATCAGTCCGACACGCTCTACCGCAACAACGGCGCCGATGGATTCTCCGATGTCAGTTGGAATACGCAAATCGCACCACCCAGTCATTCGTACGTAGGCTGGGGCGCCGGCTTCTTTGACATGGATAACAGCGGCTGGCTCGACATTTTCGTGGCGAACGGGCATGTCTACCCGCAAGTCGACACCATTCCCAACGCCGCCCATTTCAAACAACCCATCCTGCTGTTCAAAAACAGACGCAACGGAACATTCGAGGAAGTTGCGGCTTCCGTTGGCTTGCAGGATGTCCCACTCCGGTCTCGACGCGGCGCCGCCTTTGGGGACATCAACAACGATGGTTGCGTGGACGTGGTGACCCTCAACGTGGGTGAGCCGCCCTCGTTGCTGCTCAATCACTGTCAGAACGGCAACCATCGCGTGCTCTTCAAGTTGTTGGGAACCAGGAGCAACCGGCTCGCAATCGGAGCCCGCGTAACGGTCCGCGCGGGCAAACTGACGCAATTCAGCGAGGTGAAAGGTGGCTCCAGTTACATCTCACAGAACGATCTCCGGCTCCATTTCGGACTGGAGACAAACCAGAAGATCGACGAGGTCACGGTGCGCTGGCCTAACGGAGAAAGCGAAGCTGTTCGCGACGTCCCCGCCGACTTCATTTACACAATCGTGGAGGGTAAAGGAATCGAGAGCAAGATTCCCCTGCCCCCAGCGAATGCGCCCACCCGACCGGCGCACGAGCAGGAAAGATAATCAGTCTGCTAAACTTCGCACTTCGATCGAACAGGAACGGCCTACATGAAACAGAGCACGGGATCTATTCGAGTTTCGGCAGTTCAGGCGGTGGCCGCGGTGGTGATTCTGCTGGCGCTCGGCACCGGTGCGCCCGCCCAGGCGCAAAATGCGCCGTCCTCGGCAGAGCCCAAGACGACGGAACAGGCGTTCAAGAACATCAAGGTCCTGAAGGGCCTGCCCGCCGACCAACTGATTCCCTCGATGCAGTTCATTTCCGCATCCCTGGGGGTGGAGTGCGAGTTCTGCCACGTGGAACGAGCGTTTGAAAAGGACGATAAAAAGCCGAAAGAGGCCGCCCGCAAGATGATCCAGATGATGTTCGCGATCAACCAGGATGATTTCGAGAGCCATCGCGAAGTGACGTGTAACACCTGCCATCGCGGCAGCCCTCATCCAGTGAGCATTCCGGTGATTGCCAGCGAGGACCAGGCACCTGAGGCCGCGGCCATGGAACGCGGTGAGCAAGGTGGGTCGCCGGACCAATCAACGGATGCCAGCCAACCCGTCGACCCAATACTGGAAAAGTATCTGGCCGCCGTGGGGGGCGCGAACGCGGTCCAAAAAGTTTCGAGCCGGGTGGAGAAGGGCAATGCGACCATGGGTGGCAGGCAAATTCCAATCGAGATCTACGCCCAGGCTCCGGATAAACGGGTCTCGATCCTGCATCTGCCCGGTGGCGACAATATCACCGCCTTCGATGGCCACGGCGGGTGGCTGGGCAATCCCGGACGGCCGTCGCGGCCGATGGGCCCCTCCGAAATCGACGCCGCCCGCCTCGACGCCGACCTCTACTTCCCCGTCCACGTGAAGGAAATATTCAGCGAGCTGCACGTCGCGTCCTCCGAGAAAATCGGCGGCCAGGACCTCACCGTGGTACGCGCACTCCGCCAGGGCAAGCCGCCGGTGAAGCTCTATTTCGACAAATCGGGTCTCCTGGTCCGGATGGTCCGGTACGGGGACTCCGCTCTCGGTTTGAACCCGACGCAGGTGGACTATGCGGATTACCGCGACGCTGGCGGGGTGAAGATCCCCTACCAGTGGACCATTGCGCGCCCGAGCGGTCGCTTCACGATCCGGGTGGATAAAGTCGAACAGAATGTCCCCATCGACGCGGCCCGGTTTGCGCCGCCGCCCCCGCCACCGGGGCAGAACCCGCCCGCCCCGTAATTTGGCGGGGTTCGCCCTCTTCGCTTTCGTGTAGAATTCGACGCCTGTAGCGCATTGGCGCAGGCTTGTGTCGAGCGCCGGAGAACCAAACAAGAGCCGCATGAAGGATAGGAAACCCAGGGCCAAGAAATCGTCTGTCGTCACTTTGAAGGCGGTCGCCGAGCACGTCGGGCTGACCCCCGGCACGGTCTCGGCGGTCCTGAACAATGCTCCTTCGTCTCGCTCCATTCCGCAGCACACCAAGAACCGTGTCCTCGAAGCCGCGCGCGAGTTGAAGTACCGGCCGAATTTTTTTGCGCAATCCCTGCGCAAGAAGCGTACCTACACCATCGGTGTGATCGTCGAGGAAATCGGCGACGCGTACGGATCGCTGGTCATCAGCGGCATCGAGCAGTATCTCCGGCAGAAGAACTATTTCTTCCTCACCGTGGTGCACCGGCATAATCCCGAACTCCTGGATCGCTATGCTCAGATTCTCCTCGAGCGCGGCGTCGAGGGCTTCATCACCGTCGATATGCTGTTGCGCGAAGCCCCTCCCCTTCCAACCGTCGCTGTCGCGGGCCACAGGTCTTTTGCTGGCGTGACCAACATCGTGTTGGATCATCATCGCGCCGCGCGAATCGCGCTGTCGCATCTGCAGGATTTGGGACACCAGGAGATCGCCTTCATGAAAGGTCAGCCGGACAGTTCGGACTCCGAAGACCGGTGGAGGGCGAACTGCCAGGTCGCACAAGAATTGGGCATTCCGGTCAAGCCCGAACTCACCGTGCAAATCGACATTGACGATCCCACCCCGCAGGTCGGCTACCCGTACGCCAAGAAACTTCTTGAGCGCAAGGTCCCCTTCACGGCCCTGTTCGCCTACAACGACCTCTCGGCGATCGGCGCCATCCGAGCGTTTCAGGAGGAGGGCGTACGCGTTCCCCAGGACGTCTCCGTGGTGGGGTTTGACGACATCCAGGGCGCGGCCTACAACACTCCCAGTCTGACAACGGTGCGGCAGCCCCTGACCCGCATGGGCAATATCGCCGCCCAGACTCTGCTCGAACGCATTGAAGGCGACGGGGACTATCCCAGTGAAATTGCCATCGAGCCGGAACTGGTAGTGCGGGAATCCACCGCGAAGCGACGAGCCTGATTTCCACAACGCCTGCCACCAAACGGGCTGCGCAGCGTGTTACAGACTGACCCGGGAGGTCCCGCATTTACGTACTCGGAATCGATGTTGGCACCGGTGGTACCCGGGCGCTCATTATCGATGAGCAGGGCCGGGTGATCTCCTCCGCAACGGCGGAGCACGAGCCTTTTCGTTCCCCTAAGATTGGCTGGGCAGAACAGCGTCCTGAGGATTGGTGGCGGGCCTGTGGCTTGGCCGTCCGTCACGCGTTGGCCAAATCGTGTCTAGCCGGAGACGCCGTCGCTTGCGTTGGTTTCTCCGGTCAAATGCATGGCGCGGTGATGCTCGATGAACAGGCGCGGGTAGTGCGCCCGGCCTTGATCTGGTGCGACGTCCGCACCGAGCCGCAGTGCCGCGAACTCACCTCGAAAATCGGCGCTGAGCGGCTGATTCAGCTCACCTGCAACCCGGCCCTGCCGAATTTCACTCTCACGAAATTTCTCTGGGTGCGCAACAACGAGCCTGAAAACTGGAAGCGGGTACGCTCGGTGATGCTGCCCAAAGACTACGTCCGCTTCCGTCTGACGGGTGATCGAGCTATCGACATGTCCGACGCCTCGGGCACGCTGATGCTCGATGTCGCCCATCGCCGCTGGTCCCGTGAGGTCTTACAGGCCGCGGAAATTGACGACCGGTTGCTGCCTGCGTTGTACGAGTCTCCCGATGTGTGTGGCAAGGTTTCCGTCGAGGGAGCAGCTGCCACGGGACTGAAGATTGGCACTCCGGTGGTAGCCGGCGCCGGCGATCAGGCAGCAGGCGCGACCGGAATGGGGATTGTCGCCGCCGGGGCGGTGAGTGCGACCATTGGCACCTCGGGCGTCGTGTTCGCGTCCACCGATCGCCCTGCCCTCGACGCCAAAGGTCGTCTGCATACGTTCTGCCACGCTGTACCGGGAAGATGGCATGTCATGGGAGTCACGCAGGCCGCCGGACTCTCGCTCCGCTGGTTCCGAGACCAATTTGGCGCGGGTGTGGACGACGGACGCGATCCCTATGAGCGTCTGACTGATGAAGCCGCGACCGCGCCTCCGGGCTGCGAAGGGCTTCTGTGGACGCCGTATCTCATGGGCGAGCGCACCCCTCATCTCGACGCCAATGCCCGTGGAGCGCTCATCGGAATCACAGCCTCGCACACGCGCGCCCACGTGATTCGAGCCATCCTGGAAGGAGTCGCTTTCAGTATGCGCGATACCCTCACAATTTTCGAAGAGATGCCGGTGCCGGTGAAAGGAATCCGGCTGGGCGGCGGCGGTGCGCGATCCCAACTCTGGCGCCAGATTCAGGCTGATGTCTATGGGCGCCAGGTCGAAGTGGTGGAGGCCGAAGAGGGCGCCGCTTACGGAGCTGCGATGCTCGCTGGAGTTGGAGCCAGGATCTGGCCAACCGTGGATGATGCGTGCGATTCGATCGTCCGTGTTGCCCAAAGAACCGCGCCGCAATCGGCGGTGACCGAGGTGATGAATACCGCCTACGCAGCTTACCGGCGTGTGTATCCTGCGACACGAGCCATTTTCGACACCTAGAGCAAGGCCTGTTTTCGGTCTTGTGCTTAAGCCACGGCCAGCCGCCGGGGCAGATCCCGTCGCCGCACGTGCGCAACCGGTTTTTCGTGCAAGAGCAACTCGGTCGCCTGCACACGCCGTTCCGCGTGAAACCACTCTTGTACCACGTCATCGCGAAGAAAATTCGCCAGTGCCAACAGACTCATTCCTTGGTGGTGGACCATCCAGCACCGCACCAGTTGATAGCGACGTTGCCAGAACCTGCGCCGCCCGGAAGTAAAATCCGCCGCTTCGTAGAAGCCATAACTTCCGAACCACCCCATATCCGCCATACGACGCAGATTCCTGACCGCTCCCGCTGGATCCTCATTCAGCGCGAGAAATGTCGAATACGGCGAGATGACCAGCGCATTATTCTCGGGCTTGCGCAGCGCCAGATGGGGAAGGCCGAACGCCGAGTACTGATAGTTCCCGCACTCGTCCAGTTTGTGATAGGCCGATTCGGAAATACCCCAGGGAACACCTTTTCGCTCAGCGTATATCTGCTGCGAGCGCACGACGGCAGCCCGCGAACGTTCCAGGAGAGTATTGGAGTAAGAACGCATCCAGAGTGAGGGCATCAGATACTCAAACATCGTTCCGGTCCACGACAACAAAACCGGCCGTCCGCCGTCCAGGGTATGTGCCCGGCCAAGGAGGAACCAGCTTTCTTGCGGGACGTCTTCCTTTGCAATGGCGACAAAGACCGCGGTGCGAGATTCGGTTGCCAGCAGGTCATAACAGGCATCGTGAAGATGGTCTTGTTCGGTGTCGAAGCCGACCGATACCAGCTTTCGATGGCCATTGAGCAGAAACTTGAAGTCCATTTCGTCAGCGAGCTTGCCGGCCTGAGCCGCAATCGTTCGCAGGTGCGCGATCAGCCGGGCTACGTTTTCCTGCGCTGTAAGAAGCTGGTCGCGAAAGCGCTCGTGCAAAATTCGCTGGTCTTGGGGCATCGACTGGACGGCCCAATTCAACTTGTTGACAAGCTTGTTGATGAATTCCGGCAATTGTTCGAGAGCGATGCTCGCCATCACTGGGAGGTTGAGAGTGGGGTCGTCGCGCAGGTCTGCAAATTTGGGCAAATACCAGGGAGCATATTCGCTCGCCGTCTGTTGTATGTTACGCAGCCGCGACTTGGCCTCCGCTGCAAACCATGCTGCCTGGCGGGCGAGTCTGCTCTGGCCGGGGCCTTGGGTGGTCTGTTCAAAGGCTGTTTCGGGTACGCTGAGCATCGATTGCAGCCCGTTGTTCGTGGCGTGCTGCTTTTCAAATCTGTGGAGAAGCTTTCGCGGAATCGCACGCGCCTCCGTCAGAATCCGGAGAAAGTCCAGGAAGCCCTCCGACAAACACGGCTGCAACACCGGCTGGCGCAGCCTCGCCAGGCAGCCTTGTTGCAACGTCCACAGCGAGGCCAGCACGTTGCCACTGTCCACGGAAGAAACAAGAAGCGGGGCCAGCGGTTCAAGGCTGCGCGTGTCATACCAATTCAGCGCGTGTCCGCGATGCTTTTTCAGGCTCGACACCGTCGCCAGAGTTCTTGAGGTCTGCTCGCAAAATTCCGGCACCGTCAGATACCCGAATTCGCATGCCACCTGGCGAGCGTTGAGCAGCATCCCGATATTCGTGGGCGACACGCGGGCCGCAATTGCCGGTGGTTCTTCCTGAACATTGTCCGGAATCAGCCAGTTGTGCTCTGCCGTGCTGAACTCGGCGAAATACCTCCAGGTTTGTAGAGCCGCGCGCCTGAGAAAGGCCAGGTCCTTCGCCGAGGTGCGGTGTCGGGCCGCCGCCGGAGGCCGATTCAGCCAAGCCGAGACCGGTTTGCTGCACGCCCAGAGCAACAAGACGGGCAGCGCGGCCGGAAGCGCCTGGCGCCGTGCTGCCCAGACCAAAAGCCCCAGCCCGATCGAGAGCAACGGCACCCAGTTGAGATACACCTCTACCGGCGTGTGCCTCCGAAGATTCAGATCCGCTTCGGCCGCTGTCTCCCACTCGAGCAGCCGGCGGTGAGTGACCAAGCGCCGAAGCAGCGCCCGCACCACTGCATCCAGCGAAAGCATGGTCTGATGCGCCAGGAAGATCAGCGTGAAGAAGATGGTGACGTTGGCAGTGTAAAAGTCGCTGAGGGCCTCCCGAGCCACGGTCGAATTGAAATCAACGATAGCCCGCACCAGGTTGAAGGCGAGCCGGAACCACGTGGGTAAGAACAAAATACAAATGGTGGCGAGAGTCCACTGCCACGGCCGCCGGCCGAGGAACCAACCGGCCACCAGCAGCAGGAAGGTAGAAGGTTCCACCAGGCTTCGACGCAGGTTGTCGAAAATCTTCCACCGCGAAACGAACGAAATGGGATTGGGGACCCGTTCCGCCGACCCCGTCGGCACGCGCGGAAGCAACCACCCGGCGATTTGCCAGTCGCCCCGCAACCAGCGGTGCTTGCGGCGATTGTAGGCGTTGTAGTGGGACGGGTAATCCTCAATGATTTCGATGTCACTCACCAGCCCGGCGCGCGCATACGCGCCTTCGATCAGGTCGTGACTCAGGAGCGCATTGTCCGGAAACCTCCGGTCCAGAACACGATGAACGATATCCACTTCATAGATACCCTTGCCCGTGAAGATGCCCTCTCCGTACAGGTCCTGATAGGCATCGGAAACGGCGCGCGTATAGATATCCAAGCCGGTTTCACCCGCGTAGATGGCGGCCAGCCGGGAACGGGCTGTGCTCTGCACGCTGATTCCAACCCGCGGTTGCAGAATGCCGTATCCGGCGACAACGATCTTCTTTTCAGGGTCGACCACGGCCTGGTTCAGGGGATGCGCCAAAGCTCCGATCATGCGGCACGCTGTGCCGCGCGGCAGCTCGGTATCGGCGTCGAGCGTCATCACGAAACGGACGCGGGGAAGAACGGAAAGATCCCCTACCTTCAGGGGAAAGCTGTCGTGTTGCCCACGCAGCAGCTTGTTGAGGTCGAGCAATTTGCCGCGTTTTCTCTCCCACCCCATCCACGATCTCTCGCGTGGGTTGTAAACCCGGTGGCGGTGAAACAGGAAAAACGAGCTCATCCCCTGACTGGCGTATTTCTCATTCAACTCGCGGATCAGGTCCCCGCATAACGTGACCAGCGGACTGTCTTCTCGTGCTGGCTCTCGTGTATCAGGCAAATCGGTGAGCAGAGCAAAACAAATATTCGGATCATGATTGCCAAGGAAGCGTACTTCCAGGCTCTCCACCAGGTCTCGCACCTGCCCTTCCCCCAGAAGCAGGGTGGGAACCGCGACCATGGTGACGCAGTCGTCGGGAACTCCTCCGGAAAAATCAAGTTTGGGCAGAATCTCTGACGGCAGCACCGATGTGACCAAGTGATTGATCAGCTGCACCGCACTTTCGGAACTCGTCAACAACAACATCAGCATGGAAAACAGAATGAGCTCCGGTGAAGTGGAGGAGTCGGTGAGAAACAGGACTGCTGCGGCGATGATGACCAGGGTCAATATCTCGATGCCTACCAGGTAGAGTTCATCGGGATTCCTGCGCAACCATCCCTGAATTTTCTGGACTAGGGGCGGCCTGAAACCAACTTTGCGGTGAAGCAGCGAGACTCCCTTGTCGATGAGGTAAAACCCAACCTGAGATTCCCGCCGGTGAGTGCGCGGGTCGGGATGGCGCCGGAGACGGGCAGACTCGGCCAGGGCAAGCGCCTCACGGGCGACCTCCGGCTCGCTGAAGTCAGAGTGATCTGCGATGTTCGTCAGCTTTTTTCGATATAGATCGCGGCTCTCGCGATCCATGCCGGAATAGCAATCCTCGGGGTCCTGCCGCAAGATCTGATCGATCACCATGAGCGGCTCGAGCACATCCCGCCACGGCGCTTCTCCAACCTTCCGAAGACTGCGCACGCAAATCGCAACTCCCGTCGAATCCGCGCCGGGGTTATGCAGCAGGCCCTTGCTTCGGGTCGCGATCTGCTCCAAAAGGATGAGCTTCACGGCCGAGACCAGCGTCCAAAGTTCGCTAACCTTGAGCACCGTGCTCCGCTGGAACTCCTCCACAAACGAAGTGAAGGCTTGCTCGCTGAACTCGTAGGAAACGGCTTCGAGAAACCCCTCCGCGAGCGCGAGTGACCGGGGCATGATCACATCCAGCAAGGTGCGCACATGAGGTGTCTTGCCGCGAGAGACGAGAGTTCTCGCTGTACTGTGAACTTCCGTGGACAAGAGCCGGCCATTGTCATAAAGCCAGCGAAAGTCGTCTGCGATCGGGACCTTCGGCGGCGGCGCGTCCAGCGCTGCAAAGATCGGCCTGAAGGCTCGGGCCACCAGGGAACAGCGTTCCGCAAATATGCGCGAGGCCGGCGAGTTCGGCAGCCACCGCAAGGTGCGCGCGAGTTCCGCTGCTTTCTCGCGCACCGCTTGAGGACCGCAGAATTCGGGAGCGGCCTGGGGCAGGTCCTCGGTGTCCGCGCTCATGACTTTTAGATGTCGGTTCTGCGGCATGATGGTCGTTGAACTCTTTTCGCCTTCCTAGCGATAACTGGCTGCCTGCATTTCGAACATTTCCGCGTAACGGCCTCCGAGACAAAAAAGCTGCTCGTGGCTGCCGTCCTCGGCGATCCGGCCCTTCTCCAACACCAGAATGCGTTGTGCCATGCGCACCGTAGAGAAGCGGTGAGAAATGAACAGAGCGGTTTTCCCAGCAGTGAGCTCGGCGAATCGCTGGAAGACCTCAAACTCGCTGCGGGCGTCGAGGGCGGCTGTGGGTTCGTCGAGAATCAGAACCTGCGCGTCGCGAAGGTAGGCACGCGCCAGCGCTACTTTCTGCCACTCTCCGCCCGACAGATCCACTCCGTTCTCAAAGCGGCGTCCCAGCATCTGCTCGTACTCTCGAGGAAGCTTTCCGATCACCTCGTCGGCCATGCTCTTGTCGGCGGCGACCTGCAGAAGCGGCAGGTTGTCGATCTCATGGATCCGCCCGACGGCTATGTTTTCCCGTGCCGTCATCTCGTACCGCATGAAATCCTGGAAGATGACACCGATCTCACGGTAGAGATCCTCAAGGCTGTATTCGCGAAGGTCGACGCCATCGAGCAATACCTGCCCCTCGACCGGATCGTAAAGTCGTGTCATCAGCTTGACCAGGGTCGTCTTGCCTTCACCGTTTTCCCCAACCAGGGCGACCCGCTCCCCGGCGTGCAGGTTCACATTAAGGCCGTTGAGCACCAGTCGCGACGCTCCCGGATATCGGAATGACACATTGCGGAATTCGAATCCCCGCGTAATCGGCCGCGGAGCCGGCAAAGCGTTTGGCTTGGAACGGATGGTCGGCCGCATTTCAAAGAAGGCCAACAGGTCCGTGAGAAACAGTGCCTGGTCCGCAATGCTAGACAGGGTCGAGAAGATCTGTTGGATATTCCCGCTCGCCTGCACAATGGCGCCGGTTAAGAAAGTCAGCTCGCCGATGGTCAGTGAGCCCGTGACCGTCCGCCAGATGACATATACATAGGCCGAGTAGTAACCGGCGGTCCCGATCATGGACAGGAAAGACCCTGCAATCAGCCGGCGCCGGGCCAGATCGACGTTCTCGCGATAGATCAGATCGGAAAGACGAGTGAACCGCTCGATGAGGAAATCCTTCAGTCCAAAGAGCTTGAGCTCCTTTGCCGCTTCCCGGCTTCCTCCCAGTATGCGCAGGTAGTCGAGTTCCCTGCGAATGGGGGTCTGGCGGAAGTTTCGCGCATATCCAAGAAATGCGAAGTGGCTTTCTCCAAGAAATGCCGGGATAATGCCGGCAATCAACAGCAGCAAGAGCCCTGGCGAGAACAGGAGGATGGCAACCGACAGAGAGGCAGCTGTAATCATCTGCTGCACCAGTCGCCCGATGGACTGAATCATGCCTAGCCGGTCGGTGGCTTGAACCCGCGCCCGGTCCAGCCGGTCATAGAAAACCGGGTCCTCGTACGCGATCAGATCCAGTCCGGCCGCGTGTAGCATGACCTCGATGCTGACGTAGCGGGTGTATTTGTCCGCCAGCAAAGCGTCCAGAAAATCAACCACCCGGTTGAGGACAGTGCCGAAGATGGCAATGCCAAATTCGACCGCGACCAGCCACCACAGAGAGGAAGGCACCGGCTGGTGGCTCGAAATGGCATGGACGATGCCGTCGATGATGAGTTTGGTGATCCAGAGAGCCGCAATCGGCAAGAGCGAGGTAATCAGCCGGAAGATCAGCCCTAAGGTGACCACGACAGGCCCGGATTGCCAGACGATCCGCAGAACCGGCGGCACATTGCGAAGCGCGGAGAGACGCTCCCGCCAGCTCTTCCAGAATTTTTCCGGCTCAGCCATTCTCGTGTTCCTAAGAAATGCGTTGACCTAAAGATGCCAAACAGGGCTCTGGGGGTTTGAGCAGGCCAAAAGAAGGCTTGCTCCCGAGGATATTATTTCCCGTTCCGTTGTCCAAGCACCAGCTTGCGGTATTTCATTTCTAGTTCCGATTCACGTTTCAACTGACGATATGATCTGAGGATGGCCCGCAGACCGCACGCTTGTCCGGCAGAAGTAAGTATATGCTTTTAAATGTTAGCGTTACGGGAGGCCGGGATCTGAGGAGCTCAGTCGGACTCGGTCGCCCTCCAAAGAATCGCCCCAGCCCAAGACCGGTTCGGCCTCGGAAATAAATGCACTGTGTAGGAAAGAAGGTTCAGCAAGATGGGCAGTCGTTGCCAGTCGCGCGCCATCAAGTCAGTATTTCTTGAACCCCGCCCGCTCCATCCCGCGCCGTGCTTCGGGGCTTTTCATGAAGGTATTCCAAACAAATCCGCTGCGCACATTTTCAGCCATCAGCATGGTGATTCCGGTATCAATTCCGATCACATCGGTGTCGTACCAGCTGGTGAGTGGGTTGAAGGCGTTCACAAAGCCGTACTTGGTCCAGGCAAACGGGTAGTGATCCTTGATGGTCCGCAGCACACGCATCACCGGTTGCGGCAAAAACGGTAACGATCCACCCGCCGCGCTGGGGGCTACCGTGCCATCAATCGGCCCCACCGCTGGGGGGCCACCCCAGATTACATAACCGCTCGAAGAGTCTGAGGCGGTGATGCCCCACAAATCATCGCTGTAGGTCGGAAATTGCTTGCCCAGCTCCAGGCAAAACCGCCGGTGGACGTCGGTGGCGGTAATCGAGTTCTGAAAATAGTCCGCATACTTGTCCCTTCTGCGGCGGAAATCAAACCAGGCCTGCGAGTACTGATGGACAAACAGCGGCGCAAATGACCCGATGTATCGCAGGCCGTCGTATTCGAACTTCAGCCTCTTCCAAGCAGTCCAAGTGTCGTCGCGCAGCGGGTAAGCGGTAGATCCTAACCCCAGCAGGTACATCATCATCAACTCGCTGTAGTTGTCCCAGCGATAAGGAAGGAATCCGATCTCCGGTGTCCATCCGTGCGGCAACAGGGCGGTGTCTTCCGATAGCCAGGTCCACTCCACCCGATCGAAGATGGCACCGGCCAGGGCGTCAACCTCCGCATCCTGAAAATATTCCCGGCAAGCCAAAACGCCGCACAGCAAGATGGTGGTGTCGACCGAAGATACTTCGGCGTCCCAGACTCGTTCCCCAGTATTGATATTGGCCCAATGGTAGAAAAACCCACGGTGGTTCGGGAGCTTTCCCCAAAGCGCTCGCAGAGTCGTCACGACCCGTTCCTGCGCCCATGCCCGCGGAACGAACCCACGCTTGTCGCCGATACACAGTGCCGTCAACCCGAAACCAGTAGCCGCGATGCTGCCGACGATTCCGGCATCACTGGTGCGTGCATTACATCGATCCTTGACCAAGCCGGTCTTTGGATTCGCCTGTTCCCAAAAAAACTCGAAGTTGGCTTTCTCCAGATCGTTCAGGAACTGGTGGTCTTGGGGTGAGAGCGCGTCTGGCCCTACGGCGCTCGTCGAACCTTGCTGCTCGGGACTGGAGAGAGCAAACGCCAGTTGGGCGAGCGGCAGACAGGTGCCCGCTCCCAGGATCTGTTTCACAAAATCGCGGCGGGAAGTCCCCTTGTCGCGGGTAGCTTTCATCTTTGAGTAGCACCGATCTTAAACGATTTGGACCGATCGCAAAATTCATAGATCAGTTTCCCGCCGGGTGCACATCGCCGGCCGTTCAGGTACCATCTCCCCTAAACATCTGGAAATCTGATGACCAAGGGTAGAAAAATCGCAACCTTGGGTGTGCTGGCCAGCGCGCTTGTTCTGAGCGGCGTCGCAATCTTCCTTCATCACCGCCGCCTGCAAGAGCCGGCCACCATCACGGGCGCGGTTACCGTGCAAGACACCGATCCCAGAAAGCAATTGCCTATCGCGGATGTGGAAATCAGTACGACGAATGGTTCGGCCGATGTTTCCATCAAGTCCGATGATTCCGGGTTTTTCCGCCTGACGTTGCGCAAAAGACCGCGCAGAGGACAGGTGGTCACGCTGAAATTCCGGCATCCCAAGTATCAGCCGCTCGAGATGGAACAGCCGTTTGATGGGAAACTCTATCTTGCTCACCTCGTCCCCCTTCCCAGGAATACGGCGGATGTTCCCAATCGACCCACGGTCGTAGTAAGCAATATCCGGGTCCGATACTCCATCAAGGCCACCCGCACGATGAATGTCGGTAGTGCGGTGAAAACCTTTCAGGTGGAAAATGTCGGAAACATCCCGTGTCCGGGAGGCTCTCCGTGCTCGCCCGACGACAAATGGAAAGCCGCGATCGGTTCCACCTCGCTCGACGCCGGCATGGGAAACGAATTCCAGAATGCCCGGGTTTCCTGCATCGCCGGGCCATGTCCGTTCACGAAGATCGAGAATGAACAGTTTCCAAAAGCCAGCCAAAAGATCACGGCGTCAGCTCTCAACTGGTCCAACACAGCAACTTTTCTGGTGGAAGCCGAGGTCATTCACATTATGCAGAGCCAGATCGACCATCAGTCATACCCGGTGATCTTCGGCCCGGCACTCAATTTCACATTGCCGGCCGATGCCGAAGGCGTGAGCCTGGAAGCGGACATCGCCGGAGAAACGATCATCTTTCCCCTTGGACCAGACCTGTTCTTGAGTTGGGCCAACTGCAACGCAAGAGTCAACCGCGACCACACCAAGGTCTACCGCTGTGAACTGAAGCCCGGATACCGATTCCCACAATGAGATATCAAACGCAATCCCCCGCATGTAGCTCGACGAATGCTGCGGAATTACAAACCGCATACAGTCTACCCGGTCCTGACGCGTGCCCCTTCAGAGTTCGCCCCTCTGCCACAGGGTATCGTCGCGACAAGATCATCCCGGCTCTGCTTGTACTGCTCTGCTTTCTGCTAGCCTCTCTGTCGGACCTGGTCCATGCGCAGACTTCGCAGCCAGTCGTGATCGATTCATCCGCGCCCGCACACCCGTTTCCCCACTTCTGGGAGCACGTGTTCGGCTCGGAGCGCGCGGTCGTCACGCTGCGCGACAGCTACCGCCGCGACTTGCGCGAAGTCAAACAGGTCACTGCGATGGAGTACGTCCGTTTCCACGCGCTGTTCCACGATGAGATGGGCGTCTATGACGAGGACGCTGAGGGACAGCCGATCTACAACTTCTCTTACGTGGACCAGGTCTATGACGGCCTGTTGGAAAACGGTGTTCGCGCCTTCGTCGAACTGAGCTTCATGCCGAAAAAGCTCGCCGCCAGTCCTGTCTTGCATCCGTTCTGGTACAAGCCCACGGTGGCCCCGCCCAAAGACTATGGCAAATGGGACGGCCTGATCACGCACCTCGCGCAACATCTGGTTGACCGGTACGGCATCGACGAAGTGTCCCAGTGGTATTTCGAAGTCTGGAACGAGCCCAACCTCGACTTCTGGGCGGGCGATCCCAAGCAGGCCACCTATTTCGAACTCTACGACCACACTGCCCGCGCCATTAAAGCGGTGAACTCGCGCCTGCGCGTGGGCGGTCCGGCCACCGCCCAGGCCGCCTGGGCCGATGTCTTCATTCGCCATTGCGCCGAGAGTCATGTCCCCGTTGACTTTGTTTCCTCGCACGTGTACGGGAACGACAAGTCCGAGGACGTCCTCGGTACCCACGAAACCATCCCCCGCGACCGCATGGTCTGCCGCGCCGTGCGTAAAGTGCACGAGCAGATCAAGGCCTCGTCCATGCCCGCCTTGCCCTTGGTGTGGAGCGAATTCAACGCCAGCTACATGAATGAACCCGAAGTCACCGACACGTCCTACATGGGCCCCTGGATCGCCGACACGATCCGGCAATGCGACGGTCTGGTGAACGAGATGTCGTTCTGGACCTTCTCTGACGTCTTTGAGGAACAGGGCGTGGTCAAGGAGCCGTTCTACGGCGGCTTTGGCCTGATCGCGGCAGGCGGGATCCCCAAGCCGTCCTACAACGCATTCCGCCTGCTCCACAAACTCGGAGATGAGCGCCTCGACCTTGATTCCGACTCCGTCCTGGTCACCCGGCGTAAGGATGGAACGCTCGCGATCGCCGCCTGGAACATGGTTCCACCCGGAGCCCAGGGCCCTCCGAAAGACGCCACTTTTGTCTTTCGGCAGAAGGCTGCGTCACAAGTCGACGTCTCTCGCATCGATCCCGATCACGGAGACAGTCAGCGCGCCTACCGGGCGATGGGTGCTCCGCGCTATCCGACCCAGGCGCAAATCCGGAAGCTGCGCGCAGCCGCGCAGCTTGCAGCCCCCGAAGTACACGACCTGACGAACCGGTCGGTTACGATCCAAATTCCTGCCAACGGGTTGGTGCTGCTTGAGCTGAGAAACGAGCGGTAGCCTTTGCGATCTTTGCGGCTAAAGGCGGAAGACTCTTACGAGATCCCTAGGCAGCCTTCGCCATAAAATCCAGCGCGCGCGCAAGGTAGGGCTTCAATTCGCGTCGGTGGACCACGGCATCCAGCATCCCGTGTTCGAGCAGGAATTCGCTCCGCTGGAAACCCGGCGGCAGCTTCTGGCGGATTGTCTGTTCGATCACGCGCGGTCCGGCGAAGCCGATCAGCGCGCCGGGTTCAGCGATGTTCAGGTCACCCAGCATCGCGAACGATGCCGTCACGCCTCCCGTGGTCGGGTCGGTCAGCACCGAAATGTACGGAACTTTCAGTTCATCCAGCCGCGCCAGCGCGGCCGAAATCTTGGCCAGCTGCATCAGGCTGATGACGCCTTCCATCATGCGGGCGCCGCCCGAGGCAGAAACAATGATGAGCGGGGTGTGGGTGTCCCCTGCCTTCTCGATCGCGCGCGTGATGACTTCGCCCACCACCGCGCCCATGCTGCCCCCGATGAAGGCGTATTCCATGGCGCTCATGATCACCGGCCGGCCGTTCAGCTTGCCCTGGGCGTTGATGACCGCGTCGGTCAGTTCAGTGTCGGCCTGAGCGCGCTTGAGACGGGAAGAGTAGGGCTTGAGGTCGACAAACTTCAGCGGGTCGGTTGACGACAAGTTGCCATCGAAGGTCTCGTATTTGCCGTCGTCGAGAAGCTGGGCCAAGCGGGCTCGGGCATCGATGCGGAAGTGCTTATCGCACTTCGGGCAGACATTCAGGTTCTCTTCGAGGTCTTTCTTCCAGATGATCTGCCTGCAGTTGTCACACTTCACCCACAGACCTTCGGTGCGGATCTTTTTCTCGCCCGAGTTGTCGAGCTCACCGGATTGGCGTTTGAACCAGGCCATGAAAGCAGTCGCTAGTCGCTCGTCGTCAGCAAAAGTCCTCCAACGCGGAGTGGGGGCGTCAGCTGTTAGGTCTTAGGCCTTGGCCAATCGCCGAATGGCTAAGAGCTACCAGCTAATCGCTGTCTTTCAGTACTCAATGCCGCGCTGGGCCAGAACCCCCTTCTCGTACGCGTGCTTCACCTCACGCATTTCGGTAACGGTGTCGGCAAGTTCGACAATTGTCGGATGCGCGTTGCGGCCCGTCAAGATAACATGCACCATCTCGGGTCTCTTCTCAAGGCTCTCGGCCACCCGGGCGGGGTCGAGCATGCCATAGCTGATGGCGTAATTGATCTCGTCCAGGATCACGAGGTCCCAGTTCCCGGACTGAATCGCCTTCTCCGCCTCCGCCCAGGCATTTTCCACCAAGCGCGTGTCTTCCGGATCTGGCTTCTCCGCGCCCACCTTCACGAAGCCGCGCCCCATCTGCTGCATCACAAACTTGTCGCCGAACGCCCGGACCGCGTCGAGTTCGCCGTAGTGCCACGAACCCTTCAGGAACTGGAGCATCAGCACCCGCATGCCCTGGCCAACTGCGCGCAGGCCGGTGCCCATCGCTGCGGTGGTTTTGCCCTTCCCCGGGCCGGTGTTTACGATGATGAGTCCACGGCGAATGTCCGGCATAGGGTCCAAACTTTTTATTCTACCTGTTTTGGGGGAGTTGGGGCCTTCCCCGGAACTTGCAGCCTCGCGACAGTGAGTCAAAAGGATCGCACGTTTTTTCCCCGGGAACTGGTGCGTCCGGGAATGCGTATGCATCCAAGGAACGGGTCCTCTCGCTTCTGGGTCAAAATTCCGGAGGTCTCCGCATGCAACATAACAGCTGTTTGCTGTTAGTCGTGGCCCTGGCATTCTGCTCCGCGCTCCCGGCCCGCGCCCGCGCGACCCGCCCTCAGACCAACGCCTCGGGGCCGCGCGAGGAAGAGGTGATCCGCGAAATCGTGGATCTGGAGCGCCAGGCGAAAGATGCCGCCATCCACCGGGATGCAGCCTTCTCGGAACGAACCCTTGCGGACGACTACTTGGCCATCAGTCCCCTCGGGCAGGTGATAAACAAAGCCGACACGATTGCGGCGCGCAAGACCGCCCAGCTGCGCTACGATTCGATCGACATCACTGATATGGTGGTGCGACTTTACGGGAACACGGCCGTCGTGACCGCCCGCGCCGACGTGCGAGGAAAAGAACTCGGAGAGGACTTCAGCGGGCCATACCGCTTCACCCGAGTCTGGGTGCGCCGCAACGGCCACTGGCTGACCGTCAGCTACCAAGCTACAGTCACGCGCTAGGGAACAGGCCCGGGGGCGCCCGGGGGCCCCCCCCTCCGGTGGCTTCGGAAAACTGCTAAGGCATCTGCAGCAGGTGGCGAACTTCAAGCCGGCGTTCGGGCGCGGCCGTACCTTGTTCACTCTCGGTGAGCAGCCGGGCCGTAATCTTCAGAGCTTCGATCTCTCTTCTTATGCGCAGGATTTCTTCCTCTTTCATGCGAAGCACTTCGAGGAGATTCTTCATGACGGAGTCCTTGCGGTCGTGCGGAATTGGCAGGCAATCCTCTGCCAACCGCACACTCTAAACCGCACCCGCAGTCATGGGTACATCACGAAAGGGCAGGTTTGGGTCTTCGGGACTCAGTGCCCAGTGTGATAAGGATGCCCCTTCAAGATAGTAAAGGCCCGGTAGACCTGCTCCAGCAGGACCACCCTGGCCAGTTCATGGGCCAGGGTCATTTTCCCCAGCGAAAGGACAGTGCTCGCGGCCGCGCGCGCTTGCTCGCTGAACCCGTCGGCCGCCCCGACGGCTACGACAAGGGGCTGGGAGGTCCGATCCTGATGGTTCTGAAGGAATTGGGCGAATTCCTCGGACGAGAGTTGCTGCCCGCGGGAGTCCAGCAGAATGATCGCGTGAGCCGGCCGGAGCCCGCTTTTTTCGCGCATCTTCAGAAGAGCGGCTTCGTCGGGCAGCGCCAACCCCTCGACCTCGGCATATCGCGAGATGCGCTTGAGGTACTCGTCGGTGAGGGACTGGATGGCCGGATCTTTGGTCTTGCCAATCCAGGCGATCTTGAGCTTCACAAGCAGGATTTAATCACAGCAACGCCGGATCCTAAGCCCTCTTCCTCTTCGGAACCGCAGCTGCGCTCCTCTTGCGAGCCGCACGCTTCGCCGGAGCCTTCAGCTCGGCGGGCTCCAGCCGCTTGGCCGACTTCCAAAGTCGTTCCAGCTCGTAGTAGCGGCGCGCCTTTTCGGCGAACACGTGCACCACGAAATCGACGTAATCAAGCAGCACCCATTCGGCCTGGCGGTAGCCCTCAATGTGCGCCGCGTGGTGTCCCGCCCGCTTCAGACGCAGTTCAACTTCGTCGGCGATCGCCTGGATCTGGCGCGGGTTCGTGCCGCTGCACACGACAAAATAGTCGGTGAACGCCCCGGAACCTTTTTCCAGTTCAAGAATGGTGATTTCTTCGGCTTTCTTTTCCTGGCAAGCAGTGATCGCTTCGGCGACTTGGCGCTGGGTCTCGTTCGTTTTCATGCGGTCGTGGGTCGTTGTCTCTCCTTAGATTGTAACCGACGATCGCGGGCTCGCCATTTTCTAACCGCCGCTCCCGTATAGCCGCATCTTCTTGATGTAGTCCGCGACGGCCGGATCTACGAATTTCCCGAGAGATTTGCCCGCGGCCGCGGCTTCGCGAATGGCGGTAGCCGAGATCGCCTGGTGCACGCTGTCGAGGAGACGAATCGTGGCACCCTTCAGCACCAGGTCCCCCCGGGCGGGCTGCTTCTCAAACGGCTTGGTCACGGCCGGAGCCGGGCGCAGCTTTTCGGGAAGTGAGTTGGCGACGTCGGCTAGCGAAAACCCCGGCCGGCTGGCGACGACGAACTCGCATTGCTGGAATAGCGCTTCCGATTGGTGCCACTTCGCAATGTCGCGAAAAGCATCGATGCCGATCAGAAACGCCAGCTGATCGCTCTGCTTCAGCGTTTCTTTCAAGCGGTGAATCGTGTCGATGGTGTAATTCGGCGGCAGGGCAAGGCGCGCTCCCTTCTTGACGGCCGCCTCGTCCGACGGAAAATCTGCCGGAGCCTCCAGTAACGACGGCAGAAACGTCTTTTCCCCTGCCGTGGCCAGCACGATCATGGCATAACGGTGCGCGAAGGCCGTCAGCGGCTGTTTTTGTTTGTGGGGGGGAATATTTGCCGGGACGAAAAGCACACGCCCCAGGCCGAATTTTTCACGCGCCGCCTGTGCCAGCGCGATATGCCCGCGATGAACGGGATCAAAGGTCCCGCCGAATAGACCGATGTTCATGGGCTCCCTGACAAAGTGCCGCCGTTAGTCTCACGGTTTTGGCGGCGTGTTGCAAGTTCTTGTTCCTCTCATTGCGGAAGCAGGTCGGGTGGCGTATTCTTGCGGTTCTCGCGGTACTTTCTGCCACTCGTCTGCGCGAATTTGGCCCCGATGGACCCCTGCCCCTTAGGACACGGGCCGTTTGGGCCACTCTCATGTGAACTGCTGTAACTCGCTGCTTTCTCTTTGCGGCTCTAAGATTTACTCGTATGCGACGGAACCTCCCCCTTCTTCGCACCCGCTTCATTCCGCCCACCCGGGATCCCATCCTGCGGTACGGGGTCGCTGTGCTCAGCACGACCCTCGCTCTGATTCCTGCTCTACTGTTTTCCGATATCGCCGAAAGCCGGCTCGCCGTGTTCGCCGTGGCCGTGATGGTCAGCGCGTGGTATGGCGGCTGGAAGCCTGGACTCGTCGCTACTTCCTTCGCGCTTACCGTGAGCGCGTATTACTCGCTCGCAGGAGAACACTCGCCTGCGGAACTGCGCCGGGCCATTGTGCGCCTGGGTCTATTCGTCTCGGTCGCGCTGCTGATCTGCTGGTTCAACGCCGCGTTGCGCGCTGCGCAGGAAGGCTTGCGCCGCTCGGAGAGCAACTTCCGTTCCCTGGTGACTAACGCGCCCTACGGCATCTGCCGCTGCGACTCGCGCGGCCACCTGGTCGACGCCAATCCCGCGCTGGTCGCCTCCCTGGGCTACACCGCCGCTTCCGAGCTGACAGGGCGCAACCTGAGCACGCTCTACGCCGACGGGCAGCAGTGGTTCGTGCTTGCCGATCATCTGCGCATGCAGGAGGACTTTCAGGGCCTGGTCGCGGAATGGACGCGCAAAGACGGCAGCATCACCGCCGTCCGCCTTTCCGGCCGCGCCATCAGCGACGAATCCAAAAACGTAACTTTCGAGCTGTTCACCGAAGACGTCACCGAGCGCCGCGCGCTTGAACAACAACTGCGCCAGTCCCAGAAGATGGAAGCCATCGGACGGCTCGCCGGCGGAATCGCGCACGACTTCAACAACCTGCTGATGGTCATCTCGGGCTACTCTGAGTTCCTGCTGGAGCGGCTCGGCCCCGATCCCGCACTGCGCGGGCCCGCCAAGGAAATCTCCAGCGCGGCCGAGCGCGCCACCTCGCTCACGCGGCAACTGCTTGCCTTCAGCCGCAAGCAGATGCTCACGCCGAAAGTCATCGACCTGAACGCTGTGGTCACCGAAAACCTGCGGATGCTGACCCGGCTCATCGGCGAAGACATCGACCTGGTCATGATTCCAGGCGTAGAACTGAGGCCGGTGAAGGCCGATCCGGGCCAGATCGAGCAGGTCATCCTGAACCTTGCCGTGAACGCACGCGACGCCATGCCGCAGGGCGGGCGGCTCACGATCGAAACCGCCAACGTTACCCTCGACGAGGCCTACGCGCGCTTGCACGCGCCTCTGCAGCCCGGCGACTACACCATGCTAGCCATCACCGACACCGGCGTTGGCATGGACGGTGAAACCCAGTCCCGCATCTTTGAACCCTTTTTCACCACGAAAGGACTCAAGGGCACCGGCCTCGGGCTCTCTACCGTCTACGGGATCGTCAAGCAGAGTGGCGGCTACATCTGGGTATATAGCGAGCCCGGAAAGGGCACGTCATTCAAGATCTACCTGCCGCACGTCACTGCCGAGGAGGTGGTGGCGGTCGAGCAGCCTGCCGTGGCCGCGCCCGCGCCGGCCGAAGCACCGCGCGAAACCATTCTGGTGGTCGAGGACGAAGTGAACCTCCGCCGCCTGACCCAGCAATTTCTGGAGAACCAGGGCTACACCGTGCTCGAGGCCGCCGACGGCGCGGCCGCGGTGCAGATCTGCGTCGCTCACCAGGGCACCATTCACCTGCTGCTGACGGACGTCATCATGCCGGGCATGAATGGCCGCGAACTCGCACACCGCGTCTCGGAGATTCGCCCCAACATCAAGGTGCTTTACATGTCGGGCTACACCGAGAACGCAATCGGCCAAAACGGCACGCTGGATGCGGGCATTACTCTCCTCCAGAAGCCCTTTACCCTTCATGCATTGAAGGCTACGGTTCGGGAAGTGCTGGATCACACAACGCTCCCCCAGGAGGTCGCAATGTCTGCTCGTGCTGTACTGCATTCCGAGGCCAAAGTGGCTCGGGACAAGGTTCCCCCCTTCCGCGCGCAGAGGTTCAACCTGCATTTGCCGCTGCGCTACCGCAAGTTGGGAGATCAAGGATGGCTGCAGGGAACGACCGACAACATCAGCCGTTCCGGGCTCCTCTTCAAAGCGGAGGAAGTCCTGCAGCCCAATGTGCAACTGGAAATCAACCTGGTCTTGCCCGCGGAAATTGCGGGACTCAGCCCCACCGAAGTCGTCTGCCGCGGAGAAGTGGTGCGCTCCGTGGATTTGGAAGACGGCCCTTCGACGAGTCCCGCGCTCGCTGCCAAGATTCTGCAATACCACTTCCAGCACGGTTCCCGCGTGCCGGAAGCGTAGACACCACCAGGACAGGCGCCCTGCCTGTCCGGCCGGGTGAGTGCCCGGACTCGCGCTCCCAGGTTCTGCGGTGAGTTCGCCACACTCACCTTCAGATGGAGCGACGGGCGAATGCCAGCGGACTAAGGTTCCTGATGAGGACTGGCAGCTGCCGCCTGCAGACTGGCTTCCCGCATCTGTTCGACTCTGTCCGCCATCGCGTGCTTCAGTTCGTCGATGCCCTTGCCGGTGACGGCGGAGATGGGGAACAGCTCCAGCTTTTTCTTTCTGCAGTACTGTTTCAGCTTTGCCAGCCGGTCTTTGCTCGCGGCGTCGATCTTGGAGGCGACCATGATCATCGGCTTTTCGGCGAGATGCGCTCCGAAGCTGTCGAGTTCGCCGCGGATGACCTCGACGTCTTTGATCACGTCCGGACGGCCGCTGGCATCGGAGACATCGACCAGGTGCACCAGCAACCGCGTGCGCTCGATGTGGCGCAGGAACTGCGTGCCCAGACCCGCGCCTTCGTGGGCGCCTTCGATCAGGCCCGGAATATCGGCGACGACGAAGCTGACTTCGTGTTTCTTGTCTCCAGCCACGACCACGCCGAGGTTCGGTTGCAGGGTGGTGAAGGGGTAGTCGGCAATCTTGGGGCGTGCTGCCGAGATTCGTGAAATCAGCGTCGACTTCCCGACATTCGGAAATCCCACGAGTCCGACATCGGCGAGCAGCTTCAATTCCAAACGGAAAACGCGTTCTTCCCCAGGGCGTCCATCTTCGTGCTCGCGCGGAGCCTGATGGGTCGAAGTCGCAAAGCGCGCGTTGCCGCGACCCCCGCGGCCGCCGTGGGCGATGACGATGCGCTCGTCGGGACGGGAGAAATCCCAGACCTTCTCCCCGGTTTCTTCGTCATAGACGATCGTTCCTACGGGGACTTTCAGCGTTACGTCGACGCCTTCACGCCCGGTGCGATTCGAGCCTTCGCCGTGGCGGCCGCGCTCGGCCTTGTATTCCGGATTGAAGCGGAAGTGCACCAGCGTGTTGTGGCGCTCGCTCGATTCCATGATGACGTCGCCACCCTTGCCGCCGTCGCCGCCCGAAGGGCCACCCCGCGGGACGAACTTCTCCCGGCGGAAGGCAAGGCAGCCGTTGCCGCCGTCGCCGGCTTTCACCCGGATTGTGGCTTCGTCGATGAACACGGAAAGGCCGGTCGCAGGTCTTAGGTGTCAGGTCTTAGGGCCGCCAAGTTCGGAAAAGAGAATAGCCCCTCGACCACAGGGGCTATCAGTTGCCGCCCGATTGCAAGCGGCGGATCTTAGTTTTTCGCGGGTTCGACCGGTTCCACCATTACGTACTTGCCCATAGACCCACGGTCCATGAACTTGATGCGGCCAGTGATCTTCGCGAACAAGGTGTCGTCTTTGCCGCGGCCGACGTTCAAGCCGGGCTTCACGCGCGTGCCACGCTGGCGCACGATGATAGTGCCGCCCGGCACCACCTGCCCGCCGAATGCCTTGAAACCAAGCCGCTGCGCGTTGGAATCGCGCCCGTTTCGTGAACTCCCTAATCCCTTTTTATGTGCCATATCAAACCCCAGCTCTTAGTCGTCAGTCGTTCGTCAAGACCTGCAATCACAAACCGTGGAGAAGAAACGATGCCGCAACCGAAGAAGGCCGCTACTTCTTTTTCTTCGGAACCGCTTTCTTGGCCACAACCTTCTTCGCGGCTTTCTTCTTGGCGGGGGCCTTTGCGCGCGCCTCGTCAGCTTCCGCCACCGGCGCCGCCTTCTTCACCTTCGGTTCCTTCTTCGGCAGCTCCGGCGCCTTGAAGGACTGGCCGTCGTAAGCAATCTCAGTGATACGAACCGCACTGTAGGCCTGGCGGTGTCCGCGCAGCTTCTTGTACTGCTTCTTGCGCTTGTAGTGAAAGACCAGGATCTTCGCGCCGCGGCCTTCTTCCACTACTTCGCCGACCACGCGCGCCTCTGACCGCGGACGGGTAATCTCCCCCTCCGCCGCCGAGACCGCCAGCACGTCGTTGAACTCGACCTGCCCGTCGGTACCGGTGCCCACCTTCTCCACTCGAATCACATCGCCGGGCGCCACCCGGTATTGCTTACCGCCGGCGCGGATGACCGCGTACATACCCTAGCCTCCGAAAAATTCCTCTCCCCGGCGCACACGGGCGCTTCGAGGGAACCCCATGATTTCGCTATGCTTGCTGTGTTTTGCCGCGCGGCGCTTTCTTCAGCCACAGCGGGCGGCCCAGAACGGTTCCGCAAGTACAGGCAAACCCAATCATTTTAGCTTGTTGCGGGGAACCCGGTCAAACGGAAAGCAGAGCAACACCAGTTCAACACCTACGACAGAGGCACAGAGACCCGGAGGAAACCTGGGAGGTTTTCGAACCAAATGTCTTGCGCACGGTGGGCGCCCTGATGAACAAATCCCTCCAGAGTTGCAGATCTCGCCCCGTGTCTCCGTGCCTCCGTGGTGGGTTTTTCCCCAGGTTTTGTGCGACAATGCGCCCGCAATTATGGAGGATCGAAATGCGACAGAAGCCCCACCTGGCAGTCCTTGCCGCGCTTTTCATGCTTGCCGCCTTGGGCGATGCCCAAACCAAGAAGCCTGCGGCCAAGGCAGCCGCTCCCGCGCCCAACAAGGCGCTCTTGCAGAAAGTATGGGACGGCTGGAGCACGCTCGACGTGACCAACGTAAAGCAGTACTACGCCGCCGGCCCCCACACCTTCTTCGATATCGCGCCGCTCAAGTACAGCAGTTGGGACGAGTACCAGAAGGGCGTGGTCAACGTGCTGGCCGGCTTCAAGATGGCGAAGTTCACCGTGAACGATGACGCCGAAATCCACCCTGCGGGCGAGTTCTACTGGGGCTTGGCCACCGTAAAAGAGGACGCGACTCTGAAGTCGGGCAAACGCGAGATAAGCAACTTCCGCTGGACTTTCATCTTCGGGAAACAAGATGGGCAGTGGGTGATCGTCCACGAGCACGTGTCCTCGCCTATGCCCTAGGTCGGATCGCGGGGGGGTGCTTCGGGCTTTCGCGCTGACCAGAGCCTGACTACGCCTTCACGAAGAAGTACACCGTCATCCCGCTGCCCACCAACAGCACGAACGCCCGGATCCAGGATTGCGGCAGCTTCTGCGCGTAGTGCGCGGCAAAGTATCCGCCGAGCGTGGCGCCGATGATCATCACGATTGCCTGCGGCCAGTAGATGGCGCCCTTCACCACGAACGTGATTACGGCCACGCCGTTGATGACTCCACCCAACAGGACCTTCAGCGCGTTCATCGCATGAATGTCAGTCATGCCCAATGCCGAGAGCATGGCCAGGTTCATGATGCCCACGCCGCCGCCGAAGTATCCCCCGTAGACTGCGACCACCAGCTCAAACACCGAAGCCCCGACCAAGGCCGAGGTGGACGCGTCATGCGCGAGCCCGGAAGGACGACTGCCGGTCAGCTTCTTCCCGAAGGCGAAGAGAAGGGTCGCTCCCAACATCAACCAGGGCAGCACCTGCATGAAAGTGTGAGCCGGAGTTCTCAGCAACAGAAACGCGCCAGCTAAGCCGCCGACCACGCTGGTCGCAACCAGCGGAACCATCACGCGGCGCGAAAGATTGTAGCGGCCGCGGTAGGCGCCCCCGCTGGCCGTCGTCCCGACCCACAGCGCGATGGTGTTGGTAGCATTCGAAGGGATGGGCGGAACGCCCGTGAACAACAAAGCGGGAAACGCGACAAAGCTGCCGCCGCCGGCGACAGCGTTCAGCGCCCCGCCCAGCACTCCCGCGAAAAATAACACCACTGCCGCATCGATGGCCAAGCAGTAGGTGTACCAGAAACAGAGGACAACTGTCAGCCTGTTCACAACGAAAAGGCGCGCAGAGCGCACCCAACCTTTTGTTCCGACGCCCGCCTTTCAGGGCAGGAGGATCTTCATCCGCGCCTGGTTCGCGATGGTCTTCCTGTGCGCTACTGTGCAGGTCGGCTTCTGGCGCGCGAGGCCGTCCGCCCCGATGGGACCAAGGTCGTCCAGCGCATGGTCTTCAAGAACATCACCGCCAACGAATTCGACTGGATCTGGGAAGCATCCCAGGACGGCGGGAAGACCTGGGAAGTCATGTTGCCGATCGACTACAAGCGGAAGGGCAGCCAGCGGGCGTCGGCAACGTATTGCAGATTGTCTGGCGCGTTGCAGGTTGCTGCCGTGATGGCGACGTTTTAGCCTGCGCTCCGAACCACACCCTGTTCATCGGTTCGAGACGGGACTGGGACTACAGACATGGCCGACGAGAACACCGCGAGCCGTTCTGGCAACGGCACGGGTGTCCACCTACACGCACCCGGCATCGCTGTCGGCGATAGTTGACGCGATGAGGGTTTCACTCAAACCTAGTGATCTGGCGAGTAGAGTCGTAATCGGTCACATCCAGTTACTCCTATGGCCACGGTGCTCCATCGGAGCCGTTGTTAAGAGTGTTTTGCCAGCCGTACCACCTCCGCGAGCATCACGGCCAAGTAAGCGCAAAGGACGGCGACGCCAGAAATGGCGGCGAGAACTCCCTGGGATAGATTTCTCCCCGCCCGCCGTCGTAATGTGGAGCGTCTGGAGATGGCAGAGTGACAGCGGACACGCACGCGGGATTCCCATTCGGCATCGATTGCAATCGGTGGCAGGCTTGCCAGGGCTTCTAGTACAGGGTCATCGTTTTGTGACATGACTCAGCTCCTTGCGACCGGTCTTAGCAAATGAATCTTGGTCGGTGACGAAGCGTGATATCAGCTCCCGCGCCCGTTTCAGGCGCTGCCGGAGGGATTCTGCACTAACACCGCAAACTTTGGCTGCATCCACGGGGCGGAGTTGTTCAACACCGACGAGCAGGATCGCTTCGCGGTATATGGGCGGGAGGTAGGCGATGGCCGCTTCCAGTCGTTCCTCGAATTCGTTCAACGACGCCACATCGAACGGCGTTCGAGGCAGCTCGCCAGGCCATAGAAGAACTAAATCGGCGGTATAAGCCCACTCCCGGACACGAGACCGACAGTAGCTGACATAGAGGTTTCGGGCGACAGTAAAAAGCCATGGACCCAAGCGGGTATCTGCACGAAGGTCCTCGGCAGACGAAACCAATCTGAGCCATGTCTCTTCCAAGAGGTCCTCAGCAACGGATCGGTTCTTGGCCATTCGCGTGAGGAAGCTCAGTAGCCTTTGGTTGAAAACAGCGTAGATCTCGTCAAAGGCGGCGCTGTCCCCAGCTCGCAAACGCCACACCAGCGCAACTTCGATTTCAGGCTCCACAATGTAAATAACGCCGCAACCCCTTAATTGTGACACTGTCACATTTCACCACCTCAGGCGTTATTCCCTAGTGTGAGGGCCAACGTTGAAGAGGAGACCACTATGCGAGGATTAGGCAATGCAAGTCATGCTTCACTGTTCGGGTTGCTGATCTGTACGGTACCGTTGCTAGCCGGGGCGTGGTTTGCCTTCCGGCCGAGTGAGCGCCTGCTGTCCGTTATGAGGCCCCTGACACTCGGTGCGGTCTTTTCGGCTCTCTGCAGTTTCGTTTTGGCGATTGCCAACGGTTGCATCGCGATTAGCATGATGGACGGTTTGGACCTGCCAGGAGTCCGTCTTGTGGGAACGGTTCTTTCAGAGGGCATGGCGCCAGTGGTGGCCTCTTTCGCATGCCTCACAGTCGCATGGTTTCTAGTCGCAATTGGAATGAGGAAAGGCTGAGGTCACGAAGCAGTCGGCCGGCGTGCTCTGTCGCCCTTCCCAACCCAGTGCGATTGCTGTCGGTTGGATGCATCGCTCACAAGTTCTGAATGACGTTCGCGCTCACAACAACTCCCTGCTGAGATTAAGACACTGAGCCTCTTACCCTTGCAGCTCTCGAGCGATCTGGTCACCCGCAAATCGCAAACGCACGCACCGGGAACGACGTGCCGCCCTGAATGGCTGGTGGCGCCGCGAAGAATCGGAAGCTTCGGCCCGGGAGTTGCTCGAGGCCGCGTAGATGCTCGACGATCGGAATCCCCGTGGCCAGCAGGATGGTGTGCGCGGGGCGCGCCGGGTCGTTCATGTTGTCGATGTTGGCGCAATCGATTCCAACCAACGCGGCACCCGCGTGGACCAGATGCTCGCACGCGGCCGCGGTGAGGAACGGCCCGGAGCGGAAGTAGTTCTGCGATCCCCAATGACGCGCCCACCCGGTGTGGACCAGCACCGCCTTTCCGCGCACGGCAGTTTCGGAGACGATGCCCGCTGCAATCGGCCCATGTTCCGGAGCGGCGATGACCACTCCGTCTAGATCCGCGAGTCTCTCCAGAGGAACGCCGGCCAGGTCCGCGCCGCGGGGATGACGGTGGAAGGGCGCGTCCACGTAAGTGCCCGTGTTGCCGCCGAGTTCGTAAGACGCGATCTGAAAGGTCGTGCCCGGAGCGTAGCGCGTTTGCTGGGCGCCGTCTCCGTGAGCCAGGAAGGTGTGGAACTTCGGCACCGGAAGCCCCGGATAGGCGGGCATGCCGGGCTCCAAACGGTGGCTGAGATCAACGATCATCGACCCATCCCATTTCATGTGGATTAAATCCTCTCTGGCCCCGCCGGTCAACCCTTCTTTTCACGCTAAGTGATTGATGCATCCGCCTTTGCCAGTTGTGATGCCGATCACAGCATCGTTGTGACAAGGCCGTTAGGCTTGAGCCCAGATGATGGCGACGCGCGAAGTCATTCCGGAGAATTCTTCAAGCCGCGGTCACGTGAGGTGCGCCTACAACCGTCGGGGAATCGACGCAGAGCAAACCGAAAAGCACTCCGCCCGAAGAAGTTGATCCGCCGCACCGACCGCGACTGCTCCCAAGCATTACGGCGCGGTACCAGTGGCTTTTCTCCTGCTGAACGTGTCGGTGGGGCGGTTCTACCTGTGGGTCCGTCACTTCCAGACTGCAGGCCAGTCGCCTAGCGTGCCGCGGCCCGCCGGAGTCAGGACTGATCGCGCTCGCTGTCCTGGTTACAGCGTCGGTCGGATTTGCGAAGACTGAGGGCTACGGGACGTCCGACACTTCCAACGCCGTCCACAAGCAACTCGTGCCGCACGCAAACGAAGCAAGCCATCCGATGCCGGGGGATCCGGCCTTACACGAGTAGCACGGCATGAGGGGCTAGATGGGAGTACCACGAACCACCGTAGGGGCAGACGTCATCGTCTGCACGGCGGAGCCAGGCTCCGCTCCCAGAGGCATTAGCGTGGGCTAGACCTTGCAGGGCAAAGACCCGTCTCGCTCCACAAACAAAGTCGAGCTTCGCTCGACTGGGCAGACGAGGGCGTCTGCCCCTACGCGAGCCTACTGAAGCAGCGTCCCATTCCCGTTCGGAGCCTCGTCCGGCGGAATGACCACTGCCGCCGCGACCCGATCGCCCGGTTCGAGATGCAGCAGGCGCACACCTTGCGCCGACCGGCCGGATTCACGGATGGTCTTTGAGTCCATCCGGATGATCTTGCCGTACTGGCTGATCAGCATGACTTGTGAATCCTCCGCAACCTGCGCGATTCCGACAACTTTCCCGTTGCGCTCGGTCGTCTTCACATTGATCACACCCTTTTTCCCGCGAGTGGTCAGGCGGTATTCGTCGGCGGGTGTGCGTTTGCCATAGCCGTTCTCGGTCACGGAAAGAATCAGCGAGCCTTTCACGGGAACGAGATCGGCAGCTTCGCTGGGCGGCAGACCGTCGGAGGTTGCGACCTGTCCCACGACAGCTCTCTCGCCCCCTGCGGCGCTTGCGCCAGGTTTGGGGGTGGTGGCCATGCCCACGATGTAGTCCTTGTCCGCGAGGCTCATGCCGCGCACGCCCGTGGCGCCGCGCCCCATGGATCGCACCTCGTCTTCCTCAAAACGAACTGCTTGGCCTTCATGCGAGGCGAGGAAGATGATCTGCTGGCCGTCAGTGAGCGTGGCGGCGACAAGTTCATCGCCAGCCTCGATGTTAATAGCGATGATCCCGCGCGACATCACGTGCGAGAAGTCGTTGACTGCGGTCTTCTTGACCGTGCCGTTGCGGGTAGCGAAGAAGACGTACTTGTTTTCTTCCTCGAGATCGCGGACGGCGAGCATCGTGCGTACGGTTTCACCCGGCTGCAAAGCAATCAGGTTGCCCATGTGCTTGCCCTTGCCGGCGGCGCCCACGTCGGGAATCTCGTAGACCTTCAGCCAGTACACACGACCGGTGTTGGTGAAAATCAGAATGTAGGCGTGCGTCGATGCAATGAAGAGATGCTCGACGAAATCCTCGTCGCGCGTCTTCATGCCGGTGCGGCCCGTACCGCCGCGGCGCTGCATGCGATACGTCGAGATCGGCGTACGCTTCAGGTAGCCGGAGTGGCTTACGGTGACGGCGACCTGCTCGTCAGCAATGAGGTCTTCGAGATGAATCTCGGCGGCTTCGTCTTCGATGACGGTACGACGCTCGTCGCCATATTGCTTCTTCACTTCCTCGAGTTCCTTGATGATGACGCTGCGCACTTTCTTTTCGGAGCCGAGAATCGACTGGTATTCGGCGATGCGCTCGCGGGTCTCTTTCAGTTCGTTCGAAATCTCGTCGATCGACAGCTTGGTCAGGCGGTGCAGTTGCAGTTCGAGAATTGCGTCCGCCTGTTTCGCCGTAAACGGCTTCTCGGGATCGAGCCGGGGCGCGCGGCCTGTGGTATTGATGTCGATCTTCTTGCCGCCGAAGTAGGTGACCAGGTTCTCGCGGGCGTCGGAGCGGTTGGCACTGCCACGGATGATCACGATCACGTTGTCCAGGTGATCGAGCGCGGTCAGGTAACCTTCGAGGATGTGTTCGCGGTCCTGGGCCTTGGCGAGCAGGTATGCCGTGCGCCGGCGCACCACGTCGACGCGGTGCTCGATGAAATACTGGATGGCCGGGATCAGGCCCATCTCGCGCGGCTGTCCGTGCGCGATGGCCAGCAGAATCATGCTGAAGCCCTGCTGCATTTCGGTATGCTTGAAAAGCTGGTTCAGGGTGATCTGCGGCTCGGCGCCGCGTTTGAGCTCGATCACGATGCGCATGCCTTCGCGGTCGCTTTCGTCGCGGACGTCCGAGATGTCGTCGATGACTTTGTCGTTGACCAGGTCGGCGATGCGCGCGACCAGGCGCGACTTGTTCACCTGAAACGGAATCTCGGTGACCACGATGGCCTGCTTGTCTTTGGTGAGATTTTCGATGGCGGCCCTGGACCGCATCATGAAGCGGCCGCGACCCGTCTTGTAGGCCTCTAGAATTCCTGCGCGGCCGTGAATGATGCCCGCCGTCGGGAAATCAGGGCCTTGCACAAATTTCAGGATCTCGGGCAGGGTCGCGCTGGGATTGTTCACGAGCGTGATGGTTGCGTCGACGATCTCGGTGAGGTTGTGCGGCGGAATCTTGGTGGCCATGCCCACAGCGATTCCGTCGGAGCCGTTTACCAGCAGGTTGGGAATGCGGGTGGGCAAAACGTCGGGCTCGCGCTCGCTGCCATCATAGTTGGGACGGAAGTCGACGGTCTCTTTGTCCAGATCTTCAAGGAGCGAGGTCGCAACCTGCGCGAGCTTGGCTTCGGTGTATCGGTCGGCGGCCGGGGGATCTCCGTCGACCGAGCCGAAATTGCCCTGCCCGAACACGAGCGGATAACGCATGCTCCAGGTCTGCGCGAGGCGCACGAGTGCGTCATAGACGGCGAGATTGCCGTGCGGATGGTATTTGCCCATCACGTCGCCGACGATGCGGGCGCACTTGCGGGTCGCTCGGTTGGGCTGCAGGCCCATCTGCTGCATGGTGTAGAGAATGCGGCGATGTACGGGCTTCAATCCGTCGCGCACGTCGGGCAGCGCGCGGCCGATGATCACCGACATCGAATAGTCGAGATACGACCGGCGCATCTCGTCTTCGATGTTGACGGGCTGAATATTCAGGGCGCCGGGCGAGCCGCCGTCGCCGCCACCGGGAGGTGGAGTCAGCGGTAGTTCTGGATTTTTATCGTCTGCCATAGGAATTCAGCGGTTGGCGCTTGGTCCTTGCCTTTCCTTGTTCGGGCGCGCGCAAGTTGGGTGCTTCCTTCGATCTTTCTCGAAGGCCTCGGCATGTTACGTAAACTGTTGCATTTACAGGAAGTTAATGGGCCTGGAACTGATGAGAATTATACCATAATACTGGGGGGGTGGGGGGCCTCGGAGGTTACTGATTGGCCTCCCGCATGGCATAAAAAGGCGCCTGTCCCAGGGAGACTAAGGCGACGATTTACCGTCAATCAGCAGAGTAGCCGTGGCTGCGCTGGCGAGCGCCAGCACTGCGGAAGAACACGCAACGATACGAAACGCGAAGACAAACGCACTTGAGATTGCGACCTTCACTCCCGGATCAAACTTAGGGTCGACATCGGACGGTAGCTCGATCGCGGCCAGCCTTACGCGATTGGATTGAACTTCGTCTCGGGCGTGTTGCGGCACTTCCAATCGAGCGAGTTCATGGTCTAGGCGAATTCCGAATGCCTTCACCATGACGATCCCAAACACCGCGATGGCGAGCAGCCCAGCCACGCGCGCCACGGCATTGTTGATTCCAGAAGCTGCCCCGGCATGATCCGGATCCACCGCGCCCATCACGACCGTGGTGAGCGGCGCCACGCTAGTAGCCATTCCCAAACCCAGCACCACGAACCCCGGGAAGAACGTTCCCCAGTACGTGCCACCCACCGACGGCACGGCGAAGAGTCCAAACCCCAGGGCCGCAATGATGGGGCCCCCGATCAGAGGAAGCCGCGGACCGTAGCGGGCAACCAGTCCTCCCGACCAGCGGGAGAGGAAGAAGATCAGCATGATCAGAGGAAGAGCCGCCGCGCCCGCCGCAGTGGCTGAGTATCCCTGGACCTGGATCAAGTTCATTGGAAACACGAAGAAGAACATTCCCAGCGCGGCATAGAGAAACAGCGTGAGTAGGTTCGCCCCTGTGAAGGTCCGCGCGCGAAAAAGCTTCAATGGAACCATCGGCGACCCGGCTCTGGCTTCAGTGAGCGGAAAGCCGATGAGGCATGCCACTCCCAACCCCAGGCTTCCGATGACCCGGATGTGTCCCCAACCGAGCTGAGGAGATTCGATCAGCCCGTACACCAGTCCGCCGAGACCCACCGTAACGACCAGCGCTCCAGGAAGGTCGATTTGTTTTGCCACGGGACCCCGGCTTTCCGGCACGCGCCACCACGAGATCAGGATCACCGCGGCCGCGAGGGGCAGATTGATGAAGAAGATCCAGCGCCATGAGGCGTGCTGAATCAGCCACCCGCCGAGCACCGGACCGAGGGCAGTGGTGATAGCGGAGAAGCCCGACCAGGTGCCGATGGCGCGGCCTCGTTCCTGCTCGGGGAACGATGCGCTGATGATGGCTAGACTTCCCGGAGTCAGTAACGCCGCGCCAACGCCTTGCAGGGCCCGAGCGGCGATCAACTGATCGATGTTGCCGGCGAGCCCGCATGCCGCCGACGCCACCGCGAACAGGGCAACACCACTCAGGAACATGCGGCGGCGTCCGAAGAGATCCCCGGCCGACCCACCCGCCAGGATGAGCGCACCCAAAAAGAGCCCGTAAGCCTCAACCACCCACTGCACGTCGATGACAGTCGCTCGGAAGCTGGATTGCAGCGCGGGCAAGGCGACGTTGACGACGGTGCCGTCGATGAACGCCATGCTGGTGCCCAGAATGGCGGCGGCGAGGATCCACGGCCCCGCGTGCGGCTTGCAGGGCACATCCACCGCTGCCGAGCGCATCACGGCTTCATCGCATGGAGGTTTCACGCAGCACTAAGGATGCCCACTCCCGAAGGTTGGGTTCAGAAACCGCTTCTCTGGCTTGTCGGATGCTTACGGCCGGGTCACGACTTCGTTGGGCGCGTTCGGCAGACGAAAGGCGAAGCCCCGTTCCTGGTTCGCTTTGAACGTGGCGGGTAGGTCGAGCTGAGAAAGAGGAATCTGCTTTGTCCAGGATCCGCTGGTCCAGTACTGGCTGCGCGCGTAGATCACGCCCGTAACGATGGAGTAGTCGCTGGACTCTTCGCGGTGGCCGTCGCGGAAAACGAACAGAGTTGGAGGAAGCTCGACGTGAGGCTGAGTCGATCCGCCGCGAGCGACTGTCCCGGCGGCCGATTCTGTGTCCGCCCCGTGATCGCGCGCTGAAGCAGGCGGATTTGCTCCTTCCGCACGGTCGGTTCGGCGAACATAGCGGTCCCCTTGCAACTCGATCAATAGCGGAGCCTCTGCTTTCGGCTCCTCTCGCTCCACAGACTTCTGGGCCGGTGCCGCCTGTACTACGACCACTGGTGGCCCCTCCGCATAAGAGGAGTCAAAGTCGTCGGCCCAGAACGGGGTACCCAGATACACCGCTCTCCCATTCCCATGAGCGTGTTGTCCATTTGCCGAGTGCAATGAACGGGATCGCGCGGCCGGCGAAACTGTAGGCTCCAGGATCGGAAGTCCGCCTCCCCTCTGTGCCGCGAGCGGCATCACCAGCACGACCGCTGCCAACAGCGCGTTAGGGGCAGACCGTAACATAACGAACCTCAGTTCCCGCCCGGAGCAGCGGGCAGCGTGAAGTCGACTCCCTGATCCTCGTTGGCCTTCTCCGTGGCCGCAACATCCAAGTCAGCCAGCGCGATTTTCAGGCGATGGCCGGGCGTCAGGTCAAACAAGGTCGCGCCCACAATCGCGTAGTTGCTGACTTCCTGCTTGTGGCCGTCCTTGAAAATGAGGACGGTGTTGGGCTGGTTCGCAATCGGCGAGGCCGCGGCAGCCGGCGGAGGATCGTCCGGAGGATCGGGAGCATGCACTCGCGCCTCCGGCCCCGGTACGGGCTTCGCGATCGGGGCGGCCGGCGGATCATCCACGTAGTCATTTCGCGCCCGCTCGCCCGCTCCGCGCCGGTCAAAGATGGTCGGGCCGCCCTGGTACTGATCCTGCCCTTCCGGATCGGCCGACGGCTGACCTTCTAACGGACCGCCGTACGCGTACGGATCCGCGACCGGGTAATACGGGATAAAGTAGGGGTAATGGTAGGCCTCGTGATCGTGATGCCGATGGCGCTCAGGGGGCTGCGGGCGGACCCCAACCGGTCCCGGTCTCGGCACCAAGTTGGTCACCGACGTCACACCGGGAGGCGGCCCATTGAAGGCGCGCCCGCCAAACCCAACCGAGGTGACCGAAGGCGGCACGCCGTTGAACTGCCGTCCTCCAACCCCTGGGGAGTTCACGGAGGGCGGCATGCCGTTGGGTTGTGATTGTGTGATTTGTGCCACTGCCGCGAGCGCGAAAATCACGACCAGCGAAAGCGTGGAGAGCCCCGTCCAGTACCGCATTGGGCGATCATACCCCAGTTTTGCGCGCATGGGACTGCCTCTCTTTTACCCCTCATTAGATGGTTGCCTCAGTAGTTTGGATAGCCAGAAAACGCGGGCGCTCCTGCCAACCGTTGTAATCTCTGGCAATCCCGGAGCCGTCCAGTCACGTAGAGTCCAACCCGTTGACCCTAAAGTAATTTAGACGTCACTGCGGCCATTAGGGGAAATCTTGGGGCTCGAGAGATTACCCCGCCGCCGAGGAGCGATCACCGACGTCACCCCGCCCGTCCCACGGTAACGAGCTGACTCAGACTCCAGACCGCGTACGCAGCGAGTAGCCCGAACGTGCACGCCATGACCAGGCTGCGCTGTCGCGTCTCCAGCAGGTCGGCGCAGATCCCCGCCACAAAAACAAACAGGAAAGGCAGCGCCACTAGTTGGAAGCCCAGACCCTGATAGTGCGGAGTCGCCAATCCGAAAACGAGGCAGAACGCCGCCACCAGCAGCGGTGCCGTGTTGCTGAAGTAACGTGCCCGGGGCCACAGCCCATACACTGCGAACGCCACCGGCAACGCGAGCACCAGGGCGGGGCTGCTCTGTCCCAATTGCTTCAGCAACTCCGAGTACGCCCCTGCCATCCCAAACGTCTGCCGGATCACTCCCAGCCACGATGCATGGCTCAGGCCGCGCCAGAGCGCCGCAGGCTGGAAAAAGTACGCCGCCAGCAGGACCAGCAGGGCAAGCGCGACCGCCGCCGACCAGATCACGAGAACAGCACCACGGCGCGTGGGCGCCAGATACCACATGAACATCAACGCCAGTGGAGCCATGACAATCAACGAGAACTGAGAGCCGACCGCCAGCGCCAGCGAGATGCTGAGCAACACGATGCGGCGCCAGTTCCAAAGCACCACTTCCCGGGGAGCGTAGAGCGTGTGCGCCACCGCGATAGCCGTGAAGATCGTGCCGAAAGCTCCCCACACCGCGCCAATCTCCGGTTCCGCAAACCATACCGCCGTGGCCCGCACGATTCCCGGAGAGAAGCAGTACAGCGTCAGCGCGATGAATCCCCCTTCGTTGCCATAGAGCCGGCGCGCGACATACCAAAGCGACGCCCCTAACAGCAGGCCGAATATCAGATACGGCACGCGCGCCAGCCAGCCCCAATAGAGCAGCGACTCCGACCCGAAGTGGCCCGGCCAGAGCAGCAGCGGCGCCGAGGCCACCAGATACCACAATGCGGAATGGTCGGGATCAAAGCCGTCGTTGTCCCGAATCCGGGGCGGAGGTCCGGGAGCAATCGCCGCCCCCGGATTGGCGCCCGCGTCCACCGGCGCGACGCCGTGCCAGCGCCGAAGGCCTGCGTCGATGCGGTACCATTCGCGCAGGTCCATCTCCCCGGCGCTCAGGTTGCGGCTGACCAGCCACACACATTGCGCCGCAAAGACCATCAACAACGTAGCGGCGATCAGTTGCGGCTTTCCAAAGCGTTCGCGCATGAAAAATTCAGCCGGCAGCAGGCGAGCGAGTGTTTTACCATGGCGGGGCCGAATCCCGCTGAACATCGTGATGAACGATCCTGTGCCTCCGTGTTCGTCGAAGTCGCCAGAAGAACATCCGGAATCGTTACCTTCGCCCGTTGTGCCTTCGCCAAAGACGTGGCCAGAGCGTATTCTCGCGCCGCACGCTGCGCGCCTGGCGCGCCTGCTGCTGTACCTGAGCGCCGGGGCTGCGGTTTGGTATCTCGGGCAGTTGTTTGAAACGTTGTTCTTTCCGAACGAGATCTACGGCACGACCGCGCTCTGGCAACAAGTGTGCGAAGAGATCATTCGGCTTCTCGCGGCGACGTTGCCCGCCTTCCTCATGGCACGTATGGAGGAGCGCTCAATCGATGACTACGGTCTGCCGCTCAGACTGGCGTTTGGAAAACTCTTCTGGCTTGGTGGTTTCTGGGGGCTCGGCGCCATTTCGCTCTTGTTGCTTGCCATGCGGGGCGCGCATGTGTTTTATTTCGGCCACCTGGCACTGCATGGAACGCGCATTCTGAGATTCGCGGCTTTCTGGGGCGTCTTCTTTCTGGTTGTGGCCCTGTTCGAAGAATTTCTGATGCGTGGCTACATGTTGTTCACTCTGGCGCAAAGCACCGGCTTCTGGCCGGCGGCGGCTCTGTTTTCCTGCGCCTTTGGCGCAATTCATTTGCTGAATCCGGGCGAGAGCTGGCCTGGAATCCTCGGGGCTGCCGCGATCGGCTTCTTCTTCTGCCTCACCCTGCGCCGCACCGGTAGCCTGTGGTTCGCAGTCGGCTTCCACGCCGCCTGGGACTGGGGAGAAACCTTCGTGTGGGGCGTGCCCGACAGCGGAACCACCGCGCCCGGCCACCTGTTCGGGCCATCATTGGTCGATCGCCCCGCTTGGCTGACCGGCGGCTCCGTGGGGCCCGAGGGCAGCGTGCTCTGCTTGGTCCTGCTCGCCGTGGTTTGGCTGGTCTTCGATCGTGCCTATCCCCAGGCCCAGCACAGAGTACTGGCTTCATAAACAGACTTTGGGAACGGCACGCCCTCACAGCCTGCGGAAATTCCCCGCTGGCCCGGAATCGCGACCGACCCGCCACAATTGTTATTCCGAGTTATTGCGACGGCGCCACGCCCTTACCCCTTGTCATTGCGACGCGCGAGCGCAGCAAGACAGGAGGAATCTGCTTTTCATCGCCCGATGCTCAACCCGTGCAGGAGATTCTCCATCGGGAAGGGCACGGCTGCCAAGCTGCGGAACAACTCCCCGGTTCGTATCAGGGCGCGTCTTCAGACGCGCCCTAACAGCGCGAGAACTGAACCCGGCTTTAGCCGCGCTCCTAGACGTCTCTCGAGGTGGTGTGCGTGGGAAGGGCACGGCTTCAAGCCGTGCCGACAAAGCCTGCGATGATTGGGGCTTTAAGACTCACCCCTTAAGACTCACCCCTTACCAGGAATAGTGAACGGTATAAGTCACCACCGTCTCCCCGTCGGCCTGAATGGTCACCGGAAACTCCACCATCTGCGCGTCCGTCTTGTGCGACGGCGTGGACTGATCGGTCAGCTTCCAGTTGTTGCAGCGATACAGATGCTCGACCACACGCACGGTGGCGGGTTCCTTCTTGTGGTTGCGCACCCGAATCTCAAATGACTCGTCCATCCAGTGCTGGCTCGATTCAACATGGAAGTTCGTCCGCTTGCGCTCGCCGACGATATCAAACGCGTTCCCGGTGTAGATCCGCAGCGTTTCGTCTTTGGGCGTGTGGTCGACCGTGTTTTCCCCGACGAATTCCAGATGACCATCCGTGTCGCGCCGGTAGAAGCGCAACCGGCCCTTGGGCAGCGGGATGCCGAGATGGTTAGCCTCTGAGTTCTTGAATTCCTGCATCACGAAGACTTTGTGATTCGACTGCGTGCCGTAGTTCGCGTCCTGCCGAATCTGCTCCTGGTTGTAGTAACCGTACGGCCCCAGTTGGGCGCCATCGTAGATGTACAGCCGCTGAGAGGGGAGGCCGGTAGCGCGCACGAATTCTACTTGCTTCGTCTCCTGATCGTGCAGGGTCGTAGCACGTTGCAGGGTGTAGAGGTGAAACTCGTCGAAGGCTTTCTCCTGCACCACCGGCGCCATGGCTTCAACGGCCACCATGCCCCCGCTAACGGCTTTGGCCATGGGCATGCCTCCAGCGATCAGCTTGTTCACATCCCCCGCCATCAACTTGATCTGCGCATTCTCAAAGGTCTTCCCGCTCTGGTTCTGCATGGTGATCCAGCCGACCAGATCGACCAGATTGGTCTGGCTGGCCGATCCGTCCGCAACCACCAGGTTGTAGTCGGCGTGCCAGTCCATGCCGCCGCTTACATACGAAAGCTCGCCCACAAATGCGCCGGGCTTGTCGGTTTCGAGCAGCCAGCTCAGCGTGGGCTTGAGAATGGAGTCCCCACTGAGCGCCGGAAACAGCGGTTGTCCGGGCAAACCGAAGCGCAACCCACCGTCGACTTCAATGATGGGCTGGCTGTAGGCGGGTGGTTGCTGATACCCCTGCGCGTAACTGGCGCTGGGGACATAGCCGCTACGTACGATCTTACCCTTCACGATTTGGCCCGGCTGCACCAGAAACTCGATGGTCTTCCCTTCATAGAAGGAAAGCAGCAACTCCTGCGAGACGGGATCGTTGCGGTAGTTCTGCTCGAGGATCTGCAGCGCGCGGCCCGCCGGATCGCGCAAGATCACCGAGTCCGGCTCGACGTGCGCGGCGATCCCCGTGTACTCAATGCGATTCGGGCCCGCCTTCAGATCGAGCGGCAGATGCTCGCGCGCCACGAAGAAGTTCTGGTTATAGATGGTGAGCGCTGGCTGCGCTGCGGCGGATTTCTCCTGGGATTTATCCTGCCCCAGGGCCGTGATACAGAATGCCAACACAACTAAGAAGCGTTTCAATTGAGTTTCCTCGTTTCCATTTCGGACGCTGTTCGCGTCCCGCTCGAAGAACGAGGACAGCCCGCGAACTTGCGCTCAGCACCTCCGCGAACGCGCCAGGTACCAGCACAGAAGTAATCGGGAGTAACAGCAATCACCGAAAGGTTAGTTCACAGCTTACGGAAAGACGCCGCACGCACAACTGAGTTTTGCAAGGGCCGGCTTCCGCCGGGCCGTAACCGCGCACTATTCGTGGCGGCTTTAGCCGCTGGGAGTTGAGCCCCGTACCCAAAACGACCTTGGCCCGGCTCATTCCGTCGTGCCGCCAGTACCGCGTGCATATTGGGCCTTAACCCGGAGGGGCCGACCTAAGCCAGGAGTGGAGGATCCCAGCCTCCATCGGCCCTCGGCTCCCTAACGCCGTTCAAACGACACGAACTTGACGAAGGAAAACTTGGCCAGGTCTTCCAGCTTCTCCACTGGGAGAATGCCAGTGACCACCTTGTCCTTCCCGCCCTGGGTGAACCCGAATCCAAGCGCCTGCAACTGGGCACGCGCCGCGTTCGAGTCTTCCGTGAGCCATATCTGCAGCGTGACCTTTCCCGCATGCACTCCCTTGCACGACGCTGCTGAATCCCCCGACTTGCGGAAGCAATCGAGCGCCGCGAGAACTGCAGGCTGCAGCTTGCTCTCGAGCATTTGCCGTTGTCTGCTCGGCGCAGCCGCATCCGCGCGTGCATCTCCTCGCTTTGCCTGGGGCAGCGCGACCGGTGGTGGTCCAGGCGTGGCTGGCGCCACCACCCCGTTCACGGTGTTCACCTGAGCGGCCTGACTGGTGACTTCGACCGTCTGACTGGCTACGCCCACCGAGTAACCAGGCATCCCCGCGACCACCCCTCCTTGAAGTGGAAGAGGCGAGTTGACGCGACTCGCCAACATTTCCTTCTTATCGTTGCCAAACACGCCTTCGTGACTCACGCCCTCCGGCATCTCCACGGGAACTTCGACGCGCAGCGGCTTCCCGTCCTTCGTCACGATGCGATCCTCCACCGCAACAAACGACGTGAACTGGGTCATCAAACGGTAGTCGAGGCCGAGTTGCGTGATCTGCTCTTTGATCTCCGGCTTCATCGTGCCCTGCTGTAGCCCGAACCAGTCCTGCGACATCAGATCGTCGATGCGGCGCCGCGCCCAGAACCCAGCCAGCGCTTCAAACGGCGGTGTGCTCGCTGAGAACGTGACTGGAACCTCGCGGCTGAACGCACCTCCCGCGCGCGTTCCCTTGAGGTGCACCGTGCCCGAGGCCGGCTGGGTATAACGTCCCGTGATGATCACGGGCTGCCCACTGAACAGATCGGGCAGGCGCTGCGGATAAACGTCAGCGACCGGAAGCCCGCCCCAGTCGACGTAGAGATCGGTCAGCAAGGGCGAGCGCACGCGCTCATAGAAGCGGTCAGCGGCCTCGCCCGCTTTATCGGCGAGCGTCACGTACTCCACGGCGCCGCGTCCGGCCTCGGCCATCTTGTCGAGCAGGAAGCGGTTCACGGCGGTGCCGATGCCGAAGGCAAACACGCGCGCGTTGGGATGCTTCTGCACCTCGCCGACAATTTCCATGTCGTTGCCTACGTAGCCATCGGTCAGGAAGCACACCACCCGCACGTGGTCCTGCGAATCCGAAGGCACGAGCGCCGCCCGAATCGCCTTCATCATCTCCGTGCCGCCTCCGCCGTTGCGGTTCGCCAGGACTTCCTTGGCCTTGCGAATGTTCTCCGCCGTCGGATACACCGGCTTCGGAAAAACGATGTGCGTGTCGCCCGAGAACGTAATCAGGTTGAAGGTGTCGCCCGGGTAGAGTCCATCGAGCGCGCGGCTGATGACCTCCTTCGCCTTTTCCAGCGGGAAACCCCACATCGAGCCCGACGTATCGAGCACGAAAACCAGTTCCTTGGGCTGAATGTCTGACTCCGGCAACCGCGCCGGAGGCTGCAGGATCATCGTGAAGTAGCCGCCTGCGGGCTTCGAGCGTGCGGGCGCCGGCGTGGTCAGGATCGCATCCGCGACCTGCGCTCCCGCCACGTCGTATTTCAGGATGAAATCTTTGTTCGGGATCGTCGCCTCGTCGCGCAGGCGCGCGTTCACCCGGCTCGGACTCTTGCGGTCCACATCGATGTCATGTGTCTTCGAACGCAACTCCTGGATGGGAACCCCGGCCTCGAGCGCAAGCTCGAGCGAGATGTCGTGCCCTGCGCGCGTGCCCTTGCCCGCAACCCACGGCGTGATGCGCGACGCGTCCGGCACGCGGTTCGTGTCGGGCGCCCAGCCGCCGCCCTGGTGGCCCGTGGCCTGCCCGGGAATGTAGCGCGGCCCCACCACCATCGGGAAAACGAACTCGTACGACCCGGCCTCGTAGCGCAGCGTCTCGACGTAGCTGATCGTGACCGTCACCTGCTCGCCCGGAAGAATGTTCGCGACCGACTGGGTGAAGATGTTTGGCCGCTCCTGGTCGAGGAGTGCCGCAACATGCCCGGTGCGCTTCGCATTCTCGTAAATGGCACGCGCGTCCTCGCGGCGCTTGATCAGCCCGCGCACGATACGGTCGCCGACCTGGATGGTCATGTCGTCGACAGCCGCGTCCTGCGGCAGCGGGAACGCGTACACAGCCTCGATGTTCTCAGTCGCCGTATTGCTGAAAATCTGGGTGACGGTGACGCGAGCCAGAAACCCGCTGATGCCGGCGCGCACCTCCGTATGCTTCAACGGGCAGGTGCCCTGAATCGTGCCGTCCTTGCCGACGATGCCGAGCGACCCAGGCGTCTCTCCGGGTGCTGGCGCGGCAAGAACAGATGGCTGCAGACCAACTGCGGCGAGGAGCAACAGGGCGAGCGTAGACGGGAGAACGAAAAGCCTGGGGCCCCGGACATGGCGTTTCATGGGAACCTCCGCGAGATGTGAGCTGGAAACTGCAATGGGTCTCTTTGGGTTGATTGTGGACATGGAAGATTTCACCGTTTCCGACATTCAGATTGACCCGGTTGCCTTGTTGGGCACGGCCGCGGCCTGCGCAGCGACCAAGCGACGGCTCCCCCAGCGAAAAAGGCGCCACCCGAGCACGCCGGCGAACAAGATGGTCAGACTCCACGCGAGGATCACTGGCAGGTAGCACAGGATAGCCGTCATCGTGGTGGCGTAGTCTGCCATCGCATCCAGCCCGTCCCGAGCCGCCACCTTCAACTGGTAAAGCGGCCGCCAGCTGAGCCCAAAGACTTGCGCGTCCGCAACCGCACGCAGCGAGACTGTGATGGCCACCGTCTCAACCTGCTTGGAGAGCGTCTGAAATTCCGCCTGCTGTTGCTCGATCTCGCCCCGAACCTCACCCACCTTCTGGCTGACCTCGATCAGGTCATCGACCTTGTAAGCGCCCTTCATGATGGCAAGGTACTGGGCTTCCTCCGCGCGCAGGTTGCGCAGGCGCGCTTCCATGTCGACGTACTGCCGCGTCACATCCTGCGCATCGGTCTTCTCGTTCTCGACGCGCGCCGCGAGCTTGCGAATCCCCGCCTTGGCGTCTTCAAAGCGCGTCGCGGGAACGCGCACGGTCAGGACCGCGGTTGGCGCTTCTTTCGTTCCCCCGATCTGCCCGGCTTCGAGGTATCCACCCATGCTTTCGGCCATAAGTCGGATCTGCTCGGCCGCGTCCGCCGGACTGGTCACGATGAGTTCGAGCGCGCCCGTGCGCACCATCTTGCGATCGGCGCTGACAGTCTGCGCTTTGCCCGATGCGGCGGGGGCGGCTGAGTTGAGGGCGGCCACTGCGTCTGTATTTGATAGAGACACCGAGGTGGCATGGTGCGGAGCCAAATTCTCGGAACGAGATTCCGCTTGCATCTGCCGAAAGGCGGCTTGGCGCGACTCATCGGCGGCCATCCGAGTTCGCATCAGGTTTGGAGTGGCCAGGCAAGCCGCCAACAAGACAACTGCGCCACCCCACGCGAGCTTTACCGGAAAGCGATTCCCGAATGGCCGGGAAGCTGTAATCACCGACATGTCTAATCTCCCTGTCCCGGAGAACGTGAGTCCAGCGGCGCCTTGCAGGGATTTGTTTCTGGCACCAGCCGTGTAGGCCCAGACGTCCCGGGGAGCCTGCCCTGAGCGGAGTCGAAGGGGGCGGTCGGGCGGCAGCCCGACTTGTTGGTTGGCAGGTTGGCAGCACGTCGCGGGTTATTCCCGCTGAGATGCCATCGCGAGCGGAGTTCCGCTGCGCCGGACAGGAGGCACCTGTCGCTACATGGCTCGCGGTGTCACCACGGTCGTGATGACCTCCGCGAAACGCAGCGCCGCATCGGGATGTGACGAAAGGAACAACGCCGGCTCAATCAACTCCAGTTCCATCAGACGGAACTGAGCGTCGTCGACCACTCCATCAACGCGAGCGTAGAGCGTAGGTGCAACCGCCTGCACGATGCGGGTCGCCGCCTGAAGGACTTGCGCAGTTGGATCGGCGGGCTGCTCGCTCCCTCCAAAATCTCTCTGCACCCGGAAGTCTCCCGCTTTCGCCGTCTTGAGAACCGCGTGACTATATTGGCCGCCGAAAAAGATCAACGACCATTCGCCTTCGTTCACGATGTCGTCCATGAATTTTTGGACCATCACTCCGGGCCCGCGGCGGAGCTCGTCGAACAACTCCTGCAGGGAATCCGCGTCGTCTATGGCGATCCAGTGCGTGCGATGCGCCGTCGCGGAGACGCGCGGCTTGACCACAGCCTTCATCCAGCCCAAGTCATGGAGCCTTTCCCGCAAGCGGACCGCTTCGCCCGCCTCCGGCCAAAATGTGGGAACAATCGGAATGCCTTTGGCCTCTAACCCGCGGAGGTAGGACTTATTCGCATTCCACCGGACCAGCGGAGTGGAATTCCACACTGCAACGTTGGCCTGGGCTAGCAACTCGATCCAGCGCAGAAACGCTGCGTGCTTGAGGTGATAGTCCCAACAGGAGCGGAGGACGACCGCGTCGAAGGATGACCAGTCGCGCACGGGGTCATCCCAAATGGCAGGCTCGGCCTGGACGTCTCGCTCGGCAAGGGGACGAAGCAGCAGCCGATCGTCGTGGGTAAGGTCCGGATACATCGACGACGTGGCGAGCGCGATGCGGAGCATGGTCGAGGAAAAAGGACGGCGCCAGGCCGCCCGCGGTCGAAGCGATGTGCTCAGTGTGCGGACGGCCGCCTCGGCCGTCCCTGGCCGAGCGAAGCTCGGCTCTCACTCTAGATATCCAGGTTCTTCACATCCAGCGCGTTTTCCTCGATGAACTTGCGCCGCGCTTCGACGTCTTCACCCATCAGCGTGGTGAAGATGGTCTCCGTCTCGGCAATGTCTTCGAGCTTCACCGACAACAGCGTGCGCCGCTCGGGATCCATCGTTGTCTCCCAGAGCTGCTCGGCCGTCATCTCGCCAAGCCCTTTGTAGCGCTGCACGTCGTAGCCGCGGCTGCCTTCTTTCTTCACAAACTCAAACAGGTCGCGAGCGGATTTCAGCTCCACGATCTCAGGTTCCCTGGTCTTGCCTTTTGCCTGGGGCTTCGCCGTCTTCTTCTCCACCTTCTCGCCCTTCTCGCCGCTCTCCGATTCAGCCTCCGCAGCTTCGTCGCCATCTTCGCTGGCGGCTGCCGCTCCCCGAGGCGCGATCTCCACCACGAATGGAGGCTCCATGTAGGGTTCCACCTGCTTGAACTTCGAGGTCATCTGTCGGTACTCGGCGCTCGAGGCCAGTTCCCAGTTGATGACGTGCTCAGCGCCCTGCGAATTCACAAACACCATTTCCCACAAGTTGTGCTCTTCGTCGAAGCGCATTTCCAGGCTCTTCAGGCCAAGATCTTTTTGCAGTTTCTTGAGTTCTTTCTCCAGTTTCTCGATCTTCTTCGGTGGCGTCTTCTTGTCGCCTTCGAAATCGGCGCGCTTCGAGAGATCGAGCCTCGGCAACAACTCCGTGATGCGTTCGTCACGCACCCGCTTGTTTACCTTGTCGAAGAAGCCGAGATATTCCTTCAGCACCGACATGAAGCGCGAGAGATTCGCGCCGTCGAGTTTCGCCGCGCCTTCGCCGTAACGGACGACTACACCTTCGGCCGCGCGCTTCAGCATGACTTTGTCGTACTCGTCCTCGTTCTTGATGTACTGGTGCGAGCGCCCTTTCTTCACGCCGAACAGCGGCGGTTGCGCGATAAACACGTTGCCGCGCTTGATCAACTCCTGCATGTGGCGGAAGAAGAACGTGAGTAACAGGGTGCGGATGTGGCTGCCGTCGACGTCGGCGTCGGTCATCAGGATGATCTTGCCGTAGCGCAGCTTGCTGGCATCGAAATCGTCCTTCGCGATCCCGGTCCCCAGCGCCGTGATCATGGCCCGGATTTCCTCGTGCGCCAGCATCTTGTCGTAGCGCGCCTTCTCGACGTTGAGGATTTTGCCCTTCAACGGCAGGATCGCCTGGAACCGCCGGTCGCGTCCCTGCTTGGCGGTTCCTCCGGCGGATTCGCCCTCCACCAGGAACAACTCACACCGGTCCGGCTGGCGCTCGGAACAGTCAGCCAGCTTCCCGGGCAGCCCGCCGCCGTCGAGCGCGCCCTTGCGCCGTGTCAGGTCACGGGCCTTGCGGGCCGCTTCGCGCGCGCGCGCAGCGTCAATGGCCTTGTTGATGATCTTGCGCGCGACGGTCGTGTTTTGCTCGAAGAATGCGCCCAGCTTGTCGTTGACCACCTTCTGAACCAGCCCAGAAATATCAGAGTTCAGCTTGCCCTTGGTCTGGCCTTCGAACTGCGGTTGTGGCAGCTTCACGCTGATCACGGCAACCAGGCCCTCGCGCACGTCGTCACCGGTCAGGTTCTCCTTGACGTCCTTGAACAGGCCCATCTGCTGGCCGGCGTAGTTGATGGTGCGGGTCAGCGCGGTGCGGAAGCCGGACAGATGGGTCCCGCCATCGACCGTGTTGATGTTGTTGGCGAAGCTGAACACGCTCTCGGAGTAGGCGTCGTTATACTGCAAGCCGATCTCGATCTTGATGTCCTTGACGCTGCTCTGTGCCATCTTGGCGGCGTCGGCGACATCCTGAACATCCATCTCGGCCTTGTCGGCATCCGGAAATTCAAAGTAGATCGGCTTGTCGTGCAGCACCTGCTTGCCGCGGTTCAGGTGCTTGATGAACTCGGCAATGCCGCCGTTGTATTTGAAAGTAGCCTGCTTGGGCTCCTCCGTCTTGGCATCGGTGGTGCGCTCGTCCGTGAGCGTGATGACCAGTCCCTTGTTCAGGAAGGCCAGTTCGCGCAGACGCTGCGCCAGCGTGTCGAAGTTGTACTCGGTGGCGGTGAAGATCGTCTTATCAGGAATGAAGTGGACTTTGGTCCCCGTCTTGACCTTGGCCGCGCCAGCCTTTTTCAGCTTGCTGGTCGGCTCGCCCTTGGAGTAGGTCTGCTCCCAGGTAAACCCGTCGCGCCAGATCTCAAGTTCCAGTTCCTCGCTTAGCGCGTTGACGCACGACACACCCACGCCGTGCAGACCGCCGGAGACTTTGTACGACGACGAATCGAATTTTCCGCCGGCATGCAATTTGGTCATCACGACTTGCGCGGCCGGAACTTTCTCTCCGTCGATGTCCATATTGTCGACAGGAATGCCGCGGCCGTTGTCGACCACGGTGACGGAATTGTCGATGTGAATGGTGACTTCTATCTTGTCGGCATACCCTGCCAGCGCTTCGTCGACGGAGTTGTCGACGACTTCGTAGACCAGGTGGTGCAGTCCCATCTCGCCGGTGGAACCGATGTACATAGCCGGGCGCTTGCGGACGGCCTCCATGCCGCCCAGCACCTTGATCGAATCGGCGGTGTAGTCTCCGTTGCCTCCGTTGATGGCAGGAACCTTTCCGTTCTTTGCTTTCGTATCTTCGATCGCAGTGGTATCGAGAGTGTCTTTCGTGGCCATTCAGCTCCGTGGAAAAAGCTTGGTCTTCGGGCCCAGGCTGGTGGTACTTTTCGGGCGCCCCAAAATCGACCTCAAATTATTGATATTTATTGCACTTAGGGGCATCCCAAGCTAAGTAAAATTGTACCATAAAAGGGGGCCGTTTTCGACCCGAGAACCGGGTCGGTAACCTGTGCTTTTGGAGGGAGTTACAGCCTCTAGAGGGGTCCAACTTCGGGGGCGCGGCGCTGTTGCCTCACCGCCCTTTGGCCGCCGCGCCGAGCGCCAGTTTCTCGATCAATTCTTCCACTTCATCCTCGCTGCCGCCGATGAAAGTGAACGACACCACCGACCCTTTGTGCAGCAGCACCAGCGACGACTGGTGCATGGTGAGTTTCCCCAGATCTTTGGCGAAATCGCCGCGCACGAGCTGCTTTGAACCCACCGGAAACTCGTAGGGCTCCTGCCTCACTTTGAAGCCTTTGCCCGTCGTAAGCTCGGTCAGCGGTCCCATGTAGTCGAGGGCGGTCTTGAGCCCCGGGTACGACGCGGCTGTCTCGGCGGTGATGATGACTGCCGAGTTCACCGTGTTGCCCGTGACCTCAGGCGGCCGCTCAAACACGGCGAGCAGCAGTTGCGGCATCGCAGGATCGCCTGCATCCGGCTGCATATCTTTCGTGCGGTCGACCCAGCCATAGGGAACGTGGTAGCTAAAGCCGAAATCAGCGTTGCGGTAGACGCCTTGGCCGTTCTCCGTTGGAGCAGGCTGTGCCTTCACATGCTGCTCGGTGTTGTGCTTCGCCTTAGAGGAGGAGGAACCCGTGGGGGCGTCTTGGGCCTGGGCAATAACACCGAGGAGCAACGCCAGTGTTGCTAGTGCTCCGGCGAGAGAACGGCGACATAACATCCGCCATCATGTTACAGGAAGATGGGTAGGGAATTTCTCGACCACAACCCAAATCGCGTGGGGGCAAACGCCCCCGTCTGCCCAGCGGAGCGAAAGCTCCGCAATTAATCGCCGGACTGGCACCCGAGCCGCCCAGACGAGGGCGTCTGGGCCCACGCGGGTCCCGTCCACCTCACGCCGCTTTGCCCATCGGCACCGGCTGTGAACAATGCGCGCACCGCCGCGCCTCGATCGGGATCTCGCTCAGGCATTCCGGGCACTTCTTGGTGGTCGGATCGGCCGGAACCGGATCCTTGCGCATGCGCGCCAGCAGCACGTTCACGGGCGTCACCACGAAGAAGTAAATCGCCGCCGCAACCAGCAGGAACGACACGATCGAATTGATGAAGTCACCCACCGGAAACAGCGTGCCGTTGATGGTGAAGCTGATTGCGGAGAAGTCGGGTTTGCCTACGATGGCAGCAATCAATGGCGTGAGCAGGTCTTTGGTGAGGGCCGTAACCACCCCGCCGAAGGCCACGCCTATAACCACGCCGACCGCCATGTCGACTACGTTTCCGCGAAGAATGAACTTCTTGAAGCCGTCTAGCATGGGCCGCCCCTTTTCGAATTCGAGTGGCCGACACTCTAATCCGCAGGGGTTGGGGAGGTCAAGGACATAGGGCACACGTGGCGGGGAGAAAAGGTGGGAAGGGCAAGGACTTGCAGCCAACCGGCAAGAAGGCACACCTCCGCGCGGACTGCCTCAAATCCGCATCGGCATCACGATATACCGGTACTTGTAGTCCTCGCTGCCCAGCGGGCGCAGCTGACCGGCCGACTGAGAGTCTTTCAGCTCTAGGCTTACATCGCCCGACCCGACCGCTTTCAGGAAGTCCAGCAGATACACAGCATTAAAGCCGATGGTCAGGCCGTCCCCTTGGAACGGCGTCTCGACCGAGTCTTCGGATTCGCCGGTCTCAGTCGAAGAGGCCGAGAGCTTCAGTTCACCGGCCTCCAGGCGCAGACGGACCGCGCGCGAGCGTTCGTCAGAGAACTGGGCCACGCGTTGGATTGCAGCGCTCAAGTCGTCGCCATTGAGGCTGACGTGCTTGTTGTTGTCCTTGGGCAGGACCGCTTCGAAGTTCGGGAATTGTCCCGTGAGCTGGCGCGAGGTCAGCAAACGGGGGCCGATGCGGAAGAAGAGCGTCGATTCGTCCTTGGCAAACTCGATGGTCTCAACCTCGGTGGAATCGACCAGCGACTTCAATTCGTCCATCGCCTTCTTCGGGATCAGGGTCTTCATTTCGCCGGAGATGCCTTCGAACTTCTCCCCGCCGCGCTCGATATGGGCCAGGCGATGCCCGTCGGTGGCAACCATCGTGATCGATTCCGGCTTCAGTACCATCAACGCGCCGTTGAGGGTGTAGCGCGATTCTTCGTTTGCGATGGCGAATCCCGTCTTGGCAATCATGGCCCGCAGCACCTGGGCCGGAATCTTCACCACGCCAGCGGTCGGAAATACCGGCAGGCTGGGAAAATTCGATTTCGCCATGCCCACCATCTTCGTGTTCGACCGGCCACAACGGATGCTGACCCAGTGATTTTCGAGCAGCTTGATGGTGATCTCGGCGTCGGGCAGCAGCTTCACATAGTCGTACAGTTTGCGCGCCGGGATGGTACAAGAGCCTTCCTTTTTCACCTTGGCATTGCAGGCGGTACGCAGGCTCAGATCGAGGTCGGTTGCGGTTAGCGACAACTTATCCGCAGCAGCTTCAAACAGGTAGTTGGAGAGGATTGGAATCGTCGTTTTTCGTTCGACTACTCCCTGGGTCGCCGTGAGTTCGCGTAACAGTTCAAACTTGCTGATCGTGATCTCGAACGTGGTGGCAGTGGCAGTGGCCTCTTCAACCGGCATAACCGACTCTCCCGTAGGGCTGCGCTACTTCTAGTACTTCTCGTTATACCAAATTAAAAACCTATAAAACCAGCAGTAACAGTAGGTGGTTCGGAAATGTGGAAAACGCAGGCAAGTCCCATTTCAGCATCACGTTTCCGAAGCACCCTTCATGTCCAAAATAGGCCCGGCCGGCGGCGGAGCCCGTAGTACGTTTTGACCACTGGCTGGATTCACTCCGTCCCTTGCACAGCTTCCACATCCTCTCCACAGCACGTCGCGAGGAAGAGACTCCTGTTTCGTGGAAAACTCCGCTAGGCCGCCGATTAACCGCCCAACTGTTCGGTCAGTTTATTAATCAGCCTGTTCAAATCTTTATCGTTCTTGCGGGCCTCGTCGATCTTCTCAACCGAGTGCAGCACGGTCGTGTGGTGCTTGCCGCCGAACTGCCGCCCGATCTCGGGCAGAGAAGCTTCGGTCAGATGCTTCGACAGGTACATGGCAATCTGACGCGGGTACACGATGGCGCGCGAGTTGTTCTTCGCCTTGATCTCCACCAGGCGCAAGCCGAACTGCTCGGCCGTGGCTTTCTGGATGGATTCAATCGTGACCTTACGGGCCTGCGAGTCGATAAAGTTCTTCAGTACTTGCTGGGCGTAGGGGAGGGTGATTTCTGCGCCTATGAGGGATGAGTGCGCGACCAGACGGATCAGGGCGCCTTCCAGTTCACGCACGTTCGACCGTATATTCGACGCCACGTACAGCGCCACATCGGTCGGCAACGTAACTTTTTCCTGCTCCGCCTTCTTCTGCAGGATAGCCACCTTGGTCTCGAGGTCAGGTGGCTGGATGTCGGCAATTAGTCCCCACTCAAAGCGGCTGCGCAGCCGGTCTTCCACCTCGGCCAGCTCTTTGGGCGGCCGGTCGCTGGCAATGACAATCTGCTTCATCGACTCGTGCAGCGCATTGAACGTATGGAAGAATTCTTCCTGCGTGCGCTCCTTCTGCGCCAGAAACTGGATGTCATCCACCAGCAGCACATCCACATTCCGGAACTTGTCACGGAAGGTCGTCATCTTGTCGTAGCGCAGCGAGTTGATCATCTCGTTGGTGAACTTCTCGCTCGATACGTAGCAGATGGCCGCTTGCGGCAGGCGCTTCTTGATCTCGTGCCCGATGGCCTGCATCAGATGGGTCTTGCCCATGCCGACGCCGCCGTACAGGAAGAGCGGGTTGTAGGCCTTGGAGGGACGTTCCGCCACCGCCTGGCAGGCGGCGTGGGCGAACTGGTTCCCACTGCCGATGACGAACGCATCGAAGGTGTAGCGCGGATTCAGTTGGGCGGCGCCATCCCAGTCAAAGCGAGCCTGGCTCGAGGGTCCAGCGGCTGGGGCGGGAACCACCGCAAACCCGCCCAGGCCGCCGTCATGGCGCACCGGTGTCGCGGCCGGATCGTCGTCGGGTGTTACGAACTTCACATCCTCGTATTCAAGTCCGAGATTATCGATCGCTTCCTGGATCAGGTCGGCGTACTTGTCGCCGACGTGCCGGAACTCCACCGTCGGTACCCGCACGAACAGGATTCCCCCTGTCGCGTGGCTGTAGCGGGTGGGTTTTAACCAGGTGTCGTAGGAGTGGCGATTGATCTTCTTCTCGAGCGCGTCGAGGATGCGAACCCATGGGTTGGCAGGAAAACTTGTGCTTGGAACAGACATAAATGCTCATCTCGGGACCGGTCGGCTGGGTCGGGCCCCACGGTTTAAAAGCCTGTCGGAAGAATTCCCATTAGTGCAGAACGTTTCCCGTTTTGGGGGGAGCGCTTGCCCGGTAGAAAGATAGTTTCAGTAAGTGAACAGGCGGCATACTAGCACAAAATTTTTCGCCGTGTGGAAAAGTTCGCGAAAGATTTTTTCCCCTCGCGCAGAATCGAAACGCGAAGATTTTTCCCTGTCAAGTAGCGAAGTTGTAACTGCAGCGCTCGTGGTGCACAAAAATGTACTTCGATCGCAACCTCGCAAACCGCCCGTCCGTCGCGCAGTCCCGCGCAGCGCGGAAAGTGAGCGACGCTGTGGCCAGCGCCGAGCTTTCGGCTGCTCGTGCCGGCGCTGCAGAAAATCTTTCCCAATGCATGCGAGATTTCCCGGGCGCTCCCAAGGCGCGCTCTCGGCGAAACATTTCCCCGGAACACAGCCGCGTCGTCGAGGATTTTCCTCCTGCGTTGCGCGCCCACCCGTTCGGGGCGCAGAGACTTCGCCGGCGGCGCAAGCCGTCTCCCGTAGTCCGTTTGCCCCTCCGCCCCCCGTCATTTATACTCATGGTTTGCCCAAAGGCCATTGATCGAATCAGGAGCAGCTATTTTTCATGCCCAAGCGCACTTTCCAACCGAACCGGCGTAAGCGCTCGAAGAAGCACGGATTCCGTACCCGCATGAAGACCAAGAGCGGAGCCGCCGTGTTGTCGCGCCGGCGCGCCAAGGGTCGCAAGCGGGTCTCGGTGAAGCCCGGATTTCGGGAATAGACTTCCATTTTCCTCCCGGTCGTTACGGGTATCCATAGGTCATCATCCTGAGCGAGATGCATCCGCAGACGAATTGTGAGTGAGCAGTGAGCACCATGGCTGCCCAGGGAGCGCATAACCCGTCCCCAGGAACGGGCCGAAAGAATCCTCGCAGCGGGCGCCTCCTGCGCCACGCGGATTTTGAGCAGGTCTATAAGCAGGGGCGCCGGCACTTCTCCACCCACATGACCGTGTTCTACTTGCGGCGCGCGGTGGGGGAGGGTCTGCGGGTTGGCTTTACGGTCAGCCGAGCACTCGGAGGCGCGGTCGCACGCAACCGAATGAAGCGGCGCTTGCGGGAGGCGGTGCGGTTGTCCCGTCCGCACCCAGGTCCGGCCGCCGACGTGGTCATCAACCCGAAGAAATCGCTCGCGACAGCGCCCTTCGCCGGTTTGCTAGTCGAGGTCGGCCGCGCCTTCGAGGTCATCACGCAGAAAGCGGCGGAAAAGCCGCAAACGCGGCAGTGAACCTCCGGACCGCGATGAACGTAGATTGCAGTAGGAGACGTGGGGTCAAATTGTGAAGGTCGCCGGACATCTCGTGCTCGTGATGTTGCGCGGATATAAATGGGCGATCTCTCCGTGGCTCCCTACCTCCTGCCGCTATGTCCCCACCTGCTCCGAATACGCCATGGAAGCGGTGGAGCGCTATGGTGCATTCCGCGGTACTTGGATGGCGCTGGTTCGGCTGTTGCGCTGCCATCCCTTCGCCAGGAGGGGCTTTGACCCGGTTGTCCGGGAACAACCTCACGTCAACACCATCTGTGGTTCCGGGCGCGCTTGATGCCCGCTCGCATTCAGAGATTGAAAGCAACACAACGTTTCTTACGGTAACCATTTGCCAGACTTTCAAAATCCCCAGCAAGAACCCGGCACTGAGCGGCGACTTCTGCTCGTCTTCGCGCTCACATTTCTCATCATCCTGGCCTCGCAGCCGCTCCTGAAGAAGTACGGCCCCAAGACTCCCGAGTCGGCACCGCAAACGCAGCATGCCAGCCCGCCCGCAAGCGCGGCGTCTCCAGCCGAGGCGTCCGCACCCAAAAGCGCGCCCCCCCAGCCTGGCGTCGGCAAGCAGGCTTCGTCAGAAGCCGAGACCGTGATCAAGAACGATCTCTACGAGATCCACTTCACCAACCGCGGCGCCCAGGTGAAATCCTGGGTGCTGCAAAAATACAAGAACGAGCAAGGACAGCCCCTGGAGCTGGTGAACGCCAAAGCCGCCGACAAGTACGGCTATCCACTTTCCCTTTGGGCGTATGACGAAGCGCTGCGCAACAAGCTCAACTCGGCCCTCTACGTTCTTGCCTCTGACCAGCCCGTCAAAGTGGAGCAGATCGGAGGTACGCTCACCGCTCCCGCGGACGTCAGCTTCGAGTTCTCGGACGCCGACGTTACCGTCCGCAAGACCTTCCACTTCGATGACAGTTACGTCGTGAACATCCAGACGTCGGTTTCCCGCAACGGCGCGGCCGTGGCCGCCTTCCCCATGTGGCCGGCCGGTTTTGGCGACGAAACGATTCCGACCGCCTACGCCGCCAGCCGCGTCGAGTACCTCGACAGCGAATCCACCGACCGCACCCTGGGTGTGTTTCCGAAGCAGCTCGAACGCCTCGCCATCAAGAACGTGACCGGCGGCAACACTATCCACGGCGCGTTGCATTGGGCGGGCGTCACCGATCAGTACTTCGCCGCGATCTTCATTCCTGAAGACGCGCACAATTCAGCCCTGGTCACGCTCCGCAACTCCATTGAGATACCAAAAGACCCGCAACACCCCGATCCGAAGGATGTCCAGAAAGTAGAGGTGCTGGGCGCGGCCATGGGCAACGTCAACGGCCCGACCGAGCAGCGTTTGTACGTTGGCCCCAAAGATCTGAACGTACTCGAGAAGATTCCCGTTGCCGGAGCCGCCAGCAGCGGCGAGCCTGACTTACGTGCCGTGGTGGATTTCGGCTGGCTCGGATACATCGCCCGGCCCCTGTTCCTGTGGCTCAAGTGGACCTACAACCACATCGTGCCCAACTGGGGTTGGGCCATCGTGTTGCAGACCCTGGTCATTAACCTGCTCCTCTCCCCGCTTCGTTTCATGCAGCAGAAGTCCGCGTTGGAGATGCAACGGGTCGCGCCTCAGATCAAGTCGATCCAGGAGAAGTACAAGAAATACAGCATGGGCGATCCCAGAAAGCGCCAGATGCAGGAGGAGATCGCAGGCGTCTACAAGGAACACGGCGTGAATCCCGCAGCCGGGTGTCTGCCGCTACTCATCCAGATGCCCTTTTTGATCGCCTATTACCGCATGCTCGGGGTTGCTCTGGATCTGCGCTTTGCCCATTGGCTGTGGATCAAAGACCTCTCCGCCTTCGACCCGTACTACATTCTCCCGATCTTTCTGGTGGTGAGCATGTTCGTCATGCAGCGCATGACGCCCATGACAGGAATGGACCCGGCCCAACAGAAGATGATGATGGTGATGATGCCCGTGATGATGGGCTTCATCTTCCGCTACCTGGCTTCGGGACTAAACCTGTATTACGCCGAGAGCAATTTGATTTCGATGATCCAGCAGGTCATCATGAATCGCACACACACCGGGCAGGAGTTGCGAAGACTGGCTGAGAAGCGCGCGCGCAAGAAAGAGAAGTAGCTATCAGCCTTGAGCTGTCAGCTCTCAACTGGTCATTGCGGAGCGCAGAGCTGGTGGCGCATGAGAGCGCATTTATCCAAGGTTTCGGCGGAACGTTGTCGTAGACAAGTGAACGCATTTCGCTGCTCGCTGATAGCTGAGAGCTGACTTCTATGCCCATCCCCGATAAGATCGCCGCTGCCAACAAGATTAACGATTTGCTCCGCGCAGTGGTCACCCACTCCGGCCTGCGCCTCAAATACCGCATCACCGTCGACCCGCCGCTCGCCGAAGAGCGAGACTGGGAGAAGCCGGAAGTCCTGGTGGAGTTCGCCGGCCCCGACTCTCCCCTGATGCTCGAGCGCGGCGGCGAACTGCTGCGCGCCATCGAACTGATCGCGCTCGAAATGCTGCGCCTGCCCGGCAACGAGCACGAGAAGATTTCTTTCGACTGCATGAACCACCGCGCCATGCGCCTGGAAGAACTCCGCATGGCCGCCAGCGTCGCCGCCGAGAAAGTCCGCAAGACGGGGGCGCCCTACAAGTTCGCGCCCATGTCGTCGCGCGAGCGCCGCATCGTCCACCTGGCCCTGCGCGACGAGGCCGGCCTGCGCACGGAAAGCGAAGGCGAAGGTCTCCGTCGCTGCGTCGTGGTCTATACCAGCGACTCCAGGCCCGCGGGAAGGCCGGCGCGGAAAACGGTTCCGTAGCAGGCGGAGCCCCGCCGGATTTCGCCAGGGTTCCTATCAGGTGCGCCTTGAGACCCGACGCGCATACGCGAGAACAGGTTGGCTTCAGCTCGCGGAAATTTCACCGCCCCACTCACGATCGATCCCCCGCCTGGTCGTCATTCCGACGCGCGAGCGCAGCGAGACTGGAGGAATCTGCTGTAATGTCGGATGCAACAAAACGGAAGTTCTTCACCGCGAAGGGCGAGCCACGGTCCGTCCCCGTTACAATCTCCCAGTGAACCTCGACGACACCATCGTCGCCATCGCCACGCCACCCGGCCGCGGCGGCATCGGCGTCGTCCGCCTCGCCGGCCCTGAGGCTCGCGCCATCGCCGCGCCCATGCTCCGCCTTAAGCATGAACTCGAGCCGGGGTGTGCGATCTTCGGCGAGCTGGTTGAGCCCGACTACGACTCGCGTGCGAACGGCTGCCCCCGAAAGCCTGCCCTGAGCGAAATCGAAGGCTCCGTGCCCAGCGCAAGCTCGGCTAGCCCCGCCGCCCGCATCGACGAAGTCGTGGTCACCTTCTTCGCCAAGCCGCACTCCTACACAACGGACGACATCATCGAGATCTCAGCCCACGGTTCCCCAGTCGTCCTGCGCCACATCGTCGAGTTAGCCCTTCCCCGCGGCGCCCGGCTTGCCGAGCCGGGCGAATTCACCATGCGAGCCTTCCTCAACGGACGGATTGACCTCACCCAGGCCGAAGCCGTGCGCGACCTGATCGAGTCACAGACTCTCTTCCAAGCCCAGGTCGCGGCGCAGCAACTCGAAGGCGCGCTCTCGAAGCGTCTCAAGCCCATCAAGCAAAAGCTCGTGGACTTGATTGCCCAACTCGAAGCCGGCATCGACTTCGCGGAAGACGACGTTTCCGTCCTACCCGGCGCAACCATCCTGGCGCACATCGCCTCGGTCGAAACCCCGCTCCAGCAACTCGCGGCCAGCTTTGCCTACGGCAAGATCGTGCATGAAGGTTTAACGCTCGCAATCGTCGGCCGGCCGAATGTGGGCAAGTCCAGTTTGTTCAACCGCCTGGTGGAACGGGAGCGCGCCATAGTCACGGCTACCCCAGGAACAACCCGCGATCTCGTGACCGAAACGGTAGCCATCGGGGGCATTCCCGTCCAACTTGTGGACACGGCGGGCATCCGCCGCGGGTTCGATGAAGCGGAAAGCATCGGCATCCAGAAATCAATGGAAGCGCTCGCCGGCGCCGACCTGGTCCTGCTGGTGTTCGACGCATCCCAGAGCGTGGTCTCGGAAGACCGTGAGTTGCTGGCGCAGGTCGAGCAACGCTGGGCGATCATCGTGGAGAACAAGGCCGATCTGGCCGGCGCAAAGTTCGCGGGTCTCGACTCTCCGTTACCCCGGGTCCGCACTTCAGCGCTCACCGGCCAGGGTGTGGCCGAACTGAGAACGGAGATTTTGCGGCACCTGGGCGGCAATAGCGGTCCCCAGTTGGAGGGCGGCATTCTCACCAACGTGCGCCATCAGAGCCTGGTTCACGACGCATTGGTCGCGCTGGCCGCTGCACAAACTGCTGTGCGGGACAAAATCCCTCACGAGATGTTGCTGCTCGATCTCTACAACGCTCTCCGGCCGCTGGACGAGATAACCGGCGCCACCACCACCGACGACATCCTTACCCTGATATTCAGCACCTTCTGCATCGGAAAGTAACCCACGGTCTCGCGATTCCGGCATCTGGAAAATTGCCTCGTGCCTTGATACATTTCTCGGCAGCACTCTGGCCGGAGTTGGCATGTCCCTGGTAGTCAAGCTCGAAGACGATCTCGGCGAGCGCAGTGAGTGGGTCATCCTGCACGGGGTCATTCCCGCGCACGACGAGCGCGATTTCCCCCTTCTCCGCTCCATCGACCCTTTCGGGAAGACGGTCTTCAATCACCTGCAGGCCGAGGTCTTCCTCGAAGAATGGCACCGGGTCAAAGATCGAGCGAAAGACGAATCGCAGTGCGAAGCTTGGCAAAAGGTCAAAGAGATGGCCGAGACCTGCAAGTCCGACCGGGACCTGTACCTCAGATTCGTCGGGCACTAAACCCGGGTGCCCCGCCACCCGACAACCTTGTCATTCCGACACCGCGCGCTAGCCGAGGCCGGAGGAATCTGCTTTCCCATCGCCCACCTCAGCCATTAGAGGCTTGGGCTCGCGGTCAGAAGCTCCGCCCTACTTCGACAGCCCGCCCATCGCTTCCCGAAACAGCGCATCGAACGACCCGGCCTTTCCCGCCTTTACAGCGTGCGTCAGCGCTTTTTCCGCCGCCGCGCGCTGATATCCCAGGTTCTGCAACGCCGAGAGCACGTCTTCTTCGACCGCAGTGAGCGCCGGAGCCGCCACTTCCTGCCCCGCCGTGGGCGGCGGCAGTTTGTCGCGCAGTTCAAGCACCAGGCGCTCCGCGATCTTCCTTCCGATCCCCGGGATCCGGGTGAGCCGCGCCGCGTCGTTCCCACGAATCGCGCCCGTCATTTCATCCACCGGCATACCGCTCAGGATCGTGATCGCCAGCTTCGGCCCGATTCCGCTGACCGTGATCAGCTTCTCAAAGAGCTGCTTCTCTGCCGGCCGCAGAAACCCGTACAGCGCGATCACGTCCTCCCGAACGTGCATATGAACGAAAAGCGACACGTCGCCGCCGACCGCCGGCAGATCCGAGAACGTCGGCACGCTGATGGTGACGTCATACCCCACGCCGCCGGTTTCCACGATCGCCTGGTTCGGATGTTTCGTCAGCAGCTTCCCGCGCAGATGAGCAATCATGCTGACCGCCATTGTAGCCGGGAACGCCAATCCGACCGCCTGGGCACGGCACTGAATCGGCATCCCCTCCATACTGTCATCCGGAGCGAAGTGAGGCGCCAGCCGAACGCAGACGAAGGACCCCAAGTGTGGCGGCAGTACCAGAACGTAGAAACATTTTCTACCAGCGCTCGATTTTGCATCCCGCGCGCCGCGAACGGTTCGGGGAGCAGCGAGCTCCGCACCCTTACAACCGGAACAAATACGACACCTTCACAAAGAACAGCTTCCCGTCGTTGATCAACCGGTCGCGGGTCCGCAGCAACCCCCCGCTCGGCTCCGCTAGCAGCTCCGGGTCAATGTTCTGGAAATCGCTGTTGTACCCCACATAGATCGCCGTTCCCGGATGAATCAAATACGTGATCAGGAAATCGCCGTTCAGCTGTTTCGTAGTGGGCAGGGAAGTAAACGCAGGATTCGCCAGAGTCGCCGTGTACTGCAAGATCATTCGAAACGAAAGCTCGCGATTAAATTGCCAGTTCCACTTTGTGCGAATGATGTGGTTGTTGAAGATGCCCGCGTTGCTCTCCCGGTCCCGCAGCCGTGAAAGTAAGTAGGTGTTGTCGATTTTCAGCGCGGATAACGGCCGCAACGACAGGCTCGCGCTCGCCGTAGCCGAACGCGCCAAAAAGGGACGGCACGCGCTCGAAGGCCCCGGCACCGAATCCGGGCACTGGGTCGGCGTCAACGGCGCCGGGGGCACAAAATTCACCCCGTCGCCCCATTGGTAGTAGCCCTGGAACGTCATCCATTTGACCAGGCCGGTTCCCCAGGAGATCGCGCTGTCGTGTTCGTGGTAGTCCTGGTTCTCGGCCAGCGCAGGAAAATCGCTCGGCCGCAAGCGTTCATGAAGGTCCGCGTAGGGCCACACCAACAAGTAGGTTTGCCGTTTCAGGTTGAACGAAATTTCGGGTGTATACAACAAGTCAAGACGCGTGCCGTCATGCGCCCACACCCAGTCCGTGTACAGCGACGGTCCCCAGGAAACCAGCGCACCGCTCCGCGGACGGAAGCGGTAGTCGAACTTGTTCGCCACGTCGCGGATGTCCACCCGGTTCACGAATCCGGGCAGGCTCGTGAATCCCGGGCTCACGTCCTTGTAGGTGGCTTCGTCGGCGACGTGCACGGCCGCGTACGTGGTGTCGACGTAGGACGCCGGTCCGGACTGGTAGCTTCCCCCGGGATTCTGCGTCGAACTCACCACCGACTGCAGTGTGGCGGTCCAACTGGGCGTGAACTTGATGCGGCTGTCCACGCCCCCGATCCGGTTGAACCCGCCCGCCGCCGGATATTCCTCGTCGGTGTAGATCGCGCCAATGCTCGACTGCTTGAAAATGTCCCGGCTCACGCGCGCAAGCGTAAAGTACTGTCGCGAACCCGCCAGCGGATCCGACGGAGCCACCGTGAGCCCCGGTGCCCGATCGTCTGCGGTCAGCACACCCATCGAATAATCCCCCGCCTTCCCCGTCAGTCGCGCTCCATAACTCGGGTTCGCAATCTGCCGTGTAAAGAAAAGATCGAGCGGCGTACGAAAATAGTCCGCATTCTCGATGAAGAACGGCCGCTTCTCCGGAAAGTACACCGCGAAGCGCTGGTTCACCGTGACCTGCGGCTCCTCCGACTCCACCTGGCTGAAGTCCGGATTCGCCGTGAGGTCCAGCACCAGGCTGTCGTTCAGGATGATCTTCGAATCGAGCCCAAACGTACCTCCGATCGCGCGATTCTCAAAGTGCGGGTCGCTGGGATCACGTGTGTCCAGGTCGCGAAACGAGTTGAGCAGCCCATACGGAATGAACTGCAGATTCCGCCCCGGCGAAATCCCTTCCAGCCCCGTCAAGGTTGCCGCCTGCCCCAATCGTCCCTCGTACCGCTGTGAGATCTGCGGCCAGAACGAATCTTCGTTCTCACGCACGATCCCACGGTATAGGATGATTCCCCACGACTGCTCCCGCGCCGGCGGGAACCGCAGGCTCTTGAACGGAATGGCCATCCACGCCACATACCCCTCTGGCGTCACGCGCCCCAGCGAATACCACAACGTGTCCCAGGACGCATCGAAGTTGCCGCTGACTTCTTCATGCGGAGCCTCACTCCAGATCGCATCCCACTGCACGCCGAGCGGATTGATCTGAAACGCATAGGCGCGGCGTCGGTCATGAAAGGTATCGAGCATTACCTCCACCGTATCGTCGTCGGTAACGTCTTCACGGCGAGCCTTCCTCGCCCGCACCTTGCCGGGATCGTCGAAGCACACGAACACGGCATACAAGTTCTTGTCGTCGTATCCCAGGTAAGCTTCGGTCCGCCGTGACACACCCTCGCCGTCATGCGGGTTCCGCTGCACGAACCCGGTCACCTTCGTCATCTGCGGCGCGACTTCCCCCGCAGGCTTCATTGTGGAAAAGTCATCGATCGACGGTCCCCGCGTGAGGCGCGGTATCGAGATGGCCGGCGGGCCCAGCGTGCTTGGTTCGGGAGTCTGCCGGGGAGTCTCTTGCGGCGAAGAGTTTTGGGGAACGCCCGCGACCGTCGAGGCCCAGGCGAGGCTCCCGGGCGGGAACCACGGCGCACAGCCCAGGGGACAAAGCAGGCCGGCGATCACTAGCTGTCTGACAGGAAACCCGTACACCCAGGCACACGTCCCGCGAGCAAGATTCGTCCCACGCGCCCCGTCCCCCTAACAAGGCAGCCCTGCACAATACACCATCCCCCGGATGTTCCCAAGGACGATATTGGCCATGACCTCTGGCCCAAGGAACGCCACGTTCTCTCGGTCACGGTGTTTCGCAAGAGGCACGGTGTCAGGAAGGGCTTTTGGCTAACGACTTGCGACTAGCGACTGGTTTTTCAAAACAGCGAACTCTGCTTCCGGTTCGGTGTGATCCCGAAGTGCTCGTAGGCGAGCATCGTCGCCACCCGCCCGCGCGGCGTCCGATTCAGAAAGCCAATCTGGATCAGGAACGGCTCGTAGATTTCCTCGATCGCATCCGGCTCTTCCGCCAGCGCCGCCGCAAGCGTGCTCACCCCCACCGGCCCGCCTTGATATTTCTCAATGATCGTCAACATCAACTTGCGGTCGACTTCGTCAAACCCATGCTGATCGACTTCCAGCATCTGCAGCGCAGCCTCCGCCGTCGCCTTGTCGATCTTCCCGCCCCCGCGCACCTGCGCGTAATCGCGCACCCGCCGCAACAATCGATTCGCAATGCGCGGCGTGCCCCGCGACCGGCTGGCGATTTCGACCGCACCGGCGTCATCAATGGCCACACCCAGAATTTCCGCCGACCGTTCTACGATGACCTGCAGATCCTGGTGCGTATAAAACTCCAGCCGCAGCATGATCCCGAAGCGCGACCGCAGCGGCGCCGACAGCAACCCCGCGCGCGTCGTCGCCCCCACGAACGTGAACGGCCTCACATCCATCGTATGCGTCCGCGCCGAAGGCCCCTGGCCGATGATGATGTCGAGCTTATAGTCCTCGAGCGCCGAATACAGAATCTCCTCGAGCGCCGGCTGCAGCCGATGGACTTCGTCGATGAACAGCACCTGCTTGTCCTGAAGGTTGGTCAGGATCGCCGTCAGGTCGCCCTTGATCTGCAGCGTGGGTCCGGAAGTCTGCTGAAACGCCACCCCCAACTCGTTCGCAATGATGTTGGCCAGCGTGGTCTTGCCCAGCCCCGGCGGACCGTAAAGCAGCACATGGTCCATCGCCTCGCCCCGCGAGCGCGCCGCCTCGATCCCCACTGCCAGATTTTCCTTGACCTTGGCCTGCCCGATGAACTCCGCCAGCCGTTGCGGCCGCAGCTTCAGTTCAAACGAAGAATCGTCCTCGACCGGAGCCGCCGACACCAGCCGATCTTTCAAGTGAGGAGTGTTCCTGAGAGTTGCCACGCTACGGCGATACTAAAGCGAAAGTCGCGGCGAAGCAATTGCCTTGCTGACGCCTTCCGCTTGGCGAGGTCGACGCCGGTCACGCCTCAATCACGCCCAGCTTCGTGCCTCGCAGCCGCGACTCGTCGAACCACGCCAGCTTTCGTCCGAACCACACATCGGGATTTTCTAAGCGGTAGCGATCTGTCGCCGCGTCAAACTCCCGCGTCCCGAGCAGGAACGCCGCCGGACATTCTCCAAAACGGGCGATGCGCTCGATCAGCCAGGAATGATCTTTCAATGCCGCCGCCAGCATCACCGGCGTCCCGGGAAAAAAGGCGATCGTCAATCCCAGGTCTTCGCGAGGATCAAGCCGCGGCTCTTCCAGGTTGTAGGCGCGACGGAAGAGCTTAACGGATGACGCCAGGTCCCGAACTCCCAACACCACCACGGCGACTCCGCTGATCAAATCTCCCACGCAGCTCGAAGCCGCCGGCACACGCAGCCCGTGCGGCGTCTTGTCTTCGATCACGAACGGCAGCATCGAGCCTGCAGCTCCCGGACCGACGATGGCCGTCTCCCACTCCAGCGCGGAGCCGTCTGGCCGCCTCCGCCCACCCGCTTCAGGCCCGCGGACCTCGATCCCAGCTGCGCGCAACCTCGCAGCTTCTGTATCAACGTCGCTGCTCCGCACCGCCCACGCGCCCGCTCCCGCATCACCCTCCATCAACCGCGCCCACCCGGACATCATCCCCGCAGCCCCGCCCACGGCCGCCAACGGCCCGATCAGCTCCAGGTACGAGCCGTCCTCGAAGGCGAGCAGATCCATGTGCGTGACTCCGTTCGCGTGCGGACCGCCATAGCTCGTGGTCAACCCCACTTCGCGAAACGCCCGCCGCATGGCTTCCAGGTCCGAACCGCACACGGTGCCGTGATCCAACTGGAGTCTCATCTCACGCCCCGTCCGTACCACTTCACCTCTCCATCCACCGCGACCGCCACGTACCTATTGGTAAGCATGTCGCGGAACTGCACCACCTGGTGACCGGAGGCCGCCAGCTTCCCCCACCGGCTCGGCTTCTCCGGATTCTGCTCGATCGCCTCGTACTCCCTGCCCTTCATGAGGAACCTCGCTGTCCGCAGCCGTTGTCGGCTGGTCTTCCCCACGCGCACCTTTTGCCCTTCGAGCGTAACTGCGCCGCTCGTCAAAAGCTGCACCGCTACGGACTTCAGCAGTTCCACGTCGCGATCGTCGGTTTTCACCGGACTCCTCGAGGGAGCAGAGTGCCATAACTGCCGGGTGCCATAACTGCAGAGTGGCCAGGAGAGTTGTCATTCCGACGCCGAGCGCAGCGGAGGCGGACGAATCCGCTTTCCGCCAGCGCCACCGAGCCGCTGCCTTTGGCGTTTTGTTTGCGAGGCTGCGCCTCCACAAAGCGTGGCAACAGGAGCCCGCTTCCACCCACCCCAATTCGCCAGAAGCGACCGAGTCATTATCGAGACGGATGCCCCCTAGTCGCAGAGTCGATTTGCTCCCACAAGCAGCCGCATTCCACCTATCTGGTGTACTCCAGCGCATCAAACGCGACGTTCCCGCAGTCCTATTGCGCCACTTGTTGCATACTTGATTCCCGGAATTTCCGTCAGTACCATCTCACGCTCTCTCCCCCTATCAGCCAGAAAAAGCGGCTACAACAAGCCCTGGCTCGGGACGAATCGCCGCCCGCCACCCACCGGTTTACTCCGAAGGCTCCTGTGCCAACAGCCTCACAAACCTTAACTGTTGTCTTCCCGACGCCGAGCGCAGCGGACGCGGAGGAATCGTTGGCCGGGTCCTCCAGCACAAATCCGGAGAAACCGGCAGCTTCACGCGCCGCTACTCCGTCCATCGCCTCGTCCACAACGAAACCTTCCGCCACGTAAACAACGCCATCGCCCGGGAGACCGAAATAAAGAAGTGGCGTCGCACAAAGAAAATCGCGCTCATCGAGGGCGCAAATCCTACCTCGGAAGGTCCTGGCGGCTGACTGGGGAAAGCCGGCTGTAATGGAAATGCAGATTTCGACACTGAGCGCAGCGGAGGCGGAGGAATCTGCTGTTCCCTCCGGAGCCGGCGTAACACCAACCGTGGTTTGCGGGCCGACTGAAGACTAGCGACTGCCTTTCCCGGTCAGCATCCCCAGCACCCGGTCAAAATCCTCAAGCGTCGAGTACTCGAGCGTGATCTTGCCCTTCCCCTTCCGGTCGCGGATCTTCACTTTGACTCCCAGAATCTCTTCCAGCCTGCGCTGCGCCGCCCGCACGTTCGGATCAACCCACCGCGCTCCCTGTCGCGCCGGCGGCTTCTGGCCCGGGAGCATGCTCTTGTCGAAAAGGATGAAGCGTTCGAGGTCATCCACCGACATGTTCTCCGTCACTGCCTTGTGGGCCACCAGGCCGAGCACGTGCTCATCCGTTATGTTCAAGAGAGCGCGCGCGTGGCTGAACTCCAGTTCTCCGTTCTCCAGATATAACTGCACCGCGCCTGGCAGTTTCATCAGCCGCATATGGTTTGACACCGACTCCCGCGACGTCCCCACCCGCTGCCCGATCTGCTCTTGCGTCAACCCAAAGTCGCGGCTTAGCGCGGCGTAAGCGCGGGCCAGGTCGATGCACTTCAGATCCTTCCGCTGCAGGTTCTCGATCACCGTCATCTCGGCGGCCTGCTGCTCGGAAACCACCCGCACGATGGCCGGGATCGTCATCTTCCCCGCCATTTTCGAAGCCCGCAGCCGCCGCTCCCCGGCGATCAGGAAGTACCGCCCGTCCTTCCCCGGTCGCACCGTGATCGGCTGAATCACACCCTGCACTTTGATCGAGTCGCTCAACTCCGGCAGCGACTGCTCTTCGTAGATCGTGAACGTCCGCGTCTGGTGCGGGTTAGCATCGATCAGGTCGAGCGCGAGAGCGATCACCTCGTGACTGGATCGTTTCGGGTCCGCCTGCCCGCGTAGCTCGGCGATGACGCCCCCGACCGGGGCTGCAGCCGCAGAAGCGTCGAGCGCCGCAGTACCCGCCGTCGGCGCCACGACGCGTGGCCCGGGAAGCAGGGATTCGAGACCTCGTCCCAGCGCCTTGCGCTTGTCGTGAGCCAGTGCCGGCTTGTCAGCCGCCGGAGCACCTGCCGGTTTGTCGGATGCGATCACGGCTGCCGGTGCCTTATCGGCGGACACCGTCGCTCCTGCCGTGACGGCGGTCCCACCCTGCCTCTGCGGCGACGCCGCGGGCGGTGTTCCGACGCCGTCGAAAGCCGGCTTGGCCGAAGCGCCGATCTCGGCTGCAGGCGTCGCCGCCGGCGAATTGTTTGGACCCGTGCCCATGGCTTTTCCGTCAGTCGTTGCTGCAGTCGACACTTCCGCCTTCTCCCCCGTCATCCCCGTCTTCCCCCACCATTTCGCCGCCATCGTCACGATCTTCCTTTGTGTGTTCTTAACCGGTCACCCTTTTGCGTACTGAACCTGTCATCGTGAGCGAAGGGAGGCGCCAGCGGAACGCAGTCGAGGAACCCCATGCCGGCTGACGCTACCCGAGGCTCAGCGAAATTTTGGATCACGGGAACCAGGAGGGGCTCTTTCCCGGGAGCCGCTTCCTCACTCGTACTAACATCGATGTCCATAAATATAGATGGCAATCGATCTAAGCCGTTTTCCCGATATCCTCGGCCGCCGGTGTTCCGCTCCCGCCCGCGGGCGGTTCCTCTGAGGCCTGCGGCAGGTAGTGCGCGATGATTTCCTTCGCCAGGCGGATATAGCTCTCCGCCCCCCGCGAGCGTACGTCATAGAGCAGCGCTGGCTTCCCATGACTTGGGGCCTCAGCCAGCCGGATGTTGCGCGGAATCGACGTCGCGCACAGCTTCTCGCCAAAATATTTCTTCAGTTCCACCACCACCTGCTTGGCCAGGCTGGTGCGATCGTCGAGCATCGTCAGCACCACGCCCTCGATGGTCAGCTCCGGATTGAGCCCCACCCGGATCCGCTCAATGGTATCGAGCAGCTCGCTGATCCCTTCCAGGGCAAAGTACTCTGCCTGCATCGGAATCAATACCGAGTCGGCGGCAACGAGCGCATTCAGCGTCAGCAAGTCGAGAGCTGGCGGGCAATCCAGCACGATGAACTGAAAGCGCTCACGCAGCGGCGCGAGCGCGTCGCGCAAGCGGAACTCGCGCCGTTCGCCCTCCACCAGTTCAAGGTTGGCGCCGATCAGGTTCTTGTGCGAAGGAATGATCCAGAGCTGCTCGAGCTCGGTCTGGTGAAGGGCTTCATCGGCCCCCGCGGCACCCATTAAAAGATGATAGGTGTTGATGCGATCCGGATCCTTGGCCAGACCCAGTCCACTGCTCGCATTCGATTGCGGATCGCAATCGACCAGCAGAGTGTTCACCTCTGCCGCTGCGAAAGATGAGGCCAGATTGATGGCAGTCGTAGTCTTGCCGACGCCACCCTTCTGGTTGGCTACAGCGATGACGCGTCCCATGAGGCTTTCGGAGAACCCAGAGATGAGCGCAGCATATGTCGAACCATCCCGCGTTTGCAATGACGGATTTTGGTGCAGTGCTGGTTTTCAAGGCGGCCGTTGAATCGGAAGTGCATGGCGGTGTTTTCAACACGGATTTCCAACGAGAGCGGCCCCGCGGTGACCCTCCCGGAGTGTTCCACGTGGAACATTGTGTCAAATTGCTGCATGGCAACCGGATTTCGAGAGCCCCACTCGATGAAATCGCGGAAGGGTTCCACGAGGAGCACTCGACGCGAACGAACCTCATCTCGACCTTGGGGTTGGATCCACGGCATGGCGTTGCCGGACTGTTCCCGACTGCCGCGGGGGATAGGAACAGCGGCATTGCTTTATGGGCAGGCATCCTGGGCGGGAATGTTCCACGTGGAACATTCCTCGGCTTTGTGCATCCGCCCCGCCCGCTCCAGTGTCACAACGACCCCTGTTCCACGTGGAACACTTCGAGGATGCCACATGGCGGGTGGTATTCCCACGGTGGTCATGCGGGTGCGGGGTATGCGCTTCTTTGGGAGATGGAAGTATCCCACTTTCGACCGGAAAGGCCCCCGATAATCTCATCAGAAGAACCGAAATTAGGGCCTATTCCCAGCATATTGGACCACTTTTACTTCATCGATCCGTTGTTCCCAAGCAGAAGGACGCGGGATTGCGAGCCCGGGAGGGGGATTGGGCGCGCCCAGATGAGCGTGGGTAGTGCCTGGTGCGCGATTGTTGTCTGGGCCTCACCGATCCAGAGGGCCAGGCGGCCTTGCGGTGCTAGGAGACCTGCGGCAACCGGCAAAGTGGATTCGAACTTCTCTACTGCTCTCAGGGTGACGAGCCCGGCGGACACCGTGGGGTAGGTCTCGGCGCGGTAGGGGAATACATCGATCGATGTCAATGTGAGTGCGCGGATGACCTCGCGTAGGAAGGTGGCTTTCTTGTGGTTGGATTCGATCAAGGTGACCGCGATTGGTGGAGACCAGATCTTCAGGGGGAGCCCAGGGTAGCCAGCGCCTGAGCCAATATCAACGACGCGGCCTGCGGACAACGCGCTTTGGTCCCGGGGCAAAAGGTGGCGAGCGGCGAACAGGGATTCGCCGAAGTGGCGCGTGACGATTTGTTCCGGGTCCCGGACCGCGGTCAGGTTTATGCGGGCGTTCCAGCGGAGCAATAGATCGATGTAGATCGATATTTGATTTAGCTGCTCGGGGGCGAGCTCGGTGTCGAGGAACGGGGCTAACAGTTCGGCGATGCGGGCGGCGTCCATGTGCGGGGGAGATTGTAGACGATGTGTTGCCGTTTGCTCTTCACCACGGAGACACTGGGGCTCATGACTCGTGCCATGCCCTGTCTGCGAAGACCGGGCTGCTCGCTGTCGATCTTGGGCGCGTTCGTTCGACTTAAGAGTAGAACCGGGGATTTTGAAAACGCGGTCCTGGCGGGCCATTCGAGATCGCGGTGCCTCAATTCCGCTCATTCCGCGGCTCTTTGAAAACGGTCGGCTAGCTTTCTCACGGACTCGACCAACTCCGGCGGCTCGTGGACTTCGAAGTCCACGCCGATCATCGCTAGGTACGAGGCCAGGGCTTCGAAGGAATGCGCGCCGGTGTGGAGTTTGCAGGTTTCCTCGGTGATTGCTTCGAGCACGCCGGCGGTCGGCGGGATCCGGTCGGCGATCGTCTCTACCGCGGCGTGCAGGATCACCACGGCCTGATTCGGGTATTGACGGTAGGCCACCGACTTCGAGACGAAGGTGGCGAAGTCGCCGTCGGGGGGCTTGCGCGGGGTAAAACGGGTGCTCGGCGTCAGCTTGGGCTCGATCCGGTCGACGCGGAAGGTGCGCCAGTCGCGGCGGGCGGTGTCCCAGGCGACGAGGTACCAGCGGCGTCCGGTATGTACAAGGCGGTGTGGCTCGACGTGGCGCGCGCTCTGCACGCCTCCGCGGGCCTGGTAGCGGAAGCGTAGGCCCTCGTGATCGCGGCAGGCACCGGCGATCGTCGAGAGTGCCTTGAGGTCAACCGTGGGGCCGGTGCTCGCGATGGGCACGATGAAGGAGTGCAGCGCTGCGACGCGTCGGCGCAGGCGCGACGGGAGCACCTGCTCGAGTTTCGTGAGAGCGCGGACGGAAGCTTCCTCGATGCCAGCCACGGTGCCACTGGCGGCGGTGCGCAGGCCGACGGCGACGGCGACCGCTTCTTCGTCGTCGAGCAACAACGGTGGCAGGGTGGCTCCGGCGCCTAGTTGGTAGCCGCCGGCCACGCCGCTCGTCGAGTGCACGGGATAGCCGAGGCTGCGCAGCCGATCGACGTCGCGACGCAGGGTGCGGCCGGTGACTTCGAGGCGCGCGGACAGGTCGGCACCGGACCAGTAGCGCTGCGCTTGAAATAGAGACAACAAGCGAAGCAGGCGGGCCGAGGTGCGCAACATGGGAAAGAAGGTACCACGGATTGAGGACCGAAACTGTCCGCAATGTGTGAGACAGTCGAAAGTCTCTAGTCGCAAGGATAGCCGTCCGTCGGTCGTCGGGATGAGAAGTGCGGGAAGTTCTGAGGTCGCGGCGAAGAAATTCTAACCGCTGAGGACGCTGAGAAAGGCCGCGGAGGGGCTGCGGGGGAAAGAAGTGGGGATTTCAAATCGCACACGCGCTGACGACTGAAGACTGACGACTCCAGGCCAACGACCAACGACAATGACTAGACAAGGAGAAAGCCAGTGAAAATGACCGACCTATTTCTCGGAGAGCTGGAACGCGAAACAGCCTCCACGCGGCGCACGCTGGAGCGGGTTCCGGAGGGGCGCTACGACTGGAAGCCGCATGACAAGTCGATGGTGCTGGGCTATCTGGCGGAGCTGGTGGCGCGGCTGCCTTCGTGGACGGTGTTCACGATCAAGCAGGACAGCCTGGACCTGTCGACCTACAAGGCGCAACCGTTGCGCACGACGCGGGAGCTGCTCGAGGAGTTCGACGCGTCCGTGGCAGGCGCGCGCGAGGCGCTGGCAAACACGACCGACGAGCACCTGCTGAAGCCGTGGCGGTTGCTGGTGGCGGGCCAGGTTGTTATGGAGCAGGTGCGGCACGTGGTGTTGCGCGATTCGGTGTTCAGTCACCTGGCCCACCATCGCGGGCAGCTGACCGTGTATCTGCGACTCCTGGACTTACCGGTGCCGGCGATCTACGGACCGTCGGCGGATGAGAAGACGTTTTAGCACTAGGTCTCAGGTGACAGGTCTTAAGGTATTGGGTCTCAGGTGTCAGGAACCGCAACCCTCGAGACCCACGACTTTGAGGCCCAAGACCTAACGCCTGAGACCTGAGACCTGACACCTGCATGGAGGCATCATGGCGCGATTCAATTCCTATCCATTCTGGACGCACGACACGGTCGCGGCCGCGGTCCTGGCGGGCGTTGGAGCAGCAAGCTTCCAGATCAAGCTCGACGCGCTGGCGAGCGAGCTGAAGATCCCCGCGATCACCGCGTGCGCGCATGCCTGGCCGATGTTTCTGATCTTTGCCGGGGTGCTGATGTTGCTGGTGCAGCCGGTGGCCGGGGCCGACGGGGCACAGCGTCGAGAGGATGACGAAGTTGGTCATCAGAGAAGATCACGGGGTTGACAAAGGAAAACCCATCCCAAGCGGAGCCTGGGTGGGCTAGCCGCGGGAGTGGTGTGAGGAGAACAGCTGGAACTACAAGCTTCGGCGACTCCAAGTCTTGTCGTGCAGCGGTCGTGTCCACGAACGGAGCGATTGTAGTTTTCCCGCTTCTGCCCAGCGCACTTAGTGGGTTCACAGTCACAGAACATTCCCTGAAGTCCACCCCGTTCTTCACCCCACCTCGGGACGACTCCCGTTCTGGGAAATCCGGCGGGTGCAGGCGCTGGGTGTCCCTCCGCAGCGGAATTTGTCTGCATCAATCCACACAACCCTGCGGCGTTCGGCGGAGGCCGGAGAGAGCGAATTTGTCGAGGGCAAGTTCTTTGCGGACTCCGGCTGGGGGATGAAGAGCACGCCCCTAGTTGCACTCATAGAGAACCTCACGCGGGAGTTCAAGTGAGCCGTGGCCTTGACCAACCCATCGTGCTCTTCTACGCCAAGGCTCGGAGGAACCAGAAGACTGTAAAGGATGTGCCGGGACAAAACGTAAAGTATGTCGCGGGGCTAGACACGTTCTCTGCGGGCGCGTCAGAAAATCCCAAGTGCGCGGCGACCGTGGAATCCCCCCTTTCAAACAATGAACGGCGGGGCACCCGTGGTCTAACTTAAGGAAGAGCCTTGAAACGGAGACAATTGCTCTTCGCATTCTTCAAAAGTATCGTCGTCGGGATGTTGGCCGGTCGGTCTGCGGTCGCGCAGGAAGAGCTTGATCTAGTGAAGCTGATGCCTGACACGCACAAAGTGGTTTTCGAAAATTCTTTCGTACGCGTGGTCGAGGGCAAAGTGCCGGCAGGGGGAGTGGAACTGGAAGCACAGGCATCCAAACAATGTACGGGTGTTCCGGGCTGATTTTGACGCCGAAGTGAGAGGTCCGGAGGGCAAGTGGGAATCGGCTGCATCGCGCTTTCGGGACAGCCACATGGAACGAGGCATCCGTGCACGAGGTCAAGATTGGGGCGAACGCACCAATCGCATACGATACGTATCGAACAAAAGTGCGGCAAGGGGCGGGCACCCGCGGGGGGAATATGGCGGTGACGTTTGAGAGCGTGCGCCGGATGGCGCTGGCGCTGGAGAAGGTGGAGGAGGGCACGTCCTATGGGACGCCGGCGTTCAAGGTGGGCGGGGCGTTGATCGCGCGGCTGCGGGAGGACCTCGATTCGCTGGTGGTGCGCAGCGATTTTGACGAGCGCGCCGAGCTGATGGCGGCCGATCCGGAGGCCTACTACATCACTGAACATTATTTGAATTATGAGTGGGTGCTGGTGCGGCTGGGGCGCGTGCATCCGGATGCGATGCGGGATTTATTGCGCGGGGCCTGGCGGCGGGCGGCGCCGAGTGGGCGGAAGACGCCGCGGAAACGGAAGGGGGCGGCACGCAAACGCTGAGGTTACTGAGCGACCTGCGAAAAGCAGGTTTCGCTGCGCTCAGGATGACAAATCATTCAACCTGCCATAGGCTACTGGCGATGAACACTTCTCTTCCTCCACAGGATCGCGAAGGCTTTCCCCGGCCCGGCGGCAAGCGCTGGGGGCCGGCATTGGCGTTGGCATTGCTTCTCGGAGCGGGGGCGCTGGCGTTGCTTTCGCGGCAGTCGGAGACGCCGCTGTGGAGCCGGTGGTTCGGGGCGCTAGCCGGACGCGGCACGCGGCTGGATGTCAGCCAGCCGACCGTGGTCGAGAAGATTCAGCAGCTGCAGCGACTGGAAACTGTGGTCTACACCATGGACAAAGTGGTGAGCGGGGGAAAAGAGAATGTTCTGCCGGACTTCCTGACTGGCGATCGGCTGCTGATGCTGGTGCACGGCGAGGTTGTAGCGGGAGTGGATTTCGAGACCTTGAAGAGTGGGGATGTGGCCGTCAGCGGGAAACAGGTGCGGTTGCACCTGCCGGACGCGCAGGTGTTCTCGACGCGGCTCGACAACGCACGGACGAAAGTGTATTCGCGGCAGACAGGATTGCTGGTTCCGGTCGACCCGAATCTGGAGAGCCAGGTGCGGCAGGAGGCCGAGCGGCAGCTCCTGCAGGCGGCGCTTACCGACGGGATTTTGAGGACGGCGCAGGGAAACGCGCGGTCGACGATGACCAGCCTGCTGCAGGGGTTGGGCTTTTGGTCGGTTGAATTCTACTAGCTCTAAGCTGTCCGCTTTCGGTTGCCCCTCGGCGATGCGTTATTTCGCGCGTATTTTCCTCTGAGTTCCCGACATAACAAGCCGTTAGTCACCACTCTCTAAGTCACCGACGTAAGGGGCGGAGGCGGGTGTGCGCCGATAAAATTGTGTTTACAGGGTCAAGATCCAAAGGGGTATGTCGATACTTAGCCGCGATGCCGGTGGCCCCACGTGTCGAAGGAGGCGAACCGAAGCGGTTACGCATCCGGCTGGTTAACCTGTGGGACGGACGAGGGGCAAGTGATCCCTAGATAGAAGGGTGCTTGACGATTGCTTGGGGCAAGAAGCGGGGCAAGTGGGACAAGGCGGTTCAGGAGAGTGGCGAACAGCCAGCTGCGGAGGTGGCCGCGCCGGGACTGCGGGAAACCTTGTCAAAGGCGGTAGAATATCTGGTCGCCGCGGAGGGCGTGCTACTAGATATGACCGGCGAGGGACAAGGCAACGGTGCGACCGCGAAGACGGTCTACGTGACGCTTTCGGGGTTGCCGCTGACGATTGCGCTGGAGTGGCCGTTTCATCCGTCGACTTCGGGGGCGGACTTCTGGGTGCTGCATGGCGACGTCCGGCTGGAAGGGGCGGAGGGATTGCACGCGCCGGTGTCGGTGAACATGTCGGCGACGGTGCGCGAGGTGATGCCGACACTCGAGGCGAAAGACGCGCTGGGGCCGGTGGTGAATGCGCTGCGCAAGGAAGTGGACAACCGGCAGATTGAGTTTGTGAAGTCGGGGAAGCTGGTGCCGGTGAACTTCTCGAGCCGGCATTACGATTTCAAGCGCGGGCAGTGGATGTTCGGCAAGGCGTCGGATGAGACGATTGCGACTTTTCTGGAGCGCAAGATTTTCTGGCAGACGCGGCTGGTCGGTGGAGATGTCTGGCTGGGTGACGCGACCGACGCGCAGTATCTGCAGGCGACGACCGATCACCTGGCCGAAGTGGCGAATGGGCTGGTCGGGCGAGGATGGATCCGGATGGAACGGCGGTATGCCACGGCGCTGCCTGTGCTGATGCAGCGGGCGGCGGAGTTTGAGGCGGCGGCTGAAACGGCGCTGGCGGAGTTGGAGAAAAAGCACGCTTTTGAGCGCGGGTAGGGCGAGGGCAGGGGCGCCCCCTCGACAAGCTGAGGGCAGGCTCTTGCGACACTCGGCGGGACGCCGGCGCTACCCTTGGGCGACGGAGGGGCGCATCCTGGCATCCCACCTCCTGGCATCCAAAGAAACATCGTGGAATCCCTCTTGGGGAATCGAGTGTTGCGGACTTTTGTACTCTGCGGCTTGCTGTGCGCGAGTGTGGGCTGGCCGCAGGCGGGGACTGGCAACGCTTCGACCAAATCGGATCCGCCGATTGCGCGCAAGCGGAAGATGAAAGGCGTGCCGAACTTCGGCGAGGTTACGGCCAACTTGTATCGCGGCGGGCAGCCGACGGCGGAGGGTTTCGAGGGATTGGCGCACGCCGGCGTCAGCGTCGTGGTCGATCTACACAACAATCAGAACGAGCGCCAGATCGTGACGAAGCTGGGTATGGAGTACGTGTCGATCCCGTGGCACTGCTACCGACCGCAAGATAAACAGGTGGCCGAGTTCCTGCGCGTGCTGCGGGACCATCCGGATAAGAAAGTGTTCGTGCACTGCCGGCTGGGCGAAGACCGGACGGGGATGATGGTGGCGGGGTATCGGATCGCGGAACAAGGCTGGACGGCTGCGCAGGCGCGAAAAGAGATGACGGCGTTCGGGTTCTCGTCAGTGCACTATGTGATATGCCCGGGGCTCGCCACCTACGAGGAGAATTTTCCGCACGTGTTCCAGAGCAGCAGGGCATTCGACGGTTTGCGGCCATCGACCTCATCATCCCAGCACTAAGCAGTCTGGTAGATCGCTTTTGCCGCGCGCGACGACGGTGGGTTACACTCGTGCGCGACTCGCGCCCTCTCCCATGTTCTGGTTCTTCCTGTTCTTCCTGATCTCGGGATTCTGCAGCATTCTCTACGAGGTGGTGTGGCTCCGGCTGTCGATGGCGGCCTTTGGAGTGACGACGGCACTTACCTCGATCGTGTTGTCGGTGTTCATGGCAGGTCTCGGCCTGGGTTCGTGGGGGAGCGGGGTTTGGGTGCGGAAATACGCGCCCCGCCGGCGCTTCTCGCCGCTCTTTATTTATGCGTTGATCGAGTTCGTGATCGGCATCTCCGCGTTGATCGTACCGGACGAACTCCGCTGGGGACGGGAACTGCTACAGCGCCTGCCCGAGTCCTCTTCTTTGATCTACTACCTGGCGTCCGGAGTGTGGATCGCGCTCGCCCTGACACCGTGGTGTGTCGCCATGGGCGCGACCATTCCGCTAGGGATGCAGGCGATTCGGGAGACGCGGCGGGCCGAGGCCAGCCGCTCCTTCAGCTACCTTTATATGGCGAACGTCACCGGGGCGGTGATCGGAACGAGGGTTCCTCTCTTCTTCATCGAGCTGTATGGTTTCCACGGGACGTTGCGCATCGGGGCGATCTGCAACGTTGCGCTGGCGGCGTCGGCGGCGAGCCTGGGGCTGGCGTGGCGCGCGCAGCGGACATCTGAAGGGGAAGAAGCGAACAGCAGCGCGATTGGAGGGATCGCATCCAGCGGACGACTGCTCTGGCTGCTGTTTGCCACCGGGCTGACAAGTATGGGCATGGAGGTAGTTTGGATCCGGCAGTTCACGCCGTACCTCGGGACGGTGGTATACGCGTTTGCAGGGATCCTGGGGTTCTACCTGGCGGCGATGACGGTGGGGTCGTTTGCTTACCGAACCTGGGGTCGGGGACGATCCGTAGATGGAACGGTGATGTGGTCGGTACTGGGTTTGTGCGCTCTGCTGCCGCTGTGGGCGGTCGACCAGCGACTTGAGCTGCACAAGATTTCGCGCCTGGGATTGGGGGTGGCGCCGTTCAGCGCGCTTCTAGGATTTGTTACGCCGATGCTGGTGGACCGGTGGTCGGAGGGGGATCCGGATCGAGCGGGGCGGGCTTACGCGGTGAACGTGCTGGGCTGCATCCTGGGGCCGTTGCTGGCGGGGTTCGTGTTGCTGCCCTTGCTGAACGAACGCTGGGCTCTGCTGTTGCTGGCGGCACCGTGGTTGGTGTTGGGAGCAGCTTCGGGACGATGGATTTCTGCAGGCGAAGCGCATGAGCAGGCAAACAACGCAGGCAGCCTGCGCCGGCGGGTGCTGTGCTACGCGGTGGTCCTGGCTGCGATCGTCGTGTTCGCGGGGAGCCGTGGTTTCGAGGATCAGTATCCGGGCGCGGTGGTCCGGCGCGATCACACGGCCACCGTGATCGCGGTCGGACGCGGACGAGGCAGAACGCTGCTGGTGAATGGCATCGGCATTACTGCGCTGACACCAATCACGAAGTTGATGGCGCACATGCCGCTCGCGTTTCTGGACCGGGCTCCCCAGCGGGCGTTGGTGATCTGTTTCGGCATGGGAACGACGGACCGCGCGCTGCTCTCCTGGGATATCCCGGCCACGACAGTGGAGCTGGTACCCAGCGTGCCGCAGATGGTTGGATACTTTCACGCGGACGGCCCCGCGATGCTGCGCTCGCCGAAGGCGCAGGTTGTGATTGATGACGGGCGGCGTTACCTGGAGCGAACTTCCGGACAGTTCGACGTGATTACGATGGATCCGCCGCCGCCGGTGGAAGCCGCGGGATCGAGCCTGCTGTACTCGAAGGAATTTTACGCGGCGGTGCGGCAGCGACTTCGAAGCGGCGGAATTCTGCAAACGTGGTTACCGTCGGAATCCGACGACTTCACGCGAGCCGCAGTGGCGCGGGCGCTGACCGAGTCGTTCCCGCATGTGCGCGCGTTCGGGTCGGTCGAGCCGTTGGGATTTCATTTCCTGGCGAGCGAGCGTCCGATTCCGACGCGGAGTGCTGCGGAACTGGCGGGGCGCTTACCCCCCCGCGCGGTGATGGATTTGCTGGAGTGGGGGCCGTATGCGACTGCCGAGGCACAATTCGCGGCGGTGCTGAAAACGGAGTTCCCGCTGGAGGAGTGGATTGCGAAAGGGCCGCTGGCTCCAGCGCTCACAGATGACCGGCCGGTGAACGAGTATTACGCGTTGCGGCGCTGGCGAGCGGGAAAGTAGCGGTCGTCCCGCAGCGAAAGGCGAAGGTGTGCCGGGGTTGCAAACTCAAGGCTGCCTCAGGGGCTAAAGCCCGTAAGTTCGGTGGTCTGGAGTGGCACGGCTGGAAGCCGTGCCCTTCCCCAAGCGTTCCTACGATAGTTCACAGCTTATGGTCGACTCTTTGTTTTGAGGTTCGATGGCGTCGAATCGGCAAATCTTGCCCGCAGGGGCTCTCCACCGGATTCAGCGGATTCAGGCCATCACCATTGCCTGGATGAGCCTGGAAGCGGCGGTGGCGCTCACGGCGGCGTGGCGGGCGCACAGCCCGGCGCTCGCAGCGTTTGGCGGGGACAGCGCGATCGAACTGCTCTCGGCCGGGGTGGTGTTGTGGCGGTTTCGGTCGCCCGCAGCGCGGGAAGCCGATGAACGCAAGGCTGCCCGCATTGCCGGAACACTGCTGTACCTGCTCGCCATCTATGTGGTGGCGGCTGCGGCGCTGAATCTTCTAGGTCACGGCGAAGCGCGCCCGAGTTATTTGGGTATGGGGATTCTGGCGGCCGCGGCGCTGGTGATGCCGTGGTTGGCGCGGGAGAAGCGTCGGCTGTCGGCAGCGACCGGGAGTGCGGCCCTGCGTGCGGATGCGGCGGAGTCGGCTTTGTGCGCGTACCTTTCGTTGATTGCGTTGGCCGGACTCGCGCTACACGCCGTCTGGCACCTGGACTGGGCAGACCCAGCGGCGGCGTTGTTGATCACACCGCGGATTGTTTGGGAGGCTCGGGAAGCTATCCGGGGAAAGGCGTGCGGATGCTGCCGGAGTATCGCGTCCCGGGAATAGGCGACCGGCGATGTGCCTGACCAGGTTTTAAAACGACTGGAAAACATAAGGTCCCTCCGCTCGCTGGCGCTCGGTTAGATGGCAGACTTAGCAGGCAGACTTGTGGGACGGCATACTGGAGCAGAGCGAAACGGTGGATGGACTGGTCAACTCGTGTCCGCTGCTTGACTATGTGGCGGAAATTGCCAAGCCGGGTGCATTTCAGCTAGTGGATGTCGGCTGCTCGGGTGGGATCGACCGGCCGTGGCGGCGCCTGGGGCGCGGGCTGCATGCGATTGGGATTGATGCGGACGTCGCCGAAATTGAACGGTTGCAGGCTGCGGAGAACAATCCAGGCGTCACGTATTTAAGCGCGTTTGCCGGGATTGCGCCGGATCATCCATTCGCGATGAAGAAGAAAGGAAAGCCGGACCTGGAACGCAATCCGTGGCCACGCTTGAGCACAGCACGGTACATGGAGATTGCTTATCCGAAGGACAAGCTGGTCACGGACAAGGAGAAACGGTCGGCGAATTTGTGGCCGGAGAGCCGGCTGGCCGATCCCGAGTCGCCCGTCATCGTTCCCGAATACCTCAAGAGCCGGGGCATTGCCAGCCTCGACTTCCTGAAAATCGACGTTGACGGGAAAGACTTCGAGATTCTCCAGTCGTTCGATCAAACGTTGGCCGAGTTGGGAGTTCTGGGTGTCGGCATCGAAGTGCGTTTCTGGGGGTCGCACGTGGACACGGATGGCGCCTTCCACAACGTAGACCGGTTCCTGAAGGCGCAAGGCTTCGAATTGTTCAATCTGTCGATTCGGCGGTATTCGACTGCGGCTCTGCCCAGCCGGTTCAGCGGACGCGCGCCGGGCGCAACGGAAATGGGCCGAGTCCACCAAGGAGACGCGATGTATGCGCGCGACCTGGGGAGCGGTCTTTATGACGATTTCGCGAAACGGCTGACGGGCGAGAAAGTGCTGAACCTGGCGGCGATCTTTGCGGTCTTCGATTTGCCCGACTGCGCTGCGGAGGTCGCGTTGAAATTTCGCTCGGTGTTGGCGCTGGTGTGCGACGTGGACAAGGTCCTGGATCTGTTGGCCGCGCAAGCACAGCCGAGAGGGAGTGCACGCGTGGGCGGCTATCGGGAGTTGATGGAGGATTTCGGAAGGCGGCCCCGTGGGTTTTTGGCCACGAAGAATCCGCTGGTGCGGGCGGGACGGGCGTGGAAGAAGGACTATTTGAAGTGGCGCGGACGGCTGCAGTTGCTAAAGAGAGAGCGGGAGGGATTTTGAGAACGGACATCGAGAGCGCCACCGGCGGCGTGGCGTTCCCGCAATCGAAACCGGGCTGTGGTGGAAAAGTTAGTTAGAGCCAGCGGTTCTGCACACAAACATGGGGTCCCCCGACTTCGTTCGGCTGGCGCCGCACTGCGCTCAGGATGACAGGTTTTACCTTGCGCAGACCGCGAAGGCCTAAGCGGATGAATCGCGAGTTCTCTCCCACACTAGCTACGCCTGTTCGGCGTCGGCCAGGGTGTTGAAGAAGCGGAAGAACGGCTCGACCCGGGTGACGGCCAGGGCGGCGTGAATGCGGTCGCTGACGCCCACCAGGGCGAGCGAACGTCCCTCCTTATTATGGGTGACATAAGCGCCGACCAGGGCGCCGATACCGGCGGAGTCGATGTAGGGAACGCCGGTGAAGTCCACGATCAGGGTGGCAGCGTCTTTGGCGCGGATCGCGGCCTGGAACTGGAACAGAGTTGCGAGCACAACCGGGCCCTGGAGACGAAGGATCCTTTGGCCGGGCCTGGGACCTTCGAGGTCGTCGATATGCAGCGGTTCCTGGGACTGGAGAGGCATCCAGCGATTTTACGGGTCGAGGCGGAACTGAATTGTTACAGAGAGGTTAATTCTGCGCGGTGCAAACCACGAGAAATGCCGCGCCAATGCAGGGTAAGAGGCGACCCCGGACAGACGGGTCGAACCAGTCATCCGACACGGGCGTTAGAATCGTACCAGGGTCAGGAAGGGTGAGCCGTTGGCGTTAAACATTGGGGAACGTGCTCCGGACTTCGAGTTGCCGGCGGTCGAGGGTGAGCGGCATCTGAGGTTCCGGCTGCGCGACTACCTGGGGAAGAAGCACGTGGTGGTGACGTTTCATCCGCTGGACTGGACGCCGACGTGCGAGTCGCAGTTGCCGATTCTGGATTCGCTGCGCGACAAATTCGTGGCAGCCGGGGGACAGTTGCTCGACATCAGCGTGGATTCGATCCAGAGTCATCTGGCGTGGCAGCGGAAAGAGATCGGCATGATGCGCTTTCCGCTGTGCGCGGATTTTTATCCGCACGGAGAAGTCACGCGGAAGTTTGACATCCTGCGAGAAAAGGCGCCGGTGCCGGGAATCAGCGAGCGGGCGGCGTTCATTGTGGATAAGGAAGGCGTGATCCGCTTTGCGAAGGTGTATCCGATCGACCAGTTGCCGGATATTGAGGGGTTGCTGGAGGAGTTGCGGAAGATCAGCGGATAGGTATTGCTTTGGATGACGCCGGCACTGGCTTGTCTCCCCTCGAAAGCAGATTCCTCCGCCTCCACTGCGCTCGGCGTCAGAATGACAACAATGGACGGGGCCGCTCGCGGTCGCAATTACAACAGAGCAGGATGTTGAATTGCGGCAGAGGGTGCGGCGAGGGTCCGCGATTAGTGATGGTGCGCCAAGCTACAGCGCTGCGGCCTGCTCGCGGCGGCGGGCCTGGATTTCGATGTAGACGTTGACCAACGAAACAGCGGCGGGCGTCACGCCGGGAATGCGGGAGGCGTGGCCGAGAGTGCGGGGGCGGATCTTGAGGAGCTTCTCCTGCATTTCGCGGGAGAGGCCGCTGACGGAGCGGTAGTCGAACCAATCGGGGATGGAGCGCTGCTCGGCTTTTTTCAAGCGATCGATGGAGCGCTGCTGCTGGTGCAGGTAGCCTGCGTACTTGATTTCGGTTTCGACGGACTTGAGTTCGTTTCTTAGTTGGGAAGGCAGATTGACCACCGAGGACACTGAGGAAGCAAAGAAATCAGGAACCAGGTCGCGCAGGATGGGCACGAAGTGTTCGATGGTGGTCTCGGGGCGCTTTAGTAGTTGAGCCAGGGATTGGCCCAGGGCAGAGGAGTAGTCGTTGGTCGACCCTGGTTGCCCTCCATTTGCTGCCGAGCTTTGCTCGGCTGGACGGCCGGGGGCGGCCGTCCCCACGTGGTCCGGGATGCTTCCTAGCTTCTCCAGCATTACTCCAGTGAGCTTTGTTTTCTCTAACCACTGCTTCAGCGATTCAAGGCGCTGCTGTTTCGCCTGGTAGTCGTGCCAGGCTCCGTCGTCGATCAGGCCGACGCGGCGGCCGTGCGGGGTGAGGCGGCGGTCGGCGTTATCGATGCGGAGTTGCAGGCGGAACTCGGCGCGCGACGTGAACATGCGGTAAGGCTCGTTGGTGCCTTTGGAGATCAGGTCGTCGATGAGGATGGCGGTGTAGGCCTCGGTGCGATCGAGGATCAGCGGCGCTTCTCTCTTTACTTTGAGCGCCGCGTTGATACCGGCCATCAGGCCCTGGCAGGCGGCTTCTTCGTAGCCGCTGGTGCCGTTGATCTGTCCGGCGAGGAAGAGGCCGGCGATTTTCTTGGTTTCGAGCGTGCGTTCGAGTTCGGTCGGGTCGATGGAATCGTATTCGATGGCGTAGCCGGGGCGGAGCATGTCGGCGGACTCGAGGCCGGGGATGGACTTGAGGATGGCGAGTTGGATATCGATGGGCAACGATGTGCTCATGCCGTTGACGTAGATCTCGTGGGTGTTCAGGCCTTCGGGCTCGAGGAAGAGCTGGTGCTGGAGCTTGTCGGGGAACTTGACGATTTTGTCTTCGATCGAAGGACAATATCGTGGGCCGATAGACTGGATCTGGCCGCTGTACATCGGGGACCGGTGCACGTTCTCGCGGATGATGTGGTGAGTTTCCTCGGTGGTGAAGGCGATGTAGCAAGGGACCTGTTTGTCGTGATGGGCGACCCGCCGGGTGCGGAAGCTGAAGGGGGTGGGGTCGTCGTCGCCGGGCTGAACCTGGAAGCGGGACCAGTCGATGGTGCGGCCGTCGAGGCGCGGGGGCGTGCCGGTCTTGAGGCGGCAGCCGCGCAGGCCGAGCTTCTTCAAGGCTTCGCCTAGCAGGACCGCGTTCGGTTCGCCGGAACGGCCGGCGGGATACTGCTGTTCGCCGCAGTGGATGAGGCCGTTGAGGAAGGTGCCGGTGGTAATGATGACGGCCTGGGCGCGGACGGTGCGGCCGTCGCGGAGTTTGATTCCCAGGACTCGACGACAGTTCTCGGTTCTCAGTTCTCGGTTCTCAGTGGGGACAGCTGCCGAGCTTTGCTCGGCTGGGCAGACGAGGGCGTCTGCCCCTACGTGGCTCGGGGCGTCCTCCAGGATGAGGTCGGCTACTTCGGCTTGCTTGATTTTCAGGTTGGGCTGCGATTCCAGGACTTCGCGCATTTTCAGGCGGTAGGCCTGCTTGTCGCACTGGGCGCGCGGGGACCAGACGGCGGGACCGCGGGAGGTGTTGAGGAGGCGGAACTGGATGCCGACGGCGTCGGTGACTTCTCCCATGATGCCGCCGAGGGCGTCGACTTCGCGGACCAGGTGTCCCTTGGCGATTCCACCTACGGCGGGGTTGCAGGACATCTGGGCGATGAGATCGACGTTGAGGGTGTAGAGGGCGGTCTTCAGGCCTATGCGGGCGGCGGCCATGGCGGCCTCGCATCCGGCATGTCCGGCGCCGACAACGACTACGTCGAATTGTTCGCTGAACTGCATGTCCGCGAATACACTCCAGGGAACCCCGGCGGGCGTTGTTTCATTCTAGCAAGTCATGGGGAAGGCAGGCGGCAGGCATGGGAGCAGTGCATGCAGAGGAAAACAACGCCGAGGTGCGAAAGCGCTGATTCGGATGGGGATGCGGCCTTCCCAAATCGGTCTTCCACAGGCGAACGCTTGTCACAGAAGTCTCAGCACCCTTATAGTAGGCTGCTCTGAGAGGGGGACTTCATGACCGGCGAGCAACTTTTCCAGGAACTAGACGCACGCATCGCGAAATACGACCTGCTTTGCCATCCGTTTTATAAGGCGTGGAGCGCGGGAGAACTGACGCACGAGGATCTGCGCGAATATGCGCTCGACTACTACCAGCATGTGCAGGCGTTTCCGACCTACCTGGCGGCGCTCGCGCTGCGACTCAATGAGGGCGAACTGCGGCGCGCGGTGCTGGCAAATATGTGCGACGAGCAAGGCGGGGAGGCGGCGTCCGGGGAGGCGGGAGAGGCGCACTCGGAAATCTGGCTCGACTTCGCCGAGGGCATGGGAGCCGTGCGCACGGGATTTGGCCATAAGGCGGTGCCGGAAGTGAACCGGTTGATTGCGCATTTCGGCGATGTGGCGAGCGAAGGAACTCCGGAGGAAGCGCTGGCCGCTTTCTACGCGTACGAGTCGCAGGTGCCGCGCATCGCGAAGGAGAAAGATCGGGGACTGCGCGAGAGGTACGGCGCGGATGAACGGACCACGCGCTACTTCACGCTGCACGCCAACGCCGACGTGTATCACTCGAATGTGTGGCGCGAGCAGCTGGGGAAGCGGGTAGCGGCGAATCCCGCGGCGGCCGAGAAGGCGCTGGCCGCGGCCGAAGCGGCGGCGAAGGCGCTGTGGGTCGCGCTGGATGGGATCGAGGAGCGGCGGATGGCGAAGGTCGCGTAGTCCGTTTGGCTGGACGAGTCAAGCCACTGACCTTCTAGGGTTGGTGGCTTTCTTTTTCGATGCGCTCTTCAAAGCAGGGTGCCAGAGTGGAGGATGGGATAGGATCGGGGCGTCCGGACGGGGACAGGTGTGTCCGCGCCCACACGGGAGGGGGGACGACGCTGAAGCCGGTGCCCATCGGGGTGCCGGGTGCGGCGGAGGAGACGGTGGAGTTTCAGCACACGTTGACGGCGTATCACACCTCGTGGCTGCCGGTGTACTCCACGCCCGACATGATCCGGCTGATGGAGACGGCGGCCTTTCACGCGCTGCAGCCCTACTGTGAAGGTGACGAGATCACGGTGGGCACGTCGATTCATATTGAGCATCGGGGAGCGAGCGGGATTGGAACGCCAGTCAAGGCCGAGGCGGTGGTCGAGGGGTTCGATGGACGGTTTTACACAGTGCGCGTGTCGGCCAGCGATGGGGCGCAGGAGATTGGGCGCGGGACGGTGGGGGCGGGCGGTGGTGAGTGTGTCGAAGTTGGCGGCGCGGGTGAGGGAGGAAGGGTGAGGGGTAATCGGAGATCGGCACTTAGCGTTTGGCACTTAGCACTTGGGCAGGGGGTCCCTAGGGAATCAGAAAGCTCGATGGGCCTACAGTGTGTTCGTTAGCGCCAGTCCTCTTCGACTACGCTCAGGGCAGGCTCTCGGCTGCGTTCGGCTAACGCCTCTCTGCACTCCGGATCACAAGTCAAAAGGGGGGAGTGGTCGGGCCAAATGCCAAGTGCCAATTGCCGGCAGAGAGAACGTTTGAGCGGGGACCGAACCATGACAGTGGAAGAGCAGAAATCGAAGGCGAACGCGTTCCGGGGGATGCATCGCGGGGAACGAATTCTCGTGCTGCCGAATGCCTGGGATGTGGCGAGCGCACGGGTGTTCGAAGAGGCTGGGTTTGGGGCGATTGCGACTACCAGCGGAGGCGTGGCGTTTTCATTGGGGTATCCGGATGGGCAGAAGATTTCGCGGGAGGAGATGCTGGCGCGGGTGGCGCGGATCGCGGAGGCTTTGAAGGTGCCGGTGACGGCGGATGTCGAGTCGGGGTACGGGGGACGTCCCGAGGATGCGGCGCGGACTGCTCGCGAGGTCATCGAGGCGGGCGCGGTGGGCATGAACCTGGAAGATGCGGCGGGCGGTGGGGATCATCCGTTGGTTGAGTTGTCGCTACAAGTCGAGAAGATTCATGCGGTGCGCCAGGCTGCGCCGAAGACCGGTGTGCCGTTGGTGCTCAACGCGCGAACGGACGTGTATCTGGTGGAGGTCGGGGCGCCGGAAAGTCGGTACGACGAGGCGGTGCGACGGTTGCTAGCTTTTCGCGATGCGGGGGCCGATTGCGTATTCGTGCCTGGGCTGCGCGACGCCGACACGATTGGACGGATGGTGCGGGACGTGAAGTGTCCGGTGAACATTCTGGCGGGGCCGGGGTTTCCGGCGATCCCAGAGTTGCAGAAACTGGGCGTGGCGAGGGTGAGCGTGGGATCGGCGGCGATGCGCGCGACGCTGGGGCTGGTGAAGCGCATCGCGGAGGAATTGAAGTCCTCCGGGACGTACACGACGCTCGAAGGTGGGATTGCTTACGCGGATGTGAATCGGATGTTGGGGTGAGCTTTCAGCTATCAGCCGGCAGCTTTCAGTTAAACCGTGGCTGTGGGCTTCGAGCTTCGAGCAAGTCCCGGGGATCAAGGGCGCGTTGCCTGAGACCGAAGGCCCCACGACCCGAGACCCGACACCCGACACCCGAGACCTAAGACCGTAAGACCTGAAGTCTCATGACTGTTCTCGGCGTTATTTCCGATACTCATGGGCTGCTGCGACCGGAGGCGATGGACGCGTTGCGCGGGTCGGCTCACATTCTGCACGCGGGAGACATCGGTGCGCCTGAGATCCTCGACGAACTGCGCCAGATTGCGCCGGTGACCGCGGTGCGCGGGAACGTGGATCGGGACTCGTGGGCGCGCGATATCGCGGCTACAGAAGTTTTCCAGCTGGGAGGTGTTTCGATTTACATGCTGCATATTTTGGGCGAGCTCGACCTGAAGCCCGAGGCGTCTGGATTCGGAGCCGTGGTGTACGGGCACAGCCATGTGCCGAAGATGGAAACGAAGAACGGCGTGCGGTATTTCAATCCGGGGAGCGCGGGGCCGCGGCGGTTCAAGCTGCCGGTGACGGTGGGGAAGCTGATCGTCGAGGGCGCGGTGGTGCGGGGAGAGATTGTGCGGCTCAACGTTTAGGGGACGGGTTGAGTTCAAAAGCAAGGGCAAGATAACCACCAAGGACACGAAGTACCACGAAGGGAAGTGCGACGAAGGAATGCGTCAGCATTCTGGGATTCTCGACACTGCCCGGCTAATTGGATGAGCCTGGGCGCGGCCTATGTGGTAGCGGGCGGTGATTCAGTGCTGTGGATGGTCGCGCTCAGCTAGAAAACGATCGCGGCATTGCTTAGCCTGTGCCAGCAGCACGGGATATTCGGGCGACTTGCGAAATCCCGCCAACATGGGATCCAGTTGCAGGCTGTCGTACCCGCAAAATCCTCCCTCGATCGCAGATTTCATCAGACGTGCCGTGAACGCGTTCCCCAGGCAAGGATTGAAAATGACCGCTTGGCTGTATCGGGGTTCGGGGTCGTGGTAGGCAAAAATCTCTTTTTCGGCTTGCTCTAGCAGTTGTTCGGACCCCGGAGGGCGAGGCGTGGTGTAGCAGGCCTCGAGCGCGCGCGTATGGAAGAACGAGCTCTCCGGCAGTTGGCGCATACGCTGCAGAGCCTCGCTCGTCTTCCCCTCGTGCAGCAGAACGATCAGCTCGGCGTTGTTGGACCACTCCGATCCAGTGTCCAGCATCAGAAATTCCCTCGCCCGATCGAACTGCCCGGTCAGGAAGAACACACCCGTACACGACCGGAACTGGAAATTGCCGGGATCCAGGCGCACCGCCAGGTCGCACTCCTGCGCCGCCTCTTTAGACAACCCCGCGTAGCGCAGAACGTACGACAAGGTAAAGTGAGCGAAGCCGCTTTGCGGGTGATTTTCCACCATCGTCCTGGCTTCCTGGTAGGCCTGGGCCAACTTGCCTGCATCGGTGTCCAAACTGACAACCTGCTGCGCCGCATCCTCCAAGTTCGGATCCAAAGCGAGCGCGCGACGGAGCGCGGGCCCGGTGCGCGACATGGTTCCGGTTGCCCCAATGCCGTATTCCTCTTCGTAGTAGTAGCGCTTGCCCAACGCGGACCAGGCGGGAGCGAAGGACGGATCCAGTCCCACAGAGCGTTCCAGCATCCGGACTGCCTCACGGTTCTGCTCGCCATCATGCGCCAGAGCGACGCTCCGCAAGTACAAGTCATAGGCCTCTTCGTTGGTGGGACGGGTTCCCTTTTCACCCGTCTCACTGGTCGTACCCAGGGCCGGGATCAGGCCCTGGCGCACCTTCGAGGTTACCTGCTCGCGCATGGCCACGAGATCGTCGGCGGACACGTTCATCGTCTCCTGCCACAGCACGCGATCGTCGCCCACGTCGACGGCTTGCATGCTTAGCTGGAGCTGTTCGCGAACCTTCTGGTAATGTCCGGTGATGATGCGTCCGACGTGCATGTCTTTTCCAGCTTGTTGCAGGTCCACGTCCTGGTTGGCGTATTTCCCACTCGCGAAAGGGCGAATCGATAACGTTCGGACGGAGCTCAAGGTGGTGGCAACCTCGTCGGGCAAGGCCATGCGCAAGAAATCTTCTTCCTTGTCTGCGCCGAGATTCTGAAAGGGCAAGACGGCAATCGTGACCGAAGCGGCCGTGGTTTTCTTCGCGCCCAGGGTGGGCGCCTCGCGCCAACGCCACAGCAGCAATCCAACCAGGACGAGCAACGCGAAGGCGCCTACACCCCACATCCGTCGGTCACGTTGTGTGGGGGCCGGCGCTGCCACAGCCACGTTTCGCGACGAGGATGCAAAGCCCGTATCCCGCCGCACCCTCGACAGATCAGCTCGCATTTCGGAGGCGTGCTGGTAGCGCACTTCGCGATCTTTTTCGAGCGCCTTCAGGATCACTCTTTCGAAATCGGATGAAAGTTGGGAATTCACTCTTCCCGGCGGGGCGGGGGCGGCATGGAGCACGGCATCAAAAATCGCACCCGAGGTATCGCCCTTGAAGGGGAGGACGCCGGTGGCCATTTCGTAGAGCACGATTCCGAACGAAAACAGATCGGTGCGCGGGTCCAGCGTTTTGCCTAACACCTGTTCGGGCGACATGTACGACACCGTGCCCAGAGTCGATCCGGGACTGGTGAGGTGTTCGTTCTCGGAAACTGTGTTGGCCATGGCGATGTTGCTGGTCGAGGAAGTCCGCTCCTCTACCTTAGCCAGACCGAAATCGAGAATCTTCGCGTGCCCGCGCTTGGTGACAAAGATGTTTGCCGGCTTGATATCGCGATGAACGATACCTGCGGTGTGCGCCGCATCCAGAGCGTCGGCGATTTCGATGGCCAGCGAAAGCAACGTCTCCTGCTCCATCGGGCGGCCGGCAATGGCATGCTTCAGCGTAGTCCCTTCGAGATACTCCATGGCGATGAAGCGGGCGCCATCGCTTTCGCCGATTTCGTAAATGGTGCAGATGTTGGCGTGGTTGAGTGCCGAGGCGGCCCGCGCTTCCCGGCGGAAACGCTCGAGTGCAGCCGCGTCCTGGGCCACGGCATCGGGCAGGAATTTCAAGGCGGCGAACCTGCCGAGCGAGAGATCTTCGGCCTTATAGACCACGCCCATGCCACCACCACCGAGCTGCTCGCAAATACGGTAGTGCGAAATCGTCTGGCCGATCATTCCGCTGTGATGGTAGGACCGGCGTTAGCGCAAGTCAACGAAGGGAGAGTGGGCAGGAGAGTGTTGTCACGGGGTGGGTCGACGGCGATGCCGGAGGTGGTGCGCGGAAGATTGTTGAGTTGAGGGTACCTGGCGCGCAGTGAGTCGCACTCGGCTGTAAGACGACCTGCGATGCTGGAGTCGATGAGTGCTGACGGCCCGTCTGTTAACGCCATCTATCGTGGGCGATTGCCGGTAAGAAGCTGATACGAAGTGCCAGAAGCTGAAGGAGTGAGGATTCCGCAGAACGCTGCGCATGCGCCGATCGCACCTATTGGGGTTTTCATTCTCACCTCAGCAACGACACCGAGAACCGAGCAAAGGCCGATAACCAGTGTCAGGCCTATCTCAATCGGCGTAAAATCGCCAGAAAAAACGTGAGCCAACCCAAGTAAGAACTACCAAATTCGCGCCATCACCGAGAACCAGAACAGAAAACAAGGCAGAGCCGTCCATTTGCTCTATCCGACCGGCGCAAGGCAAGAACAACGCATGGCCAGATCGGCGCGGTTTGCACGGCGTGGCGCACGACGCCATGAGATTCAACGCCTACGATATAGAGTGCCGCGATGATTAACGAGGCGCAAATTGTGAGGGCGCGGCTTGCGTCTCTCTGGGGTTCGCTTGCAAGGGCGGCAGTAGACATGGAGCTTCCTTTGTGTTGTTGGCGGTGGTGAAAAATCCCATAGTGCTCACCGGCGGCCCCAAGACAGGAGGTCGAGACGCCGCGGCAAACTGCGCCGCGGCCGCACACACGGCGGCACCTCCACCCCAACACGCCAACCCCGGGCGGGTTGGGCACCCGGGCCTGTGCCTACGTGGTTCATCTACAATCCCAGAGCAATGGCGATCCAATTTGAGATTGAGGTCACCTGCGGCGGCGGGCGACTGGGGAAACTCATCACGCCGCACGCGGTCGTCGAAACGCCGGTATTTATGCCGGTGGGGACGCTTGGTTCGGTCAAGGGTGTGCCGCAGGATCTGCTCGAAGAACTCGGGGTGCAGATTCTGCTGGGTAATACTTACCATCTTTACTTGCGGCCGGGCGTGGAGACGGTGCGGGGCTTGGGCGGGCTGCATGGGTTCATGGCTTGGGATCGCGCGATTCTTACCGACTCCGGCGGCTTCCAGGTGTTCAGCTTGAATGAGCTGCGCAAAGTCACCGAGGAAGGTGTGACGTTTCGCTCGCATCTGGATGGGTCGTCGCACTTTTTCAGCCCGGAGAGTTCGATGGAGGCGCAGATCGGGCTGGGCGCGGACATCACAATGGCGTTCGACGAGTGCACGGAGTTTCCGGCGGACCCGGAGCGAACGCGGACGTCCATGGAGATGACGCTGCGCTGGGCGGAGCGGTCGAAGAGATATTTTGAGGAGCACAAGAACGAAGTGCCGTGGAAAACAGTTTCGAGTTTCGAGTTTCAAGTTTCGAGTGACGGTGGGGATGCTCGAAACTCGAAACCTGAAACTCGAAAGTTGGATCGGACCCAGTCGCTCTTCGGTATCGTGCAGGGGGGAATGGATTTTGAGTTGCGTAGGGAATCGGCACTGCGGACTGTCGAGATCGGGTTTCCGGGGTACGCGATTGGCGGGTTGAGCGTGGGAGAGCCGCGCGAGGTGACGCGGGAAGTGGTCGAGGCGACGCTCGAGCATCTGCCGGCCGATAAGCCCCGCTACCTGATGGGGGTGGGCACGCCGGAGGAGATTGCGACCTACGCCGGTCTGGGCGTCGACATGATGGATTGCGTGTTGCCGACGCGGGCGGCGCGGCACGGGCTGCTGTTCACATCGGAGGGGAAGGTTTCGATCAAGCAGGCGCGCTACGCGGCCGACGCCGGACCGCTCGATCCGGCTTGCGGGTGCCGGGTTTGCCGGCGCTATTCGCGGGCTTATTTGCGGCACCTGTTTGCCGCTAACGAAGTGCTGGCACAGGTGTTAAATACCGTCCACAACCTCAGTTTCTACCTTGACACTATGCGGAGGGTGCGGCATTCTATTCGACTTGGGGAAGGGACGCGTTCTCCGTCTGGTGTCTCGTCTCAACCAAAGCCGTAGGTCCTGATCCCCAGGTTCAAGTCCGAGGCTTTCAAGGATTGCCCGGCCGGAATACACGAGTACTCCCCGCGGTGAAAATAGAGGGCTGGCAGGCGCAAAGCCGCGAAGGCATGAGCGGTTAAGAGTTCGTCTTCATGAGCACTTCATATCTCTTGGCGGTTCAGCTGGGCGGAGGGTCGAGTCTGCCCCTGTTTGCGCCGGTCATTCTGATTTTCGGGGTCTTCTACTTTCTCCTGATTATGCCCCAGCAGCGGCGGCAGAAGAAGTGGCAGCAGATGCTGGCGGCGCTCAAGACGGGAGACAAGGTTGTGACCAGCGGAGGACTGAAGGGAACGATATTCTCGATCAAAGAGGATTCGATTACCCTGCGGGTCCCGCCGGACAATTTGAAGCTGGACGTCAGCCGGGGGTCGATTGTGACCGTTACGACGGCGGAGGAGACGACTTCGAGCAAGTAGGAGCTGAAAGCAGATTCCTCCGCCTGCGCTGCGCTCGGCGTCGGAATGAAGCGCGGCGGTCGTGAAGAGGGACTGGAGAGAGCTTTTAAACGCAAAGGTCGCAAAGGGCGCAGAGGAAATCGGGTCTGAAACTCTGATCGGGGTCGTGCTTTCTTAATCCGTCATGAACAAGAATCTACGCTGGAAAGTCATCGTCATCGTCGTTACGTTGCTGGTGTTTCTATTCGGGATCTTTGGGCTGCCGAAGACCTGGTCGGGTCAGGGGCTGGTCGAGGCTATGACCAAACGCATTAACCTGGGCCTCGATCTCAAAGGTGGAACCCACCTCATTCTGCAAGTGCAGGTGAATGACGCGGTCAACGCGGACTCCGACCGGGCGATCGAGCGGCTGAAAGATGACACCCGCACCCGCAAGATCAGCTACACCGAAATCACCAAGCCGGATCCCGTAAACAATCCCGACAAGATCGTTGTCAAAGGGGTGCCCCCGGAAGCGACTTCCGATTTTCGGACGATGGTAAGCGACCGCTTGCCGGAATACGATGCCACGTCTGGTGCTGAGAATTCCTGGGTCCTCTCGATGAAGGCACAGGCCCTTTCGGAGCTGAAGAACAGCTCCGTGTCGCAGGCCATCGAAACGATTCGCAGCCGCGTTGACAAGCTGGGCGTGAGCGAGCCGGTGATTCAGGAACATGGACTGGGGCAGTATCAGATCCTGGTGCAATTGCCGGGGGTGGATGACCCAGCCCGCGTGAAAGACATCATGCAGTCGACGGCGATGCTGGAAATCCGACAGGCGATGAACGGCGGCGTTTCCTACAAAGATGAGCAGGCGGCCTTGGCGGCGACAAATGGAGTGCTGCCGGACAACAGCGTACTCCTGCACGGTCGAAACATTGGGGCCACAGGCGAGGATTCGGTCTACATTATTTCGCGGGTTGCATCGATAACAGGTCACGAGTTGAGGGGCGGCGGGGAGGCGGCGCGCGTGTCGCGGAATGGGCAAACCGCAGCACCGGAGGTGAATTTCTTTCTAACCCCCGAGGGCGGACGCCGGTTTTCTGCGTTCACGGGGGCGCACGTCGGGGACTACCTGGCGGTCGTGCTCGATAACAGAGTAATGGAAGTCGCCGTCATCAAGAGCGAGATTAGCGACTCGGGCGTGATCGAGGGACGGTTCACCGAGCAGGCGGCGAAGGACCTGGCGCTGATTCTGAATTCGGGCGCGCTGCCGGCGGGGATCAAGTACCTGGAAGAGCGGACGGTGGGGCCGTCGCTGGGAGCGGATTCGATCCGGTCGGGGGTGCAGGCGGCGGTGGTCGGGATGCTGGCCGTGCTGATCTTTATGCTGGTCTACTATCACGGAGCCGGGATCAATGCCGATGTGGCGCTGATTCTGAACCTGATCATCCTCCTGGGCTTCCTGGGATTCAGTGGAGCGACGCTGACTCTGCCCGGTATTGCAGGCGTGATCCTGACTGTAGGCATGGGCGTCGATTCCAACGTCCTGATCTTCGAGCGCATCCGAGAAGAGCTGCGCAACGGGAAGACCCCGCCGTCGGCGGTGGACCAGGGGTTTGCGCATGCCTGGATCACCATCGTTGATACACACGTGACGACGATTGTTTCGGCGTTCATCCTGTTTATCTTCGGAACGGGGCCGGTGAAGGGGTTTGCCGTGACGCTGACGTTCGGTCTGCTGGCGAACTTGTTTACGGCAGTGTTTGTGTCGCGCGTGATCTTTGATTATGTGCTGGGCCGCAAGCAGCGCGGAGAAGCGTTGAGTATCGGGTAAGAGAGGTTTCGAGTTTCAAGTTTCAAGTTTCGAGCAAAGGCCGAAAGATGGGGCTGAGTGGAGACTTCGAAACTTTGCGACTTGCATGAAAGGGTCTAGAAACGCGTGGAATTTTTTCGCAATCCAAACATAGATTTTCTCGGGAAAAAGTGGTATTTTCTCGCCTTTTCACTGGTGTTCAGCGTTGCGGGTGTACTCTCCATGCTTTTCTGGCATGGGATCCCGCTAGGCGTAGACTTCCGAGGGGGAACGCTGGTCCGTGTAAGGTTCGCGCATGCCCCCAATAACGACGCCATCCGTGCGGCGCTAGACAAGGTCGGGCTGCATAACGCCAAGATTCAGGGTTACGGACCTGCCGGGGACGATGAAGTGCTGATCGATCTAGCCGAGCAGGAGACCAGCGAGGCGGCCCTCGATCAGGGTAAGGCGCAGATCATCGGCGCGCTGGAAGCCACCGGTCAGGCGGGCAAACAGGACCTGAACAACAGCAGCTCTTTGACAATCAAGAGTTACTTGTTGGAAAAAGATCCGCTGCATCTGGGGACCGACGCCGATGCCAAGTACACCGCGGTGGCGCAGGCGATCGTGGACTACCGGGACAAGGTGAAGGGCGGCGTGCTGGGTTCGCTGGATCAGCTCAAGGGCGCAGTGGACGCGGCGGTGGTGGCTGCATTGCAGGACGGCTTCTACTTGTCGGATTTTGGTGTGCGAGACGTGGCGATCGTTGGGCCGCAGGTGGGAAAGCAGCTCCAGACACAGGCGAAACTGGCCGTCCTGTATTCGCTGGCCGGGATGCTGGTGTACCTGGGAGTGCGGTTCGAGTGGATCTATGGCGTGGCTGCGGTGGTGACGGTGTTCCATGACACGCTCATCACGGTTGGCGCATTTTCACTGACGAATAAGCCGATTTCGCTGACCGTCGTGGCGGCCATACTGACGCTGGTGGGCTACTCGAACAACGACACGATCGTCGTGTTTGACCGCATCCGGGAGAACATCAAGTTGATGCGGCGGGAACGGCTGGCGGACATCGTCAACAAGAGCATCAACCAGACGCTGAGCCGAACCATCTTGACGGCGGGGCTAACGTTCCTTACTGTGCTTGCGCTGTACTTGTTCGGTGGTGAAGTGCTGCATGGGTTCTCATTTGCCCTGGTGATCGGAATTCTGATCGGGACGTATTCCTCGATTGCGATTGCGGCTCCGATCCTGGTGGCGTATCAGGACTGGCGCAGTGGACGGGGCAAGCGGCCGGTCTCGATGCCGGTGGAGGCCAGCAAGCGGGATAAGGCGAAGGCTGGGGCGTAACGCACGCCGGGAGCCAGAACTGCAAAGTTTTTTGCGCCGGGCGTCAAAAGAATTGCAGATGGGCGGTGGCTGGGCGGGCAGGTTTTTGCATCTCAGAGAGATGTAAATAGTTGATTCGAGGGAATTAGCCGAAATCCAGCGAAGTGGGTCATGCGCGGCAGGCGCGTTGCAGTGAAAGCGGTGTTCTTGGGAGCAAAGAGGAAACGTTCGGTGTCTAAGCATACGTAGGGTCTGATCTACGGAGAAGCCTATGTTTGAAGATAGCCTTATCGAATCGGGCGGCAGGCTAAAGACGAAGCGGGGAGCAACCACCGCGATTTCGTTCGTTTTACAAATGTTTCTGGTGGGCGTCCTGGTGCTGATTCCGCTGATTTTCACCGAAGCGCTGCCGAAGACGCAGCTCATGACATTCCTGGTGGCGCCGCCACCGCCACCGCCACCCCCGCCGCCTCCGGCTGCGGCGCCTGTGCGCGTGGTCAAGCAGATCCAGAGCGACTTGGTGAACGGCCAGCTACGAACCCCTACCAAGATTCCCCAAAAAGTCCAGATGATCAAGGAAGAGGACGCGCCTCCGCCGGACACTTCGATGGCCGGAGTGGTGGGCGGCGTTCCAGGTGGCGTTCCGGGTGGTCAGATGGGCGGTGTAATCGGCGGAATCATCAATTCGACGCCGGTGGCCGTGCCCAAGGTCGCGACTCCGCAGCGCGTCCGGGTCTCGCTGGGCGTTTCGCAGGGCCTTCTGATCAAGCGGGTCCAGCCGAATTATCCTCCCCTGGCGCGCCAGGCACGCATCCAAGGTACGGTGCTGCTGCAGGCGGAGATCAGCAAGGACGGGACGATCGAAAACCTGCGCCTGATCAGCGGGCACCCAATGCTGGCGCCGTCCGCGATCGAGGCCGTGAAGCAATGGCGGTACAAGCCGTACATGCTGAACGGCGAGCCGGTGGCGGTTGAAACCCAGGTTCAGGTGAATTTCACTCTGTCCGGGGGCTAGCCTCCCGGTTGTGCGTGTAGTTTGATCGCGGTCGCTGATCGATGGCGGTCGCCCTTCCCCACATCCCACCGTTTCCGGTGGCCGGGTCGGGCGTTCACACCCGCCTCTAGCGGTCACCGCGTCTTGTGAGAGCCGAAGTACCAGTGCCGCCGAGAAAGCCTCCGTGACAAGCAGCGGAGACCGGAATGTGAGTGCCAAGGCATCATTTCTACAAAACGCGAAACGTTAAGTCGCGACAGAAGTACTGACGAGTTCCTGGGGAGGAAAGCAACTCATGTTCGTAGCCAATCTAGCAACAGCCGTGCACCATGTGCCCGCGATGGCTGCCTGGGTGGTCCAGGAAGGCCAAGTGGGTTGGGACCTGGTTTCGCTGGTCAAGTCGATGGGTATTCTGGCGAAAATCGTGGTCATCATTCTGTTCATCATGTCGGGATGGTCGATCGGCGTGATGATTGACCGTTGGATGGCATTCAGCGCGGCCCGCAAGCAGTCGCGTGCATTTGCCCCTGCCGTAGCCGGGGCGCTGCGCGACGGCAAGATCGACGAAGCTATCAAGGTAGCCGAGCGCAACAAGAAGAGCCACCTGGCGAAGGTCGTGACGGCTGGCTTGATGGAGTTCAAGGCCCACCAGGACAGCCCGGGCGAGATCCCTGGAGAGACCATTGAAGCCTCGAAGCGCGCTTTGGAGCGCACCGAAGCCATTGTGCACGCCGAGCTGAAGCGCGGCTTGGGCGGCCTGGCGACGATTGGGTCGACCGCTCCGTTCGTCGGCCTGTTCGGAACGGTGGTCGGCATTCTGAACGCGTTTAAGGGCATCTCGCAGGAAAAGGCCACCGGTCTGGCGGCCGTCGCCGGCGGTATTGCCGAAGCGCTGGTCACCACCGCCATGGGCCTGCTGGTCGCGATCCCGGCTGTGATGATGTTCAACTACCTGACCGGCCGCGTAGAGGCCTTCGACGTGGAGATGGATAACTCCTCGAGCGAACTGGTCGACTACTTCCTGAAGCGGCGGAGCCTGCGCCGTTCCTAGGCAGATCGCGCAGGGCTGCAACTGTGAGTTGCAAAGCTCCGGCGCTGGAGCAAAGCTTCGGCGCCGGGCACTCAGGTTCACGGGTGGCAGAACTGCTGACCATCAGGGGAACGGGTAGCGCAAAGGATTAGGTGAGTCTATGGCACTGGCAAAACGAAACGAAGGCGCCAAGGTCAATTCCGACATCAACGTTACGCCCATGGTGGACGTGATGCTGGTGTTGCTGATCATCTTCATGGTGGTCACGCCCATGTTGCAGAAGGGCGTGAGCGTGGACCTGGCAAAAGTGAACAATCCGGAACAGATGCCGGATGCGGATAAGGAAGACGCGCTGCTGGTCGCGGTGATGCGCACGGGCGACGTGTTTTTCGGCAACGACAAAATTCCCGCGGATCAGCTGACCGGCAAGATTAAGGACCGCATCGCGAACAAAGTGGATAAACGGGTATACATCCGCGCCGACGCGCGCGCCAAGTTCGGCCGGGTGGTGGAAGTGGTGGACAACATCCGGGCCGCGGGCGTGGACCAGTTGGGCCTTCTGACCGATCAGCGCAAGGATAATAAGGGCGCGACGACCGCGCCAGCAACGGCGCCGACCGGCGGACAATAGAGGAGATCGACTATGGGAATGGCAGTTGGCCCGAGCGGAGGCCAAAGCGCGAATATTAACGTCACGCCGCTCATCGACGTACTGCTGGTGCTGCTGATCATCTTCATGGTGATCACGCCCCTCACTCCGAAGGGCCTGGACGCGCTGGTTCCCCAGCCGCCGCCGCCCAATCAGAAACAACAAAACACGCCCGACCGCACCATCGTGGTCCAGTTGATCGACCGCGGCGCCGGCCAGACACCGGGGCTCAAGATCAACCAGGAAGATGCGACCTGGGACGATCTGCAAGGGCGTTTGACCGACATCTTCAAGACGCGCGCGGAAAAGGTAATGTTCGTCAAGGGCGACGACAACGTTCCGTTCTACGACGTGGCCAACGTGATCGACATCGCGCACGCTTCCGGGGTGGACAAGGTCGGCCTCATCACAGCCAAGATAGAGGCCGGGCAGTAGACTCTAGCAGTGCGACAGACGTCTTGCTGGCACGGATGAGTACGTCCGTGCCCTCGGGTTCAGAATCAGAACGAGCGGAAGCCGCGAAGCCCAGGCGCTGACGTCTGGGCATCGGTTCGTTTCGGATTTGCGCAATCTTCTTCGCAGTGGTAAGGTCCCATGATTCCTGGTAGAGGGAGATTTATAACGCAATGAAAACCAGCGTACGAATGTTGGCACTGGCAGCGGCCGGCTTGATGCTGTTCTCGACCACGGGCTGCAGCAAGCTGAGGGCGCGTGACCAGCTCAACAAGGGCGTGCAGGCGTACAAGAACACCCATTATGAAGAGGCGATCAACCACTTCCAGCAGGCCGTCGATCTCGACCCGTCACTGATCAACGCGCGCCTTTATCTGGCGACGGCTCTGGCGAACCAGTACATTCCCGGAGCGGACACCCCGGATAACAACAAGATCGCCGAGGACGCGATCAAGGCGTTCCAAAACGTGCTCGACATCAATCCGGCGCGAGACCAGAAGGTGACCAGCCTCAAGGGAATCGCCTCGCTGTACTACAACATGAAAAAGCTCGATCAGGCGAAGGACTTTCATCACAAAGTCATCGAACTCGATCCCAACGATCCGGAGACCTACTACTCCATCGGCGTGATCGACTGGGCACAGACCTACGCACCCCGCATGGAGGAGCGCGCGAAACTGGGATTGAAACCGGACGAGCAGTTGAAAGACAAGAAAGTCTGCGCAGCGCTGAAGGACAAGAACTGGGGCAACATTCAGGAAGGCATAGACAACCTGTCGAAGGCGTTGACGTTGCGCCCGGATTATGACGATGCCATGGCGTACCTGAACCTGATGTACCGCGAGCGGGCGGACGTGGAGTGCGATGACCCCGCCGCGCGCGCGGCCGACCTCAAGGCCGCCGACGAGTGGGTGGACAAGACCTTGGCGGTCAAGAAAGCGAAGGCCGAAAAACAGCCCGGAGCGACAGGCATCACCATGGAGAATAAGTAGCTCGTTTACTTTTGAGAGACCGCAGGCCTCTTCCGACGGGAAGAGGCTTTTTCATTTCAGTTGTCAGTTGTCAGTTGTCAGTTCTCAGTACTCTGTACGAGGCACAAGCAAAGGGCGTTCGAGCGGGGTGCCCCTTAGCTAGGGTTGCTTCACCTTTCGGTTCGCGCTTCATCCCTGTCGCAACCTGTGTGATTTGGCTCACAGGCGAAAGACAGGGATGCGTTTTAGAGTCAGAAAGTGGCGCGGATGCGTCGCCGTGGTGGTGTCCAGTAGAATGACTGCGGCGCCTCGCCTCGCCAACGGGCCTTGCATGTTTAAAAAGATTCTCATCGCCAATCGGGGGGAAATTGCGGTTCGAGTCATCCGCGCCTGCCGCGAGATGGGAATCCAGGCGGTGGCGATCTATTCCGACGTGGATCGGGCTTCCCTGCACGTGCGCAAGGCCGACGAGGCCTACCACCTCGGTCCCGCGGCGGCAGCCGAATCTTATCTGAACATTCCCAAGATCATCGACGCCGCCAAGCGCAGCGGGGCGGAGGCGATCCACCCGGGGTATGGCTTTCTTTCAGAGAACCCGCGCTTCGCCCACGCTTGCGCCGAGGCGGGGATCAAGTTCATCGGGCCCACCGCGGCCGCGATGGAGATGATGGGCTCCAAGACACGCGCCCGGCAGCACATGGAGAAAGCGCAGGTGCCGTTCGTGCCGGGGACCTCTCGAGGTCTGGAATCGGCGGAGGAGGCGGCGCGGGTCGCCGAGAAGATTGGCTACCCGGTGATGCTGAAGGCGGCGGCGGGCGGTGGCGGGAAAGGGATGCGGCTGGTTCACACTCCGGAGCAGTTGAAATCGGCGCTGGAGGGAGCGCAGAGCGAAGCCCAACGTTCGTTTGGTGACAGCGAAGTTTACATCGAGAAGGCCATCACCAACCCCCGGCACATCGAGATGCAGGTGCTGGCCGACGAGCATGGCAACACCGTGTACCTGGGCGAGCGCGAGTGCTCCATCCAGCGCCGCCATCAGAAAGTGTTGGAGGAATCGCCGTCCCCCATAGTCGACCCGGATATGCGCTGCCGGATGGGCGAAGTTGCGGTGCGCGTAGCGCAGGCCGCCGGATACACCAATGCCGGGACGATCGAATTTCTGGTCGACGCGCACAAGAACTTCTATTTCCTCGAAATGAATACGCGGCTGCAGGTAGAGCACCCCGTGACCGAACTCACCACCGGGCTCGACCTGGTGCACCTGCAGATCCGGATCGCGGCAGGAGAGAAGCTGCCTTTCGCACAGGACGATGTGCGCATTCGCGGCCACGCCATCGAGTGCCGAATTTACGCGGAGGATCCGGACAACGATTTTCTCCCCAGCCCGGGCACGATCACGCTGCTGCTGTTGCCCTCGGGTCCGGGCATTCGCCGGGACAGCGGAATGTATGAGGGCTGGACCGTTCCCATCGACTACGATCCGCTGTTGGCCAAGCTAATCGGCTACGGCACGGATCGCGCCCAGGCGAGGGCACGGCTGACACGCGCCCTGCAGGAGTATTTTGTGGGTGGGATCAAGACGAACTTGTCTCTGTTTCGGCGCATTCTGAACGACGAAGACTTCAAGGCGGGACGGTTGGACACCGGTTTTCTGGACCGCTTGCTGGCGCGTCCAGCGGAGACGGTGACGGCCGACGCTCGGTCCGCGGAAGTTGCGGCGATTGCGGCAGGCCTCTTCGCGGTGCTCGATCCGGGCACGGTGGCCCAGCCCAATGGCGCGGCGAGCGGGTCGGAACCGCACGCAAGCGCGTGGAAAAAAGCGGGACGCCAGGAGTCACTGCACTAGGATTGCGGGGGGCAAATGCACAGGCCCTTCCGCCAATCGCTGCGCTCAGGGTCAGGATGACAGAACGGATTTGATCGCTGAGAGCCGAGGACTAATAGGGGAAAGCTGACAGCTGATTCCCGATGACCTACGAAGTCGATATCGACGGCAAGAACTACCGCCTGGAACTGACTCGTTCCGAGGGGCTCTGGCATTGCCGTCTCGACGGGCGCGAAGTCGTGGTGGACGCGGTGCTGGCGCGGCGCGACGTGTTGTCGGTTCTGATCGGTGGCAAGGCCTACGAAATCAAACGCGAGCGCAGCCCCACCGATATGCAGCTGTGGGTGGGGAGCATGCGCTACGCGGTGCGCGTGCGCGATCCGCGCTCGCTGCGCAGCCGGCAAGCCGCTGACGACGGCAAGGGACCGAGGAAATTGGTTGCACCCATGCCGGGCAAGGTGGTGCGCGTGCTGGTGCAGGAGGAAGCCGAGGTCGAGGCCGGCCAAGGCATCATCGTCGTCGAGGCGATGAAGATGCAGAACGAAGTCAAGTCGCCCAAGAAGGGTGTCGTGCGCAAGCTGAGTGCGTCCGAGGGCGCCAACGTAAACTCGGGGGATGTGCTGGCGATCGTGGAGTAGCGGCTGGCCGCTCGAGTTGGAACGCTTTCCTCAAGCTGGAAATGTTTCCCAAATCAGGGACGACCGCCACCCTGCGCGACAGCCGGCAAGATGCCGGCGCTCGCCGCCGCGCTTACGGCAAGTTTCCGTTGCTCTTCAAAATATCATCGGAATAGTAGTTCCGAACTTTGGCGGAATCGCGCAGGGACTCGTAATAAGCCGCCTTCAATAGCTGTTCACGGCGATCCCGCAGCTGGGAACGGATGGCCTGCTGGACCCGCGGATCACCCAGCTCGCGCTGTCCGGAGGGCTCTTTCGCGACCAGCTTGACGATCCGGAAGCCGGGCGGGTTCTGCACCGTAATGATCGGGCTGTACTGGCCGGGTTTGAGCTTCAGCACCATTTCCCTGGTGAACGGATCGGTGCGCTGCAAGGCAGACTCGGGCGTAAAGCCCAGATCGCCACCGCTGCCCGCAGTTTCTGAGTCCTCGGAATAGTTCATGGCGAGCGAAGCGAAGTCGTCTCCGCTGTCCAGTCGATTGGAAAGCATCTGGATTTTCTTGCGCGCGTCGGCCTCATTCTGGGCCTTGTCGTTCTTCAGGTTGTGGACCTGCGGGTTAGGCAGCGGGGTGACGAAGATCTGGGCGAGGTGATACTGGGTCTCGATGAGATTGAACTCGCCCTTGTGCGCGTTGTAGTAGTTGTTGACGTCCTGGTCGGTGACGGTGATCTTGGAGTCGACTTCCTTGTTCAGGACTTTTTCGACCGTCAGAGAGCGGCGCAGATCGCGCTTGAAGTCGTCGACCGTGATCTTCTTGTCCTTTAGCTGCTGGTCGAACTGTTCCTGGGTGTAAGGAGACTTCATTTCGTTCAGCTTGCGGTCGACCTCATCGTCGGTGGCCAGCAGGCCGAGTTTTTCAGCGCGGCGCATCAGGATGGCGTCGTCGATCAACTCATGCAGAATGCGCAGGCGCATGATGGTGGCCTGTTCACCCACGGGCTGCTGGTCGGTACCCGCGATCTGATTCTGATAGTACTTCTCGACGTCGGAGCGGAAGATTTTCTGGCCGTCGACAGTGGCCACGACGTCAGCGCCTCCCTGGCCCGACTGGCAACCGGCCACACACAACAGGGCAGACAGGGCGAACCAGCCAAGCGTGCGGTGGCACGGCATCGAGTTGAGTTTCAAGCGGATGCCCCCTCAACGTGGATCAGCGGCAAGAAGACCCAGGTCTCATTTGGCTGTGGGAGCCGCCGCAACCGGCGGCGCTGCGGCCTGCGCATGCACGGGGGGCTGCAGCCCGGCCTGCGTCAGGGCCCGATCGAGCACGGCACGTACCTCGCTCAGGGGCAGCGCACCGTCCATCTCCTCTCCGTTCACGAAGAGGGTGGGAGTGGCGCTCACACCCACCGAGTCGCCTTCCTTGATGGAGGCTTTCACGGCGTCGTCATTTTGCGCTTTGATGCAGGCGTGCAGTTTCACCACGTCGACGTTGTGTTGCTGTCCCGCCACGAGAGTGGCCCGATCTACGGCGTCAAACTGGCCGTCCGATCCTTTGGCGGCGTTGACGGTACTTTGGTTGGCGTGCAGGAAGTCGGCGAGTTCCCAGTAGGCGTCGTTGTTCTGCGCGGCCAGGCAATTGGCATCCACCGCTGCATGAATGGCCCAGGGATGAATCTCGGCGAGGGGGTAGTCCTTGTAGATAAACAGCACTCGGTCGCCGTACTCCTTGAGAATTTCGGGAAACAGCGTCTGATGCATGCGTGAACAGAAGGGGCACTGGAAATCGTCGTAGTTCACGACGACGACCTTGGCGTCCTTGTTCCCGCGTGTCGGGCGGCCCTTGACGTCGAGTTTCTGCATGACTTCGGCGTTGGGGTCCTTGGTCAGGTCGAGCTTGGTCAGCCGGATCAGAGTCTTGTTGTCCTGGGAGAGGAGGAAATCGTATTCGTCCTTGCGGGTCCCCTTGACGAACGTGAGCTTGACCGCATCGTACTTGGGGAAGTCGCTCGGTTTGAGGGGCCCGATGTTTACCTGAACCTCGGGCGGCAATTTGTAGTAGGAGCGGACCTGCCGCTCGATGGCTTTCGCCGTGTCGGGCGGGGCCGACTGGGCCGAACAGCCCAGGCAAATCAGCAGCAGGACGAGGAACGATTTTTCAAGCAACGTCACTAGAAACCGCCTTAGCATCAGAGCTATAGAGGGAATTATCTCACACGCAGTTTGACGCCCGGACGGGAAAAAGGTCCGGTTGCGGAGGCATCAACTCGCGCGCAGCAGGTCGTCGGCACTCAGCAGGGTGTTCATGGACCCAGAGCGGAAGCCTTCCAGGTCCAGGGTGACGAATTTGAACCCTAACGCCCTGAAAATACGGGTGAACTCGGCGGCCATGGCGGGGTTCAAGGCGCGGGGAAGCTCGTCTTTGGCTACTTCGATGCGCACCATGTCCCCGTGGTGCCGGACCCGGAACTGGCGGAAACCGAGCTGCCGCAGGGCGTCTTCGCCCTGTTCGACTAGCAAGAGCGCTTCGCGGGTGACCGGGCGGCCGTATTCGATCCGCGAGGACAAGCAGGCGGAAGCTGGCTTGTCCCAAACACTGAGGCCGGAAGCTCGGGCCAGTTCGCGGATTTCCAGCTTAGTGAGTCCGGCTTCCAACAGGGGGGCCGAAACGTGGTGCTGGCGGGCGGCTTGCTGGCCGGGACGGAAGTCGCTTTGATCGTCCAGATTCACGCCGTAGCAAATGCTGTCGAAGCCACGCTTCTGGCGAAAGTCTTCCATCACGGTGAACAGTTCATCCTTGCAGTGAAAGCAGCGCAGCGCGTCGTTCCGGGCGTACTCGGGGCGGTCGAGTTCCGCGGTTTGGATTACTTCCAACGGAACCGCGTGTCCCTGGGCAAAGGCGACCGCGTCGTTGAGATGGGTGCGCGCGAGGCTGGGTGAATCGGCGATTACCGCCAGCATCGCGGATCCAAGAGCCTCATGGGTGGCCCAAGCAAGGTAGGCCGAATCGACCCCGCCCGAATAAGCAACCAAGGTGCGGCCCAGGACAGAAAGGCGCTCATGAAGAATGGCTTGCTTGGCGGCGAGCTCGGGCGACACCGGCATAGGGGTATGGTAATGCCGGTTGGGTCCGGATTCAAATGTAAGCAGTGCTTGAGTTCGGACTTGTGCCGATTCGTCCGGGGGACTCAATACAGCCGCTCCTGTTTGCGAATGTTGCCAAAGGAGCCGATATTCGACAGCGTGAAGCTGAAGCGGAACTGATTTTCGTTGCGAACCGAGCCCAGAGCGAAACGGCGGTACTCGACGCTCACCCCGCAACAATCCCAATCGTAGTTAGTTTGCGCGGTGGCGTACTGCAGGAAGCCGAGGTTGGCGTCGAATCCAAAGGCGGTGGCGCCACTGAAGCCACGTTTGTTGGGGTGGCCGTAACCGAGAAGCACGCGGAACTGGTTGAAATCCTGCTGAACGGTAGTCGTTGCTACGATTCCAGAAAGAGCTTGGACAAAGGCATCCCCGCCGCCCAGCGTGAACAGGCCAATGTGGTAGTTCAATAACGCGGTGCTGGCGTTGATGCGGTGTTCCTTGAAATCGTAATCAACATCCCATTCGGCGTCGGTTTGAGAGCTGGTTTGCATACGCAGTCGCGAGATCACCGGAGAAAGATGGCGGGGCTCGGTGAGGAAAGCGATTCCGGAAAAATCGGCGGTGGTGGTCAACACGTTGCGTCTTCCGTTAACTATGGCTCCGTCGAAGTCGGGATCGAGGAAATACTTCTGCCCCAGTTCCCAGGTAACCACCTCTCGCACTTGCGGGCCTGCCTGGCAACCGGGCTTCCCCGGGGCGTAGGTGCGCTCCCAGGGCTGGACCTGTTCGGCCGGGGCACCGACCCGCAAGGAGGACATCCCCGTGACGCCGCAGTCTTCCGGCTGGCCGGAAGTTCGCTTGGCGTAGAGGCGCTGGATGATCCCGTACTCCACTTCGTTGGTATTGCTGAGGATGTCGCGGGCGTCGAAACGCAGGATGTCCGCGAAGTTGCTTACGCCGGTGACGAAGCGATAGGTAGCGCGGGTCTCGATGACGTGCTTCCACCTTCGGCCCAGGACTTCACGGTCGAAGACGCGCGAGATCGAAGGCGGGCGCATCTCCACGGAAGCTTGCAGGGCCTTGCGGTTGATGGGGTCGCTAAGGGCGGTGCCGACGGTGGCCCCGGGTTCCAGTTGCTGGGTGTAAATCGTGTTGCGGAGGGTCAGTTCGGGCCGGAATGCCCATCCGGCCGCTGAAACAGGAAGGGAAAGAGCCGGGGCCAGGTCGAAGCGACCAACCAGGTCCGCGGTGCGGAAGCCCAGTTCACTGCGCGACAGTCCTTGCGCGGCAGCATCGAAGGACCAGTAAAACGGGGTGTGCGGGAGTTTGCGATCGACGCTGGACGCCTCGAAACTGGGGGCGTGCAGGATGGTGATGACATCGCCAGTCTGTGTGCTCTCGAAGTTCTGGTAGCGTTCGACCAACGCGTTGTAGGAAAAACCGTTGGTGGTATTCGAGAGGAACGCCTGGGATTTCACTTCAGAATTGACCGCCTGCGAGAAAGTTTCGCTGAAGGCTAGGCGAAAGACGAATGAACTGAGGTAGTCGATGTTCGAGACCGCTCGAAAGTTCTGGAGGAAGCGCCCTTCCCCGCTCAGGTGGACCTCCTCGCCGCCTTGCTTCTTGCGGTCGATGACCCCGAAATAGGTGAGATCGACATAGGCGGTATCGCTGGGGCGGGCGCGAAACTCGCCGCGCTGCGCCCATCCCCGCTGCGAGTAGTATTCCGCGCCAAGCGTGGCGTCAGTGCTGCGGTTGATGGCCCAATAGAACGAGTCGCCCAAAATGGTGCCCTTGACCGAGGAACGGCCGAAGCTGGGGATAAGAAATCCAGACTGCCGCGCCAGTCGCTGGGTGGGAAAGGCGGCAAAGGGAAAGTAGAATACCGGGACGCCGCGAATCCTGAAACCGCTGCGATAGACCTTGGCGTTGCCGCCGCTCTCGACCACAACTTTGTGCGCGTTGAAAGTCCATTTCGGGTCCGGCAGTTCACAGGTGGTGACCGAGCCGTCGTAAACGATGAAATGATCGGGCCCGGTCTTCTCCACGATTTTTCCGGCAAAGGCGAAGGGGCTGGAGGAGGTCAGCACCGCCCGGCTGCCCTTCATCTGGACGCCGATGGTGCCGATCACGCCGTAAAACTTGCCGCTTTCGCTGCGCAGATTGTAGGAGCCGTGGCTGGCTTCGATGTGTTCATCGGCAGGTCCACCTTCGAGCAACAAGTGGCCTTCGCCGTTGGCCTCGCCGGTGTCGGAGTTGTAAGTGATTTCATCGGCGGATAAGGTGTATGAGCGATAGCGAATCTGAGCGTGGCCCTTCAACTTGTAGAAAGGGCCATCTTTTTCCTGGCTCTCGGTGGCCGTGATGGTGGCGTCTTCGTCGCGTGCGCCGGCGGTGGCGTTGCTGGGAACCGGCGTGGCCTGCCCGGTCGCGGACGACTGGGCATCGGAACGCAACTGGCTGGTAACTAAGCGGGGACCGAGAAGCTGGTGACAAACGAGGGCCGCCGTGATAAGGAATCGAGTGCGGGAGATCATCGGAAACGCACGGAGACCCCAACGTTTGCCATAATTTCGGGGACCTCGTGACCTTAGCACGGCGCTGGCCCGCGAGGCAAAGCGCTTGAGCGTAGAGGGTTCCGGTCGTTGCTCCGCATTTTGACTGCTCGCTCTGGCCCTGGCGTTCTCGCAAGATTCAACCATGACTTGTTCGCTTTGCGGCGACGTCTGCAGTTGTGTGCCTGACGGTCGCCGGCATGCCCATCTCGAATCAGATGCCGGACGCGGGCCTTCGCCTTTGCATGCCGAGGCGCGCCTGATTGACCCGGAGGCGGGGGACACGAGCGAGCAGCAGTTTGCCGCGAGGATGGAAGGCCATGGCGAATCTTGGCGACCCGAGTTTGGTGTGGAGCACAGCCGTGCCGCGGGTGCATCCGCCGGGGAACGGGCATCTCTCGATGAGGTTGTCCCGGAACCGGCGGAGGGGACGGCGTTGGTGAATGAACCGGCACTCACCCCGGTGCAACCGGAGCTGCTCACTGAAACCAGCCATCAATCCTGGCGGACGGAGGTGTCGGAGCGTTTGCACCGTTACCGCGCACGCCGTCGTCCCCGTGGGCCCCGCTATCCCTCGCTGCGGCTGAAGTTTGAAACGCCGGACGCCACCTGGGCCGCCCCCTGCCGGACCAGCGAGCCCCCCGCCTCGCCCCAACGCACGCAATCTTCGACGGCGCCGGTACTCGCGAACCGCCAGGCCGTCGCGGTGGAGCGAGTGGAAATAGCAACCGAGCCGGCCCTGGGCGGTCGAGACCGGACCACGGCGCCGGCCGCTCCCGAGCGCGTCGAGCCTCAGTCTGGCGAGACCACCGCGAAGATCATCGAATTCCCGCGGTCGATGTATGCCCCACCGCTTCCCTGGAACGAGCTTGCCGATCCGGTGGTCGACCGCCCGCGTATCCTGGAGGCGCCCGAGGTGGTGCCACCGCCTCCGGCACTGGGTGGAATTACGATTGAAGCAGCCCGGGTCAGAGAACCCGAGCGGCGGCTGGGCATCGACATGCCGCTGCAGTCTGCGCCGCTCGAGCGGCGGCTCCTGGCGGCGGCTATCGACGCCGCCCTGGTTGTGCTGGCCGGAGTTGGCTTCGGTGCCAGCTTCTATCGCATCGCGGGCATTCGGCCACCCCTTGCCCAGATCATCGCGTTCGGCGCCGGGTTGCTGGGCTCGCTGTGGGCCGCCTATCAATATCTGCTGATCGTGTACTCAGGGAATACACCCGGATTGCGCGCGATGAAATTGCAGTTGCAACGATTCGACGGTTCTTTCCCGAGCCGGCGCTTGCGTCGCTGGCGGGTGCTGGGCAGCATGTTGTCGGGGATCTCCTTGGGCATGGGTTACGCGTGGCAATTTCTGGACGAAGACAACCTGTGCTGGCACGAGCGCGTGACCAAAACCTACCTGGCGCCCGAAAAGCAAAGTTGAAAAAAAGATAGGCCCGATCAGAACGGTGGCTGGGCGGGCTGGTTGTGCCTCGATCCGCTTGCCGTGTGCTATCTTTTTTAGGTTTGCCTGTGCCCTGCGATGGGCCTAGCATCTTCATGTCCACATTTCTCGAAAGTTCCAAGCGGCCTGCGGTAAAGGTCTTCGTCGCCACTACGGTGATGCTGACCTTCATCTCGTTCTGGCGAGCGGCGGCCATCGTCCTGGCCGATCTGGCGTCTTCGGCCTACTACGTGGGAGGCGATGCCGAGAAAGTCATCGGTAAGAGCGCGCCCTGGTTCATTCTCGCGGTCATGCTGTTCAGCTACTGCGTGCGTGCGCTCTACATCGAGTCAAGCGGCATGTTCGTTCGCGGCGGCGTGTACCGCGTGGTGAAGGAAGCCATGGGCGGCACGCTGGCGAAGTTCTCGGTGTCGGCGCTGCTGTTCGACTACGTTCTGACCGGCCCCATCAGCGCGGTGTCGGCGGGACAGTACCTGGCGGGTTTCACAAAAGACATCGGGCAGTACCTGCACCACCCCCTCAGCTTCAATGACAATTATTTCTCGGCGGGCTTCGCGGTTTTTGTGGCGTTGTACTTCTGGTGGAAAAACATCCAGGGGATCCACGAGTCGAGCGAGAAGGCCATGCAAATCATGATTATCACCACGGTGATGGTCGTGATGCTTCTGATCTGGTGCACGATTACCGTCTTCAAGATCGGCATTCATCTCCCGCCCAACCCGCTAAGTCCAGGGATAGTTCCACTCAACAAAGAATCGCTAGGCTGGCTCAATGGCGCCTGGTTCAGCCACCTGACCCTGGTGATCGTGTTCGTAGGGTTCGGACACTCGGTGCTGGCGATGAGCGGCGAGGAGACGCTGGCCCAGGTCAACCGCGAGATCGAGCATCCCAAGCTGAAGAACCTGGAAAAGACCGGGTTGGTGATTTTCGTTTACAGCCTGCTGTTTACCTCGCTGGTTTCGTTTTTCGCGGTGATGATCATCCCCGACAGCGTCCGTCCGGACTTCTTCGCCAACTTGATTGGCGGGATCGCGATGTACCTGGTGGGCCCCCTGCCGCTCAAACTGCTGTTTCACGGCTTCGTGGTGCTGGTCGGTGTGCTCATTCTGGCGGGGGCGCAGAACACGTCCATCGTCGGCGCCAACGGCGTGCTGAACCGGGTGGCGGAAGACGGGGTTCTGACAGAATGGTTTCAAAAGCCGCAGCACAAGTATGGGACGACTTACCGGATCATCAACCTGATCGTGGGCATGCAGCTGTTCACGATCATCGCGAGCGGCGGCGACGTCTACAAACTGGCGGGCCTGTATGCCTTCGGCGTGATCTGGAGCTTCGCCATGAAGTCCCTGGCGGTGCTGGTGCTCCGTTTCACCGAGCCGGGTAACCGGGAATGGAAGGTGCCGGGGAACCTGCACATCGGCAAAACAGAAATTCCTCTGGGTCTTGTTGCGATATCAGTGGTTCTGTTCCTCACAGCAGTGGTCAACCTGTTCACCAAATCGGAAGCAACCATTGCCGGCCTGGTATTCAGCGGTGTCTTCTTTGCGATCTTTACGGTTTCCGAGAAACACGTCGCCAAAGAACGCCACGGAAAGCCTGAGCAACTCGACCAGTTCCGTGTCTACGGCAACCAGGAACTGGGCAGCGGCGCGATGGGTGTGCGGCCCGGCAACGTGCTCGTAGCCGTGCGTGACCCGCGCAACCTCCATTACCTGCGCGACGTGCTGGCTCGCACCAACACCGCCAAGCAGGATGTCGTCGTGATGAGCGCGCGGCTCTACCACCGCGAACACAGTTTCAGCGGCAGCAGTGTGTTTGATGCCACCCAGATCTTTGACCATTACGAGCAGGAGCTGTTCACGGCCGTGGTCGCGGTCGCCGAGAAGGAAGGTAAGCCGGTTTCACTGCTGGTGGTGCCCGGGACGGACGTGTTTGAAGCCATCATGGTGACCGCGCAGCGGCTTGACTCCAGCCGGATCGTGTGTGGCCGCTCGAACAAGCTAACGGCCGACGAGCAGGGCAAGCTGACCGGAGACGCCTGGGAACGATTGCCCGAGCCTCGCCCGCGCTTGACCTTGGCTGTTTATGAGGCGGATGGCAGCTTCGCAGAGTACTTGCTCGGGCCGCATACTCCGCGGATGCGTCCGCAAGACATCGGACTCATGCACAAAGTCTGGCTCGACGTGACTAAGGACCCAAGATTCGCGGGCGCCCATCACTATCACGTGGTCGCGTTGGCACTGGAAGAGTTGGAGCGGGAACTGCACAGCGGCCAGCGAGCCGAACTTCTCGATCGGCTCGAGAAGGAAATGCAGGAGCCAAACCAAGACAGCTCGCCGCCGTCGAGTGCGGATTACAACTGACGGGATCGTTGCAAGACACCAGCCCCAACCGCTGGGCTGGGGCTTCCCTGGTTCGCGACGCTAGTGACCCGGTGCCGCATGATCGGTGCGATCATGCGGCACCGCCTTCCACCGCAACAGTTCTTCGCCGTTGTCTTGCTTCGTTGCCGGAGCAACAGCCCGTCTGGTCCCTGGCCGGACTTGCCTCCGCAGCCCCTCGCCGACGTCTTGTCGTCCTTCGCGCAGGACTTGGCGGTCTTTCCCGGCGCAGCAGGGCGCGGTTTCTTTTGCGTCCTTCGCGGAGGCCGCGTGCTGCCAGGGCAAGGATGAAAGCGGCACCTTGTACCTCATTGAGGTCGGTCTCCGTCTATAAAATTCATTTTTCTGCCATCGGTTGAGCGCCGTAAGAAGGGCGCCCGTAAATTCCATCAAGCTGGGTGGCGAGGGGAGAGCCAAGGCCGAGTACGGCCGAACTGTGGCGAAGCCGGAATCGCCGAAAGCAAGTCTGGAGTTTCGAGTGCTCTTTTCGGATTCCAGGCTGTCCACGGCTTCGGCAGCCGGCCTTCGATTCCCACTGGGCGATGACAGATTGGGGGAGCCCTGCGGTCCGGGACGGATACAACAGGAGTGTTCCCCTCCACACGGCGTATTCGCAGGCACGAGGTGCGTGGCAACTGGAAACGAGAAGGCACCAGGCTGACAGCAGCGATGAATCGCGTTGTGATCGTTGGGCGCCTGGCCGCGTCGTGGCCACTCTGGCCTTCCCTGCTCATCGGGCATCGGCTGGGCGAGTGCGCCCAGCCAACTCAACAGGGTGAGCACCAAGGTCGCGGCAAGGAGTCGTCTGGACATGCTGGGGTCGGAAAACCCTGTGGCAAGGTTGTCAGAGACCGGGCAGGGTTGCTGTGACGCGAGTCACAGGCAATCGTGCGGAAGAACTAGGACTTCAGCACCGCCTCCAACGCCTTCCGCAGGTCGGTGTACTGGAACGGGTATCCGCTGGCGATGAGCTTGGCAGGTTCCACGCGCTGGCTGCCGAGCAAGATTTCTTCGGCCATCTGGCCGAAGGCAAGCTTTGCCGCTAAAGCGGGGACGGGGAAGATGGTTGGCCGTGATAAGACAGCACCGAGCGTCTTGGTGAACTCGGCGTTGGTTACAGGTCTCGGTGCGACCATGTTGACGGGGCCCTGAAGCAGGTCGGTTTTCAGAATGTGATGGACGGCTCCGACCAGGTCCTGGACGTGGATCCAACTCATCCACTGGCGTCCCGAGCCGATGTTTCCGCCGACGCCCATCCGAAACGGCGGCAACATCTTGTGCAGGGCGCCCCCGGTCGGGCTGAGCACCACGCCGATGCGAATTTGCACGGCTCGAATGCCCGCCTGTGAGGCGGGTTGATTAGCGGCCTCCCATTCGCGACACACTTCTGGGAGGAAGCCTGCGCCGGATGGGCTCTCCTCGCGCAGCAGTTCCCCGCCGCGGTCGCCGTAGTAGCCCACGGCTGAAGCGGAGATCAACACGCGCGGGCGGTCTTTGGCCTGAGCCAGGGATTGGGCCAGGTTGCGAGTTCCGAGGACACGGCTGTCGCGGATCTTGGTCTTCTTGCTGCTGGTCCATCGACCCACGACGCTTTCGCCCGCCAGGTGGATGACCGCACGGAATCCGGAAACCAATTCCGGCGCAAGGGGCTTGGCCGGGTCCCAGGAAAGCTGGTCCTCGCCGGAGACCACTCCGCGCACCAGGCGCGTAACCTGAAACCCGCGGCCTTTCAGCGAAGGCAGCAATGCGGCGCCGACCGGACCGGAGACTCCGGAAACCAGGACGCGAGCGGAATCGAGAGCAGCCATAACGCCCTAAATGTAGCAGAGGAACCGAATCGGACGAGCCGGAACCTCACGTTATAATTCAGTCAAGAGATCAGGCCCCTGGGATCACGCTTCAGTAACCATCTGCCCCCGGTTTCCCACAGGCTATAATCCGGCATGGCGACACTGCGCCAACAGATCGCAACCAATGTCCTCACGGTCACGAAATTCCGCGACCTGATGAAGACCATGCAGGCCAACCGGCCTGCGGACGATCTGGAGCTGGTCAAGAAAGCCTACGATTACTCGATGAAGCATCACGCCGGACAGAGCCGCGCTTCCGGCGAACCCTACCTCGTCCATCCCCTCGAAGTTGCGCTGGTGCTCACCGAAATGAAGATGGACTCGGTGGCGGTGGCGGCTGGTCTGCTCCACGACTCGGTCGAGGACACGTTGGTCACGGTGGCCGATATCCGGCAGGAATTCGGCGAGCAGGTGGCGCATATCGTCGAGGGCGTAACCAAGATCAGCAAGATTGATTTTGCCACCAAGGAGGAGCAGCAAGCGGAGAACCTTCGCAAGATGATGCTCGCCATGGTGGACGACATCCGCGTGATCCTGATCAAGCTGGCGGATCGGTTGCACAACATGCGGACGCTCGAGCATCTGGAACCGGAACGCCAGCAGAAGATCGCGAAAGAGACGCTGGAGATTTACGCCCCGATCGCGCACCGGCTGGGGATGGGCAAGATCCGCGGCGAGCTGGAGGATCTGGGCTTCCGCTACATCGATCCCATCGCTTACCAACAGGTGAAGGAAGCGGTCGAGTCCCACCGCAAAGTAGGTGAGGCGTTCCTGACGCGCGTGGAAGCCGTGGTGCGCGACAAGCTGAAAGAAGCGGGCATCACGGCGAAGGTCGAGAGCCGTACGAAACGCTATTTCAGCATCCACAAGAAGCTGGTGCGGCAGCACATCAACGTGGACCAGGTCTATGACCTCTACGCCATGCGCGTGGTCACGCGCTCGGTGCAGGACTGCTACGCAGTGCTCGGCATCATTCACAATGTGTGGCGGCCGGTGCCGGGGCGCATCAAGGATTTCATCGCCATGCCGCGGCCGAACTTCTACCAGTCGCTGCATACCTCGGTGATCACCGACGACGGCACGCCCTTCGAGGTGCAGATCCGCACGGAAGAAATGCACAAGATGGCCGAGGAAGGGATCGCGGCCCACTGGAAATACAAGGACGGCGCAGTTTCGGCGCAGGACGAGCAGCGGCTGGCCTGGCTGCGGCAAGTCGTGGAATGGCAGCGCGATGTTTCCGATCCCAACGAGTTTCTGTCGACGCTGAAGGTCGATCTTTATCCGGAGGAGGTCTACACCTTCACGCCGAAGGGCAAGGTGGTGGTGCTGCCGCGCGATTCGACGCCCATTGATTTTGCCTACACGGTGCATACCGAAGTCGGTCACAGCTGCGTGGGCGCGAAGGTCAATGGGCGCATGGTGCCGTTGCGGCACAAACTGCATAGCGGCGATATCGTCGAGATCCTGACGCAGCCGGGTCACAAGCCGAGCCGCGACTGGCTGTCGGTGGTCAAGTCGTCGCGTGCGCGCAACAAGATCAAGCATTGGCTGAATATCCACCAGCGCGAGCGGGCCATCGAAATTGGACGGAAGCTGATCGAGAAGGAGGCGCGCAAGTATCGCATCGCGCTGAAGGAGCTGAAAGACGAGGAGCTGCTGAGGATCGCCTCCGACTATGGCCTGGGCCGTCCGGATGATCTGATGGCGGCAATCGGCTACGGGAAGTTCTCGGCGCGGCAAGTGCTGGGAAAACTCACGCCGGCTGCCGGCGGGCCCGCCCCCGACAGTGACGAGTCCAAGGGAAGCGATGTCGGCCTGGGTAGCGTGGTACGGCGCGTCTTCGGCGGCGAAAACAACGCGCTGATCGTCAAAGGCTCAGGCGATCTGCTGGTCTACCGGGCGCGCTGTTGCAATCCCATTCGGGGCGAGTCCATCGTAGGCTACGTGACCCGCGGCAAGGGCGTGGCCGTACACGCGATCAGCTGTCCCAACGTGGTGAACCTGATGTACGAGCCCGAACGCCGCATTGACGTTGCCTGGGCACGCGACGAATCGACGCCCAGTGCCTACCCCGTCAAACTCACCGTCTTTTGCGACGACCGCTACGGCATGCTGAAGCTGATCACGGGCGTGATCGGCGACGCGAAATCCAACATCCGAAATATCGAGGCCCGCACCGCTAACAGCCAGGCCGTGGTGGATATCGTGCTCGACATCACCGACCTCAAGCACTTGGAAACGATCATCACCGGACTACGCAAGATTCCGGGGGTGCGGGATGTGCAGAGGCTGCAGAAGATCTGAGAGCAGTCGCTGGTCGTTAGTCGCTAGTCGCTAGCCAACCGAATCATCTTCCACAGGGCTGCGCGGTATGCGACGAATTGACTTTCTTGGCATCAATCTGCATTAATCAGCGGCGCAGGCGTTCTTGCCAAAAGCCAACCACTAACCGCGAATGGCTCGCTAACGACTGGCGACTGACGACTGGAGACTGGTTTTTCCATGCGCGATGTGATCGTGACCAAGGACGGCCCGGCGGCGATTGGGCCTTATTCTCAGGCGATTAAGGCGAACGGATTCGTATTCGTTTCAGGGCAGATCGCACTCGACCCGGTCACCAATACGCTGGTCACCGGGGACGCCGGGTTTCAGACCGACCGCGTGCTGAAGAATCTGAGGGGCATTCTGGGCGCGGCGGGCAGCAGCCTGGACAGAGTCGTGCGCGCGACTGTATTCCTGAAGAACATGGGCGATTTCGCGGCGATGAACGAAGTGTACTCCAGGTACTTCCCTACAGCACCGCCGGCGCGGTCGACGGTGGAGGTAGCCCGGTTACCCAAAGATGTGCTGGTGGAGATCGACGTGATCGCGCTGGCGTAACAAAGAAATAAACCACAGGGGCCACAGAGAAACATGGAGGATTTTTTCTGATGGAAAACCGCGCAGACGAGAATTCGATTTCGCGGGCCTGAGTCGGTATCGAAGTCCCAAATTCCACTGCTGTCCTCTATACCCTCCGTGGTTGATTGATCTTGATTGAGGAGCAGAAATCATGAACAAGGTAATGCTGGTAGTTGTGGTGCTGGCGGCATTGATCACCCTTGCCCAGAGTGGCAGTTCACAAACCGGATCGGCGCAGAAGCCTACAGGGTCCACGGCCTCGAGGCCAGTCGCTGGCGGTCCAACCCAGGTTACAGGCGAGGGCACTAAGACCAAGTCCGGCCTCCAGTACTGGGACATCAAGGTGGGAAGCGGCGCAGAAGCGCAAAAGGGGCAGAAGGTGACGGTCCACTACACCGGCTGGCTCACGAGCGGCAAGAAGTTCGACAGCTCGATTGGAGGCAAGCCGTTTCCGTTCCGCATCGGCTCCGGGACGTGATCAAAGGATGGGAAGAGGGTGTCGCCGGGATGAAAGTTGGTGGCAAGCGGCAACTGCGCATTCCTCAGGACCTGGCGTACGGGTCCAGAGGTTACCCTGGGGTGATTCCACCGTACGCGACGCTGATCTTCGATGTGCAGCTGATCAGCGTGCAGTAGACCCGAAAACCTTTACCCCAAGGAACACCAAGCCAGCACGAAGGAAAAGCCCGCTCTCTCGCGAGGCGACGCTTTCGCGTCTCAAGGAAAGTGCTTTCTTTTTGGGTGGGTGGAGGTTTTCGGCTCAGGCCTTGACGACTTTGCCGCTGCGCAGGCAGGAGGTGCAGACGCGCATGCGCTTGGTGGTCGCGCCGACTTTGGCGTGGACGGGGCGCAGGTTGACGTTCCAGCGCCGCTTGCTCACGTTGTGGGCGTGGCTGATGGTGTTGCCGCTCATCGGCTTCTTGCCGCAGATTTCACAAACTTGGGCCATCGGACTGCTCTCCAGAATCTTAGGAACTTAATGTGCAAACACTAGATTGTACAGGATTTGAGCGGGTTTGGACAACTCTGGCATGGAGCCCTTCAAAAGCGAACGGCCCCGATTTCTCAGGGCCATTCAAGGTTAGCTACGTGCAGCATCCCGCGACCAACTCCAGCCCAGGCAGCTCGGTCGCTCGAACCAAACCCTATGCGATACTGAAATCATGCAGTCGCCGCTAAAAGCGCCCAGCGTAGCAACAGATCCCAAGTCAGTCAGAGTGAATCTAACCAGCGGGACCGGGATGGAGATCGAGTGGCAGGACGGGCACCGGTCCAGCTACAAGTTTCCGTTTCTGCGGGATGCCTGCCCATGCGCCCTGTGCGAAGAAGAGCGCGGCCAGGCGGGACGGGCGTACGGCGAAGCGCCGAGACTGGCTCCCGGAGCGCTGCCCATGTTCAAAGCGGCGGCCAAACCGCTGTCGGCGGAGGGTGTCGGCAAGTACGCGATCAAGTTCAGCTGGAATGACTCGCATGATCTAGGCATCTACTCGTGGGCGTTTCTGCGGGAGGTTTGCCCGTGCACGGAGTGCAGGGCGGCGCAGACGGCGGTATGACTGGCGGCTGTGAGGCGAAGGGTCAGCACTCGCTTTCCTCATTCCGAATGCGCTTGGCCGATGAGGAATTTGCGGCTTTGCCGACCAGAAGCAGATTCCTCCGCCATCGCTGCGCTCCGCGTCGCAATGACAAGATTACTATTCAGAGAGGCGTGCACGAACTAGAGGCGCGCAAGCAGTAATCTGAGGCAGTCAGAAGCTTTGTCCTTCTTAGACCAACTCAACCCCCAGCAACGCGAGGCCGTCGAAACCACCGAGGGCCCGGTGCTCATTCTTGCGGGCGCGGGCAGCGGGAAGACGCGGGTCATCACCTACCGTATCGCGCACCTCATTGAGAACCTGGGCGTGATGCCGGAGTCGATTCTCGCTGTCACCTTCACCAACAAGGCCGCCGCCGAGATGGTCGAGCGCGTCGAGCGCATCGTCGGTGGCCTGTCGGTGGCGAAGCCCGTCATCTCGACGTTTCATTCCTTCTGCGTGCGCCTGCTGCGGCGCGACATCGAGGCGCTGCGGATTCTTTCGACCGTGCCCGGGCAGCCGCCCATCGGGCACACCAAGAATTTCGTCATCTACGACGAAGCTGACCAGCAGAGCATCGTGAAGTCCGTGATGAAGCGAATGGGTCTCGACGATAAGGACCTCACGCCGCGCACTGCGCTGGGGCGAATTTCCTGGGCGAAGAATCACATGCTCGATCCGCAGGAAATCTACCTGCAATCGGCCGACCCGAAGACCGAGAAGATCGCGCACATTTACGAGGAGTACCGAAAAGAGTTGCGCAAGGCAAACGCGCTCGATTTCGACGACCTGTTGCTGGAGGCGTTGCGCTTGCTGAAGTCGGTCCCAGCGGCGCGCGACTACTACAGCCGGCGCTTTCAGCACATCCTGGTCGACGAGTACCAGGACACGAACCGCCCGCAGTACGAACTGATGCGGCTGCTGGCGGGCACGCGGCACAACCTGTGCGCCGTTGGCGACGAGGATCAGTCGATCTATTCCTGGCGGGGAGCCGACATTCGCAACATCCTTGAGTTCGAGAAAGACTTTCCCGAAGCGAAGATCGTCCGGCTGGAACAGAACTACCGCTCGACCCAGAACATTCTGGAAGCCGCGTCGGCTGTGGTTGCGAACAACCTCAAGCGCAAGGGCAAGAATCTGTGGACGTCGCGGCAGGGTGGGACCAAGGTCGGTTACTACGAAGCGCCAGACGGAGAGAACGAAGCGTTGTTCGTGGCCGATCGCATCGCCCGCTACCTGCGGCAAGGGATCGAAGCGGGCGAGACACCGCGTGCGGCTGTGCTCTACCGGACAAACTCGCAGTCACGATTGTTCGAAGAAGCCATGCGGCGTTATCAGCTGAAGTATCACGTGGTGGGCGGCTTCTCGTTCTACGAGCGCGCCGAGATCAAGGACATGATTTCGTATCTGAAGGTCATTCTGAACCCGGATGATTCGGTGTCTCTGCTGCGCGTGATCAACACTCCGGTGCGCGGCATTGGCAAGACGACCATCGAGACTATCGAGCGCCTGGCACTGGAGACAGGCGTGTCGCTGTGGGGCGCGCTCGGTCAGGCGATCGAGCGCCAGTTGTTGCCGGCACGGGCGCTGCAGGCGCTGAAGAATTTCCACGAGCTGATCGAAGATGCGCGGGCGATGTTGGCGGGGACGTACGTGGACCGGCTGGCGCAAAGCAGCGCCGACGCCTCGCCCGCGGCCATCGCGGCTTCAACCAATGAGGGTACGGCGTTCGATCCGCTGGAGTTTGATTTCGGGGATTTGGAAGAAGACGCGGAGCAAGGCGGCACGGCCGTCTCCGGGGAAGAAGAACGGGCGGGACGCCCCCTCGACAGCTGGCAGGATGCCGGCGCTACAAGAGACATGGACGCGGGCGCCTTCCGAACGCCCCGTGAGGTCGCCAACACGTCGGAGATTCTCAAGTTCCTGATCGATCGAACAGCGTACATCAAGCAGCTTGAAGAGGAAGACACGCCCGAGGCGCTCTCCCGGGTTGAGAATCTGCGTGAACTGGTGAACGCGGCGCTGGATTCGAAGGATCGTGGCGAGACGCTGGAACAGTTTCTCGATCATGCCGCCCTGGTCAGCGATGCCGACGGATACGACGAGGCGGCGCGGATCACGCTGATGACGCTGCATGCCGCCAAGGGCCTGGAGTTTCCGCTGGTGTTCTTGTGCGGTCTGGAAGAGGGATTGTTTCCGCACTCGCGCACGCTGCTCGAAATGGATGACATCGAGGAAGAGCGCCGGCTATGCTACGTTGGCATGACGCGGGCGATGGACACGCTGGTGTTGAGCCGCGCGGTGTACCGGCGGAGGTATGGCACCGATCTGCCCGAGGCCAGCGTGCCCTCGCGCTTCCTCGACGAGGTGCCTGTGGGTCTGGTGGAAGAGCTGGGTGGGTCGCGGAGACGAACCCCCACGCCTTCCTACGCGGTCGGTGGTTCGCGGGCCAGAAGCTCCGCGGCACACGCGCAGGACGAGCACGGTTCTTCGCACTATTCCTACGAAGACGAAGACCAGAGCGCGGCCTGGATTCGCGAGCGTGCAGAACGGGCCAAGCCGACGTACTCCGGCAAGAACTACAACTCCATCGACAACCTCGCGGAGTTCTTTGCCTCGCGGGGCAAGAAGTTCAACCTCCCGAAGAATGTCGTTGAGGAGCCAAAAGGCAAGAAAGGCTTCCGGCCGGGACAGAAGGTGCGGCATCCGAAATACGGAGAGGGCACGGTCTACCAGCGAGAAGGAGATGGGGAAGATGCCAAGATTACGGTACAATTCCCACGGTTCGGGCTGAAGAAGCTGGTGGAGAAGTATGCACAGCTGGAGAAAGCCTGAAGACAAATTGAGTAATTGGAGATCGGGGTAATTTTGCACGGGAATAAAAATTAAAACTCATGGCAAATACATCCACTCTTAGCAAAGACGAACGGAAGAAAACCAAACGGGCCGCGCGCAAGAAGCGCAAGGCCGAGCATCCGCTCAAGCCTCGCGACTACGCCCGCGGATCGAAAAAGAGCAAGGTGAAAAAAATGGCGCGCGGGCAGTCCAAGCGCGGCTAGGGCGTCAGCTTCGAGGGCGGGTCTTCGGGTCCGCCCTCGTTGGTTTCCGGGTTCTGCGCGTGCTCGGCCGGCGGTGCCGGCGATACCTTAACCGGGAGCGACCTTCTGGCGACCACTCAACTTTTTGCCAAGAAGTCCATTGACAAGCTGATTTCCGATTCGGAAGACGCCGACCGGCGACTCACGAAAACCCTGGGGCCGCTCTCTCTCACCGCCCTGGGGATCGGCGCCGTCATTGGCTCCGGCATCTTCACCGTTGTGGGCACTGCGATCGCCGGGCAAAAGTTCGATACCTCCTCCATCCTGAACGCTCCCCTGCTCGATTACCTGATCAAACACACCGCTTCTCTGGGGCGTCCCGGAGCCGGGCCGGCGCTGGCGTTGTCGCTGGTGCTGGTGGCGATCGTCTGCGCGTTCACCGCGTTGTGCTACGCGGAGCTGGCGTCGATGATTCCGATCGCAGGCAGCGCCTACACGTACACCTACGCAACCATGGGCGAGTTGATCGCGTGGATTATCGGGTGGGACCTGATCCTCGAATACGCCGTCAGCAACATGGCGGTGAGCGTCGGCTTCTCGGCGCACCTGGTGGACATGTTTGACTGGTTCGGCTGGCACCCGGCGCTGCGCTGGATCACTCCAGCGTACTTGCCGGCGGGACTCAGCGACCTCAAGGGCGACAAGCTCTACCCTCCCGGGCTTCATTTTGGCTTCAACTTCCCGGCCTTCCTGGTGGTGATGATCCTCACGATGATTCTGGTGCGCGGCATTCGCGAATCCGCGGAAGCCAACAACACCATGGTCATCCTCAAAATCGCCGCCATCTTCGCCTTTATCATCGCAGGTGCGCACTATGTGCACCCCGAAAACTGGCACCCGTTTGCGCCCAACGGCTTCTCTGGAATTTTGACCGGCGGGTCGATTATTTTCTTCACCTATATCGGCTTCGATTCGGTCTCGACCGCGGCGGAGGAAGCCAAGAACCCGCAGCGGGATTTGCCGATCGGCATTATCGCGACCCTGGTGATCTGCACCGTGCTCTACATCGGCGTGGCCGTCACGCTCACCGGCATTGTGCCGTGGCAATCGATGCTCGATGATGCTGCGCCGGTGGTGAACAGCCTGAAGAAGCTGACGCTGGCGACGGGATCCTACAGCCTGCACTGGGTGCGGCTGGGAGTGCTGTTTGGCGCGATGATGGGCATGATCTCGTCGCTGCTGGTCTTCCAGTTGGGCCAGGCGCGGGTGTGGTTTGCCATGTCACGCGACGGCCTGATGCCCAAGCTGTTCGGCCGCGTGCATCCGCGTTTCCGCACACCAGCCACGGCGACCTGGATTGCGGGCTTGGTGGTCGGAGTTCCAGCGGGAATTCTGGATATTGGAACCTTGGCGGATCTGTCGAACATCGGCACGCTGTTCGCGTTCGTGCTGGTGTCGATCGGCGTGATCATCTTGCGCTTCCGCGATCCGGGAAGGCATCGCGGATTCCGGGCACCCGGCGGCCTGGCCGCGCCAGTGCTGAGTGTTTTTTTCTGCGTGCTTCTGATGTCCGGGCTGCCGATCCTGACCTGGCTGCGCTTCTTTGCGTGGTTGTTCATCGGGCTGACCATCTACTGGTTGTACAGCCGGCATCATAGTGAATTCGCAGGGCAGGGAAACTAAAGGGTGCGTTGGTAGAGAGGGGATCGCTCCGCCATAGACGCGGCAAGCCGCGTCCCTCCCCCAAATCACTCGCCAAATAATTTTGCTCCAACCGGCAATCGGAAATCTAAAATCGCAAGCATGGGTTTGTTCGCCAACCCGAATCCCAGTGCCTTCGTGCTGGGCCTGCCGAAGGCCGAACTGCACATTCATCTAGAAGGCGCGATTGAGCCGGCGACGCTGCTCGATATCCAGCACGGTCACGGCCTGACCACGACGGTGGCGGAAGTCGAGGCGCTCTACCAGTACTCCGATTTCACCGGCTTCCTGATGTCGTTCAAGAACATTACCGAGCACCTGAAGACCCCGGCGGACTATGAACTCATCACCTATCGTCTGATGGAACGCCTCAAGGCCGAGAATGTGCTTCATGCCGAGGTCTACATATCAGTCGGGGTATGTTTGTTCCGGAAGCAGAACATCGCCGCGATCTTTGAGGGTCTGGAGCGCGGACGTGCGCGAGGCGAGCGCGATTTCGGCGTTTCCTTGTTGTGGATCTTTGATGCGGTGCGTCACTTCGGCTCGGCCGAGGCGCTGCGGGTGGCGGAACTCGCGGTGCAGTATCAGGATCGAAACGTGGTGGGTTTCGGGCTGGGGGGCGACGAGCGCAAGGCCGGTCCCGAGTTGTTCCGCGAAGTGTATGCCTACGCCGCCGAGCACGGGCTGCGGCTGACCGCGCACGCCGGCGAGACGGCAGGGCCGGAATCGATCTGGGGTGCGCTGAATCTGCGTGCCGAGCGCATTGGGCATGGACTGACGGCACAGCAGGACCCGGACTTGATCCAGGAACTCGCTAAACGTCAGATTCCGGTCGAGATTTGCGTGACCAGCAACCTGAAAACCGGAGAGTGCCCCGCGATCGCCGAGCACCCGGTACGGGCTTACTTCGATTCGGGTGTGATGGTCACGCTCAACAGCGATGACCCGGCCATGTTTGGGACCTCCGTGGCACGGGAGTATCAATTGGTGCAGGAGCAGTTCGGATTCACCGAAGAACACCTGCGTGAGCTGGCACGGAATTCGTTTGAGGCGGCGTTCCTGCCGGCGGAGAAGAAAGTGGAGTTTCTGAACCTGTTCGACACCGTGGCCGCGCGAACGTAGTTTCCACAGAGCTGACCGGGCAGCGCTCGATCGGACAGCCGGGGCGGCTGTCACCACAAAACAACGCAATGCCTCAACACATCGGGATCGTCGCCTGTAGCGCGGAGGGAGCCGCGCTCTGCTATCGGACCATTTGTCTGGAAGGCGCGGCACTGCTCGGCCGTCACAACCATCCCGAAGTCTCCATGCACAACCACCCGCTGGCCGCGTACATGAAATTCATCGACACGGGGGATTGGGCTGGGGTGGCCGAGCTGATGATGTCGTCGGCGGAGAAACTCGCCCGCGCCGGAGCCGACTTTCTGATTTGCCCCGATAACACCATCCACCAGGCGTTCGACCTGGTCGAGCATCGCTCGCCACGGCCCTGGCTACACATTGCGCAGGAGGTCGCTTGCGAGGCGAAGCGCAACCATTGCAAGCGGCTGGCGGTGCTGGGAACACGCTATCTCATGGAAGGGCCCGTGTATCCGCAGAAGTTGAAGGCGGCGGGAATTGAGTACCGCGTCCCCGATTCGCTGCAGCGCGACCAGATCAATTCGATCATCTTCGACGAACTCGTGAACGGGCTATTCCTGGCTCAATCGCGGGCTTACTTTACGGAAGTGATCCGCGCACTGAAAGATGAAGGCTGCGATGCCGTGGTGCTGGGATGCACCGAGATCCCGCTGATCGTGACCGCGGAGTCGTCGCCGTTGCCGCCACTCGATTCCACCCGGCTACTGGCGCGGGCGGGGCTGCGGAAGGCGGTGGGGCAGTAGGCGGAGTGTGGGTGGTCATCGGGACTAGGCTCTAGTCTCTCGGTTCGGTGTTTTTGTCGGGTGTCGGCCTCGCCGACTGAACAGACGAGGGCGTCTGTCCCTACGTGGTTCGCGGTGTTGCTACAATGCTCTGCTCTCCCCATGAAGGGCGGTGATACTGAGCAGTGCATGCGCGTAAGCTGAAGTTCTCGCAAGTTTCCGGTTCGTTCGCGGTTTGCCGGCTCCCCGCGCAAGCCGCCGTTCCTGACTGGGCACTCCAGGGCTCGTTTTTCTCGGTCACGCGGACCGTAGACGAGCTCTCGATTGTTTGCCTCGCTGCGCAGGTTCCGCCCGAACTTCATCCCGAGACGGATTGGACCTGCCTCAAACTCGAAGGACCGTTCCCGTTCTCCGAGACCGGGATTCTTACGTCTTTTGTCCAGCCACTGTCCGAGCGTGCGATCCCGATTTTTGCCGTGTCCACATTCGACACCGACTACGTCCTGGTGAAGCGCGCCTGGGTGGAGAAGGCAGTGGAGGCCCTGCAGGCGGCGGGGCACGAGGCGGCGTGAATCGTTTTGGGTAGAGACGGGGCGAGCCGCGTCTCTACCCTGCGGTGTCGGCCCGCCTGGAATCTCGAGTCGCCATTCGCCCCCGAATTTTCGCCACACGCTGATTCGGAGCCGTCGGTAATCCACACCTGTGTTTTAATAGCATGAACAGTAAGGTCATGCCCTCCAGCCCCCCATCTTTGAAACGGCGTCTCCAAGCGCTGCGCCGGAATTTTCGCGGCGCCCGCATGGTCGCCAGAGGACTGGCTTCGACCGACCACCCGCTGCTGGCGCACATCATTCCCATCCGCCGCTGCAATCTGGCTTGCCAATACTGCAACGAGTACGACGACTTCTCGAAACCGGTGCCCATCGAAACCATGTTCCGCCGGGTGGACAAGCTGGCCGAGCTGGGCACGTCGGTGATCACCATCAGTGGCGGCGAGCCGCTGTTGCACCCGGAACTGGATCACGTTATCCGGCGCATTCGCAAGAATGGCATGATCGCCGGCCTGATCACCAACGGCTACCTGCTGGTGGTGGAGCGCATCCAGCGCCTCAACAAGGCGGGCCTGGAATGGCTGCAGATTTCGATCGATAACGTCACGCCCGACGATGTTTCCAAAAAGAGCCTGAAGGTTCTCGACAAGAAGCTCGAGCTTCTCGCCGAACACGCCGACTTCCACGTGAACATCAACTCGGTCGTGGGCGGGGGCGTGAAGAACCCGCAGGATGCGCTGACCATCGGCCGGCGCGCGATGAAACTGGGCTTCAGTTCAACGATTGGAATCATTCACGACGGCAGCGGGCAGCTGCAGCCGTTGAACGACGAAGAGTGCGCCATTTACCACGAGATGAAATCCATGGAGAAGCGCAGCTTCACGCGCATCAATTCTTTTCAGGACAACATTGCGCAAGGGCGCCCTAACCAGTGGCGTTGCCGCGCCGGGGCGCGGTACCTATACATTTGCGAAGACGGACTGGTGCATTATTGCTCGCAGCAGCGTGGCTATCCCGCCGTGCCGCTGGAGAAGTACAGTCTGGCCGATATCCGGCGCGAATTTCTCACCGAAAAATCCTGCGCGCCGCACTGCACGGTTTCGTGCGTGCACCAGGTGTCGATTTTCGATTCCTGGCGAGCACCGCAGATGCCCGCGTCGGCAGGGTCGGGCGCCGGGCACCTGGTTCAGATCGAGTAAGACTGATTGGGGAGTTGGGGAATTTTGTAATTGGGTAGTTTGTTCGAAGAGAGCCCTGCCTCAGCTCGGCGCTCGACACTCGACACTCGACTCTGTGCAGTCCTCGATCTAGACCGGCCCCTCCCGATCGCCATTCCTCGTCGAACCGATGCAGTGTCCTCGGTCTTCCTGGAGCCCAAAGCCGAGAGCCGATGCGCCCCTACTTCTTTGGCTGTGCCGTGGGCGGCAGCAATCCATTCAGACGCAGGTAGGTCGCGGCGGCGGCGTAGTGATCGGCCCAGTCGTTGGTGAGGGCGATCAAGGCCCAGGCCCGGGGCACCTCGCGTCCGCCATAGGCTTGAATCGTGTCGCCCAGCTTGGAATCGTCGACTTTCGCCAGGCTCGTGGTGCAAAAGTCGAAGGAAGCTTTCAACGCTGCTACCAGCGCCTTGCTGTCGGTTTCCTTGGGTGCGTCGACCTTGGGTGGGGGGATGTCGCTGGCTTTGGCACAGAGGTAATAGTTTGAGTCGATAACGTGAGAGACAAGGTGCCCGAATGTCATCTGCGGCTCTGTCGGCTTGAAGCCAAACTTGTCGGCTGGCATGGTTTCCACAGCGCCCTGCAGGTTCTTCGCCTGGCGCGTCATGATTTCTTTAATCACCGTGGTGACCGGATTTTTCTTCTGCGCGAGGCCGGATGTGACGAGCGCACAGAAAACAAGCAGGGGAACAAAAGCACGTTTCATCTTGAGTCTCCAGCAATGCAGCCTTAAGCATAAACCGTGGACATCGCAGTGTGCCACTGAGGAGACGATTGCTAATCGCACGTCGCCATTTTCAGACTGTGATCTCCGGCGTGGCTCCCAACAAGCTCATGGTGTAAGGATGTTGCGGCCGTTCGGTGATTTGTTCTGTTGGGCCGGTCTCGACAATCTTGCCGTGATGCATCACGGCGATGCGCGTGGTCAGGTAGCGGACTACCGGCATTGAGTGCGATATAAAGAGATATGTCAGCCCATACTCTTTCTGGAGCCGTGCCAGCAGGTTCACGATTTGCGCGCCCACGCTGACATCGAGGGCCGACACGGGCTCGTCGGCCACAATGAATCGGGGGCGCAGCGCGAGGGCGCGGGCAATGCCGATGCGCTGGCGCTGTCCTCCGCTGAATTCGTGCGGAAAGCGGCGGCCCGCGGATTCATCCATCCCAACGGCACGGAGCAACTCGACGACCCGCGTGCGTTTCGCGTCCCGGCTCATCCGCTCGTGGATCGAAACCGGCTCGGCGATCACTTCGTCCACGCGCAACCTGGGGTCCAGCGAGCCAAACGGGTCCTGAAAGATGATCTGCATATCGCGGCGCAGGCGACGCAAATCACGGCCACCGACGGCGAGTAGATCGCGACCATCGAAGTGAATGCTGCCCGACGTTGGCTCAATCAATCGCAGGACGAGGCGTCCGAGCGTGCTTTTGCCGGAACCCGACTCGCCCACCAGGCCAAGAGTCTCTCCCGCCTCAATCACGAGCGAAACATCGTCGACCGCCCGCACTTCGCCCTTGGCGTCGCCGCCGAAGATGGACTCCCCGAGCGGATAAATTTTGCTGAGGTTGCGGACTTCAACCAGGGCCACCGGCCGATGGTAACAGTTCCCGACACGAGCTCGCGAACCGAGAGGCCGACAGCATCCGAGCGGCTTGGGGAAGACGCGGCAAACCGTGTCTCTACAGGGCGATCAGCGGCACGGCCAGCAACGCCGCCAGGAGCCCAACCAGGCGCCAGCGCGAGAAATGCTCCTTCAAGAAAAATCGCGCTAGAAGAACCGTCATTGCCGGATAGAGCGAGCTGATCATCACGGCGGCATCCAGACGTCCGGTCTGGCTGGCATGAATGAAGAAGGCACTCCCGGTGACGTCGAGTAGCCCAGCGAGAAGGCCCCATGCAACCCCAGTTGCGTCCATCGGCCGGAACTGCCGGGCCGCCAGCACGATCGCGCCGGTCGCGACAAACGAGACGGCTCGTGAGGCCGCTGCGATCCAGAACACCGAACCGCTCCCGGCATGCTTGATGCAAAGGAAATAACCGGCGAAGCCGATCCCGGCGACCACCGCAAGCCCGATCCCTTGCGGTCGCCCGGCGGGGCCCTCTGTGCGCGAGATAAACCAGATTCCGACCCCGGCCAGGACGTATCCGACCATGCGCACCGGGCTGGGCACCCCTTCGATGAAGATATCGACTACGGTCGGGATCGCTGCCCCAAGGACCGCACCCACCGGAGCGGTTAACCCCATGTTCCCAGACGCCAGCGCCCGATAGAAGGCCGCGAGCGCAGTCCCTCCCAGCAGGCCCGCGGCCATTGCCCACAACAAGCTGTTTTTGCCCGGGAAGGGAGCCTTGAGGAGGAGAGCGAGCACCAGCATCAGCAAGGTGCCACTCACGTGCGTGATGGTTGTGAGAAGAAACGCGTTGGCCCGCCGACAGGCGTAGCCGCCGACAAAATCGCTGAATCCCCAGGCGAGGGTCGCAGTCAGGCTGAGACCTACCGGAGCGAGCTGGGGATGTAGGGTCACGATGCGGGCGGTCTGGCTTGACGGCAGGGGTCCAACGACTTTACCACGCGGAACCAACAGGACCGACCAACCAGCGTCCGGATGACCCCCATGTTAGAATTTCCCCCAGGCTTTCCCTGCGCGAGACCCAGGTTTGATCGAACTCGCACCTTCGATATTGTCGGCGGACTTCGCCCATCTGGCGGACCAGGTCCGTAGTGCCACCGAAGGCGGCGCGACCGCAATCCATGTCGACATCATGGACGGCCACTTCGTTCCCAACCTGACCATCGGGCCGCCCGTGGTGAAGTCCTTGCGCAAGGCGACCGAGCTGCCGCTTGACTGCCACCTGATGATCGAAAATCCCGATGAGTTTATCCCCGCCTTCATCGAGGCCGGGGCGGACTGGGTTTCAGTGCATCAGGAAGCCACGCGGCATCTGAACCGGACCTTGCACCTGATCCGCGGCCATGGCGCCCAGGCCGGGGTCGTGATCAACCCGGCGACCCCAGTCGATGCCCTGAGCGAAGTGCTCGATATTGTTGATTATGTGTTGGTTATGTCCGTAAACCCAGGCTTTGGAGCGCAGAAGTTCCTGCCCAACTCGCTGCACAAGATGCGCAAGCTGGCGCAGATCCGGGCCCAGCGCGGACTGAACTACCGTATCGAAGTCGATGGCGGGATTGCGCTCGATACGGTGGCCGACGTGGTCCGGGCGGGCGCAGAAATTCTGGTGGCAGGCAACGCCGTGTTCGGTAATGGTGATCCAAAGACTAACGCCCAGAGGCTTTTGAAGGCCGCCACCGAAGCGACCTTGCAAAAAGTCTGACAAGTTCACGAAAGCGGCAGACGCCCTTTGTCTGCCGGTCCGGGTCGAGCCCGGCAACGATTGCTCCCGAGGTTTCTATGCGCCGTCGAGTTCCGTACGTCGTTCTGCTGGCTACGCTGCTGGCCTTCACGGCTGCTTGCACCAATAAAAAGGTCAACAACCCGCTGGCGAACGTCGGCTCCAAGCAGCCCGACAAGGTTCTTTTCGATCGCGCCATGGACGCGATGAAGCACAACCGCTTCGACGTCGCACGCATGACTCTGCAGACGCTGATCAACACTTACCCGGACTCGGAATTTGTGGCGCGCGCGAAGCTGGCCGTGGGCGATTCCTGGTACGCCGAGGGCGGTTCGGCCGCGTTCGCCCAGGCCGAGATCGAATACAAGGACTTCGAGACCTTCTTCCCCAACATGCCGGAGGCGGCTGAGGCGCAGCTGAAGATCGCCAACATCCACTACCAGGAGATGGAGAAACCCGATCGCGACTACACCCACGCCATGCGGGCGGAAGAGGAGTATCGCAGTCTCATCCTGCAGTATCCCGATTCGAAGCTGGTTCCGGAAGCCAAGCAGCGCCTGTTGGAAGTGCAGGAGGTTCTAGGCGAGCGGGAGTATGAGATTGGACGCTTCTACTACCTGCGTCAATCGCTTCCGGCAGCCATCGCCCGGCTGAACTCGCTGGTGGAGCGCTACCCGTTGTACAGCCATGTAGATGACGCTTTGTATCTGTTGGGCCAATCTTACGAGAGCGAGATCGTGATGGTCCGGGCGCGGCCGGGGAACGAGGCCGCGAAGGCACGCTTGATCGAAGACTTCACCAAGAAGGCCGCCGACGCCTACTCCAAGATCCTGACGCGCTATCCCTTGATGGATCGCTCCGAGGACGCCCAGAAACGCCTGGAAGCCCTGCACCGGCCGGTTCCCAAAGCAACACCGGCGGCCATCGCCCAGAACAAGGCGGAGGAAGACAGCCGGCACGCGCCCGGCATGTTGAGCCTCGTAAAGAGTGGCCTGAGTAAGCATCCAAACGTTGCCATGGCCACAAAAGTAGGCGAGCCCCCACTGGTCGACCCCAAGGTGATGAGTGGCCGGGATGTCGTGACCGCGGCAACCGTCGCCCTCATGGCCCCTGCAACGGGAGGGGGCAGCAACGTTTCGGTGGAGGTGAAGACTGGTGTGGGGCCACCCCCCAGCCAGCCCACTCCGCGGTCGGACGCTCCTACGATCGACACTTCAGCGGCACCGGCGCCCGAGGCCCCCGATCCCAACGAGCTGAAACCCGCTACATCCGCTGACTCCAATGAGTTGAAGCCGGAGCCCGTCGACAACGGCCAGGCTCTTCCGCCGCCGGCGCAGGTGAATGAGATCCAGAACCCCGGGGCTGACCAGGCCGCCGACAAGACCAGTTCCAGTTCGACCAATAGCCAACCGTCGGGCACGTCCTCGAGCAAAAAGAAGAAGAAAAAGGGACTGCACAAGCTCATTCCCTTTTAGGGATGCGGGAGCCTTCCCCAGGAGGGTTCCCGGTCCCGGCCACTCGATCCCTCGAAAGCCCGTTATTGCTGTCGCTTGAGGCTTGCCGCGAGCCTCCCTTTGGATTCACCCAGTAGCCATGTCCCCAAGTAATGTGCCAAGTCACTTCCGCACGTTGACTTGCAGTGACACTCAGTTTAATTTCGCGGTATCTCCCCCTTTCACCAAAGGACACCCCTTGGCCCGCAAGATACTGCTCGCCGACGACAGTGTGACCGCCCAAAACATGGGGCGAAAGATCCTCACCGACGCCGGTTACGAAGTGGTTACCGTAAATAACGGGTCGGCCGCTTTAAAGAAGATATTGGAGCAGAGACCCGACCTGATCGTGCTGGATGTCTACATGCCAGGCTACAGCGGGCTGGAAGTCTGCCAGCGGATCAAGGAAAATAAAGAAACCTCGCGCATTCCCATTCTCCTCACGGTGGGCAAGCTGGAGCCCTTCAAACCAGAAGAGGCGCGCCGGGCGCGAGCCGACGCATTCGTGGTGAAGCCGTTCGAAGCCAGCGAACTGCTGGCCGCCTTGACCAAGCTGGAAGACAAGATCGTTCCCCAGGCGGAACCCTACAAGCCCGGGCGTTTCGCGAAAGCGGCGGCTGCGCTGGAAGCCGACAGCCAGGCCGAGGACGAGACGAGCTGGAAAGCCCGCTTGCGGATTCCCAGCGGGAAGAAGCGCGACGCCGAGCCAGACGTCGATTATGCGGCCACTCAAGGCAAGGGTTTCCGCGATGTGCGCGTGGAGGAAACGGGCAAGAAATCGCGCACCAAAGCCAAAGAAACCGAGGACACCTTCGCACGCCCAATACCCGCGGGCCTTCCTGCCGACATTACCCCGGAAGAGATCGCGGCGATCACGGCAGCGGCGGCCCGGCTGAACGGCGCTGCGCCCGCCACGGAGGCGAGTTCTCCCGAGTCCGCGGAGCAGGTTCCGGCAGAAGTGCAGGTCGCCCCTGCCGCAGCGGCTGAGGAATCGGCGCCGGTCACGTTCGCGAGTGCGCCTGAAGTACAGAACGCGGAAGCTGAGAATGGAGTACCCAGTGCGGCGCAGCACGCTGCGCAGATGGCTCCGGTCGAACCGGCAACCGAAGCCCAAGCGGGAAAAGTCGAGAGGGTGACGGAAGACACGGTAGCGGCGGTGGAGGAAGTTCCGGCAGCGACTGAGGCGGTGACGGCTGCGCCCGTTGAAGTGGCGGCAGCCCAGCCGATGCAGCCAGAGCCGCTTCCGGAAGCCCAGGCCGAACCGCAAATCGTCGCAGCGCCGGCCGAGATGCCGGTTGTGGCAGCGAGCACCGCCTCCGAAGCCATGCAACCGGCACGACCTGTGGAGGTTGCCGGGGCTCCCGTAGCAGAAAATCCAACCCCCGCCCCGGCCGCTCCGCCTGCCGACGACGAGGTGATGGCCGCTCTGCAATCGCTGATGCCGGCGGCAGAGAACATGTCCGGGTCGAGCAGCGGCTCCAACGGCAGTGGGAAGCATCAGGACACATCTTCCGCAATTGCGAGCATCGCCGCGCAGGTTGACCAAGCGACGATGACGGCACATGCGGCCGGCCCTCGCTGGATCGCCGAAGAAGTTGCGCTCGGGGCTGGCGAAGCCACGCTATCGCTGGAACGGGAAATGGAACAGGCATACGCGGCCGTGGCCGTAGGAGCGCCGCCCCGGGCCGCAGTCGAAGCAGTGGCTGCAGAAGCCAAAGCAGAATCGGTGGCAGGGCTCGCCGAGCCGCTCCCCGAAGTTCCACTGGCCGCAGCGCCGCGCCCCCAGGTTGTGGATGAGCCGGCAGTGTACGCGATGGCATCCGCCGCAGGCGCTGGTGACGTCGCGCCGATTGCAGCCGGTGTGCACCTCGTTCCCCAAGAAGCTGCGATTGTCGAATCGGTGCAGGAGCAGCCGGAAGCGGAAGTCGTCGCACCGGTCGACGCCAGCGCGCCGGTCGACGCTCTGCAAGCGACTGCTGAGATCGAAAGTCCTCGTGCTGTTTCCGTGGCTGCGCCGGAAACTCCTACCCCGGAAGTCCAGATTCCCGAGATGCGGATTCTGGAGACCCACATTGCCGAAGGAGCAGAAGATATGGTTGCTAACTGGAAGAACATCCGCGATTCCATCGCCGGGGCAGCGCCGAAGCGCGCTCCTTCCAAGGAAGATGTTCCTGTCGAGCCCGTCAAGAGCGAAATAGAGCCCATGGCCGCAGCTCCGCATGACACTGTCCCAGCCGGAGCCGCTGACCCGAAAGCGATTGCCAGTATCGTCGACAGCGTGCTTGCCGAACTGCGTCCCCGGATCGTCGAAGAGATCGCGAAGAAATTATCCGGCGACACCAAGAAAGACTAACTGCTCTTCTGGCCGAGCGGATCTGAATCCGCTCCGGCCGAGTGCCCGCCCGGCCACTTCCCTGCTTCTTCAACAACCGAACGGCTACCCTGCATGCTTTAGTGATCCGCTGTCTGTCCCGGGATCACGATCACAACGGCGTCCGGCTGCCCCGCTCGAATCAGGTGCGGCATATTTGCCGCCGCAGGCGGCGACCCAATGTCTTTGTCCGTCGCATAGGGCGCATAAAACATCAAATGAGCCGGGAGTTTGACCAGCTTGTTGGTCCCGGGCACAAGCAGATACCCCTTGTTGGACATCATGTAGACGATCCCGGGCTTTCGTGGCGCGTGGAATTTCCCGGTCTTGTACCCATCTTCGATCCCTGCCTTGACCTCTTCTTCCGTCTTGCCCTTGGCTCGTTGTTCCTCGGCGTAGAACCGGCTCAACAGCGTGGTAGCGCTGCCTTCCGCGTCCAAGCAGGTGGGCTCGAGGTTCAGCGGATTCTGGCGGTCGACGAAGCAGGAAAATCCGTTCGTTCCGTCCTGAACTTTCACGTAGCCGCTGCGTTCCAGCAGGTACACCGTTGCCTTACCAGAAATCTCCGGCGGCGCCGCGCTTTGCGCCAGCTTGATCCGCTCTTCCCGCGGCAGGGAAAAATCGTAGGCAGGTTTCGGGGTGTCGGTCTGAGCGACCACAGCGAGGCCGGGTGCGAAAAGAACAGCCACTAACAGCATCCGGGGCATGGGCGCCTCCGCCGGGAGATTTCGGCCTTGACCGGAATCTGCATTCGGGGAGATAGACGAGGTCAGGCCGATCCGGTTAGCAGCCGGAGATTGGTTGCCGGATCATTCGCCAGACCAGTACATCCCGCGCGGCATATCAAGGAATCAAAGGTCACATGTCAATCGCCTCTATTGTCACAAGACATACCGATGGCGGAAACTATCGCATCGGGGAAGGCAAACGTCCGGGGACCGGCTTCCCGCCCCGGACCAGGGGGAACCACTCGCGCTTCCAGAGATTCATCCGGAGGAACTGTTTCTCACAGAAAGGTGACACCCCATGACCTGCCGTGAAACTCGAGCCCTCTCGACCGCACTGCTTCCACTGATTGCAGCGTTGGCCCTGGCTGCGGGCGATTCCGCGCCCCAGGTGCGCTACCCGGATCCGGACGCCGGAGTGGATGCACTGGTCGAGCGAGCCAAGGGGCAGCAGCAGACAGTGGATCAGTTTAAAGTTTTTCATCAGTTCCATTTCACCGATAAAGTGAAAGAGAGTGGAATCACTTTCGTCCAACACGTAGTGGACGATGCCACCATTGCTTACAAGCCGGTCCATTACGATCACGGCACGGGCATCGCGGTCGCGGATGTCGACGGCGACGGGCTTTTCGACATTTATTTCGTGAATCAGGTCGGCCCTAATGAACTCTGGAAGAATCTGGGCGACGGCAAGTTCAAGAACATCACGCAAGAAGCAGGGGTCGGGCTGCCGGGCCGGATCAGCGTCACCGCATCGTTTGCCGACATCGACAATGACGGCGACCAAGACTTATTCGTCACCACCGTCCTTGGTGGCAATGCGCTGTTCGAAAACGACGGACATGGGCACTTCGTTGACATCACTAAGGCATCGGGCCTCGATCTCAGCGCTCATTCTTCCGGCGCAGTCTTTTTCGACTACAACAACGACGGCCTCGTCGATCTGCTGGTGTGCAACGTTGGCAGGTACACCAGCAATGAAAAAGGTGCTCAGGGACAGCACGTCGGATTGGCGGATGCGTTTTCAGGGCACCTGTATCCGGACCGCTTCGAGCATCCCGTGCTTTACCAGAATATGGGACACAACCGGTTCCAGGACGTGACCGCGGCAGTAGGCTTGCGGCCCGAGGGGTGGTGCGGGGATGCAAGCTTTGCCGACCTGAATGGAGACGGATTCCCCGGCGTCTTCTTCCTGAACATGCAGGGGCACGATCACTATTATGAAAACCTTGGTGGCAAGAAGTTCGTCGACAAAACCGAACAGTACTTCCCGAAAACCCCGTGGGGGGCGATGGGAGTCAAGTTTTTTGATTTCGATAATGACGGGCGCATGGACTTAATCGTGACCGACATGCACTCGGACATGAGCGAGCCTGTCACGCCGGACCACGAGAAGCTTAAATCCAACATGCGCTGGCCGGAGACCTATCTGCAAGCTTCCCTGACAGACTATATCTGGGGCAATGCCTTCTATCACAATCTGGGGAACGGAAAATTCGAGGAAATCTCAGACCGCCTGGGAGTGGAGAATTACTGGCCCTGGGGCGTAAGCGTCGGCGACATCAACGCCGACGGCTGGGATGACATATTCATCACGTCCGGCATGAGTTTTCCATTCCGCTACGGAATCAACTCCATGCTTTTGAACAATCGGGGCGAGAAGTTTCTGGACGCCGAGTTCCTGCTTGGAATCGAGCCGCGTAAAGAGATATACACTCCGTGGTTCACGATGGACTGCTCGCAACCGGGTTTGGGTCCGTTGAATCAGAAGGTCTGCGCGGAGCGGAAGGGGAGAATCACTGTGATGGCTCCGCGCTCCAGCCGGTCTTCAGTTATGTTCGATCTCGACAATGACGGCGATCTCGACATTGTGACCAATGATTTCAATTCCGAGCCTCAGCTGCTCATCAGCGACCTGGCTCAAACCAGGCCAATTCACTGGCTGAAGGTTGCGCTTGTGGGGACAGCCTCGAACCGCAATGGACTCGGTGCGACTGTGCACCTGCATGCGGGGGGACAGGTCTATACCAAATACAACGATGGCAAGTCAGGCTACTTGTCGCAAAGCGCTCTGCCTCTCTATTTCGGTCTGGGTGATGCGGACAGAATCGAGCGCATTGAGGTCGACTGGCCTTCAGGCCGCAAGCAGGTTGTGCATCAGGGGCTGCGGGAAAATCAGGTTCTCCAGATTACCGAGCCGAAGTAAGAGCATCCTGATCGGCACACCTTCCAGGTTACGCTTATTGATTGAGAATCTTAAACTTACACCCAAGAGCGGGGTGGTAGGAAGGCTCATGAGTGCTGGCGAGCTGGCGAACTATGCGGCGCCGCCTGGATATCGTGCCTACGGCTTCTCGGGCAACAATGTGCCCGGAAATAGCGAGTTTGGGGTAGACGTTACGACCGCGTAGGACCGCACTGTTCGTAGCAAATTAAAATGTCCGCTTTTCATAGCAAGTGAAATGTCCGGTTTAGTTAATCTCCCGCAGCAGCCGGAGCTGTGGGAAAGTGGGAATCCCGCGCTCTTTGCGGGATTTCCAAGCGCGGTGGAAAAGTCT
>DATMPS010000099.1:0-42109 GCA_035567435.1 Terriglobales bacterium | reverse complement strand
CGCCGTGGCTGCCGCCGTTTCGCTGGGCATCTGGTATTTCGCCTTAGCCCGCTACAATCGCCGCAAAGGTACGGCCGCGCTGCGTTGGGTCCAGATCGCCTGCCGCGGCCGGGGCAAAGTCGTCGAAACCCGCTGGACCGGCTCCTCCCGCCTCCACGCCCGCTTCCAGTTTCCGTCCCGGTGGTTCGAAAACGCGCACCTGACCCTGAACCTTCTGCCCCGCCCCTTGCCCGTGCAATGGCTCCTCAGCCACTGGCGCAAGCAGAAAGAGACCCTCACTTTCGAGGCCGATCTCGACTGCCCGCCCGCCTTCCGCCTCGAAGTGATGAACCACCGTTGGTGCGGCCACAGTGACGGCAAGACGAGCGACGACTCGCGCAAATGGGAGATCACCCGCCCCGGCCCCGTCGTCCTCACCACCCGCGCCCAGTGGACCCAGGAGCTCACCCCAGTGGTCAACGCCCTGATGGCCTCGCGCGAGCACAATTTCCTCAAAGTCCGATTCCGCCCCGACTCCCCAAACTTCTCCGCCACGGTGGATCTGCAGTCGCTGGCCGACCCAGAAGCCGCCTCCGGCTTCCTGACAGTATTGCGCGAGCTAGCGGCGGGAGCCTCGGCGAAGCAGTTGTAGAGGTCCCCAAGAACGGGCGCCCACCTTGACTCACCCACCGATGGCTACTAGCCTGGTAAAAATGGGTTTTGCCAGACCCGTGCTTTTGGCCGTCCTCACCGTCGCTCTCACAGCGTATGCGTTCGATTGCAACGCCACGACGCGCGAGCAGGCGATGCAGTGCTGTGGTTCCATGCGCTGCTCATCACACGGTCATCATGGTCAGGATTGTTGCACTACCATGCCGGCGATGCACGCGGTGGTCGACCAACCATCGTCTCTTCAAAGCACTTCGTGCACACCCGTCGCCCTTGGATTTGTGTCGGCATCCAGCGAATCCCGTGTCCTAGATTCTGGGGCTCGCGTCATTGCAGAGCGTTCCCACGCGCCGCCAGCCTCTTCCTCGCCGCCCGGCCTTCCTCTACGTATCTGATCTGACCTCGAGTCGGTTTCCCGGCTTCACGGTGACGCGTCCTCGGGGCAATTCCATCTTCGCTGGAGGCAAATCTGTGCGACTACAAAGTGCATTCCGCGTTAGTTGCGGAAAGTGGGCATCGCTGTCGCTGGTCGTGCTGTTATCTGTTTCAACGGCTCGGGGACAGGGCCCTGCGCCTGAAACGGCACCGCCGTTGTTTCCCGGCGGCGGGCTCATTTCCTGGGTTCCATATTCACCACACGCGGTCTGGTGCCGCAATCGCTGGCAGGCATTCCTGCCACCGCCCGGCCCACGTGCTCATGAGGATGGCATCAACTTCACGTGGGGCTTCTACCGCAATTTCGATTTGACAATTTCTTGTGCCCGTCGTGACGAATCACTTTGCCATGGACAGCGCACCGACCGCTGGAGGAACAGGTTTGGGAGATGTCATGGTACTCGTGAAGTACCGCTTCTATCGGCGAGACTCCCCACGAGGCACGACGCAGACATCCATCACGGTCGGCCCGAAGATTCCAACAGGCCGAACAAAACCTGGCAGAGAACTGGACTTACACCGGGCTTTTCAACGTGAGGTGGCTTGTAGCGGACGAGGATTTCCATTCCCTGATCCGATCACAGGGAACACAGGAAACCCGGCTCGGCAGCCTCGCGGATTCGTAGTAGTCGGCTTCAAGTCCAACGCGGTGAGGGATATAGAGGACCCTGCGCATTTCGCGAGGAAAATCGGGGTGCACTATCCGCTGGCGGTCGCGCCTGACGACCTGAATCAAAAAATCGGTGGCATCCAACGAGTCCAACCTAAAGCCGCTGCTCTAGTCTGTTCGGGTATCTTCACCACAATCGTACGTCCCGACTCGATGGGGAGGCTCCGGCGACATAGTGGGCGCCAATGCCTTCAGAACGACTCCGCCGCCGCCCCCGTCGTAGCGTGGAGTCCCAAAATGTGGTCCACGCTCGTCATCTTCAGTACTTGCTCCACATGTCCGCTGACGCCGGCCACGCGCAGCGCTCCGCCCGCATTCTTGACCTGGCCGGCCGACATCACGATGATCCCAACTCCGGTGCTGTCAATGTGTGTCACGCCGGTCAGGTCGAAGATAATCTTCTTCCGCTTCTCGCGGACCAGCCCGTCCGTGGCCCATTCGAGCTGCTTGCAATCCCGCCCGATCGTGATTCTTCCCGCAATTTCCAGAACCACGATGTCCGGCGGCAACTCCCTGCTCTGAATCTGCAACATAAGCCAGGCTCCTTTCGCCCCTCGAAACCAGTCTCAGGAGAAACGGCCGCCCATGAAAACATCGCCCAGATTCCCCTCCCCCGGGCTGATCTTGGCCCTGAATCTTAGGACCACGGCCAATCCCAGTCAATCGAGATGAATGGTTGCCATCGCCCGACTCCTCCCGAAACTGCCCGGCAGGGTCGAGTCCCCGCAGAATCCATGACTTTCGTCACCCCAAGCGGGGCATTCCACTGCGCCATTCTTGTATCCTGTAACTGGGGCGGGGAAAGAGATGTCTGCATGACCCTCCGATTTGCTGGACTCCTGGTCTTCACGTTTCTCATCCTAGGCTGCACATCGCCCTGTTCTGCACAGACCCCTCAGCCAGTGCCCGTGCAATCACCCGATCAGCGACCGGGAAGCATCAGCGGAACCGTTGTGGACCGAACGGGAGCCGTCGTCCCGGGAGCCCAGGCCAAACTCACCCGGCCAGATCAATCCCCGCAACAAGACGTTCTGTCCGGCAACGATGGACAATTCTCCTTCACCAACCTGACACCTGGCCCTTTCCAACTCACAATTGCGGCGGCTGGCTTCGCGACGCAAGCACTTTCTGGAACCTTGCATGGCGGGGAGCTCTACGTTGTGCCGCCGGTCGCGTTGGCCATAGCCACCGCGGTCTCTGAAGTGAATGTCGCCCTCTCCCCGACCGATGTGGCCGAGGAACAGATCAAGGATCAAGAAAAGCAGCGGGTGCTCGGAGTCATTCCAAATTTCTATGTCAGCTACGACCACCATGCAGTTCCCCTCAACTCCCGGCAAAAGTTCAAGCTGGCCTGGAAGATGACGGTGGATCCTGTCACCTTCGGAGTGGTGGCCATCGTCGCAGGAGTTCAGCAGGGACAAGATGATTTCAGCGGCTACGGGCAAGGCGCACAAGGTTATGCCAAGCGCTACGGTGCTTCGTTTGCCGACCTTGTGTCCGGGACCTTCATCGGAAGCGCCATCCTGCCATCGATTTTGAAACAAGATCCACGCTATTTCTACAAGGGAACCGGCAGCCGGCCATCACGCATGCGGTACGCGCTCGCCAATGCCGTGATTTGCAAGGGCGACAATGGACATTGGCAGGCAAATTACTCGAACATCCTCGGAAGCCTCGCCGCCGGCGGTATCTCCAACCTCTATTACCCGGCGGAAAATCGCCACGGCGCGGGGTTGACCTTCGAGAACGGGCTCATCGGAATTGGCGCGACCGCCGCAACCAATCTCCTGCAGGAATTTGTCGTCCGCAAATTCACACCCAGCGTTCCTAAGCAAAGTCCGGACCAACCCTAGGGGGTTCGCAACCTCCAAAGCGCAGCCTCACCTACCCAACCTGGCCATCCCATTCGGCAAGCAGCGTCCGGCCAAGTGACGTCCGCAACATGGCACTATTGGCGAAGCCTCGTCCAAACATTCCCGGTCGAGCAACTATTCGAACCCACCACAAAGGGAGTAAACTGAAAAGCGCCCAGTTCAGGGCTGGTTAGGGGTGATACGCGTGGCAGAAGTTCGACTGCAGGAGGGCGAGTCCCTGGAGAACGCCCTTCGCCGTTTCAAGCGCAAGGTTCAGACCGAAGACATCATTAAGGAAGTGAAGCGTCACTCCTACTATCTGAAGCCGGGCGAGAAGCGCCGGGTGAAGCAAGCCCTGGCGCGCAAGCGTGCGCGAAAGAAAATCCGCAAAGAGCAGGATTAGTCTCGACCGTAAAGGCCGCTGCTTCGCGCAGCGGCCTTTTCTTTCTGCCTGACCACCCCCTACGCCTCTCGACAATCCGTTTTCGTTTGCCAGGGTGTATGCCGCGTGGCCCAATTTCGTAGTGCGGGGAAATGCAAAAGGGCCGCTCCCCCGTTCCCTCGATCGCTAACTGCGAGCGCTCGAACAGAGCTAAGCGCTTGGTTCCGACATCTGAAGTATCATCTCTCGGATGGCCGGAAGGCGCTTCACTGCAACGTTTCGGATTTAAACGGGAAACGGATTGCAGCCCGAGTACGGACCCACTGGATCAAAGTGTATCCAGAACCCGGGGTTTCTCGATTAGAGGAATCAGGTGCTGGACCGGTGAGCGTTCATTAAGTCGCGCGGTCAGAGCTAGTTATTCTGTCGCGAATCCCCGTAACACCAACCGCCTCGGCTCCGGCAAAAACCGCTACCCAATCCCCCACACGGTCAGCAGATGCCGCAGCTTCGTCGGGTCATCCTCGATATACTGCAGCAGGAGCACACAAAATTGTCTATCGCTCGCGTGTCGGAGTCCTCCTTCAGCCTCCACTCCTCCTCAGGGATCAACCTCCGCGAAGAGACGCAGCCACCCCGTAGAAACACGGCTTGCCACGCCCGAGGCAGGGCGAGAGGCAGTTCTACCTAAACTGAAAAGTACTTGTCATTCCGACACGCGAGCGCAGGGAGCAAGGAGGAATTTGCTATCCGACCTTCTCTTCATGCTTGGCGACACAGCCGAAACGTCCCCCCTCAGGGCTGCGCCACTCCCATCCCCAGCAACTCGCAATTCTCGACGCATTTGTAAGTCTGCACTTCGATCTCGGCTTTCTTGTGTGATCTTTCGTCAGGAACGACCAGCAGCGATTGCGGCCCGTCTGCCAGGTTGAAGAAGCAGTCGAACTCCATCGTCTGCACACCCCGCTGCTTGCACGAGGTCTGCGCCAGGGCCGAGCCCAACTGGTCGGGCTTGTCGTAAATCTGATCGGCGAGCGCGGCCGGCAATACTCCCAGCGTCATCGGGACCGGCGCTTTGATTTTCATCCACAGCTTCTGGCCATCCTGCTCGGGCGTCAGGATGCTGTACAGCTTGGGCACCGCCGAGAGTTCATATTTCTCCTTCACCAGCCGCACCCATTGAAACTCGGGCTGCACGCAGTTCGCCACGCACGACCAGCTGTGATACGTGATCGCCACATCGTTAGGAGCAACCAGCATGCGAGCGCCGCCCTTGCCCAAGATCGCGCCGATCCCCTGCACAATGGCGCGTTCCGGCGTCCGTTCATCGTGAATGACCAGCACCATAGGCCGCGACGGCAGCAGATGGCATTCGTAGGTCGTGCTGGTGACGTGCTCCCGCAGGCAGCGATATTCGAGATTGCCCCAGGTTTCTGGACGCGCCTGGGCCGCCGTCCACTCCTCGGCCCCGGTCATGGCCAGGGTCACTGGCTGGTTGGCCTCGATGATGACGTGCATGTTCCCGCCGTCCGGCCCCGGACGGTAGACGCGCGCGGTGTGGTAATCGGCTGGATCGAGCTGCACGCTTTCCACGCTGGCGCGCACCCAGTCGAAGGTTCTGGATGGGACTTGACCCCACGCGGACGCTATTGACGCGCAAACAAACAGGGTGAGTAGCCGTGTTCTCATGTGAGATCCCACTTTCGATGGAGATTCGCTCTCTCGATTGTGGACATCCCCCATTCGGGCTACTACGGCTTTTCGACGGGAGAGGTTACAGAGGTAATAGTTCAGGGCTCAGAGACCGCGTCCGCCTGGCGAGAGTTGATTCGAAAACGACTGCAAAGCGAAAACCACGGCCAAGGCACTTCTTGCAGATCAGGTTCGATCCATGCAGCAAGTGCGCGACCGTGGTTCGCTTCCTACAACCCGTTATTGGTGAACCGATTTCTCCGACCTCGGTTGTACTCCTTCAAAACCTTTCTCGAACTGCGTGACCAGCGGCGTCTCGGCCGTTTGCAGGCCGTCGCGGCCCATCGCCCGCCACAAGTACTGATCGCTTGCCGACTTGGCATCGTACACGGCGAGCACATCTTCCGATGGCCGGCTTTCCACCCGGAGGATGATATCGGCGTCCTGCGGGCGATATACTACAATCAGCTTGCCCCAGTGCTGAATTGTGTCCTGCACGGCCACGATCGCAGCGCGATCGGCGGGCAGCAGGTCGAGGTTGAACTCGTCGCCATCGTAAGCGGCGACGTAGACGTAGCGCGCATTTCGCAACGTACCGGGGAAGGGCTGATCGGTTTGCGCGGCCGGCTTCGGTGCCGCCATGGCCAGGACGGCCAGCAATAGAGTCGCGCTGATGACGCCCCACAACGTCCGCATAAGTCTCCCTGACTTCCTCTTTTCCTTGTTTCGTTAGATGCCGCCTGAACGAACGTGGGTTGCTAGGTTCTCTCAGGTGTCAGGTCTCAGGGTCACCGACCAGAGGAGGACCTGTGGCCTGAGTTCTTCGACTTACCGATTTTGTCAATAACTTGCAGATATTTTGACATCTAGAAATGTGCTTAGAGGCCCGACGGCGCGTCGCCGGCCTCAGGATGAGCTTGGGGTCCATCCGGGCGCCAATCTCCGATTCTAGGCCTGTTTCCGTGCGCCCTAGGGGCATTCCCAACGGTCGTGATCGTGCCGGAGCGTTCCTGACTCCAGCTGCGCGCTTATCTCATAGTTACATTTCTCAGCAGCATGGAGAGAGCTCCACGCGATGAGCCCAGAGCTTCTAGCCCCCAGGACCTGGGACGTGTAACTGGTGAACGCAGACTGGCGACCTCGCGGTCGACAATCCACGTCTACGTTCCGGGTTGGGTTGCGGCTCGAAGATCGAGGCTCGTAGCTCACTCACATCACTGGCGGCACCGTGATCCCCAAAACATCCAACGTGCGGATCAGTTCGCGTCGCACAACGGCAACCGTCGCAAGCAGGAAATTCTTCCGCACCTCGTCGGCTTCGTTCAGGATGGGATGACGGTGGTAGAAGTAGTTGAACAACTGGGCTAGCTGAAAGGCGTGCTTGGCTAGGTAAGCCGGCTCGGTGGTCGCGATGCACTGGTCGACGATGTAGGCAGTCTTGGCGGCGGCGAGCCACAGTTCCCAGATCTCATTTCCGGCTTCGCCGCCCAGGTAGTTCTCAAAATTTTGCGTAGAGACGGGGCTTGCCGCGTCTGAGACGGGGCGAGCCCCGTCTCTACCCGATGAATCCGACGCGCCTTGAGCGAACCGCTCCGGATCCAGGCCGGCTTTGCGGAAAATGCTCGTGGCACGCACCACCGCGTATTGGGCGTACGGACCGGTGTCGCCTTCGAAGCTCAATGCGTCTTCGAAATCGAACGCGATCACCGACGGTTTGGTGTACTTTAGCATGAAGTAGCGCAAGGCACCGATGGCGATCTGGGTGGCGATTTCGCGGCGTTCGTCGTCGCTAAGTTGCGGGTGGCGTGAATCGACTTCGGACTTCGCTGAAGCAATTAGGCGGTCGAGAAGGTCGTCGGCTTTCACGCCAAAGCCTTTGCGGCCGGAGACTTCGATGTAGGAGCGCGCTTTGTCTTCTTCCGACAGCTCGTAGCCAAGTTCGGCGGCGCAGCGCGGGGTGAGCGCGACCATCTCGTAGGAAAAATGCGTGTAGTGATCGGCAGCGTCGTTATGGCCCAAGCCGCGAAGGGCTTCGATGACAGTGTTTTGCGCCTCGGACTGGCGGGCGTCGATGACGTTATAGATCTCGGCCACGTCGCCGAAGTGCGGATGCTTTTTCTCTCCCTCCGTCGCGGAGATCCACACCTGATGCCGGTTGGGATACTGGTAGAACTTGCGGTACTCGAAGTCGCGCCCCAGCAAGCCGAACTTCCACATGTGGTAGGCAATGTCTTTGCCCACGTAACCTACGGTCCCATTGGAACGTACGATGACTTTCTGGTCTTCCTCGGCGACGTCACTCGCCGACTTCGCAAGATCCACGCCTTCGACAGGTTCTATCGCACGCAGCACGTCGCCTTCGTAGCTCCCAGAAGTATCAGGTGTTTGTTTTTCCCCTGTGTCCTCTATGTCCCCGGTTGTTTCAGATTTTGGGGCAGTTCCCGCCCGCCGCATCACCCAGCAACCCTTGTTCTTGCCTTCACTTTCGAAGAACAGCACACCGCCTTCCTTCAGCTTGGTGAAGGCGGCGTCCCAGAAGTGCAGGCGCAGGATTTCGCTTTCGCGCGGCAGGAAGTCGTACTCGATATCGAGCCGGTCCATGGTCTCGAGGTGGCGGCGCAGGACGGCGACGGAAATCAGGTCGGCGAGGGCGGCGGTTTGGTTGCCGCCGGCTTCGATTTCGTGCAGCGTTTTGAGGCGAACCTGCAGATTCTGCTTGTCTTGGGCGTACCAGTGCGAGGCGCGGGCGTAGAGATCCCAGCAGTAGTAGTCAAAACGCGGCTCAGCAGCGAGTTGCTCGATTTCGGCGCGCGATTTCTTCTCCAGATAAAGAAATCCGACGACCACGTCAGCGACTTGCACGCCGGTGTTGTCGATGTAGTTCTGAATGTCGACATCCCTGCCGGCAAAGCGCAGCAAGCGGACAAATGTGTCGCCGAGGATCGCGTTGCGCAGGTGTCCGATGTGCGCGGCCTTGTTGGGGTTAATGCTGGAATGCTCAACCAGAATTTTGCCTGCGGGCGCATCGACTTTGGGGTTCTCGCCGGCCGCGAGCGCGGCGGCGACGGCGCCGCGTTTTACGCGCGCATTGACGTAGCCCGCACCTGCAACCTCGAGCTTTTCAAAGCCCTCGATGGGGCCTACGCCGGCCACGATTTCTTCGGCAATCTTGCGCGGAGCCTTGCGGAGCTTCTTCGCCAGCTCGAAGGCGAGGGGCATGGCGTACTCGCCGAGTTCGACTTTAGGGGGCTGCTCGACGACGATTCTGGGCAATTCGAGGTTATGGGTTCGACGCAGGAAGTCGCGCACCTGCTGGGTCAGACGGCGTTCGAGAATGCGGTACAAGGAGTCCCTCTAACTTGTTGAAGAAACTATGGATTGTAGCAAAGAGCGGGGCGCGGGACGGTTTGACGGTGGGGGAGGGGTTGCCTATGATGAAAAATTGGCTGGTGGCTTATCGTCGTTGGTCGTTGGCTCGACCCCATGCTTCCCGACGGTCGGCAAAGCAGCGGTTTGCGCAATCTGACTGAGTGCCGTTGAAAGAGACGCGGCGTTCAGGTCTCGCTAACGACTAACCACCAACCGCTAACCACAGTTTTTTTATGCGTATCGCTTACCTCGACTGTTTTTCCGGCATGAGCGGCGACATGTTTCTGGGGGCGCTGGTGGATGCAGGGGTGTCTCCGGAACTGCTGGAGAAAACAGTGGCGGCGCTGGATGTCGGGGCACGGCTGGAAATCTCGCGCGTCGATCGCAGCGGGATCACGGCCACGAAGGTCGATGTGTTCGTGCGTGGTGAGAAGGAGTTACCCCGGGAAGAGGTCTGGACGGCTGGCGGGAAGGAGCATGATCACGCTCACGGTCACGAACATCATCACGGCCAGAAGGGCGCTCACCAGCATTCGCACTCGCATATGAACGCGGGAGACTCTTCGCCCGATGAGCACAGTCACGAGCACGGGCACGGGCGGGGGTTGACGGAGATCCGGAAGATCATTCGGCGGTCGGCCATCAGCGACGGCGCGAAAAAAACGGCCGTCGCCATCTTTGAGGCGCTGGGGGCGGCGGAGGCGAAGATTCACAATGTTGCCATCGAGTCCATGCACTTTCACGAGGTGGGCGCGGTCGACGCGATCGTGGACATCGTGGAAGCAGCCGTGGGCGCGGAGGCGCTGGGCGTCGATGAGATTGTCTGCTCGCCGCTGAACCTGGGCGGCGGCACGGTGAAGTGCGCGCACGGGGAGTTTCCGGTACCGGCTCCGGCGACAGTGGAGTTGCTGAAAGGGGCGCCGGTGTATTCGTCGGGGATTCAGAAAGAACTGGTTACGCCGACCGGGGCAGCGATCGTGAAGGTGCTGGCTTCGCGTTTCGGGGCGTTTCCCGCGATGACGGTCGAGAAGTCGGGCTACGGGGCGGGCACGCGCGATTTGCCGGGGCATCCGAATGTGGTGCGGCTGACGATTGGAGAGGTGACAGCAGACGTGGCAAGCTTAGACGCAGCAAGCCGCGTCTCTACCCTGGAGCATACGATTGCGGACACCATTACCGTTCTTGAGGCAAATCTGGACGATCTGAATCCGCAGGTATTCGGGTACGTAATGGACCGGTTGCTGGAAGAAGGAGCGTTGGACGCGTTCGCGATGCCGGTGCAGATGAAGAAGAACCGTCCGGGGACGCTGCTGACGGTGTTGTGCAAGCCGGAGGATGCGGCCCAGCTGACGAGATTGATTTTCGCGGAAACCACCACGCTCGGGCTGCGGCGGCGAGATGAACAGCGGCAAACGCTGGCGCGGCGCTGGGTTACGGTGACGACGCAGTGGGGCGACGTGCGGATGAAGGTCGCGAGCATGAATGGGAGTATCACCAACTATGCGCCCGAGTATGAAGATTGCCGGCGCATCGCCGCGGAACGGCACGTGACGTTGAAGGCGGTGATGCAGGAGGCTACGCAGGCTTACCTGCGCGGGGGAAGCGCAAAACATTAACCCACAGAGAGCACAGAGGTACACTGAGTAAACCCTGGGGGCTCTGCGTGGCGGGATCGTTCGCGAGGTCGAAGTCAGAATCTTAAACCGCTGAGAACGCTGAGGATTCGCAGAGGACGCGGAGAAAAGCTTTTTACCGCAAAGAGCGCTAAGAAGAACCGCAAAGAACGCTAAGAGAACCTGGTCGCCTTGAAGATACAGGTACACTGAGGAAATCCCCAAGAGTCTTTGTGGCCTTCTGTGTCCTCTGGGGGTTGAAGAACTAAGGGAAAATGAGCAAGAAGTTCTACATCACGACTCCGATTTATTACGTGAATGCGCGTCCGCATATCGGACACACGTATACGACCATTGCCTGCGACACCATTGCCCGGCGTCATCGAATGCTCGGCGACGATACCTATTTCCTGACCGGCACTGACGAGCACGGGCAGAAGATCGAGCGCGCGGCGCAGGCGGCGGGGAAAACTCCGCAGCAGTTTGCCGATGAAGTGTCCGGCGAGTTTCGCGCGCTGTGGAAGCGGATGGGGCTGACCAACGACGACTTCATCCGCACGACCGAAGAGCGCCACAAGATAGGCGTGCAGGCGTTGTTCAGTAAACTGCGCGACAACGGGTACATCTACAAGGGCAGCTATACCGGTCAGTATTGCGTGTCGGATGAGATGTACGTGGACGTTGGGCCGGGCGAGCCGTGTCCGGAGTGCGGGCGGATTACGGAAACCGTTCGCGAAGAGAACTACTTCTTCAAGCTCTCGGCGTTTGTCGACAAGCTGCTGCAGCTTTATGCCGAACAGCCAGAGTGGATTCGTCCGGACACCCGGCGCAACGAGGTGATTTCGTTCGTGCGCTCGGGGCTGAAGGATCTTTCCATCAGCCGGAGCACGTTTTCCTGGGGTATTCCGGTGCCCGACGATCCCAACCACGTGATCTACGTCTGGCTCGATGCGCTGGCCAACTACATCACGGCGCTGGGGTACGGGTCGGCCGACACCGCGAAGTACGACACGTACTGGCCGGCCGACGTGCAGATGATCGGCAAGGAGATCGTGCGCTTTCATTGTGTCTACTGGCCGGCATTTCTCATGGCGGCCGGGCTGCCCCTGCCGAAGGGGATCATGGCGCACGGGTGGCTGTTGTTTGAAGAGAGCAAGATGTCGAAGACGCGGGGCAACATTGTGCGTTCGGAGACGATTCTCGACGTGCTTGGTGCGGACGCGCTGCGCTACTTCCTGCTTCGCGAGGTGGTGTTCGGCTCGGACGGATCGTTTTCGTTCGACGCTCTGGTGCAGCGCTACAACTCCGACCTGGCCAACGGGCTAGGGAACCTGGCCAGCCGCACCCTGACCATGATCACGCGCTATTTCAAGGGCGAGGTGCCGTATCCGTCGCATGCGGCGGCACGGGAGCCGTCGGATGACGCGATTGCGGAAATTGCCGCCGACGTGATTGGTGACTTCAACCAGCTGTTCGACACGTTCCAGTTTTCCAAGGCCCTGGAAGCATCCTGGGCCCTGGTGGGCGCGGTGGATAAGTACATCGTGGAAAATGAGCCGTGGGCGCTGGGCGAAAAGCAGGATGAAAACAGCCGGGCGCGGCTGGCGACGGTGCTATATACGTCGGCGGAAGCGCTGCGCATTGCGACGGCGCTGGCTCATCCGGTGATTCCGGATTCGACGGCGCGGATCTGGACTCAGATGGGGCTGGGCGACATCCGCAAGTTCGATCTGACGAGTCTGAAATGGGGGCAGCTTCACTTGGGAACGAAGCTAGGTGAAGTGCAACCCGTGTTCCCGCGCGCGGACAAGAGCGCGATAGAAAGGATGCAGAAGATGGAAGAGCAAGGACGTCCGGCAGCCGTGGAGAGCAAGCCGGAAGCCGTGGCGGCACCGGCCGCGCCGGTTGCCGCGGCTCCCGCGAAGGCACCCGCCGCAGTGCCCGACGGGAAGATTGGTATCGAGGATTTTGCCAAGGTGGAGCTGCGCGTGGGGATGGTGAAGGTGGCGGAGAAGGTGAAGAACGCCGACAAGCTGCTGCGGATGGAGGTCGACATCGGAACGGAAGTGCGGCAGATCGTGGCCGGGATCGCGGAGGCGTATGCGCCGGAGACGCTGGTGGGCAGAAAAGTCGTCATCGTGGCGAACCTGGCGCCGCGCAAGCTACGCGGGCTGGAGTCGAATGGGATGGTCGTGGCGGCATCGCTTGATGGCGGACAGCCGGTGCTGGCGGGGTTTCTCGAGGATGTGCCGGTGGGGGCAAGACTGAAGTAGGGCGGCTGATAGCTGATAGTCGGTGGCTGATGGCTTGCTTCGTTGGCGAATTTTGAGAGGGGCGGCGTTGCAAACAGAGTGCAGAGGTCCTTCGTTTCACTCAGGATGACAAACCAATAGATCTGCCGAGCTTTGCTCGACCTGAACCCTTCGACTTCGCTCAGGGCAGGCTCACGGGGGCGGGTGTCCCCACGTGGGTGTTGCCAACGACCATCAGCTAACGACCACCAGCTATGTTCATCGATTCTCACGCTCACCTGGAAGGGCACCGGTACGAAGCAGACCGCGAGGCTGTCATTGCCCGAGCGCGGGAGGCGGGGGTCGAGACCATCGTTGCCATCGGGAATGGTGACGGACCGGTGAACTTCGATTGCGGGATTCTGCTGGCGGAGAAATACGAATTCATTTACGCGACCATCGGGATTCACCCGCATGAGGCGAGGCTGGCAGACCGCGCGGCGCTCGACCGGATGGAGCAGCTGGCAAAGCGTCCCAAGGTCATTGCCTGGGGCGAGATCGGGCTCGACTACTACTACGATCATTCGCCACGCGAGGTCCAGCAGCGCGTGTTCGTCGAGCAGATGGAGCTGGCGCGGTCGGCAAACCTGCCCATCGTGATTCACTGCCGGCCGTCGGACAGCAACGAAGATGCCTGGGACGATTGCCTGCGGCTGATTCAGGAACAATGGGCCGCGAGCGGGCTGGGCGGGATTCTGCATTGCTTTACGGGAAACACGGCGCAGGCAAAGCGCGCCCTCGGCATGGGGTTCATGGTGTCGTTCGCGGGGAATGTCACGTTCCCCAAAGCGCAGCAAATTCGCGACGCGGCACTCGCGGTCCCGCTGGAACGCGTGCTGATCGAGACGGATTCGCCATTTCTCGCGCCGGTGCCGTACCGCGGGAAGCGGAACGAGCCCGCTTTCGTGAAGGAAGTAGCGCGGCAGGTGGGCGAATTGCGGGGACTCTCGGCCGAAGAAGTGGGCTTGCGTACAGCGGAGAATTTCTACCGCTTCTTTTCGCTTCACGAAAAGCGCACGACCGTTTAGCTTGGTACGTACGACCGCCGTGAGGCCTCGCGAATCTGATCTGGTAGCGGAAATCTATGCCCGAGAATACTTTCGATGTGGTGAGCAAGGTCGACCTGCAGGAGGTGTCGAACGCCATCGCGCAGGCCATGAAGGAAGTGACCACGCGCTTCGACCTGAAGGACTCGAAGTCGTCGATCGCACTGGAGGGCAAAGACGCGATCGTGCTGCACTCAGCCGATGAATACAAGCTGAAGGCGGTAAACGATATCCTGCAGCAGAAGCTGGTGAAGCGGGGCGTATCGCTGAAGGGGCTGACCTACAGCGCGGTCGAACCCGCGACGAGCGGAACGGCCAAGCAGAAGATTACTGTGCAACAGGGGATCGCGATCGAGAAGGCGCGCGAGATCGTGAAGCTGGTGAAAGATTCGAAGAAGAAGGCGCAGGCTTCGATCCAGGGGGACTTGGTGCGGGTGAGCGGGAAAGATCGCGACACCCTGCAGGAGATTATTGCGTTGCTGCGGTCGCGGGACTTCGGGATTGATCTGCAGTTTGTGAATTACCGGAGCAATTGAAGGGGGGCATTCACCACGGAGGCACGGAGAGAACTCGAGGAAGGCTTTCTGTGCCGCACTGAGGGTTACGGGTTCAATCGCCGGTCGCAGATTGTAATGTCAAGAAAACGGCTTTCTCCGTGACTCTGTGGTGAAGATCCGCCAAGAAGCAATCGAGAACGATTGAGCACACCTTCGGCCATCAACGGGAAAGAGATCTTCGAGCTGCTGCACGATGACTTGCTGGCCATCGAGTCGGAGTTCGGGGAAGACACCGTCTCGAACGTGTCGGCGATCACCGAGATTGGCGAGTACCTGCGCGAAGGCGGTGGGAAGCGGATCCGGCCGGCGTTGCTGCTGCTTTCGGCGAAGCTGTTCGACTACAAGGGACGCGGTGCGGTGCGGCTGGGCGCGGTGGTGGAGATCATTCATACCGCGACGCTAGTACACGACGACATCATTGACGAGGCCCAGACCCGGCGTGGGCGTCCGGCGGCGAACACGCGCTGGGGGAATTCGAAGTGCGTGCTGGCGGGCGACTGGCTGTATATGCAGTCGTTCAAGATCGCGGTGCAGGAGCGCAATTTCCGCGTGCTCGATGCGCTGATTGAACTCACGCAGCAGATGGTCGAGGGCGAACTGCTGCAGATGGAGAAGCTGGGGAAGCTGATCTCGCTGGACGAGCACTTCGACCTGATTTTCCGCAAGACCGCGTGCCTGTTCTCGGTGTGCATGCGGCTGGGTGCGATCCTCGGGGGCGCGACGGCGGAGCAGGAAGAAGCGGCGGGTGCGTACGGGCGGAACCTGGGGATGGCGTTTCAGATTGTGGATGACGTGCTGGATCTGACCGCGTCGGAAAACGTGCTGGGCAAGCCAGTGGCCAGCGACTTGCGCGAGGGGAAGGTCACCATGGCGGTGATCCACGCGCTCGAACGATGTACGCCGGAGGAGCGCGAAAAGATTTCTACAGTCCTGCGCGACCGGGCGTTCAATGGTGTGACGCATGCGGACATTCTCGCAATTTTGAATCGGTACGGGTCGCTGGAGGCCGCAACGGCGCGCGCGGCGCAGTACGCGGAAGCGGCGCGGAAGGCGATTTGCACGTTTCCGGATTCGGAGATCAAGCGGGCGCTATTGTGGGCCCCGGAGTTCGTGGTGGCGAGGGAGAAGTAGATTTCAGTCGCAAGTCGCTAGTCCCAGGTCTTCAGGAACACAGTCGTCGGCCCTCGGTCGTCGGGAAAAATCGCTTGTGGCTGGTGGTCGTTGGCTGTTGGCGAAGAGCAGACCAGTCGTTCCTTTCTGATCCTCTAGGTTCTCTTTTCTATAGCATTTCCCGCTCAACCCCTTTATCCACACTAGTCGGGACACAATCCGCGATCCCAAGTTTCCGCGGCGTTTCGGTTCGGGTTTTGGCCGACCACCGAGGACCGACGACCGGCCTCCCTAGCGACTTGCGACTGACGACTGTTTCACCGCGATCCCCATCAACTCGAAGCGGCCACCGAGCAACAGCGGGCCGGAGCCGATGAAGGAGCGGGCGGGCAGGTTCTCCGAAAAACGCTGCACGTAGGCGGTGTTGAAGCGCTCCCACAAAGAGAGGTCCGGAGAAAAGATCTGGACGGAGACCAGGTCGTTCATGGTCATGCCGGATTCGGCGAGGACCGCTTCGACGCCATCGAGGAGGAGTTTGATTTCGGCGTCCACGTCGGCGGGAGCGTGGCCGGTGACCGGATCGATGCCAATCCGTCCGGAGAGATAAAGCGTATCTCCTACGAGAACCGCATCGCTGAAGGGGAGATGGGCGGGGCGGTTGGGGAGATTGATGGGGCGGCGCGGGGCGGAACCCTGTAGAGATGGCATGGAACCTCGAAGTGAGTCTGTAGATTGGATGTGCAAGGCGGCGTGGCGATGCGGCATTTCAGGCAGCGGGAAGAGCGCGGCTCGGGAACACCTGGTTCGGCGGCGCGCGAGACCCTCAACGCGCAAATGCTTAGGTGCTTCACTGCGTTCAGGATGACAAAGTCAAGTCTTCTTATTGGCGCTGCCAACATCCTATGGCCGATGGCGGATGGCCTTGCCCGCTGGCTGGACGGGCGGCGGATTCGCCGTTAGTCTATTTTCAGACCCATGACCGACCTGGTTTCTCTGATCACAAAACACGGATACGGGATCGTGGTGGCAATCGTCTTCGCCGAGGCGATTGGGCTGCCGGTGCCCGCGGCTCTGGCGCTGGCGCTGGCGGGCGCGGCCGTGGCCGGGCATGTCATGCGGGCGCCCATTTTTCTGCCGCTGGCGCTCGGGGCGATGCTCGCGGGCGACACGCTCCTGTTCTTCGCGGGCCGCCATACCGGGTGGACGCTGCTGGGCTGGTTGTGCAAGGTTTCGACGAATCCGGAGAGCTGCATTTTGCGCTCGGCCGAGTCGTTCTACAAGCGCGGCAAGACCACGCTGGTGGTGGCGAAGTTCATTCCCGGGGTGAACACGATGGGGCCTCCGCTGGCGGGCAGCATGAAGATGCGGTTCAGCCAGTTCCTGGGGTTCGACGCGATGGGTGCGGCGCTATACGTGCTGGCGTACTTCACGCTGGGCTACGTGGGCCACGATTTTCTGAAAGTGATCAGCAGCGGCTTTCACGCGGCCGGACGCGCGATCGAGGAAGTGCTCCTGGTGGGGGCTGTCGTGTACGTGATCTATCACCTGTGGCTGCTGCGGAAAAACCGTGTGTACCGCGTGGTCCCGCGAGTGCAGGTGCAGGAATTGATGGAGCGGCTGGCGTCGGAGGAGGCAGGCCGGGTGCTGGTGGTGGACGTGCGCAGCCACGGGTACTATGACGCCGAGACGTCACGGATCAAGGGGTCGATCCGGATTGAGCCCAATAATCTGGAAGAAGAACTCAAGAAACTGCCCAAGGAAAAGGACATCTATCTTTACTGCACTTGAGTACGCGAAGCCACGAGCGCCCGGGTGGCGCATATGCTGCGGGAGAAAGGCTTCAACGCGTTCATCATCGTGGGCGGGCTGGCGGCGTGGCGCAAGGCGGGACAGCCGCTGGAGTCGGTGCCGCGCGAGGATCTGGTGAAGTTGCCGACCTTTAGTTAGCTGATGGCTGGTGGTCGTTGGCTGATAGCCAGGCAGACCGCTTTATACTTCCGGTGTGGCCCCACATAAAGAAATCGAAATCAAGTTTCGGGTTGAGGATTCGCGCGCGCTTAAGCGCCGGCTGCGTTCCGCGAAATTTCTGCTCGTCACAGCGCGCATGCATGAGATGAATACGCTTTACGATTTGCCCGGCACGCCTCTGCGCAAGCGCGGCGACCTGCTGCGGCTGCGGAAGTATGGAAAGGACTGGGTGCTGACGCACAAAGCAAAGGGCACGGGGGGCCGGCACAAGACGCGAGTGGAGACGGAGACGGCGATTGCCAACGGCGAAAAGATGGATGGGATTCTGCGCGCGCTCGGGTTCCAGCCTGTTTTTCGATATGAAAAATTTCGGGCGGAGTGGAGCGACGGGATTGGGCACGTCGTGGTCGATGAGACGCCGATTGGGAACTTTGGTGAGATTGAAGGGCCCGCGCGGTGGATCGACCGGTCGGCGAAGGCGCTGGGGATTTTGCCCGAGCACTACATCACGGATACGTACGCGGGGCTGTTCTTTACCTGGAAGCGGCGGACGCGCAGTGGCGCGAAAGAGATGACGTTTCGTGGGGTGAGGGGATGACTTCATCGCGGGCGATGCCCACGCCTGCCCTGTGCTACACCGCACTACGTGGCCTGGATGTTTGCCCAGCAGAGCGTGGTTTCGACCGCGGGGCCTTACAGCGCTCAAGTCCATGCTGGAAATGCTTTTCCAGGTTCGTCTTGGTGTCGACGGGTGTGTAGTCCTTCGACTGTGTTCGGCTGCGCCTCACTGCGCTCGGATGACAGGGGAAGGGAAGATTCTCTGTTCTTATTGCCGCAGCGGTCGCTGAGCAGAAGCTTCAACCGCAAACCTCGCTGCGAAAAGGTCGCAAAGATCGCAACGGTGCGAATCACAAGAGGGAGAAACGCTTCCCGCCGGGGGGCCTCACGCGATCTTCTGGGCGACGGCTTGCTCGTAGCCTTCGGTCGTGTGATACAGGGCGCGGTCGAAGAACTGGTCGAGCAGGCGCAGCAATTCCAGTTCGCCGAAGACGTTGTGCGGGCCGCCGTGGACGCCCTCCCATTCCAGAAAACTCCAGAGATGCTCTTTTGTGAGCATCAAGGCCCAGGTCAGAGCTGGCAGCGATACTCCCTGGCTGGCTCGCCGCGCACCGAGATCCTTGTAGACCGTCTCGATGTCGTGTTCGGTCTTCTGGAGCAGCCAGTCGCTGAGATTGCGATAGATCTCGTGACAACGATGGTGCAACTCGTTGGCGGGCACCTTGCGCATGTCGCGAGTGCGTTCGGACGAGAGGATTTTCTGAGTGAGGCCTTCGGCGAGTTCTTCGGAATGCGTCTCGATGAGACGTACAAGGCGAAGTGCAATCATGAGGAGCCTCCGTGCACTGCCTGGCTTTATTGTAGTTCCGATTTGCGAGAGGTGGCACTAATTTTGTGACGGGACGACGGACATGGCGGTGCCGTTTCAGGAGGTTAGCGCGCGCGACAGCGTCGAATTCCCACGTTTGTACACAGAACGCGCAAAGATGGGGCTCGTCACTGCACAACCAACGGCTATGCCCCGTGGCACTTCTTGTATTTTTTGCCCGAACCGCAGGGGCAGGGGTCGTTTCTGCCGACTTTTTCGGCGCCGCGGACGACCTGCTGCACGGTCTTCTGTTCGCCGCCGCCGGCCATGCGTGCCTGCTCGAGTTCGCGGCGTTTTTTGCGCTGGAAGGCTTGTTCGAGATCGTCGACTGAGGTGGCGATCTGGCGCGGGGGGCGCCCGTTGCCACCACCGGGCCGCAGGATCGGGACGCCGGCGTCGGGTCCCTGTGGTCCGCCGGGGCCGCCTTGCGGGCCTGCGCTGCCCTCGGGCGGGCGTTCCAGGACCTGCATCAGGTAGAGATATTGGACAGTTTGGCCCTGGAACTTTTTCATCATCTCTTCGAACATGTCGAAGGATTCGCGCTTGTACTCGACCAAGGGATCGTGCTGGCCGTAGCCGCGCAGGCCGATGCCCTCCTTCAGGTGGTCCATGTTCAGGAGGTGGTCTTTCCACAGCGAGTCGAGCACGCTCAGCATGATCATGCGCTCGTGGTAACGCATGGCCTCGGGGCCGATCATCTGTTCTTTCGCGGCGTAGCGTTCTTTCAGCTTGTCGAAGATGGCGTCGCCGAGTTCCTGGCGGTTCAGGGTCTCGGGCTTGATGCCTTCGGCGTAGATGTCGACGCCGAAGCGGGTGAAGATGCCATCTTTCAGGCCCTTCAGATCCCATTCTTCGAGGTGCGCCTTGAGCGGGCAGCACTGGTCAATCAGGTCGCCCAGGATGCCGGAGACGTAGTCTTCGAGAATCAGATCCTTCTGATCGAGGCCTTCGAGCAGACGGCGGCGCAGGCCATAGACGGCCTCGCGCTGCTTGTTCATCACGTCGTCGTACTCAAGCAGGTGTTTGCGGGCTTCGAAGTTCTGGGCTTCGACCGCTTTCTGCGCGGCCTCAATGCGGCGCGTGATCAGCTTTGACTCGATGGGAATACCTTCTTCCATACCCAGGCGCTGCAGCAGGTTCGAGACCCATTCCTTGGCGAAGATGCGCATCAGGTCGTCTTCGAGCGACAGGTAGAAGCGCGATGACCCGGGATCGCCCTGGCGGCCGGCGCGGCCGCGCAGCTGGTTGTCGATGCGGCGGGCTTCGTGGCGTTCGGTGCCGAAGATGTGCAGTCCGCCGGTGGCGATGACCTCGGCGTGCTCGACGTCGGTCTGCGCCTTGTAGCGATTCAAGATTTCATTCCATTGGTCGGTCGGGACCACGTATTCGTTGCCGCCGTAGTACCACACCGTCATCTTCTCGTCGTCGACGCCCGCCTGGATCTTGCCCTGGGCAGCGCGCAGGGGCTGCGCAGTTCCCTTCTTCACGCACTCCTGCTTGGCGATGAATTCGGGATTACCGCCGAGCAGGATGTCGGTACCGCGGCCGGCCATGTTGGTGGCGATGGTGACCGCCCCTTTGCGCCCGGCCTGGGCTACGATCTCGGCTTCGCGCTCGTGGAACTTGGCGTTCAGGACAACGTGCTTGATGCCTTTCTTCTTGAGCAGGTCGGAGAGGCGCTCGGATTTCTCGATCGACGTGGTGCCGACCAGCACCGGCTGTTGGCTCTCATTGAGTCGCTGGATTTCGTCTGCCGCAGCGAAGTATTTCTCTTTTTCGGTGCGGTACACGACGTCGGGATTTTCGACGCGCAGCAGCGTTTTGTTGGTCGGGATGACGACGACTTCCAGCTTGTAGATCTTGTCGAACTCGGGCGCTTCGGTTTCGGCTGTACCGGTCATGCCGGCCAGCTTCTTGTACATGCGGAAATAATTCTGGAAGGTGATGGTGGCGAGAGTCTGGTTCTCGCGCTCGATCTTGACGCCTTCCTTCGCTTCGATGGACTGGTGCAGGCCGTCGGACCAGCGCCGGCCCGGCATCATGCGGCCGGTAAACTCGTCGACGATGACGACTTCCTTCTCGCGCGGATTGTCATCTTTGGCCTTGACCACGTATTCGACGTCGCGGCGGTAGAGCGCATGCGCCTTGACGGCGGTCTCGACGTGATGCTTGAGGTCCCAGTTCTCCGGATCGGCGATGTTACCGATGCCGAGCAACTTCTCGACCTTCTCCCAACCTTCATCCGTGACGGTGATGTTTTTGTGCTTCTCATCGACCACGTAATCGCCGGTGTAGATTTTCGGCTCGCCGGGGGGAACGGGAACTTCCTCCCCACGCTCCAGCTTGGGGATGATGCGATTGACGCGATCGTACTTGTCGGTGGACTCCTCGCTGGCACCGCTGATGATCAGCGGGGTCCGGGCTTCGTCGATTAGGATCGAGTCGACTTCATCGACGATGCCGAAGTTGAACGGACGCTGCACGCAATCCTTGAGGTCGAACTTCATGTTGTCGCGCAGGTAGTCGAAGCCAAACTCGTTGTTGGTGCCGTAGGTGACGTCGGCGGCGTAGGCTTCGCGGCGCTCGTCGTCGTCGAGATCGTGCACGATGACGCCAACGCTGAGCCCAAGGAAGCGATAGAGCTTACCCATCCACTCGGAGTCGCGCTTGGCGAGGTAGTCGTTGACGGTGACCACGTGCACGCCGCGCCCGCTCAGGGCGTTGAGATAAACGGGAAGTGTCGCGACCAGCGTTTTGCCTTCGCCGGTCTTCATTTCGGAGATCTTGCCCTGGTGCAGCACCATGCCGCCGACTAATTGGACGTCGAAATGGCGCATGTTCAGGACGCGCCAGCTGGCTTCGCGGGCGACGGCGAAGGCCTCGACCAGGATTTCGTCGAGCACTTCTCTTAAGGCCAGGTCGCGGTCAGTCTCGATCTGTTTGACGCGGTCGGGATCGGCGTCGGGCTCGTCGGCGATTTTTGCGAGCCGGTCCTGGACGCGGGCGCGGAATTCGTCGGTCTTGGCGCGCAGTTCGGCGTCCGACATCTTCTTCATGGCCGGTTCGAGCGCGTTGATGGCCTCAACCTGCGGCATCAGGCGCTTCACTTCGCGCTCGTTCTTGGTCCCGAAAACCTTGGCTACCAGGGCGTTAATCAAAGCTGGATTCCTTCGGAGGGCACACGTACCCCATAGTAGAAATGCTAGTTAAGCGTAGCATATTGGATGAGGGGTGGGGGTGGCGTCAGAGCGGCAGTGCGTCGGGGGGATTCACACTTCGTCATCGAAACGGATTTTCAATCACCAGATCGCCAAAGTGCTGCCCGTGCTGCAGATCTTCGCTGTAAAGGACCTTGCAGCTGCCCTCGAGCGCTGACGCAATGATGAGTGAGTCGTACCAGGCTAGCTTACTGCTCGACTGCAGTTGAAGAGCTTGCAGGAACAATGGAGCAGAGGAAGAGATCTTCATCAACGGGAGTAACACGCGAAAAAAATACCGCTCCACTTCCGCCACGGTCATCGGATTGGCAAACTGCTTCAGGCCAACGTTTACGAATTCCTGCACAACCTGATAGCTGATCACCCCAAGCCCGGACGTAAGAGCCCGCGTAACCAACCTCTCAGCAATGTCCGCTTTCCTTCGATCAAGCAGGTCGAAGGAATACACTAAGACATTCGTGTCGAGAAAATGCCTATCGCCGCTCATTCATTTCGTCACGCGTAAACTTGCGCCAGGCGTTGACATGCCGAAGACTGCGGTAGAGTTCTTCGATCTCGCCTGCGCTCACGGCACGAGAGCCGTACTGAACAAGCCACTCCCGGAACGCATCATTAAGAGTCTTGTGTTCGTTGCGAGCGACCTCACGAGCGCGGTCAATGGCAGATTCGTCGGCGCTGAAGGTAATGTTGCGCACGAAAACAGTGTACACGATAACGTGTGTTCTCAAAAGCTAATTTAAGTTATTGATTCCACAACTGCTTCTACATGGGTTGTCGCTCCGGTGTCCGGGCTTGGCCCGTTCGTTCCGCGGAATTGGAGGGTGACTTCCGGCTGGGGGGCTAGAATGCCGCTGGGAGCCACGGTCTCGTTCTTGTTGTCTGGATTGTTTCTGCCTGCTGACCTCGCGACGCAAACTGGAAACTGGACGACGATCGACGCCTCAACCCGCCCTGACTGCCCCGGAGGGCTCAGGTTTTTCGTCCGCGTTCAGACGGCGATCCGAGCGGATGACCGTCAGACCGTGGCCGCTCTCATCAACAATCCCATGCGGACGAGGCTGAACCACCCCAGAATACGCGATCTGGTTTGATGCCATCATTCCGCCCGCTGAACCCCCGGACATCCACGCGCCCGACCACTGGACGAAGTACCCATTCAAGATCATCACGGTCAACAACGGGGATACTCACCACTGCAAACATCCCTAGGGACGTGGAAGCCCCTCCAATTTCCCTTTTCAGGTATATTTTCCCGACCGCTCATGCCCACTTTCTACGACCAGTTTGTCGCGGCGGAACAGCGCGGGCCGAAAAACGTTGCCCTGGAGATCCAGCGCCACGACCAGGTGGAGAGCTACACCTACGCCGAGACCCGTCGGATGGCTGAGTCCGTCGGGCGCTGGCTGACGGAGAAGAAGCTGGCGGCGGGCGCGCGCGTGGCCATTTTCGCCGACAACCATCCGCGCTGGGTGGCGACTTACCTGGGAGCGATTGCCGGGGGCTACACCGCCGTCCCGCTGGATACCGCCTGCCACGCCGACCAGGTCAACAAACTGCTCAAGGACAGCGGGGCTTCCCTGTTGGTAACCGATGCGAAGCACCTGGCCATCGCGCAGCAGGCGGTGGGTGGAATGGCGGCGGAGTTGGTGCTCACCGATCCGGGCAACTTGAAAACGCCTGGAGCGAAGGCGGGCGACGGGGAAAAAGACGTCGGGACGCCGCGCTGGGTGGCCGATCTCGACGGAATGCTGGCCGCGGGGCCGGGAAACTTCCGCGCGGTAGAGGCGCCGGCGGATAACGTCGCCGCGCTACTGTATACCTCCGGCACCACGGCGGATCCCAAGGGAGTGCAGTTGACGCACGCCAACCTGCTGGGCGAAGTGAACGCGGTCTTCGGACTGCTGCAGATCGGGTCAACGGACGCCGTTCTGGGCATCCTCCCCATGTTCCATGTGCTGGCGCAAATGGCGAACCTGCTGCTGCCCCTGGTAAAGGGCGCACGCGTCGTTTACCTCGAGACGCTGAACACGAGCGAGCTGCTGCGCGCGCTGCAGGATCGGCAGATCACGGCGTTTGCCGTGGTGCCGCAGTTCTTCTATCTGATTCACGAGCGCATCTTTAAGGAAGTGGGTAAGCGGGGGAAGGTCGCCGCGTCTCTGCTGCGAACGTTGATGCGCGTGAACCGGTTTCTGCGCAAATTTGGGTTGAATGTAGGAAAGATATTTTTCGGGAAGATTCACGCGACGTTGGGTGCGCGCATGCGGTACCTAGTGACGGGAGGGTCGCGCTTCGATCCGGTCGTGGCGCGCGATTTTCATGACTTCGGCATCGACCTGCTCAATGCTTACGGCCTGACCGAGACCTCGGCCTGCGCGTTCCTGAACCCGCCCGGGCACGTCGTGATTGGTTCCGTCGGACCGCCGCTGCCCACGATTGAAGGGAAGATTGTCGATCCGCAGCCGCAGGAGGAGGGCGGGCCGCCGGTGGGCGAGATCATCCTGCGCGGGCCGATCGTAATGAAGGGCTACTGGAACCGGCCCGACGCGACCGCCGCTGTCCTCAAAGACGGATGGCTCTACACCGGGGACCTCGGCTACTTCGACGCGCGCGGCAACCTGTTTATCACCGGGCGGCGCAAGGAAGTTATCGTTCTGGCCAACGGCAAGAACATCTATCCGGAGGAGATCGAAGCGCTCTACCTGAAATCGCCCTTCATCAAGGAACTGTGCGTGATGGGGCTGGAGGCCAAGCCGGGCGATCCGAGTTCGGAGCGGCTGTACGCGGTGGTGGTGCCGAACTTCGACGCGCTGAAAGAAAAGAAGATCGTCAATGCGAAGGAAGTGATTCGTTTCGACATCGAGGGGCTGTCGCAGCAGATCGCTTCCACCAAGCGCATCGGGAACTACGAGATCTGGCAGCAGGACCTGCCGCGCACCACCACGCGCAAGATCAAGCGCTTTGAGATTGAGAAGCGGGTGCGGGCGAACCAGGCGCAGGGGAAAGCAGGGGGCGTCGACGTGCCGGCGGAACGGCCGATGACGCCGGAGGACGAAGCCTGGCTGGAGCGGCCGGAGGTGCAAACCGCGCTGGCTGTGATTCGCGAGAACGCGCACAACGCGCCCGAGAAGCTGCGGCCCACCGACAACCTGGAACTCGACCTCGGACTCGACTCGATGCAACGGGTGGAGCTGCTGACCGCGCTCGAAGAACAGCTTGGCGGGGACGTGGAAGAGGGGCAACTGGGCGAAATCTACTCGGTGCGTGACCTGGTGAACGCTGTGCTTGAAAGCGCGGGCAGCGGCAAGACGATCTCCAGGGCGCAGTTCGCCGGGTGGAAAGTCTTGCTGCGCGAGGATCCCACAGACCCGGAAGTGCTCGACCTAGCTCGGCCGCATCCGCTGGCGGAGTCGTTCTGGTATTTCGTGTCGCGGGTGCTGCAGATCATCGGGCGCGACCGCTTCCAACTGAAGGTTTCGGGGCTGGAGAAGATTCCGGAAAAGGGCACCTACATTCTGTCGTCGAATCATCAGAGCTATCTGGATCCGGTGGCGCTGGCGGCGGTGGTTCCGCGTGATGTGTTCGTGAATCTGTTCGCGGTGGGAACCAGCGAGATCTTCGGCCAGGGGATCATGAAAAGGCTCGCGCGGGCGGTGCGCGTGGTGGTGGTCGATCCGGACGCGAACCTGGTACCCGCGATGCGGACGGGGGCGTACGGCCTGCGCAACGGGCGCAGCCTGATCTTGTACCCGGAGGGCGAACGCAGCATCGACGGGATGCCGCGTGCTTTCAAGAAGGGCGCAGCGATTTTGTCCGTTCACATGCAGGTGCCGATCGTACCCATTGCGATCGAGGGGTTTCACGAGGCTTGGCCGCGGGGCAAGAGCTTCCAGAAGTTCACGCCGCTCAGGATGGTGTTCGGGGATCCGATCTACCCGCCGCCGGAGTCGGAAGCGTCGGAACAGGCTTACGCGGAGCTGATTGGGAAAGTCAAAGATCGAGTCCTGGCGATGTGGAAGGAACTGCGAGGAGAGGGCGAGGAGGAGGCTTCGGAGGCGAAGGCGGCGGACTGAGAAATCAGCACTTGGCATTCCACACTTAGCCAGTCGGTAGGTGCTGATGTTCGACTCACTGAGTGCTAACTGCTGAGTATCGGAACGAGCTTTTCACCACAGAGTCACGGAGAGACAGAGGAAAGCAAATGAGAATGGCGTGGCCTTCTCTGTGCCTCTGTGTCTCCGTGGTGAGCCAGATTGTCACTTCGCCCGCGGATGTGTCTGGTCGTACACCGCCAGCACGTGCTTCATCGAGAGCTGCGTGTAGCGTTGCGTGGTCGACAAACGCTGGTGGCCCAGCATCTCCTGGATGGCGCGCAGGTCGGCGCCTTCTTCCAGCATGTGGGTGCCGAAGGCGTGGCGCAACGTGTGGGGATGGACGTCGGGGGAGAGGCCTTTGGCCACGGCGATCTTTTTCACGATACGGCCAACGCTGCGCACGGTGAGGCGTCCGCCGCGCCGATTAATCAGCAGGGCGGGCGCCGTTTTCTTTGTCTCAGCAAGAATCCTCTGCCGAGTCGGCAAGTATTCCCGCAGGGCTGAGGCTGCCGATCCGCCAAACGGCACGTAGCGTTCTTTCTTCCCCTTTCCGCGAATCAGGATCGCTTCGGCGCTCGTGCGAATGTCGTCGACATTGATGCCGGTCAGTTCCGAGTTGCGGATGCCGCAGCCGTAGAGCAATTCGAGCAGCAACCGGTCGCGCTCGGGAAAGGCGGCGACCTCGGGCATGGCACCGTCGAGCACCGCGTTCATCTCTTCGATGGTGGGCACGCGCGGGAGTTTTTTCGGGAGCTTCGGGGTCGATACCAGCTTGGCCGGATTCTGTTCGACCACGCCTTCCTGCGACAGCCAGCGGTACAGAGACCGCACGGCCGCAAGCGAGCGTGCCATCGAAGCCTTGCTCAGTCTTTTTTCGTAGAGGCGCGACAGGAAGCCACGGATAGCGACGTGGTCGATACTGTTCCAATCGCGCGCGCCGACGTAGTTGGCGAAATTCTCCAGATCGCCGGCGTAGCTTTTGATGGTGTGAGCCGAGGCATTGCGCTCGCGCAGCACGCGCAGGAACTGGTCGGTGGCTTTTTCGACAATCGTGCGACGGTGATTCTTCTCTTCGCTCATCGTTCAAGACCAAAACCAAAATCCACCACGGAGGCACGAAGACACAGAGCGGACCAAATTCTCAGTTCTCATAGTCAGGCCACTGCGGTACCGACCATCGAGAATTTCAGTGTGCCACTCGGACTATTGTTTGTTTTCTCCGTGTCTCCGTGGTGAGCTAGCCCTTCGCTTTCGCCCGCGGGTGATGCTTCTGATACACCGTCTTCAACCGGTCGAACGCCAAATGCGTGTAGACCTGCGTGGTCGAAATATCCGAGTGTCCCAGGATCGTCTGCACGGTGCGCAGGTCGGCGCCGTTTTCGACCATATGGCTGGCGCAGGAATGGCGCAACATGTGCGGCGACGCCGATCGGCCCGCGCCCGCCGAAGCCGCTTTCACCATCTGCCAGACACGCTGGCGGGTAAGCCGATGCGCACCGCGGGCCAGAAACAGATAGGGTGAACTCTTGCCAGCCGCGAGCGTGCCACGCGGAGCGCCCAGGTATTCGGTGAGCGCATTCTGCGCCGACTTCCCCAGTGGCACGATGCGTTCTTTGTCGCCCTTACCGCGCACCAGCATGTAGCCGGTTTCGAGTTTCAAATCTTCAAGTTTTGCTTGAACAATCTCTGACACTCGCAGGGCCCCGGCGTAGAAAACTTCGAGCATGGCTCGGTCGCGGGCTGCGATCGCAAGGGCGAGTTTTGAATCAGACGTCGGCTGCGGCCCCGCCAGGGTCTTCTCCATTTCGTCGCGGGCCAGCGCCTTGGGCAGAACTCTCCACTGCTTCGGAGAAGCGATGTTGAGGGTGGGATCATGATCGATCTTCTTATCCAACAGCAGGTACCGGTAAAGGTGGCGCAGCGCGGAAAGCTTGCGTCCGACCGAGCGTTCGTCGACCGAATTCGAAAACAGCTGCTGGATGAAGTCGCGGACATCGTTACGGCATGCGCCGGTGAACTGCTGCTGGTGTGCTTCCAGAGAGTCCGCAAACTGGCAGATGTCGGTGGTGTAGGCCGCGATGGTGAGCGGCGCCAGTCCTTTTTCGACCTTGAGGTAGTCGAGAAAGGCGGACATCGTGCGGGCGTTGGCTTCTGAGGGCATGTGTGGCGCGGACACTCCTGCCCGCGGCCTCTTAGTCTATTGCGCTTTATCGGACGCTGCAAAGTGGCGCCAGGGGTGCCTGGCGCCGTGGAGACATGCCTTTTTCGGCAAGGAGAAAGACTGCCTTTAGCAACTTCAAGAAATAGATGAACATCTCGCTCGAACACCAGGCGGGTGCAGGTCGATGCGTTGCGCGGACAGGAGGTCCGCGCCCCACTACTTCGGAAAACTGCCCAGCAGTTCCCTGGCGTACATCGCGCCTTCCGGGGTCTCTTCGTGCTTGAAGTAGGCGAAGACGTCGCGGCCCGCGCTCAGATGTTGCTGGATGCGGTCGATCATCGCCTTCCGTTGATCGGGCGGATAGTTTGGTTTGCGAAATCGGTAATACAGGAAGTCTGCCGTCCGGACCTCCGGCGTGCTCATTTCCTCGGTCTCAGCGACGCACAAAGCGGCGTTGTGGTCCTTCAGCGCGGCGTATGTTTCGTCGGTGAACCAGGAGGTGTGGCGAAACTCGAAGGCCGACGGCAGACGTTGTGGAAGAGCCTGCAGGAACGCGTGCAAGACCTCTTGTTCTGCTTTAAGGTTAGGCGGCAACTGGAACAGGACAGGGCCGAGTTTCCCCACGGCAGCCAGCGGCTCGATAGTGCCCAAGAAACGGGGCAGGAAGTCTTCCGTGCCTTTCAGTCGCTTGATGTGGGTAATGACCTGGTGCGCCTTGATGGTGAAGCGGAACTGGGCGGGGGTGTCGGCGAGCCAGTTCTGCAGCGTCGATTCTTTCACCAGCTGGCGGAAGGTGAAATTCACCTCGACCGCGTTGAGCTGGGTCGCGTAGTGGCTGAGGAATTTTTTCTGCGCGAGCTTCGGCGGGTAGAAGTCCGGTTTCCAACTCGGATACGCCCAACCCGATGTGCCTGCAAACAGTTGCGCCATGATTTCCAGCCTGCCCTCAGCGAGCCGGAAGGATCCGCGGATTATACCGCTCGCCGTTTCTTCTTCGCCGGGGACTTCGCCGCAGTCTTCCCTTTTGAGGTCAGCTTGCTTGCTTTCTTGCTCGCCGCAGTCTTGGATCCCGGTTTGGGTTCCGGCTCGGGTTCTTCCGCCTGCGCTGCGAGATCGACAGTGCCGGGCTGAGCGGCCGGAGCGGCCGCGACGGGCTGCACCTGGGGCAAGTTCTGTTTCAGCTTGAGCACCGGAGCATGCAGGTCTCCCATCTTTTCAATGCGCTGCAGGACCTTAGGCGCTTCAAACACAAGCAGACTCGGATCCTTCTTTTTGAGCGCCCGCTCTACTTCCTCCCAGGTCACCGGCGTCGACACTGTGGGATGTTCGCGCGCGCGCAGCGAGTAGACCGACACGGTGGTCTTGTGCTCGTCATTTTGGCTCCAGTCGACGAAGACTTTGCCAGCCCGCACTTCTTTCTTCATGTCCGAGACTACGAGCTCTGGATGATCGTGTTCCAGCAGGCGCGCCAGGGCATTCGCGAATGGCTTGGTGACGTCATACGTCGTCGGCGTGTTCAGCGGGATGTAAATCTGCAGGCCTTTCGAGCCCGAGGTTTTCGGGAAGCTCTCGAGTCCCCAGTGGTCAAAGATCTCGCGCAACCAGAGTCCGACCTGGGCGCACTGCACCACGTTAGCGGGCGGGCCAGGGTCGAGATCGAAGACCATCATGGTGGGGCAGTTGATGTCGGAGGCCAGCGCCAGGGACGGATGGATTTCGAGCGACGCCAGATTGGCCAGCCAGGTGAGGGTGGGAAGATCGTCGACCAGCAGGAAATTGATGTGCCGGCGGTTGTGCCGGCTCCAGATGGGCGCCGTCTTCACCCACTCGGGCCGGTGCTTGGGCGCATTCTTTTCGTAGAAGTACTCGCTGTCGACGCCATCGGGATAGCGCTTCATGGTGACCGGCCGTCCCGCCAGATGGGGCAGCAGCGCGGGCCCAATGCGCGCGTAGTAGTCGATCACCTGTCCCTTGGTGAATCCAGTGGAGGGATAGAGGACCTTGTCTAGATTCGACAGGGTCAGGCGCTTGCCTTCGACGTCGACGACGGGGGAAGTGCTCACAGTTCGCTATCCTCGAAACCCGGCTCCACGATGCCGCTGGTAGTATAGAGGTTCCGGTGCGTGCGAAAGAATTCGCAGCTGGGGACGCGCCCTGCAACCGAGAAGGAAAATAGTGTGCCCGAGGCTGACAGTTGTCGGTTGGATGATGCCGAGTACCTACCTCGGCAGCATCTCTGAACCGCGCGACAATTCTGTTTTTCTGCGTGTACAGGAGGCGGTCAATTACTCCTCCGTTGCCCGGGTCCCGGATCTCGGCGATCCTATTTCAAAATTGCTTGAGGGAGCCACGCCCATCGAGTGACCGCGGACTGTCGGACCTTTGAGTTGCACTGGAAGCGCTACGTCGCGTACCTCGTAATTGAGGAGGGTGCGGGCTCACGCGGCGAATATGCGGACGAGGTGTTTACTGGCAAACTCCTGCGTGTGTACGCAAAATGTCATTTTCTGGATCATCTCGGTCGTGATACTGGTGGTCATTTGGGCCCACCGAGAGGTGGTTTGCCTGAATCACCTTTGACGTCGCGTCCGAAGAACCACCAGAGATCCGGCTTATTTAGGGGCTCCCGTCCTCGCTTACAACGCGGTTGCGCGGGAGGTTCAGTCTGATGCAATCTGCCATTCCAGTCGGCAGCCATTGCTGAGCCAACGACCACCAGCCAACGACCAATGGCCCCCGGTTTGACAATCCCCCCGCCCGCCACGTACTGTCGATTTCTTCCCGGTTTCTGGCCCGTCTAACCCAGGGAATCCGCCGTCATGCCAGGCTCAAGCGCAGTGGAGGTCCGATGAAGCAGCGAGTAGTTCGCACGTTCCTATTTTTTTTCCTTCTTAACTTCCTTCTCACCATGGCCGCCGCCCAGGATGTGGCTTCTTTCGAGAAGCGCATCGCGGTGAAGACGTTCCCGAACGGGTTGACCCTCATCGTGCTGGAGCGGCCCGAAGCGCCGGTGTTTTCCGGCTTCACTCACGTCGATGTCGGTTCGGTGCAGGACCCGATGGGCCGAACCGGGCTGGCCCACATGTTCGAGCACATGGCCTTCAAGGGTACGGACAGGATCGGCACGACGGACTATTCCGCAGAGAAACCCGCGCTTGCCAAAGTGGAAGACGCGTATGCCGCCTATCTTGCGGAACGCGACAAGCCCGTGGGCCGCGACGAGGCCAAGCTCAAGCAACTGGAGAAAGCCTGGCAAGACGCGATCGCGGAGGCGGACAAATACGTCAAGCCGCACGAGTTTGACTCGATCGTTGAGTCGAACGGCGGCGAAGGCATGAACGCCAACACCAGTTGGGACGAAACCAACTACTTTTATTCCTTCCCGTCGAACCGACTCGAGTTATGGGCGTACCTTGAATCGGAGCGCTTCCTGCATCCAGTGATGCGGGAGTTCTACAAAGAGCGCAACGTTGTGATCGAAGAGCGACGCCTGCGCACCGACAGCAGCCCGATCGGGAAGCTGCTCGAGCAGTTTACGACTGCGGCCTACCAGGCGCATCCGTATCACCGGCCGACGATCGGATGGATGTCGGACCTGAATTCGTTCTCGGCGACCGACGCGCAGAAGTTTTTCGACGAATACTACATTCCCGCGAACATGGTGGTGGCCATCGTCGGCGACGTGAAGGCGTCGGAAGCGATGCCGGTGCTGGAGAAGTATCTCGGCCGGCTGCCGGCGCGCCCGGCGCCCGACCCGCGCACCACGACCGAGCCCGCTCAGAATGCCGAGCGGCGCGTCGTAGTCCCGCAGACCGCGCAACCGATTTATCTCGAGGGCTACCACCGGCCCGACTACCGCAGCAAAGACGACGCTGTGTACGACGCAATTGCCGATCTGACCTCTGAAGGGCGCACGTCGCGCCTTTACCGGGCCCTGGTTCGCGACAAGAAAATCGCGTCGTTTTCTGGTGGTTTTACGGGTTTGCCGGGAGTCAAGTATCCGCACCTGTTCTCGTTCTTCGCTATACCTCTGCCAGGTCACAAGCCGGAGGAAATGGAGGCGGCGATTCACGCCGAGATCGACAAGCTGAAGAAAGAAGACATCAGCGACGACGAACTGAAGATGATCAAGACCCGGGCCAAAGCGAATCTGCTGCGCGGCCTCGCGAACAATCAGGGGCTCGCCCAGGCGCTGGCCATTTATCAGACGCGGTACGGCGACTGGCGCGAGCTGTTCCGCTCGGTCGACCGGATTGACCAGGTCACGAAGGCCGACATCCGCCGCGTCTCTAACGAGACTTTCGTCGAGACGAACCGCACCGTCGGGATTACCGAGAGCGTGAAGCAGGCCCCGGCCTCTTCTAAAGGAGGCGGGCAATGAGAATCCTCTCGACAAATTCCACAAGATCGAAGCGCGCCCTGGTGGTGTGGAGTGGGGTGGTGTTCCTGCTCGCGTCGGTTTCGCTGACCGCGGGCCAGACGACCGACTGGCAGCAGATCCCGATCCCGAAACTCCCGGCGTTCCGTCCTGCCGAACCCAAGCGAATTGAACTGCCCAATGGCATGGTGATCTTTCTGCAGGAGGACCACGAGCTGCCGCTGATTGATGGCACCATCCGAATTCACGGCGGCTCGCGCAACGAGCCCGCGGCCAAGACCGGGCTGGTGGATTTGTACGGGGAGGTGTGGCGCACGGGCGGCACCAAGTCCGAGACCGGCGACCAGATGGATGACTCCCTTGAGGTCCGCGCCGCTAAAGTGGAAACCGACGGCGGCGTGGACTCGACGTCGCTGGGCTGGTCGTGCCTGAAGGCGGACTTCGACGACGTCTTCAAGCTGACGGTGGAGTTGCTGCGGGAACCGGAGTTTCGCGCTGACAAGCTGGCACTCGCGAAAGACGGGGTCTACGACTCGATCTCGCGGCGCAACGACAACCCGGGGTCGATCGCTGCTCGCGAAGCGGCCAAGCTCGCTTACGGCGCAAACAATCCGTACGCCCGGCAAGCCGAGTACACCACCGTCGCGGCGGTCACCCGCGAAGACCTGATCGCGTGGCACAAGACGTACGTGCAGCCCAACAACATCATCATTGGCGTCACCGGCGATTTCGACTCCGCCGCCATGGAAGCCAAGCTGCGCCAGGCCTTCGGCTCCTGGCCCAAGGGTCCCGCCGCGAAGAAGGAACGTGTGGACTTCCAGACGGCGAAGGCCGCCTACTATCTCGCGACCAAAGAAGATGTGAACCAGTCGAACGTGCGCATGGTCGCGCTGGGCACGACCCGCGACAATCCCGACTACTACGCGATTGAGGTGTTCAACGAAGCTTTCGGGGGCGGCTTCTCTTCCCGACTGGTGCAAGACATTCGCACCAAGCGTGGACTTGCTTACTCCGTGGGCGGCGGGATCGGCACCGCGTTTGATCATCCCGGCGTGATCCGGTTCAGTCTCGGCACCAAGAGCCAGAGCACGGCCGAGGCGATCCAAGCGCTGTACGAGGACATCGACAACCTGAAGAAGCAGCCGATCAGCGACGAGGAAATCAAGAAAGCGAGGGACTCGATCCTCAACTCCTTCATCTTCAACTTCGACTCGCCCGACAAGGTGCTGCACGAGCGCATGGCCTATGAGTTCTACGGCTACCCCCTCAATTTTCTCGAGAAGTATCGCGACGGGATTGAAAAAACTACCAAGGAGGATGTGAACCGCGTGGCATTGAAGTACCTGCACCGGGATCAATTCGCGGTGCTGGTGGTGGGCAACCCCAAGGACTTTGACAAGCCGCTCTCCGTGCTAGGCTCGGTCAACAACCTAGACATCACGATCCCGCCGGCACCCGGCGAGCAGCAGGGCGCGGCTGGCGCCCTGGACTCCGGGCCTGGACCTGCCGCTCCGGGCTCTGCCGCTCCGACCGCTGCGGCCGCGTCGAATGCGGAGGGCAAGGCGTTGGCAGCAAAAGTTGCGGACTCGATGGGCGGCGCCGTGAAACTCAGGACGGTTCGCGCCCTGCGCGCCAAGATGGAGCAGCAATCTGGCGATGAAACCTCTCCGTCGATGGAGATCACGATCCAGTACCCCGACCGCATGCACCTGGCCATGGATTCACCCATGGGGCCGATGACGGTGGTATTCACACCGACCACCTCGTTCATGGCGGCACAAGGGCAGGTGCGCGACATTCCGTCGTCGCAGCGCAAGGAGAGCCTGGATCAGATCAAGCGCGACTTGACTTTCATCGCGCAGCACGTGGACGATCCCAAGTTCACCTTCACGGCCGGGGGCTCGGAGAAGATTGGCGACGTGGAAGCCAAAATTGTCGACGTGAATGCCGATGGCACCGCGATCCGCTGGTTCGTCGATCCGAAGACGGGACGAGTCCTGAAGGAAACCTACCCTGCCATCGGTTCCTCCGGACCCTTCCAAGGTGAGACCGATCTCTCCGACTGGAAACCTTTCGACGGCGTCATGTTTCCGGTGAAGCATTTGAACAAGCAGAACGGCAAGGACACGAGCGTGGTCACCTTCACAGAGGTGCACTTCAACCCGGAGGTCGATCCCAAACTGTTCGACAAGCCGGCAGCCAGCGCGGGGCCGGCGCCGCAGTAGACGGGATGACCGCAGCTTAGACTTCGTTCGGGAAGATCGCGGCCTTCCACTCGGGCGTACCTACTAGCAGCACCAAGTCCGACATCGCGGGCGACGGGCATTCCGCTCCGGCGTAGTGAACGATGAGGTCCTCCGCGATCTGGACCGCGCCCGGCGAAAAATAGAAATGATGGGATAGCGTGTCGACGCTGGCGAACATCGCCGCGTCTTTGGGCCAGCCGCGCGCCAGGAAGGCGTTTTCAAACGCCTTCTGTAACTCCATGTGCTTGCGTACAACCACATCTTTGTCCGAGAGCGTAACCCGGTACCAAGACGCCATGGCAAGCAGATTATACCCTGCCTATACGGGAACTTTCACCGCCCCCGGGTAAATCGGTAACTTCACTCTACAACGCCGGCGTCTGAGGTTTCACTCGCGGCCTACTTGTTCGTAGCCGCAGCGTCTGGCGCAGTTAGCGTCTTCAAGTCGTCCACGAGAGTACCGATTCCCCGGTTGAAATTCTTGTCCCACGTCGACTTGAGGAACGCGCCCTCCACCGGCTCGCCCAGCGTCCAGAGCCTGAAACGGGTCTTTGCGTCCACAATGGTCAGCACCAACTCGGACGTAAAGGAGTCGATTTTGCCCGTGCCTGACAGCGAGGTGATGAAGCGAATCTCAAACACCTGGTCCGCGTCGTCAGGATTGTCGACCAGGGTGTAGCGGCCCCAGGCTTTCATGGCAGCATAGAAGTGGTTGTATGTCTTGTCGACTTCCCCTTCGTTGCGAAACACGGGCGCAGAAATCGCGTCGGAACCAAGGTTGGAAATGAATACCTTCTTGGCGGTTCGAATCTGTCCAGGCACCGGCGCCGGCACGGCGACATCGTCGGACCGAGCGGCGCTTGGCGGAACGTTCGTGAACAGAGCGGCCAGAGCCGCGCACCAGAGTGCGATCTGGAAAGCTTTCGACATAGGGCCTCCTCATCGCCGGTGCAGGTATTGGTCTGCGAATTGACTGTAGTAATGTCGGCGGAATGGCTCACTCCGTATGACGCGTAATAAATTCGAATGTCCCGGTCACACCTCGTAAAGTTTTGTGAAGATTTGGCGTGACTTCCCGATTTTGTCTGGGCAGCAAGGAACGGCCTCAGAGTATCAAGCCCAGTGGGATTGACTCAGCATACACTTACCGGAACACTTGACGCCCCGTACGATTCGATATGATGATTGCCCGGAGACGGCGCGGGCGCCGGAGATCATGCTGGCTAAGTCGCCCCTTGACTTCGCTGTGGCAGTTAGTTCCAGAGCCTCTGTACGCCCGACGCTTGCTTCCAGGAAACTTCGTCTTTCCACCCGGGAATATATTCGATTCTCTCGACCTCTTGGCTCCGTGTTGCATCCGTTTTAGCCGTCATCCCGACCCTACTCGCCGGTCCCGGCTCCCGGGCCGCGAATCGTTCCACCTGGATACAGGCCCGCAGTCCGAATTTCATTGTCGTCACCCACTGGTGTGTACGCTGCCCCTCCGCTATCCCGATCCCGGCCACCGTGACCATAAGCGCAACGTTGCAGACGGCGGGACATGTAACAGCATCTGCCGTCGTCACAATCGTGGAATCGCCTCCCTCTCAGTAGCCGCCTCCCTTGCTACCCGCTTGACGGGGTTACCTTTCGGGAAAAATTCGGCTACACCCCCTTGACCTTTGGGGGAATCCGCCACGCGGAGGGGATCATTGGCGGTCTATCCCGAAGGCTGTCCCAGGCCGACAGTTGTATCCGTGGCGAGGTCCGTTACGAGGCGGATGAAGTCCAATTACTGTTTAGACAACCGTTGCTTTTGGTACGTGCATCTTAGGCCTGGCCCTGGCCCGACTCACAAATGCCAAATCATTATGACCCGGTCTAAAAGTTTTCGTCGCTGTAACGCTCTCTGGTTCTCGTACACCGCCACAGTATTCCCTATTCTTATTCTTCTTCTTTCCCTGGGGTGCGGCCTTTCCTCCGCGGGCGCACCCAGGCCGACGCCACTCCCGCCAACACCCACCGGGGCTGTCCCGCAGTTTGGACAGGTGGTGCTAGTCGTAGAAGAGAACAGCAGCTACTCAGAGGTCATCGGCAGTTCGGAGATGCCCTATCTGAACAGTCTTGCTATGCAATATGGATTGGCCACACAGTATTTCGCGAATACTCATCCTTCAATTGGCAACTACTTTATGCTCACCACCGGCCAGATCGTTACCAATGACGACTCTTTTGCGGGCCGGGTCGACGCTGACAACATTGTTCGCGAATTACTTGCGTCGGGCAAGAGCTGGAAATCTTATGCTGAGAGCAGAAACGATCCACTTCTCTATGCCAAGCGGCACGATCCGCTTTCGTACTTTTCGGACGTGGTAGACAGCAGCTCACAAATGCAGAACCTGACTTTGCTGTCTCAATTCAGCTCGGACCTGGCTAACCATGTCCTGCCGAACTTTTCGTTTGTCGTGCCGAATCTTTTAAACGATGGGCACAGTGGGCCTTTGCAGCTTGCGGATTCCTGGCTCCAGGACAATATCGCACCGCTGATCTCGAATGCGACATTTCAGAGGGACGGATTGCTGATCATCGTCTTCGATGAAGCTGCCACCAGCGATACCACACATGGTGGCGGTCACGTGGCTGCAGTCATCATCAGCACCTTGGCCAAACAAGGCTTCCAGTCAACGACCCTTTATCAGCACCAGAGCGTATTGAGGCTGATTCTAGAAGGGCTGGGGGTCCCGAAGCTCCCTGGCTCATCCAGCACCGCCCCCAAGATGGGGGAGTTCTTCTGAGTTTGTGACAGACAAAGAATGTCCGTACATCCGAGCCCAACCCATCCGCCAGCGATCAGCACTCTCGCGGATCGCAGTAAGAGAGCCACGTGCCCAACTCGAGGCTTGGAACAGGAATCATCGGGCCAAGTATACCCGCCTCAGCGTCCGCGTTCCGTACCAGGTAACACGTCAATCACCGCTGCCAATACCGGATACGTGCAATATTGACCAGATTTGCCGACTTCGTGCCGAGCATGTTTTTGTCACTGGAACTTTCTTCAGAAATGGGGGTGTCCCATGCCTGCTAGCCAAGAAGAGAATTGGGACAGCACCGTTTCGCCAGAATTGGACATTGATAAAATAGTGGAATGGACCGCGGCAGGACAACCAGCGGCCGCGTCTTGGTCGTTGATGACGAACCCTCCATGCGCGAAGTCGCAAGGGCCATTTTGGAAAGCCAGGGTTATGAGGTTCTCACGGTAGCGGACGGGCTGGATGGCTTAAACGCTCTCAGCGGGTCCCTTCCCGATGTGATCATTTCCGATCTGCATATGCCCCGCATGTCGGGATTTGAATTCCTTGCGACCTGGCTGCCGGAGAAGTGAAGGGCGAGGAAACGACTTTAGAGTGAAAGACAGCACCGGCCTTCATCGAATGAAAATCTGTGAGGTCTGTGGTGCGGAGGGAGTGAAAAGCTACGCCAATGCTCGGGCACGCGTCGAAGATCGTTTGTCGGAAAGTGGATTGGCAGAGTACGCCACGCGGTCCAGTACTTGAGGGTGGCTTGTCATTCGATCAGGCGAATCGTAGGGATATTGTCCGCGGCCGCTAGCTCGGAACGAAGTCTATCGATTGCGGCACCTGTCGTCGTGTCAAGTAGCTTGTGCCGAGCAACCCTTGACTGTCCCAATATCTTTTGACGCACCAACTTGCGGGCAATTCGCAATGCTGCGCCCGATGAATGCGCCATGCATTGAGCACGTCGGAGCCTGGCGTCGGATGGACGGACAGGTCCCGTGGTCGCCAGAACATGGGCGTCGCCTTCCAGCATCACAAAGCTTGGGCCAGCCAGCGGAGAGCTGCAAGAGTTACGAATCCATCAGAACTGATCACTACTAGTCGTTTGAGTCCATGCCCAACACGTGGAAGGCGAAGGCGCCTTCGATCATGGCCGATACCTTCCTCAATCAGCAAGTGACCGCGATTTGTCCTCATGGAGTCGGACGCATCAGGACGCGCGCCTAATTTGCGCCCTTCGCCTTCTGTCTGATGACGAAGTTCACGACTGCGCCCTTTTTCAACGCGACCGCATCGCCCACGGCATTGATCAAGGTGTTAGCAATACGAATTCTTTGACCCGGATCGTCTCCGCTTTGAATGGAAATCTCAACTTTCTCGGCGTGGCCCGGAATCGTAGCTTAATGATTTTCTCCACGATGCCGGGCAAACTGATTGCTTGACGATGCATGCTTCAGGACCTCTACAACTCAGACTATGCTGTTGTCGGGCGCTGTACTGAGCAATAGAGACCGCCCTTCCGCAGTTCCGGAGGGTAGAATCGGCTTATTATGACCAGCCGCAATATCGAATCTCCTCCTCCTTCGATCTTGGAAATCTGCGCAAATGTCAAACGTATGGGTTACGCTGCTTCATCGCGAGTTCGGCTTTACGGCGAAGACTTTGAAGTTCTTTCAGACCCATTTCCCGAGGCTGGCGGAATAGCCGTTCGCGTCAAAACGACGACAGATGCAAAGGTTCGGGTGCTGGGTCTTCCCGCGACGGTCCTTCAGCGGATAAGAGCCAAAGTCAGGAACGCCGCTTAGCTTCTGACCGAACTTTCTTATCGCATGCACCCAGATAGTTGGCAGAGCTGTGCCCTTTGGACCAGCCGGAGCACTCTCTCCCAGGGTATGCTGAATCGATTGAAAAGATGAACAGTTGCGATGGGCGCTGCTCAGGTCTCTTTTGGAAAGAACGAAATTAAAATGACCCCTATCAATAATCATCGGAAACCCAAACTGCAGAAAGCTCCGCAACCGCCCCTGTCATGCCCCGGTGCGACTCCTGACGAGGAGCATGCCAAGAGGCCAAGGCTCGCCGAGCCCACCGCCACCGACCGGAGATCGTGTCGAGGGTTTGGGCAACTTCGGAGAGCCGACTGGAGAATTCGGCACCGTTGAGCAAGCCCCCCGGCAGCGGCAAAAGCCATCTGGCACAAGCCATCGGGCTGGCTGCCATCCAACAAGGCCATCGGGTGCACTACCGCGAGACCCATACCTTGCTCGAGGATCTGGACCGAAGCCTCCATTGACGGTACGCGCAAACAGCACATCGAGGCCCTCGTCACTGTACCCCTGCTGATCATCGATGACTTGGGCATGCGGAAGTTATCCCTCACCGCCGCCGAGGAACTCCTGGAGATCATCATGCGACGCTATGAGCGCGCTAGCACAATGATTACTTCGAACCGACCCGTCGATGACTGGGGGAAACTGCTCGGCGACAGCGCAGCGGTTACCGCCATGCTCGATCGCCTACTGCATCATGGGCACGTTCTGAAATGCGGCCCGCGCAGTTGGCGCACAAAAACAGGCCTGCCACCGTAGCAGGCGGCAGGATAGAACAACTTAGTCTTGGACCCTTCCAAAGTATGGCCGGTTTTGAACTGTTCTTGTATGGCCGCTTTTCAGGTGATCACTGACGTCGGGAAAAATTCGGCTACCCCTGCTGGACTGAGCGAGCCGATTGAGACGTGGAAGACGGGGCGTGGCGAATGCACACAAGGAAGCGCGTGAGAAGTAATGTCAGTTCCTCGCACGCTCCCGGTTCGAGAGTCGGGGCAAAGCATAGCGGCAGCAGCCCGAAGTCTGGGAGTGGTTGAGCCGACGTTGTACAACTGGGTCAAGGCGCAGCGGGAAGGACGGCTGAAGGGTGCGGACAACAAGGTAAGTGCCGAGCAAATGGAAATCAGTCGTTTGCGAGCCGAGTTGGCACGGGTGAAGATGGAGCGCGACATCCTGGGAAAAACGACGGCGTACTTCGCGAAGGGCCCGAAATGAAGTACGCCTTTATCCAACGTCACCGGCGGCGGTCAAGCGTGCCGCCTTCCGGCCTCGGCCCCAAGCAAATGGTCGATTTCTATCCTGAGACCGCCGCCCATGGCATGCACTATATGGTGTCGTTCTCGGCGAACGCTTCAATCACAAGTTGCAATACCACGGAGGTGGAATCAAGGGCTTTAATTCAGTCCTTCAACGCTATCCGGAAATAGGCATGGTTATTGCTGTTCTCTCGAACCTGGATTCTGATTCATCTCCAGAATCGACGACAAGTTAGGTCCTGGGCGATGGGCTGGCTAAAATCTGGCTTGACTCGCAGCCGCATTAAATTGTTCGCGTGACGCGCACCCTCCCGCGTACGCCCCTCGCACTCCGCCTGCCCGCGCTCCTCCGCACACTGCCCCTTTTGAACCTGAGTAGACACTATGAAGAAAGGAAAGATAAATGAACTCCCAAGCGTTTTCTGAATGGCTCACCTGGCTGGCGTCATTGTCCGTATCGGAAAAGATCAAAGCGTCGGCACTGGTTTACTCATGGCTAACCGTCTGCACACGAGAACTGTTCTTGGCCGACACGCAGAAAGGGAAAGAGAAGGTTATTATAAACATGCTGCATGGTGTGAATGAGTTGCATCACACGTTGGCAAATCAGTTTGGGGCGTTTGCATACGATGACGAAAAACACTATCCCCTTGCCAGCTTTGGTGAGCAGTTGCTGGAAATCGCCAGTCAATATCGCATCGAAGGCCTGCTGACATCAGCAGTTGAATTTGCCCGAGCGCACAGGCCTGCTCAAAGCGAGACACAAGGAGACTGACCGCCCCCGCTGATGGAGAGCAAAGCGAAGAAAGAAAGACGCTGAACACTCGCTAGCCAAGTTTCGTCGTAACCGCTTTCCATCCCCCACCGTTTCCCCAGGGCCGCCAGGGCAGGGGGGTGTAGCGTTTTGCCCTCGTGGCGTATACACCCGCTACCCCCTTGACGGGATAGGAGGTAGAGCGTTTTGAAGTCCTTCCATAATTCTGGAAAAGTTCTGGAAGAAATCTTGCAGCCCTATGAGTGGGCAGACAAAGCAGTTCTACGCGTGTGGTCCTTTTCGTCTGGACTCCGAGAAGCGCGTTCTGGTGCGCGACGGAGCGCC
>DATMPS010000098.1:0-108462 GCA_035567435.1 Terriglobales bacterium | reverse complement strand
GCGTCATAGAGCGGCAGACGGTGCTGAATGGACGAGATGTGAAGAATGACACCTGATTTGCGTTCGATCATACCGGGCAGGAATGCTCGGTCGAGACGAACGGATGCCAGCAAGTTGACGTTGAGCGCCTTCTGCCAGTCGTCGTCGGAGAGGGCTTTATATCCGCCGTTCGGAGCATCTGATCCCCCCACATTGTTCACCAGGATGTCGAGTCCACCCCACTCCTGCTGAATGCGGCTGATTGCTTCTCCCACGCCTGCCGCCGTACCGATATCCGTCTGCACGAAGAGAGCAACTGCCTGCCCTTCGCGCAGCGGCGAGCGTGCAGTCGTTGCGACGGCAGCGCCGCCCAGAGTAAAACGGCGCACCATCGCTTGTCCCATGCCTTTTGTACCGCCGGTTATCAGAACCCGCTTGCCCTTAAATTCATCTCCTGAAACTGGGAAAGGATATGGCATCGTCATGATCGAATCTCCAGTGAAACAAATTTGTTATTGGAAAGTTTGAAGATATGGTCTAGTTCAACGGGGCTCCCAGGAAACTCACCGGTCAGTCGGGCACGTACCGTCACCAAGTCTCCGAGATTTTGGACGTGAACCGTCTGCAGGACGTATCGGTGTTTTGCGTCCGCCGCTTGCTTCCATTGGCGGATCGAGTCACGACCGTGATATTCCTGCCCCTCGTCGTGGACAATGCCATCTTCGGAGAAGCAACGCGAAAGCGCATCGGCGTCCTTCACCTCTTCGGCGGCCAGGTATTCGGCGCCTGGTTTGGGCACATCAAGAGCCACGCTCTTCTCCTCCGTGCGGTTGCACAACCAGAAGTTTCGCAGCATACTGGCGAAATAGGAAGTACGCACGAAAAAGTGCGTTAGGAGAAACATGTATGCGGAAACGCTACACGCCCACATCCGCCGCCGCAGACGTAGAAGCAGCGCTCCGCCTCTTGGAAGGAAGATGGAAACTCGTGATTCTGTTTCATCTATTCGGAGGCAAGGTGATGCGCTTTTCCGATCTGGAACGGGTGATACCCAACATCACTCAGAAAATGCTGGGGCAGCAACTCCGCAGTTTGGCAGCTGACGGAATCGTCGTGCGTACAGCGTATCCTCAGGTGCCACCGAAGGTTGAATACTGTCTGACAGCATGGGGCCAGTCCCTTTGTCCTACGCTAGACTCCATCCTAAAGTGGGCCGATCGACGGCCAACAGAGCGAAGAAAACGCAAGTCGCGGAGACAGTTTGCTACTCCTGAATAACGCTAGTGCTTTTTCGAACGCGACGCCCCACACTTCTTGCAGCCTTGAGCACTCATCCCGGCGTCGCGTCCGAAAAAGCACTAGCGTCATCCGCCCGCAATCGCGGATTTGGCCGGCCATTCTAGGGGCAAATACAACGGGACATTTTAGAAACAGTCCTGTGCCTCCCGGAGTCATATCCGGTCTATAGAGTTGTTTCTCCTCGGCTGCGCCCGATCTCGATTCAGAGACAAGCGTCAGTGGTGTCGCTTCCGACAAAAGTGGACCGCGGGTTGTCTCACATCGGCAACGTTCGCAGCGCCATCTCGACTACACGCTGTAATTTACTTCGGCTTGCGCCGCCCGCTGCCTGAACTGCCATTCCGTAGAGGACCGCCGCGATGTAGCGAGCAAGATCAGCAGGGTTCACATTGGCCGGTAGGTCACCTTCTGATTTCGCACGGTCGAAACGCCGGCGCATCGCAACTTCACCCGCCGCGCGGCAGGCGGTCAGTTCCTGCCGGATGGAATCGGCCGCCTCGCCACACGCAAGCGCACCTTGCACCATGAGGCACCCACCGGGATTGCGCCGGGCTGTGTTCAAATCGGCCGCACCCAGCAACAATCGGTCCACGACCGCGCGGGCGGTCGGCTCCCTCAATGCTTCTTGGGTGTACGCCGCCGGCCCCTTCAAGTACCGGTCGAGCGCCTTGCGGAACAGCGCTTCTTTGTCGCCAAAGGCGGCATATAGACTCGGACGATTGACGCCCACAGCTTTGGTCAGGTCCGACAGAGACGCGCCCTCATATCCCTTTCGCCAGAACACCAGCAGCGCGCGGTCCAACGCTCGGTCGATATCGAAGGAGCGGGGACGTCCCATTTGTTTTGACGATCTGTTCCGTTCCATACCTATCTATGATGCCTCTTTCATACCTATCGGTACAAATGTTGCATCTATTCAGTCGCCGGTGACATCTGTCCTATCCGGTACGGAAATTCGACATCAGAAATAGGAAAGCAAACAGGAGAAAGCTCATGAGCAAGCTGGAAGGAAAAGTAGCAGTCATCACCGGAGGCAATAGCGGAATCGGTCTTGCTACGGCACAACGCTTCGTCGCGGAGGGCGCGTACGTGTTTATCACGGGCCGCCGTCAGAGCGAACTCGACGCAGCAGTGAAGCAGATCGGTAAGAGTGTTACTGCAGTGCAGGGCGACGTCTCAAATCTTGCCGATCTCGATCGCTTGTACGCCACTGTCAAGCAGCAGAAGGGGCACATCGACACTCTATTCGCCAACGCCGGCACCGGACAATTCGCCCCGCTCGTCGCAATCACCGAAGAGCACTTCGACAACACTTTCAACGCGAACGTCAAGGGTCTACTATTCACCGTGCAAAAGGCGCTTCCGCTCCTTAAGGATGGAAGCTCCGTCATTCTGAATGCGTCGATCGTTGCCAGTACCGGAGCGCCCGCGATGAGTGTCTACAGCGCATCCAAAGCCGCCGTGCGTTCTTTCGCGCGTACCTTCACCACGGATCTTAAAGACCGCAAAATCCGCGTAAACGCTGTTAGTCCTGGCGTAATTCCCTCGCCGGGCTATCGCAATTCGCTGGGGATGACGGAAGAACAAGTCAAGCAGTACGCAGACAGCGTCGTGGGCAATATACCGCTCGGTCGCACCGGAACCTTGGACGAAATTGCCAAAGTGGTGTCGTTTCTCGCTTCTGACGAAAGTAGCTATATCACCGGCATCGAACTGGTCGTCGATGGCGGCATGACCCAGATCTGACCAGCATGACCACCGGCGCCTTGACGCAATTTTCGGGGCACACGACGCTTTCATGACGGGTTGTTTCCGCGCTCCGTCCGGTTGGTCGGCAAGCTTACCTTACCGGATTATGGAAGGTTTGCCCGTTGCTGGGGCACAATTCCACGACGCAGCAGTACAGCAGCTGTCGTGGGGCCACTTCGACGATGCACCGACGCTTCGACAAGGGTGAGTTCCTTTATTTGCGTTTCGATCACGCGAGCGATCTCAAAACTAGGTCTGCACCAGAACCAAACTGCAAAGCCCCTCCAACCGCTCACTCGCTCCTCTAAACAGTGGCAGTTTCGCCCCTTTCCGGCTTAAAGTAGTGTCTGACGCGGCCCGAAGTCGGCGCTAGGAAATCGGCCTGCGATAGGACATACCTCGACTTCTCGAATCTAGTAGGCCGGGAAGGACAATTCATGGAGAGAGCAATACAGTTTCCCGCAAAAGTCCTATCGCGGGACGCACCGTCGGAACAAGAATTGGGGCTGTTTTCGACTGAGTCTGTCCTCAACCTGCAAAAATTGATTTTTGCGGGCTCTCCTCTGTCCGAGGTTCTAGCGAACATTGCTCAGTTGGTTGAATCGCAAGCCGAGGGCATGTCTTGCACGATTTGGCTTCCCGACGAAGATGGAAAGGAACTCCATTGTGCCGCTGCGCCCAGCCTTCCTGGATTCATCGCTCACGTAGGAGTCATGGCTGTTGGTCCGAAAGGCGGATCTTGCGGCACAGCCATTTATCGGAAGGAACCGGTGTATGTAACCGACATCCTGACCGATCCCGTCTGGGAGCACTATCGCAACCGCATGCTGCCTTATGGAATTCGTTCCGTTTGGTCACGCCCGTTGTTCACGAGCGAAGGCAAAGCTCTCGGCACATTTTCTATCAACTATCGTGAACCACGCAGGCCCAGTACCAACGAACTCCAGTTGATCGAGAATGCCAGCCACATCACTGGGATCGCGATTGAGCGCCACATGAACGAACAAGCACTGCAGCGCGAACGCGATCGGCTGCGATTGCTTCTGGAAATCACAAGCAGCGTCACGTCGAGGTTGGATCTCCGGCAAATGGTTGAGGCGCTGTCGACGAATCTATTCAGGGTAATGCAGTGTGACGTGTCCGCTCTGCTGGCACCCGACTCCGAGAGCGGCGCGTTGCGTGTCACTATCTTGCACAATCCGGATGCGAAAGGACCCTTCCGTGAGGGATCGTTGGTGCCGATGAATGGTTCGATCTCGGGTCAGGTATTGCGGAAAGGCAAGAGCATCCGGATCGATAGCTTCGAACAGGTCCGCGACGATCCTGAAATCTTTGGGAATCCTGACGGCCGGCTTCTTTATGAGCGCGTGATCGAGGAAGGCCTCAGGACGGGATGCTATCTTCCGCTCATAGGCCGTGATCGCGTGGTTGGCGTTTTGATGCTCTGTAGGCGTTCGGACAATCATTTTGCGAAAGACGACGTCATCTTGCTCGAACAGGTGGCCTGTCAGGTAGCGATTGCCGTTGAGAACACATTGGAGTACGAACAGGCGACAAAGGATCGAGACAAGGAGACGAAACAGAGACGCTATCTGGAGGAAGAAATTCGCGCCGAGCTGGGAGAAATCGTGGGAGAGAGCCCGGCGTTGAAGACCGCGTTGAGCATGGTATCGGTCGTTGCGCCTACGGATTCCGGCGTGCTGATTCTCGGAGAGACGGGCACCGGCAAAGAACTGTTTGCGCGTGCAATACATAAGCTGGGCAATCGCAGCGAAAAGGCATTCGTGAAACTGAATTGCGCCGCAATACCCCTTGGACTTCTTGAGAGCGAGCTTTTCGGCACGAAAAAGGAGCATTTACCAGCGCCATCGCGCAACGCCTTCCGCAGCTTCATACCGCCATCACCGAGAATCGAAAATCGCAGAATCCCGTCATCCTGGGCTTTCAGGGGCGCAGTCAGATGCAAGCGCGTTACGGTGAAGACGCCGAGGCGATGCTCTCACAACCAGCCACGGCGATTTGGCTTCAACCTAGATTCGAGGAGTGCAGATTTCGCGAATGCTGCCTCATTCAGTTCGCAATGCCTGCATCGGATCGATTCGCGACGCCCTCCATGCCGGAACCAAGCAGGCGAATACCGCCACCACCACCAGGGTTGCAGCTACAGACGCAAAGATCGCCGGATCGAGCGGCCGCGTCTCATAGAGCATCGACTGGACCAATCGTACCGCTCCGATGCTGCCGACGACGCCAAGCGTCAGCCCATAAAGCGCTGGACGAAGGCCGTCTCCCAGCATCAAGCGCAGAACCTCCCCGCGTGGTGCACCGAGCGCCATGCGAACGCCGATCTCTCCAGTGCGCTGTGTCGTGAGGTAAGAAAGGACTCCGTACATCCCTACTGACGCCAATATCAGGGACAGCACTGCGAAGCCGAGCATGAGACTGACACTCAGGGTGGCGTTACCCAATGATCGTTCAATGATCTGCTGAATGGTAAACACGTCGGAGACCGGCAACTCCGGATCGAGCTCCGCAATCTGCTTTTGGATCGGAACGGAAAATGCCAGTGGATCGGACGCCGTCACTACCGCCAGAGTAAACCCACCCGGATTGTTATCGCCATTGAGCACGGGGAAATACATGGCCGCCTTGGCTGGCTGACCCACCTGATATAGCGTGTCGGCGACAACCCCGACGATTTCGTGATCGGCGTTGCCGTACGGAACCATGTGGAGGTGCTTGCCCAGTGGATCTTCGCCAAGGAAATACTCTTGCGCCAGCTGACGGCTGATGATGACCGTCTTTGGGCGGCCAGCGCGATCCCCGCTGGTAAAAAACCGCCCTTTCAGCAGCGGTATTTGCAACGCACTGAAATATTCAGGATCGGCCGTCCTATAGAGCGCGTCGGGCAGCGCGGTGCCGGGCGCGATCGGTGGATGCTCGGGAATAGTAAACGCATCATCCTCTCCGGCTCCCGCTCCGGGCACCGTCGACCCCAGCGACGCGGCGCGAATACCTGGCAGCGCGCGTACCTGCTCCAGCATCGCTCCGTTGAATGCATTCACCTTCTCTGGACTCTGATACCTCTTTGCGGCAAGGCTGTAGCTCATCGTCAGCACATTGTCGGTCGCGCAGCCCACGTCTGTTGTGCGGAGGCGCCAGAAGCTCTTGAGCAGAAGACCGGCGGCAACCAACAGAACAACCGTCGCAGCAATCTCTACCGTGAGCAGTGTCTTGCGCAACGCCGTGCGCGCATGACTGCCCGCCGCGTTCCGTGACGAAGCCTGCAGAGCCGCGATCGCCCCCTTGCTTGTCGATGAAATCGCCGGCAGCAAACCCGCCAGCAGCGCCGAAGCAAAGACGAGCACACAAGCAAACACCAGCACTACGCCGTCGGCGCGGATACTCTGCACGTTGGGAAGGTCCGTCCACGTGCTGACGAGCCAGTTCGTTGCCGCCAACGACAACAGCACTCCGGTAACGCCGCCTGCAATCGAGATCAGCAGGGTTTCCATCGGCTGTTCACGAATCAGCGTCGTCCTTCGTGCCCCCAACGCGCTCCGGACTCCGATCTCCCTCTGCCGCGCCGCGGATCGAGCCACTAGCAGGTTAGCCACGTTGAGGCAGCCGATCAGCAGCATGCAGCCGACAGCCCACAACAGCAGGACCAATGGTCTCTTCACATCGTGCGCGAGATCTTCACTGAGGGTCTTTGGTGCCACGTCTTCGGCTACGGGAGCATTCAGGTTCTGCATGTGCAGGCGGTACTGCACTGCTCCGACCTGGCTCAGGGCACTGCCCAGACTGGCGTCCGGCTTCAAGCGGGCGATCACACGGGTAAAGTGAAAGTCATGATGCTGCAGAATCTCTGTTGGCAGCCCCGACTTGTAAGGAACCCATACCTGGACTTTTGCATCGGGGTAGCTGAACCACTTCGGGAGCACGCCGACCACGGTGTAGGGCTTCCCGTCGAGATGGATTTGCCTGCCGACAATCGACGGATCTCCGCCGAACCGCCGCTCGAAGAGACTCCATGTAAGCATGATGGCGTCTCCGTCCAAGCGATCTTCGCTCTCGGTAAAAGTGCGCCCGATAACCGCATTCACCCCTAGCAGCGGAAACAGGTTCCAGCTCCCGCCACGGGCGCTCACCAGTTCCGGTAATTCCGCATGTTCTCCTGTGAGACTGAACTGCCAGTAGCGCCACGCAGCCATGTCTTCAAAGCCGTGGGTCCGCGCCCGCCAGTCGTAATAGTCGGCAGGAGCAACGGCGTTGTAGTTAAACTGCTGCGCGTTCATGCTCGGGTCGCGGAAATGCTCATAAATCATCACCAGCTGATCCGGATCACGGAAAGGAAGCGGCTTGAGCAGGACCGAACGCACAACGGTGAATAGCGACGTCGTAGCGCCGATGCACAACGCCATTACGAGAACGGCAATGATTGAAAACCCGGGTGACCGTAAGAGAGTGCGAACGCTGATCCTTAGATCGCGAAGAAGACTCTCCAGCCCGTTCCAACTCCAGACAGCGCGAGTTTGCTCGCCAATAAGAGTAGGGTTGCCGAAAGAACGCAGGGCGGCACGGCGAGCCTCTTCTGGTGGCACGCCGTGTTCCCGCTGCTCTTCTTCCTCCAGTTCGAGATCCGATTGCAGTTCCCGCTCCACGTCGGCATCTCGTTTCCTAATCTGCCACCACGTCATCTCAGCTCTCCTCAGCCGCGGGCCACATTATGCGTGCGACAGCTTCCGCCATCTGCTTCCATTGCGATTCTTCGACCACGAGTTGTTTTCTGCCCTTATCCGTAAGTCGGTAATACTTGAATTCCCGATTGCGATCCGGAGCCATTTCCCATTTGGAGACAACCCATCCCCGCTTCTCCAGACGATGCAAGGCGGGATACAGTGACCCGTGCTGCATCTGCAGAAAGTCATTCGTGCTCCGCTGAATGTGCTTGCCGATCTGGTGACCATGAGAAGGCCCGTAGAGAAGTGTCCGTAGGATGAGCATGTCTAACGTGCCTTGAAGAAGACCGGCGCGCTGTTTTGGATTCGCCATGGAAGACAGTCTACCCTCGATGGCAATGATGGTAGACGCTCGACCATCGCTTCGTCAAGGGAAACAACCATCGCAACGTTGATCAACCACAAAGGTCCTCTGATGGTCACAGTCGATAGCTATCCGACTTCAGGACGCCCGTTCTATAGCGGCGGCGACGTCATCCTCCGCTCTCTGCAACGCTCCCTTGATCCTGACAATTTCCATCTCGCGGGCCGCAATCTGTCCGGCAGGTTCGCTGTGACCTCGCGCAGTCGCCAGGCTGCGCTCGTGGCTGGTAAGCATGCGCCGAAAGATCGACACCGCGCTTTTCTTCGGCTGCGGATGCGCACAGCCAAGGCAGATCAATCCCTTCGGGCAATGCTCTCCAGTGGGCAAGGCACAGAGGTGTGTGCCCATATCGCGCAGGTTGCAACTCGCTGCGAAGGCAGCCCATTCCTCCGCGGTCGGCTTTTTCACGACGGCAGTCTTTGACTTGGCCCCATGTTGCTCCAACCACTGCGATACGAACTCCTTTATATAGGCCTTGCAGGAAGCAACATCTTTGCAGCCTTTCTTTTGTGCGAACTCAGCAAAGTGAAAAAGCAGCGGCAACCGGCGATACACAACGAGGCGAGAGTAGCGGTGCGATTCCAGCCATTCCAGATAGCTCTCTATTTGCGGCGCCAGCAAGCTGGCACGAACCCTGTCAACGGTTGCAGGCTTAACGTAATAATCTTCGAGCATGAAGCCCTCCATTCGGAAATCTCCGATGGAGGTCCATGATCCGCCTAACCACACCCGCTATTGTGAACTGGTCTGTCCTTCGGCTGCCGGACGGATTGAATTTCTCTCGTTTAGTCCGGCGACCTGCTTGCACAAGCTCAACTTCAGAGTCGCCGACAAACCACACATGATGTGGTGGCGTTCCATAGGCTGGTCGTGGCGAGTTCCGCATGAAGCCAAGCGCAGGACGACACAATGTTGGCGCAACGTGTAAGAGGTGGGATCCAATCCAAAAGAAAGCTCCACGCAAGTCAGTGGCCTCTGCATCGGTTTGTGCGATGTGACCTTCCGTGCCTGCTGCCATATTCGTCGGTCATGAGTTATGGGCGCGCCCAGGTCTCGTTTACCAGGAGAGGTAGGTCGTGGACCCAATCGGCTTCACTGACTCCGCCCGGGTAGATAACGTGGCCGAAGTTGTCTTTGGTATACGCGACAACGAAATTTGCGTGAGTAACCGAATAGTTGCCGCTGCGCGGGTCCGTCTTCTGTGCTAGAGGAACTCCGGCAGCTTTCTGAGCTGCATCGAGTGCATCAGCAGTTCCGGTGAGGCCAACAAACCGCTTATCGAAATGGTCAAGCCAGCGGCGCAGGTCCAGGCGGGTATCCCGTGCGGGATCGGTCGTGACAAAGACGAGCTTGACCTGACTGGCTGTACCAGGAGGCAGTCTCTTCAAGGCCGCACCGAGATTCGCCATGTGCATGGGACACTCGTCAGGACAATAGGTATAGCCAAAAAAAAGGAGCGTGATCGATCCCAGGGTCCGGTTAAAGAAATCGAACCGCCCACCAGATGTATCAGTGAGAACGAAATGTGGTTTCGGTAGGGGCGGCGTAACCAATCCGCCCATGTATGTTGCTTGCGGAACCCCCACACCCGTTGCGGCACGTTTCACTTCTTGCCCCAACACCACAGAGGCATGCTCAATCAACAAAAGCGCCGCCATACACCAACAGAGAAATCTCTTCATGACACGCCCTATGGGTGAACGATGACTGTCCCTTTCATGTCGAGCTGATCATGAACAGCACAGATGTAGTTGAAGATTCCTGGTGACGTGAAGGTTACCCGAAAGCGCGTTACACCAGGATTCGACTGGGCGAGGTTCGCCCGATCCTGGGGCGCAGGAGACAGGAATCCCGAGTTGATGCTGTCGGTGGTCGAGCTTATCGTCGCCTGCCTGGCGCCATCCGAGGTTGGTGTTACACCGGCCGAAGGCGGCCTTGGATCCGCGGGTTCTGTCCCGAAGGTCACGGTATGGTTTATCGAGGGGTCTAAACTCGCCCACTCAACCGTGTCGCCAACGCGCACCATGATCATCGGGCGCACAAAGCGCATCAAGGATATCGTCTGCGAACCTGCACCGCTCGTTGTTACAACCTCGCCGATACCGACGGCCACATCGTTGCTCTCCTCCCTATGAATCCCCCGATCGTCGACGCGGGGAGCATGCGCCAGCAAAAGAGCCTCTTCGCTCTGGGCTTCCCGATCATAAAAGTCCTGGTCATGCAGAAGAAGCTGGGAGGGGTCTACAACATGGACGACACCTGTCATGTCCGCGTGGACTAGGCAAACAAATTTGAAATTCCCAGCAGCCGGGAAAGTCACGGTATAAGTTGGCGCCGTGGTCGTAGTTTCACTCGCCAGGAGAACTCCTGTGGTGACACACGCCGAACCATCGAAGCTGGATCCGTCGGGCGTGAGCCCTGGACATCCGACCGGCACCCCGAAGGTGGGACCAAAGGCTGGCGGCCTGATCTGGCCCGGGGACAAGAACGTCAGCGTATGGCGCTCGTGTGTGGGAAACGTCCAACGTATGCTGTCTCCAGCATGGATCCAAACTTCGTTCGGCAGGAAGGCCAAGGCCTGCCTTCCAAGATCGGGGCTCTCTGCGCCGACCTGCATTTGCCAGGTATTCGCCAGAGCCGAACACGGTACGAGCAGTGCAACCAGCAAAGCGCAGTCCAAGGAAATGCGCTGAAGTTGTGATCTGATTAACTTCGTCATGGCTCCTCCCACTTCAGTGGTGCGGTGAGGATTGAGCAGAATGCTCTTATGGTCAATGCAATGCGAGTGAAACCTAGGTGACACCAGAAGTCATTGATAAGAGATGTTTTCCGATGTCTGGTGACATGCCCGCCGCATCCTGAGGAGCCGGTATATACTTCGCCGTAATGGCGGAGTCTGATCAGAGTGAGTAGCCCAACCAAACCGAACATCGTAAGTTTCGGCGCCTACGAGTTCAACGCCTACTCCGGGGAATTGCGAAAAGAAGGAATGCGTGTTCGCCTAGAGGGTCAGACACTAGCCATACTGCGGATGCTGCTGGACCGTCCAGGAGAGTTGGTCACGCGTGAGGAATTGCAAAAAAAGCTCTGGCCGGGGGACACGTTTGTCGATTTCGAACACAGCCTGAACGCCGCCGTCAAACGGTTGCGAGCTGTGCTGAGTGATTCGGCCGACCAGCCCCGGTTTATCGAGACTCTGACACAACGAGGTTACCGCTTCGTTGCTCCGATTAACAGCGTTGGCACCGTTCGGGAATACGAAGAGCACTTAGCGGTTACAGGTGAATCACAGGCTCGGCCTCGAGTCGCTTTTCATGGAAGGCGCGTTTGGCTAGTGGCAGCCAGCGCAGTATGTGTCATCGGGATAGCCTACTGGGGATGGCGGCTGGGGAGGAATCGTCCGACTGCTCCCGCCTTTCACCCAGTTCGTTCGTTGGTTGTGCTTCCTTTGCAGAACCTGAGCGGAGATCCCTCTCAGGAATACCTCGCTGACGGCATGACCGAGGAGCTTATCGGACGGCTTGCCAACATCCATGGCATGCGTGTGATCTCGCGCACCTCGGCGATGCACTTTAAGAACACGCAACTCTCCGTGCCCGAGATTGCCAAGACACTCGGCGTGGACGCCATCGTCGAAGGATCGGTGATACGCGAGGACGGTGAGGTTCGCGTCCATGCTCAGTTGATTCGCGGCGCGACGGACGAGCACATTTGGGCAGGCGAATACCAGCGAGAATATCGCAGCCTACTCGCGCTCCAAGACGAGGTCGCACGGAATATCGTCGAGCAAGTCGAGATCAGCCTGACACCCCGGGAGCGGATGACTCTGGCATCTACTCACCCGGTGGACCCTGAAGCTCACGAGGATTATCTGAAGGGCCGCTACTATTTCAACCAGCGAACGCAGGACGCGCTCAACAAAAGCATTGGGTTTTTCCAGCAGGCAATTATGCGCGACCCGAGCTACCCCCTGGCGTATAGCGGACTGGCCGATGCCTACTCCATGCTTGGATTCCGCGGGGCTTTTCCGTCGAAAGACGCGCTGTCGCGAGCCAAAACAGCAGCACTGAAAGCTATCGATTTGGATGACAATTTGGCCGAACCCCACGCATCTCTCGCGTTCATTGCAGAGACTCATGAGTGGGACTGGGCAACGGCCGAGCGGGAATACAAGCGCGCAGTGCAATTGAACCCGGGTGATGCCCGGACTCACAACTGGTATGCAGGTTATCTGATCTACGTAGGCCGATTTGAGGAAGGGGTTTCTGAGGCCAGGCGGGCGCGCGAACTCGACCCGCTGTCGTTGCCCGTCAACAACGCTTTGGCGGGCAGGCTACTCGCAGCCGGTCGTTACGACGAGGCGTTGGAACAGGTGCAGGAAACGCTACAACTGGGTCCTCATTTTGCGCCAGCTCACCAGACGCTGGGTTGGGCACACTTGCACGGGGGAAAAAGCGAGGATGCCATTCAAGATTTTCAGAAGGCTCTCCAACTCTCCGGAAGCGAGGATACGGACCTCATGCTGGATCTTGGTTTTGCTTATGCCACGGCGGGTAACCGAGAAGAAGCAGGAAGGATACTCGATAAACTGAAGAACCTGCGCAAGCGTGGCATTGTGCCATCTGGCTCCATTGGTATTCTCTATGGAGCCTTGGGCGACTTGAATGAGGCTTTCGGCTGGCTGGAAAAAGCCTACGAGGAGCGCGACCCTCAACTTACGTATCTCAAAGCAGGACGTAGATTCGAGCCCCTGCGGCAGGATCCACGGTTTCGAGAACTGATGCGCCGTGTCGGGTTACCGGAGTAAAAGATACAGCCGGACATAAAACACTGGTCCCCAACCGGCGCCAATCGGTTAGGGTGCTCACTTACGTCCAGGAAATCTCGGCATGCCAGAGTTCTGGTCGAATCACGAGCAATCCGGAGATTGAGGTTCAGCCGTGTCCGACAGCTTCAACGGGCTTTCATAGCGGCGTCCGAAGGGCAAGTTCCGCCGTTACACGTTATGTGCCCTTCAAAGAGGGCACCGCCAAGTTTGATACTCAGTTTGCTGTCTTCGGGCACAAAACGGCGAGCGACACAAAAGGCCGCCAGTTTCAAGACGCAAGGGATTCTAGCCCCTCTGCTGGTACGCGAACTGGAGGAAAGCAAGTACGAGGTGGTAGCCGGAGCACGTCGCCTCAGAGCGGCGAAACTGGCGGAACTCGAAAAACTTCCCGTCCGCGTAGTCAAGCTGACCGATGCCGATTTTCACCCGCTTTCGAGGCAGATCGTTTCAACCGCTCACGCACCTCTCCCCGTTGAAAAACCGGTCGCTGCCCGTTAGTCGCTGGTCGCTAGCAAATCCTCATTCGCGAAGCCTAACTGCATACACTACGAACCCGCGCGATTCCCAAGGTTCTTTCCATCCGCTTGCGACTGACGACTAGCGACTGTCTTTGCGCCGCTGGCGAAAGAAGGATTGAACCAGCTCTGCGCAACGCCCTCCTAGAACGCCTCCCCTAACCGCAATGCGATGGTTCACTTGCGGGTGGTTGAGCACCTGCATTGCCGAGTGGACCGCACCGGCCTTAGGGTCGTCCGCACCGTAAACCAGACGCTTGATGCGCGCGTGAATCACGGCGCCGGCGCACATGGCGCACGGTTCAATTGTAGAAAAGAGCTCACAATCTCCCAGACGGTGGTTGCCCACAACGGCACCCGCTTCGCGCAAAGCCACGATTTCGGCATGGGCCGTCGGGTCGTTGCCGGTGAGGTTACGATTCCAGCCGTTCGCGATCACCCGGCCGTCACAGACCACGACGGCGCCTACTGGAACTTCGCCCGCTTCCAGTGCGCGCTGGGCGGCACGGAGCGCTTCTTCCATGAAAAGCTCGTCGTTCGTCGGTAGTTGGTCGTTCGCCACGTCAGGTTCCAGGCTGCTTAGACGGTGTCTCCTCGGCATTGTAACGGGAGGGCAGCGGAGGCACTTCGCCCGGGAGATTTAGATAATCAGAGCAGCTGCAGGATGGTGCGCACACTGTCAGGCAGGAAGTGCGCAAGGCGCAAGCCGAGGGTCGTTAGAACCCAGTGCGCCACCAGAATCGTTGGAATCGCCGCTGCTGCCCAGCGGACTTCGGGCCGGGATGTCAGGATGGCCTTCATGGCTGCGTTCTGAAAGTAGATACGGATCAGAGGGGAGAAAAGTTCCCAGAAGACGAGCGGAGCCGAGCCTGGCTCGGCCGGGCGGACGGGGGCGTCTGCCCCTACGCGGGCCGTGGTATCCTTTTGAAGACATGGGGATGCCGAACCTGCTCCGCAAGGTGTTATTGCTAGACCTGATCCAGGGACTGAAGGTGACGTTCCGGTATCAGGATCCGAAAGAGAATTACACCGAGCAATATCCGCTGGAACGGCCACAGGTGGCCGAGCGCTACCGGGGCGCGCCGCGGCTGAACGTCAACCCCGACACCAACGAGACCATGTGCATCGCCTGCGACCTTTGCGCGCTGGCGTGCCCGGAGCACCTCATCGTGGTCTCGAGCGAACGCAACGAGAAAACCCGCCGCAAGGAGCTCACCAACTTCACCTACGACCTGAGCCGCTGCATGTTCTGCGGGCTGTGCGAGGACGCGTGTCCGACGGATGCGCTTGAACTGACCCAGGATTTCGAACTCGCCAACTATTCGCGCGAGGACATGATCTGGGATCGCGAGGCGCTCGAAAAGGGACCGCGGCCAACGGTGTACAAGAAGTAGGGAAGTCTCTCCGGTCAAACCTGTTGGCGCGACGCGTTCTCCCCTGGTCGGTGATCTGCCTGCGTGCATTTCCATTCTGCAGCGCACCGAGATGCTGAAAACCAACGTTGGGAGCTTGAAGCGGCTGGTGAGGTTATTGGTGGGTAAGATCACAGAAGCGTCGGCATGGCAGGATTGCAAGAGTCGCGTGTTAATCGTATCGCAGCGTGGCTTTACGGATTGAGCTCCGCAGCGCTAGCGACATTAGCGATACGCGAGTTTCTTCCAAGTCTCGGCATTCGTCCCTTCGCCTTGATCTTTTTCGGACTGTGGATCGTTTCTGTCTTTGCATGGCGATGGATCTTTTTCGATCGTCCACGAGAATTAGACAGGAAAATGCCAATCAGCAGCCGGGAATTACGCAAACGAAAGAAAGAGTTTTTCGATCGCCTGCCTCGATAATGAATCCGTTCCAGAGCCGCAGACTCGGCGTGCTGTGTTCGCTTGGTGAGTGGACGAAAAGCAGTACACCAGACCGCCGAAGTCGTAGCCCATGAAGCGGGCCCCTATTCTGAGTCCGCGGCCAGCTTCTTCTCGGGCAAGAAATAAATCGCTGGAATCAGCACGTAGATGGAATACGAAATGTAGACCGACACGTGTGCCAGGGCGACCGCGCTCAGGTAGAGGAAGCCGGAGAACAGGTTCTTCATCTGCACGCGGGAATGATATTCCCTCATCTCCGGATCGTGGCGATGCTGGCGGGCGATCTCGATGCGCAGTACCCAGAAAGCGAATCCACACATCGCCAGGTTCATACCATAGAGCGAGACCGGAAACGGGGTGCGGGGATTGCGGCCCATGAAATCCGTGACGAACGGGGTCAGCGACATCCAGAAGAGCAGGTTGATGTTGGACCAAAGCAGGGGGGCGCTGACTTCCCGGACGGCGTGGATGAGGTGGTGATGGTTCACCCACATGATGGCAACCACGAGGAAACTGAGCGCGTAGCTGAGAAAGATGGGGGCTTGTTTCAGCAGGGCGGGAAAAGTCGGCGGGGAAGGATTGGTCAGCTGCAGGACCATGATGGTCACGATGATGGCAATGACTCCGTCGCTGAAAGCCTCGATCCGCCCGGTCCCCATCTTCGCGTTCGTCATAAGGTCCTATCCTAGCCGAGAATGGTTGAATGTTGGGAAGCCCAAGGCTCATTCAGGCGCCGATGAATTCGAGGTTCAGCGAGCGACCAGCGACGAACGACTAGCGACTGACCTTCGGCTGTTGTTGCGTCATGCAGTGCAACGCGCCGAAGCCCCAGATCAGATCTCCGGAGTAGATGGGGACGATTTCGCGATCGGGGAAGAGGTCTGCGAGGATATTCAGCGCGATGCGGTCATTCGGGTCGTTGAACACCGGCACCAGCACGGCCCCGTTCGCGATATAGAAGTTTCCGTAGCTAGCGGGCAGGCGGCGGCCCTCGAAAACGACTGGCGACGGCATCGGCAGTTCGACGATGCGCAAGCGTCTGCCTTCCTGGTCGGTGGCGGACTTGAGGCGCTCGAGGTTCTCGAGCAGCGGCGCGTAGTTCCTGTCTTTCGGATTGGACTCGATCACAGTCACGACCGTGTCGGGGGCCACGAAACGACTGATGTCGTCGACGTGGCCGTGAGTGTCGTCCCCGGCGATGCCTCGGCCGAGCCAGATCACTTTCCTGATGCCCAGGTAAGTGGCAAAGATTTGCTCGTAGTCCTGACGACGAAACCTGGGATTGCGTTGCTGGATCTTGCTCAGGAGGCACTCTTCGGTAGTCAACAGGGTACCTTCGCCGTTGACGTCGATGGCGCCGCCTTCAAGCACCACGCGGGCGTCGCGGTGGTGTGCGCGAATCTCCTCGGCGTGGGCTGCCTCGGCCATGAGCGAACCGCTTTTTTCGTCGTGGCGGTAGTTGGAGTACTTGGCCCAGGCCGTGAAGCGCCACTTGATGGCCTGTAGAGTAGCCAAGCTGCGCTCGGCCGGACCCCTCGACTCCGCTCGGGGCGGGCTCACGGGGGCGTCCGTCCTCACGTGGGTGACGAAGGAGCAGCCGCTGTCGCGGGTCCAGACCCGGTTGGTGGGCCAGCGGTGGAAGCGGATGTTCTGGTTCAGCGCAGCAGCGAGCTTGAGCGTTTTGCGGGCGCGTTTTTCGGATTCGGCGTTGTTGACGATCAAGTCGACCCGCTCGTGGCGGGTAAGGTTCCGGATAATTTCGGCGTACACCCACGGTAAGGGATCGAACTTCCCGGGCCAGTCGCCACGGAAATGAGGCCAGGCGAGCCAGGTCGATTCGTGCGGGGCCCACTCGGCGGGCATGCGAGAGCCAGGCCGAGGAGTTGGAGTATTACTTGCAGTACTTGATTTGCTCGATTTCACGAGGGGATTCGGCGCTCCTGGCTCAATCGATCAACCGGCTGGTGATGGGGGCGTACGCGTCGATGCGGCGGTCGCGCAGAAACGGCCAGTTTCGCCGGATGTCTTCCAGTTTGTGCAGGTCGACCTCGGCGATGAGGATTTCCTCTTTGTTGTGCGAGGCTTGAGCGAGGACACGACCGAAGGGGTCGGCGATGAAGGAGCCTCCCCAGAATTCCAGACCGGCTCCCTTGGCCTCGTTTCCGCGAATGTTGCCGGTTTCAAAGCCAACGCGGTTGACCACTCCCACGTATACGCCGTTTGCGATGGCGTGCGCGCGCTGGATGGTGCGCCAGGCATCGTATTGCGCTTCCCCGAATTCGGCCTTCTCGGCAGGATGCCATCCGATGGCGGTTGGGTAGAGCAGAATCGTTGCGCCTTGCAGGGCGGTGAGACGCGCGCCCTCGGGGTACCACTGGTCCCAGCAGACCAGGGTTCCGATCTTGCCTGAGTCGGTGTCGAAAGCGCGGAAGCCCAGGTCCCCCGGAGTGAAGTAGAACTTCTCGTAGTAGAGCGGGTCGTCGGGGATGTGCATTTTGCGGTAGATGCCGCGCAGGGCACCGTCGTTGTCGAAGATGGCGGCCGTGTTGTGATAAAGGCCGAGGGCGCGTTTTTCGAACAGCGACGCGATCAGCACGACGTTGTGTTTCTTGGCGACAGCCGAGAGCTTCTCCGTCGTGGGTCCGGGGATCGATTCCGCTAGATCGAATAGGCCATGGTCTTCGCGCTGGCAAAAGTACTGCGTCTGAAACAGTTCAGGCAGGCAGACAACGTTCGCACCCTTTGCGGCTGCGTCGCCGACGCGGGCGAGAGCCTTCGCCAAATTGTCTTCCGGAACTGGCCCGCACGACATCTGTACCAGTCCGACCATGAATCTCTCTGGTGCCACGGAGAGCGCCTCCCTGAGTTGACCGGGGGATAGCATAACAAACGCTACGCAAGGATAGCGCGCATGGCTGATGGTTCAACCAACGTTAACGCCATAGGTGTATGCCGAGCACGGATCGAAAGCAAATCTCCGGCGCCGAAGCCGTCGTTGGCGACACGCCACCTGATTCTAGTAGAGTAGTTCTTTCACTCTATCGGGTTTGGCTGGGAGGTGTTGTGAAGCAGGGAAATCATGATAAGCACAATCATCCTGAAAAACACGGCAATGGGAGCCACAACGAGGGTTCAGGCATCGACCGCAAGCTGCACAACCCCATCGAAGACCGGTTAATTCCCCTGGAGCCCCTCGATCTCGGCAAGGTCCGCTCGATCGACGACCTGGTGCGCTCCATGTCGAAGACCGCGTTCACCGGACGTCAACTCGGAGAAGCGGCCGACGTGCTGGAGGCCATGGCTCGTGACGAAGAGTGCTTCGTGGTCATGACGCTGGCGGGCGCGATGACGGTCGCCAAGCAGGGCCTGATCATCTCCGAGTTGATCGATCGGGGAATCGTGAACGCCATCGTCTCGACCGGGGCGCTAATGGCCCACGGACTGGTCGAAGCGACCGGGCGGGCGCATTTCCGGGTAAATCCTGAGGTTTCTGACGAGGAACTTTACGAGCAGGGTTACAACCGCGTTTACGACACGCTCGAACCGGAACAGAACCTCGATGACGTCGAAGAAGTCATGTCGGAGGTTCTGGAGGGTTGGGACCACAGCGAACCAATGTGTTCGTACAAGCTGAACCACACTGTAGGAGCGTTCCTGGCGAAGACCGCCAAGGACCAGCGCGGCATTCTGAAGTCAGCGTTCGAGCAGGGTGTGCCCGTTTTTGTGCCCGCCTTCACTGACTCTGAACTGGGCCTGGACGTCGCCCTCAACAACCGGCTGCGGGAATCCACCGGGCGGCATAAGATCCGCTTTGACCCATTCCTCGATCTGGAGCACTTCGCAGCCACGCTACTGCGACAGAAGCGGCTGGGGATTCTGACGATTGGCGGCGGCGTGCCCCGGAACTGGTCGCAGCAGTTCGGTCCGTTCCTGGAATTGCGGCACCGGCGGCTGGGAGAGAATATCCCGCTAAAGCGCTATCACTACGGCGTGCGGATCTGCCCGGAACCCGTGTATTGGGGCGGCTTGTCGGGCAGCCCGTACAGCGAGGCCATCTCCTGGGGGAAGTTTGTACCTCCGTCGGAAGGCGGCAAGTTCGGAGAAGTGTTCGTGGACGCAACCGTCGGGCTGCCGATCATCGTCGCTGCCGTTCTAGAGAGGCTGGACAAAGACAAGACGCTCAAGGGGAAAGCTAAGAAGAAGATGGCGGCAAAGTAGCGATAAATCGGATTAGAAAGTTCGGCCCGCCCACTTTAGAGTGGCCGGGCCGTCGTATGGGTACCGTTTCTTAGTCGAAAATCAGCACTGCCGATGCGATCACCGTGGTCCACAGCCCGCGCTTATCGCCGACGGCGGACTGGGTGACGTTGGCTGTCCGGACGATTTTGTTCGAGAGCCGGTAGATCTGTTTTTTCTCGTCCCAGGACCGATCGGGATCGAATTCCACGTTGAGCGTGGTAGCCAGCATTTCCGCGGCGAGTTCTTCGGCGTAATCCCCGGCCGCGTCTTCGGATTCCCCAAAAGAGTGGTGCTCGCTCAGGTAGCCGTAGGTGTTGCGGTCCGAGGGGATGGCCACGCCGATGCTGGAAGCCAACAGGCGGTGAGGCTCGCGAGTGCTGTTCTCGGCTACAACGGAGAAGACGACTTCACCCGGGTGAAGAAACTTCAACCCCGTGGAGCGGGGTACAAGCTTGCAGTTGGGCGGGAAGATGGAGGAAACGCGCACCAGGTTCTGAGCAGCGATGCCGGCGTCCCGCAGGGCGAGTTCGAAGGAAGTGAGGCGTTCACGATGTTTACCGACCCCCTTGGTGAAGAAAATCCGCTTGGGGACCATGTCCTTGCTCAATTCATTTGCCTCCAGAGACCTGCAAGAGTGAAGGAAAACGCAAATCTAACATAGCGATTTGTGAACATTGGATAAAAATACGGGAGGTAACCAAAAAAATTGCGGGAGCCACGAAAGCTCCCGCAACGCGTCTGCTTTATTGGGGGAGGGCAGCAGAGGCGGTAAAACGACTACTTGGCGGCCGCGGCCGAAGCCACCTGAATGGTATCCCCGTTGAGAGTGCCGGAAATTTTGGCGTTGCTGCCCGCCAGCTTGTCGAGCGTACCCAAAGTCGCTTTGTCGCTGGCATCGAGCGTATAGACCTTGTCGCCCACCACGAGGGCGTACTTGGAACCCTTGCCGACGCAGGCGTGGGTGCAATCGGCTTCGGAGCCGGACATCATATGCGCTTTTCCGCACATTGCGTCGCTGACCTTGCCGGTGAAACTCTGGGGCTTGTCGGCTGCGGAGGCAAGGAGCGCGAAACCGACCACCAGAATTGCCACGGCAGCAAACTTCGAAGTGCGAGAATTCATGCAGCTTTCTCCTAAAGGATTGAAGTACCCCCCTGCCCGAGCGTCTTCGTCAGGGAAGAGCTGTCTCTAAGAGATTACCAGATGGCGGTTCAGGTTACCGGTGTTCCCGCAATTTTCGCCCTCATTGGCCTCAGGCGCTCAGGGCTTCTGTCCGTAGCGCAGAGTCACATCGACGGTTTTGTCCTTTTCGTTGACGCCCTCGTGGATGTTAACGGTCCAGTTCGGGTTGGAAGGCAACAGCTTCCAGGACTGGTCAACGAAGCGCTTGGCATAGCCGCTATCGTAAGGATCCTCTTGCTGGAGCCTCCAGGCATCGCGCACGCGATCCGTCAATTTTGAATCCAGTCCCTGAATGTCCAGATCCCCGAGGTGGAAGACCTCGCCCTCGTGCAATTGGAACTTGTAAGCGACGGAACCGGTCGCGTCGTCGAATTCAGCGTCGGGGGTGACGGTTGCGGTCATCCGGCCAACGGTTCCGTAGAGCTTGCGGATTGCCTCCAGGTCCGTCTTGAGCTGTACGGCGTTTGCGGGCTGGTTGGGCTGCAGGCGAATCAGGCTCTGGAGCTTTTCAGCCGGAAAGGCTGTGTTCCCGTCCCACGTGAGTTTGCCCGTCTTGTACTGAAGTCCAGGATTGACGCGCAGAGCAACATCCACCTGAGTGTCGCCCTGGTCTTCCTGGAACACCTTGGTCTGAGGGTCCGCGAAGGTCGCCTTCAGGAAGCCGCGCTCCTGGTATATCGGGAGCAGGGTGGCCTTTGCGAAAAGGGCGACCTGTGAATACAGGTATTCAGTGCCCTCAAGTTTCTTGGCGGCCGCCGCGAGCGCCGCCTGTTCTGCCGACGAGGCGTTTGGAAACGTTACCTCGTGTACCTGGATATTCACGCCGGTCACGCGGAAATTGATTGCCGATATCGGTCCGTCGTCGCTCTCCGCTTCCCGAATGTAGTCGGCTCGTGCCGCGAGGCTGTGCCGCAGGAGGAGAGCCTGGAGCGCGTCGGAAACCTGGTCGGAGAAGTTACCTCCCACGGGAACCTGGCCGCGAAAAAGGGGCAGAATCTCGTGAATCTTGGCGACCAGGTCCTGGTCGGAAAACCAAACGAAGTTCTCGAAGCGCGCGGGCACCAACTTGTCGCTGTCGGCGAGCTGAACATCGAGCTTGGTGCCGGCAGGGGAATAGGCAAAGCTGTACGAGATGTTGGCGAAGAGCCCGGTTTCGCCGAGTTCTTGAGTCGCCTTCTTGAAGTCATCCTCGCTCGCGGCGGAGCCGATCTTGAGCCCGCAGGCCGCGATGATCTCTTCCGGACTGTAGCGCTGGCTGCCGGTCACGCGAACCGAAGTCAGCTTATGGTCATTGGCAGAATCTTTGGGCGCTGGCTTTCGCGTTTGCGCGGCGGCGACCAGGCAGGCGAAGCAGACAACAACAGTGGCAGTGCAATTGAAATTCGTCACGCGTAAGGATTTTAGCCGACGCCGACATTTGGGGTCGATGCGCACTCGGTATTGAGGGAGCGAGAGCAGGAGAACGTCTAAGACGGCGCACACAAGATTAGCGGCGCTTGACGGGTTCCATGGCAGGATCGGCGGTCTTGTGCTTCACCGCGGTGTCGATGAAGGCCAGCGCGGCACGGCTTAGAGCCTTGTCCTTGCGAAAGATCAGAGCCAGGTCGCGGCGTACCTGGGCGTCGGAGATGGGGATCACCGACAGAACTCCCGCCCGGACGTCCTCAGCCACGTTGGAGCGGGCGATGAAGCCGACGCCGACGTCAGCTGCAACAAAGCGTTTGAGCAGTTCGCTCGAGTCGAGTTCCATGGAAATCTGTGGCTTCAAGCGACGTTCGTGAAACAAGTTTTCGAGCGCATCCCGGGTGTGGCCACTCTTGGGAACCAGGAGCGGGAAACTGGCGACTTCGCCGACCGTCGCTGCCTTCATAAGGGCGAGAGGATGACAGGGCGGCGCGATAATCACCAGTTCGTCCCCATGAATGGGGACCACCGTCAGACGCGCGTCGTTTACGGGCAGGGAGACCACGCCGAAATCCACCGAATTGTCGATGACCGAGTCGAGCGTCTTCGCGTAGTCGGCACGCTTGATGCCGACCGCCACTTCCGGGTACGTCTTTTTGAAGTCCGCAAATACCTCGGGAAGGACGTGGAGGCACGTCCCCTCATTCGCGCCGACCACCAGTTCGCCGCGAGGAATGCGCTCGGTTTCCGCGATGGCCACGCAGACAGCCTTGCGGGCTTCGATGGTCTCCTCGGCGTACTTCAAAAAGAGCTTTCCAGACTGGGTAATGGAGACTTTGCCGCCGGAGCGATCGAGAAGCTTTGCCCCAACTTCCTCCTCGAGCGCGCGGATCTGGGAAGAAACCGCGGGTTGAGTGCGGAAACGCCTCTCGGCCGCACGGGAGAAGGAGCACAGGCGCGCTACCTCGAGAAAGGTTTCTAGCTGGTCGAAATCCATGGTGTAGAGAATTGCCGCGCGGCGCCGAGAATCGGGGCTGCCCCGTCGCGAGGAACCTACTACCTTGCCGCCTCGCGGCACCCATCATAAACGGTTTGATTGGGCCCATCGAAAGATTCAATGGTCAAAGCGGCAGCGCTCGCAGGTACGATTGCCGGCATCGAGAAAGCGCGTGAGCAACAGGGTCGGATGGCTTGGCCCCTTTTTTCTTTCCCCGCCTCCGGCGACTTGGAAGTACATGAATCCGTGTAATTTAAGTCGCATAAGCCGCCCTTATCAAGCTCATAAAAACAATCAATTTAGGCGGCGCCGACCGCCCTTCTACACTCCACAGACGAGTAGTGGAGACCGCTCCTATGCCGGCGACCTGAGAAGGTCAAGGGAAGGCCTGCGGCGGATCCTCCGAACGTGCGGCTGGCGGTGACTTCGTTCTCGTTTCTAAGACCTCTGTCCCGTTTTTCCGCGGTTTGGTTCACCAGGCGACGCGCTCACAGGAGACGCACATGGCAGACGCGAAGACAGTGCTGGAGTTTGCGAAGAAGAACGAGGTTAAGATTCTGGATTTGCGGTTTACCGATCTGCCGGGCCTCTGGCACCACGTTTCCTATCCAATTGAGCAGCTGAGCGAAGCATCGTTCGAGGAGGGTTTTGGCATGGATGGCTCGTCCATTCGGGGCTGGGCAGCGATCCACGAGAGCGACATGCTACTGATCCCAGATCCAAGCTTCTACCTGCTCGATCCCTTCACCGAAGTCTCGACCCTGGTCATGATCGCGGACGTGCTGGATCCGGTAACCAAGCAGCGTTACGACCGTGATCCGCGCTACATCGCTCGCAAGGCCGAGCTCTATCTGAGCTCAACCGGAATTGCCGATACCGCCTATTTCGGCGCCGAAGCCGAGTTCTTCATCTTCGATAGCGTGCGCTTCGACCAGCGCGAGCAGCACGGTTTCTACTTCATCGACGCGGAGGAGGGCCGTTGGAATTCCGGCAGAGAAGGGAATAACCTGGGCTACCGGCCCCGTTATAAGGAAGGCTATTTCCCTGTGCCCCCGACCGACCACTACCAGGACGTGCGCAGCGAGATGGTCATCACCATGCAGAACGCCGGCCTCATCGTGGAGTGTCACCATCACGAAGTGGCCACTGGAGGCCAGACGGAGATCGATCTGCAATTCAACTCGCTGGTGAAGTCGGCCGACAGCATGCTGCTCTACAAGTACATCACGAAGAACGTTGCCAACCAATACGGCAAAACCGTGACTTTCATGCCGAAGCCTATCTACGGGGACAACGGGAGCGGCATGCACACGCACCAGTCGCTATGGAAGAGCGGAAAGCCTCTATTCGCGGGAGACGGATATGCTGGCCTGTCACAGACGGCGTTGTGGTACATCGGGGGATTGATCAAGCACGGCCCGGCGCTGGCGGCGCTGATCGCGCCTACTACCAATTCGTACAAGCGGCTGGTACCGGGATTCGAAGCGCCCGTGAACCTCGCCTACTCGCGGCGAAACCGGTCTGCGGCATGCCGTATCCCCATGTATTCCGCGTCGCCGAAGGCCAAGCGGGTGGAATTCCGCCCGCCGGACCCCAGCTGCAACCCTTACCTTGCGTTCGCAGCCATGATGATGGCCGGACTCGACGGTATTGAGAACAAGATCGACCCGGGCTCGCCGCTCGATAAGGACATTTATGACCTGGGCCCAGAAGAACTAGCGAATGTACCTTCCATGCCGGGGTCTCTGGAAGAAGCCCTGGAGGCGCTGGAGAGGGATTCCACGTTCCTCCTCAAGGGTGACGTGTTTACAGAAGAGTTGTTGCGCACCTACATCGAGTACAAGCGGGAGAAAGAAGTGGACGCGGTGCGGCTGCGGCCTCATCCCTACGAGTTCGCCCTCTACTACGACATTTAAGGAATGCCCCGGATCGGGTGGTCGCTCCCTGTCGGCGAATTAGGCTAGGGAGCAGTGAAAAGTTCAGGCTAAAATAGCCCGCTCTCTTCAAATTGGGCGGGTTCGCAGACTCCTTCACCCCAGCCGCGGGCAACGGTTCGTGGTACGTCGAGACCCGTCTCCCAACCAAGAGCGAGCTAAATTATCGGTCCCGACGGAGCCTTCATGAAATGTTCGTTGGTGGTTGTGTGCTTTCTGGCGGTGGCGTGTGGAGCAGTTGCGCAACAGAGTCCTACTCCCGCGGTGGATGGCGGGCGACTTTTCTTTCCCAGGAATTTCATCTGGGGATACAGCCAGTTCGATGTCGCGCCTCCGCACAACGAGCCCGACCCTAATCTGTGCGCGGCCAATGCGGGTCAGTATGGCGGAAAGGACGCGCCCTGCAATGCGTTTGCCCGCTACCTGCTCTCCGGGTACGTCGAGGTGCGACCCTTCGCGCGGACGCAGTTGCGACGCTTGTTTTTCTACGGTGAGCCTACGTTCGTGTTCGGCAAGAATATCCCGCAGACACTCTACACTTGGTCGCCAGCCGCGATCGGGTGGGAACGTTCCTGGGGCGCCGGAGTTGAAATCGGGCGCGGCTTTGAAATGCGCGTCGCGCAACATTTTTTGTTTCAGCGCTTCGGATCGCGCGACCGTTACCTGGGGCCAGCGGACCTCGGAACCAATGGCCCCTGGGGGCGGTACGCCGTAATCGGAGTGAGAAAGTATTTCGGACACAGAGACGCGCAATGATTCCAGGTGCTCCCCTTGAGGTAGGGTTCGCGCCGTGCTTTCGGAGTCAGCCGAGACGAGCACTCCGCGGCTCTGCCATTTTCATATCAGCTTGCACGGACGCGCCCCCGCGATGTTCGACGAACACCTGATCTCGGGCATCTCGTTCCACAGCCCCGACTACGCCCGGCAGCACTGGCATAGTTTGGCCGGGCGACTCTCCGATGAACTGACGGCGGCCGTCCCCGCTCTATTGCGCGATTCTCCCGATCCAGATGTGGCCCTGCTCATGCTTGCGCGGTTGCTGAACGAATGCGGCGAGCAAGTAGCCCGAGTGCTCGAGCGCCATTCTCCCCTGCTTCACTATGCTGTGCTGGTGTTTGGGCATAGCCGCTTCCTGGGTGAAACCCTTTTGCGCCACCCCGACCTCATGGAGACCTGGGTGAAGCACGGCAGCCTCGATCGAAGCTATTCGCGCGAGGAATTCCACGAAGGCCTGGAGGCCTTCCAGAGGCAGTCGCCGGAGACCGACATCGCGACCCTGCTGGCGCGATTCAAGCGCCGCGAATACGTACGTATCATGCTGCGCGACCTGCTGAAGATCGCGCCTCTAGCGGAAACCACGGCCGAAATTTCGTCTCTGACCGATGTGCTGATCGCGGAGGCTCTGCGCGAGGCACAGACAAGCTTGCCGCGCAAGCAACCGGAACATATCGGTTCTTCGAAGGCTCCCTTGTCTCTGCAATTCGCAGTTCTGTCCCTCGGCAAGCTGGGCGGAAATGAATTGAACTACAGCTCCGATGTGGACCTCATGTACCTGTTCCAAGGGGACCGGGAGGAAGGCGCTTCGACCCAAGCACGTTTTATCGGGCTAGCCCAGCAAGTGACCAACATCCTTTCCCGCGTGACACCGGAAGGCGCAGTCTTTCGAATTGACCTGCGCCTTCGGCCGCGCGGGCGGGACGGCGAGTTGGCGGTCAGTCTTGCCCAGGCGTTGCGCTACTACACCGAGTCTGCCGAAGACTGGGAGCGGCAAGCGCTGATCAAGGTCCGGCTCTCTGCCGGCGATGTTGCTCTTGCCCGCGCGTTTATTCGGGGCGTGCAGCCGCGCGTGTACACGGAAAAGATCAATTTTTCGGCGATCAAGACGGCACTGGTTCAACGGGAGCGGATGCACCTGCACACGCGGCGACTGCAATCCAGCCAGGGGTGGTCCACCATAAACATCAAAATCAATCACGGGGGCATTCGCGACATCGAGTTCCTCGTGCAATGTTTGCAGCGTGTGTATGGCGGGCGCGAGCCCTGGCTGCGCTCGCGCGGAACCCTGTTCGCTCTCCAGAAACTGCACGATAAAGGGCACCTTAGCGCTAGAGAGTTCCAGGACCTTACCAGTGCATACGAGTTTCTTCGTCACCTCGAACACCGCTTGCAGTTGCGCCATGGCAGGCAAACGCATGAACTTCCCTCCGCGCAGGAGGAATTGCGGATCATTCAGAACTCAATCCGCGCATATGTCGCCGCGGGGCCGAACTTCGATCTGATGGCGACGGTTCGATCCCGGATGGCAGCGGTCTCTGAAATCTACAAGCGGGTGATCTTGCAGCAGCAGGCGCGGGAGCGGGAGGCGATTCCAGACGCTGAATTTGCCCTGCGGGGTAGAGCCGAAGGAATCGCTTCCGATGAGTCTAACCAGCAGATCCTGGAGCGCCTGGCGGGCGATTCGCCCGCCCTGTACGAGATCGCAGGCCGTAAGGACCTGGCACCGGTGGCCAGGAGAAATCTTTTTCGCTTCCTGAGTTCCGCATTGACCAGTTCCGAGCGCTACGCGGAGGTCATTCGGCAACCCGACGCCGTGCGGCATGCCCTTCGTGTCTTTGACGCGAGTGAGTACCTCACGGAGGTCCTGGTCCGGCATCCGGAGGAGATCACGACGTTGGCCGAACTGCAGAATGTGGAGGCGCGCTCTGGAAGTGGCTATCTCTTTCAGATTCCGATGGGCGCTGCTCAGCCCTCGCGGGATCCCGTTTTTGACTATCTCATCGTCTCGGCACTCTCGCGCACCGAGAAACTGGCCCTGCTGCGCAGACATTTCCGCCACCGGGTTCTCGCCGAAGGGGCACGGGATCTCACCGGGTCGCGAGACGTGTACAGTTCACTCGGAGCGATGACAGCGGCAGCCGAGGACGCAATCGCGTCCGCTTTCGGATTCGCCGGGAACCCGCCGGGCGTAGCCGTGATGGCTTCAGGCCGGTTAGGCACGGGCGAATTCGACATTTATTCCGATGCCGACCTGCTTTTCGTCTGTGACGAGAACGCCGACATTGCTGGCCTTACCCGGTTCGTGGAGGGAATGACCGATACGTTGTCCTCCTATACACGCGACGGCATGGTGTTTGCCGTGGACACCCGCTTGCGTCCACGCGGTGCCGAGGGCGAGCTGCTGATCACCGTACCACAACTGCAGGCGTACTTTGCGGGCGAGGCCGAAGAGTGGGAGGCGTTGCTATACACCAAGCTCCGCTTCCTGGCGGGGACGAAAGAACTCGCGTTCCGGGCGGCGCAGGCGACGAACCTCCTCTTCCAGCGATTTGCGACAGACCCGGGTTTCCTGCCGGCGTTGCGCGTAATGCGGGAAAAGTTGGAAGACACGCATGCCGGTGGAAAAAACTTCAAAACCATACCGGGCGCTACCTACGACATTGATTTCATCACCGGCCACCTGCTGGTGAAGCACGGCATCCGGGAGAAAAATGGCACCCTGCGTGACCGACTGTGGCGCTGCGCGGCGGCTGGACTCTTGGAAAAGAAAGATGCGGCGCGACTGGACCACGCCGCGGAGCTGTTGCGGACTGCCGAGCATTTTGTTCGCCTGGTGGTTGGGCGCGGGGGCAAATGGCTTCCAGCCGCGGATCATGCACGACGCGTCATCGCGGATCTGACCGGACGTGCCCTGGAGCGATCATTTGGAGATAATCTGGAATCCGAATTGCACGGCGCCTGTATCGAAGTCCGCGGGATCTATGACCGGGTCCTGCGGGAGCCCGATTAGCGGCAAGCCCTAGGCGGCCCGCGCCAGCGACGGTGCTCGAGTTTTGCTGCGCTGAACGAGCCACACGATGAGCGCGATGATCCCGGCAATAAGGAGAACGGGGAAACCAAGAATCAGCCAGAACCACGACTGACCCTCTAGGGAAGTGACGTCGCCTGCGACCGTCGCTTCCGGCTGCCGGGAAACCTTGCCGCCGACTGCGGTGAGATCGCCGGCGACTTTGGTCCCCTTGTCAACACGGATGTCGCCTAGCACCGCGGTCACGTCCCCGGCAACAGAAGCGTCGCCGTCAACGACGACGTTCCCGTGAATGGCGGTGACATCGCCTGCCACCTGTCCGTGCACGTAGATGGAGCAATGGATGCAGGTGAGATCGTGGGTCTTCTGGTTCGCTCCGATGCGAATGTCGTGACCAAACTGGGTGTATTCGGAATTGTTTTTCGCGCTCGCGTAAGGAGCCACGCAGACCAGAAGCAGGACGGCAAGCAGCGGGGGACGGAAGAAAGCACTCTGCTTCATTGCTGGCAACAGCTCCTTTTCGCCCGATCGCCGACTGCCTCGCATAGTGCTCAAATTCTGGGGCCGGGACGGGGTAATGTCAAGGTCGGGAAGTCGAACTTCGCTCCCGGTCAAGCCTGATCCCAACGATGTGTCCGAACTCCGATCCATTCGAAAGCCGAAGGCGCTGGCGTAATCACTTCTCGCGATTCGCGTATTTTCTTTATAATGATTGGTTTTCCATCAAGTGCAAGAGGTGTTCTATGGCGGATTCCTTCAACGGCGTGGCCGTGCCCGCGGACGGCGCGCGGATTACCTACAAAGATGGCCGGTATCAGGTGCCGAACAATCCTATTGTGCCCTTCATCGAAGGCGACGGAACTGGCCGGGATATCTGGAAGGCGTCGGTGCGGGTATTCAATGCCGCGGTCGAAAAGGCCTACAAAGGCAAGCGGCGGGTAGCCTGGTACGAAGTATTCGCGGGCGAGAAAGCCAAGGCGAAGTTCGATAACTGGCTGCCCGACGACACCGTGAGCGCAGTGAAGGAATTCCGAGTGGCGATCAAAGGGCCTCTGACGACGCCGGTGGGGGGAGGAATCCGGTCGTTGAACGTTGCTCTACGACAAATTCTGGATCTCTATTCCTGCGTGCGCCCAGTGAAGTACTACAAGGGCGTGCCGTCGCCGGTCAAACATCCGGAGCGGATGGATTTGGTGATCTTCCGGGAAAACACAGAAGACGTCTACGCCGGGATCGAGTGGGAGCAGGGAACTCCCGAAGCCGCGAAGCTGATTGAGTTTCTCAACAAAGAGATGCTCAAAGGCGGCAAGAAACAGGTGCGGCTCGACTCGGGCGTAGGCATCAAGCCGATTTCCGTGACGGGAACCAAGCGCCTGGTCCGCATGGCGATCCAGCATGCGCTGGAGAGCGGACGTAAGAGCGTGACCCTGGTGCATAAAGGCAACATTCAGAAATTTACTGAGGGCGCCTTCCGCAAATGGGGATACGAGCTGGCCACCGAGGAGTTCCGCGACAAGGTCGTGACCGAGCGGGAGAGCTGGATCCTCGACAACAAGGACAAAAATCCCAATCTCTCCGTCGAAGAGAACGCTAACCTGATCGAGCCGGGCCTGGAGTATGCGACTCCGGACTTCCGGCAGTCGGTTCACAACGAAGTCAAGGACGTGCTGGCCACAATCTACGCCACGCACGGGCACGGCGCGTGGAAGAAAAACTTGATGATCAACGACCGCATTGCAGACTCGATCTTTCAGCAGGTCGTGACCCGGGCCGACGAATACACAGTGCTGGCGACCCCAAACCTGAACGGGGACTACATCTCGGATGCCTGTGCGGCGCAAGTGGGTGGATTGGGGATCGCACCTGGAGCCAACATCGGCGCCGGCTACGCGATCTTTGAAGCCACCCACGGAACCGCCCCGAAGTATGCGGACAAAGACGTGATAAACCCAGGATCGGTAATCCTTTCCGGAGTCATGATGTTCCGCTTCCTGGGATGGAACGAAGCGGCAGACCTGATCGAGCACGGCATGGAGCGCACCATCGAGCAGAAGAAGGTCACGTACGACTTCGAACGTCTGATGGAAGGGGCAACCAAGGTCAAGACCAGCGAGTTCGCCGGCTACATCATCGAAAACATGGATGCGAAGGTCCTCGCTGGCGTGCACTAGGGAAGTGGCCCTCGCAAGTTGAGCAGCGCTCGACGGGTATCGGATGCCATGCCATGCGCAAACGTGGCTTAGCTTTCCGAAGTCATGCGAAAGGATTCATTGATGCGAAAAAAAGTGACGATTGTAGGCTCCGGAAACGTGGGCGCGACCGCGGCTCACTGGATTGCGTCCAAGGAACTCGCCGACGTTGTGCTGATCGACATTGTCGAAGGCGTCCCGCAAGGCAAGGGCTTGGACCTGCTGGAGGCAATGCCGATCGAGAAGCGCGATTCCCACATCCTCGGAACCCAGGACTACAAAGATACGGCGAACTCCGACATCGTGGTCATCACAGCAGGCGTGCCGCGCAAGCCGGGCATGAGCCGTGACGACCTATTGAATATTAACCACAACATTATGAAGGCCGTGGTCGGTGAAGCCGTGAAGTATTCGCCTAACTGCATCCTGATCGTGGTTTCCAATCCCCTGGATGCGATGGCCCAGGCTGCTTTCAAGATGAGCGGGTTCCCGCGCGAGCGCGTTATCGGAATGGCCGGAGTGCTGGACTCGGCCCGCTTCCGGACGTTCATCGCAGCGGAGTTGAAGGTGAGTGTGGAGAACGTGACGGCATTCGTGCTGGGCGGGCATGGCGACACGATGGTCCCGCTGGCACGGTATTCCACCGTAGCCGGCATCCCCATCACCGAGTTGCTGGACGCCGCCACGCTCGAAAAACTGATCCAGCGCACCCGCGACGGCGGCGCTGAGATCGTGAAGTATCTGAAAACCGGATCCGCATACTACGCGCCTTCAGCGGCCGTCACGGAGATGGTCGAGGCGATCCTTAAGGACAAGAAAAAAATTCTGCCCTGCGCCGCTTACCTCGATGGCGAGTACGGGATCAAAGGCCTGTACGTGGGTGTTCCCGTGAAGCTGGGATGCAAGGGGATCGAGCAGATTATCGAAATCAAGCTGACCCCCCAAGAAAAGGCGGATCTCGAACGCAGCGCGGCCGCGGTGAAGGAACTGGTAGGAGTGATTGGAGTGTAGAGAACCAGGTGTCAGGTGTCAGGTCTCAGGTCTCAGGCGTTAGGTTTTAGGCGAACCAGAACCCAAGACTCAACACCCAAGACCCACACCCGAATTTCTACGTCCGTTCGATCGTGACCGACTGAAGCACGATGTCTTTCACCGGCCGGTCCTGCCGACCGCGGGGCGCGTTGGCAACTTTATCGACGATCTCTTGGCCTTCGATCACTTCGCCAAAAATCGTGTGCTTGCCCGTCAGCCAGGTAGTGGGGGCGACCGTGATAAAGAACTGCGAGCCGTTCGTGTTTGGCCCGGCATTCGCCATGGCGAGTTTGCCCTTCTTGTCGAACTTGTGCGGAGAGCCCCTGGTTTCATCTTCGAACTGGTAGCCCGGACCTCCCATTCCGTTCCCCGCAGGATCGCCACCCTGAATCATAAAGTCGGGAATCACGCGGTGAAAGATGGTGCCGTCATACAGTCGGTCCTTGCCTTTCTTGCCGCTCACCGGGTGGGTCCAATCGCGCTTACCTTCGGCAAGGTCGACAAAGTTGGCGACCGTCTTGGGCGCGTCTTTTTCAAAGAGACGGCAGACAATGGTGCCTTCGGAGGTATTGAACGTGGCATAGGTGCCGGGCTGACGAATCATAGGAATCCTTTCGCATGCACTGGGAATGAGAACTAAACAATTCCGCCCGCTCTCCGACGGAAACCGATCCAGCTTCTGACTCAGGGGCGGTTTCGCACCTTGTCGTCCTGATTCTGTGGCGCCGTCGCCTTCGGCGCAGTCGTCGTTGGCCCCATCGGCTTCTTCGCAGGGACGGCCGGCTTCGGCGTGGTTGCAGTGCCGCCGTTTGTGATGGTGATGTGATTGATCTTTACCGGGCGGAAGGGACGGTTATCGCGCGGATCGCTCGCCATGCGGGCGATATGCTTGACCAGTTCGACTGATTCGTCGTCGCATTGACCAAAAATCGTGTACCCGCCATTCAAACTGGGGTAGGGAACTTCGGTGATGAAAAACTGAGACCCGTTCGTGCCTGGACCCGCATTCGCATAGGCGAGACGCCCAGGCCGGTCGAAAGTGAGGTCGGGCGAGGTCTCGTTCTTGAACTTGTAGCCCGGGTCGCCGGCGCCACTGCCATCGGGCGAGCCGCCCTGGATCATGAATTCTGGAATCACGCGATGGAAAATGGTGCCATCGTAGAGTGGGACCCCATGTTTTCTGGTGTGCGTGACCGGGTTGGTCCAGTCTCGCGTACCGCTGGCCAAGCCAACAAAGTTCGCGACGCCGATGGGCGCTTGCGCTGGGAACAAAGTGCAGGTCATCTTTCCCGCAGTCGTGTCAATGACGGCCATTGGATGGCCTGAGACGGCGGAAGGCGCGGTGCCCGGCTTAGGCGTTGTGCTGGTGGTGTTTGTCTGGCACCAGACGGAAACAGCGAACAATCCGATGATGACCGAAAGCTCGACCCTGTGTCGCATACGGACTCCTTATTAGATTTGCTTTCTAAAGCCTTTGGGCGAAACAAAGATTGTACGACAGGGAAGTGCCCAGTTGCGTGTCACCGCGATCCCTCCGCTTACACACCTGGTCACCGCCGACAGCAGGTGCAAATCAGCCGAATCGGGTTTCAGAGAAGAGCCTGGAGCGCATCGCCCACGGATTCCTCTAGCAATTGGTCAGTGTCGATCACCGTTTTCAATAGAACGATCTCCTCGAAATGAGCTTTGACTTCGAGATACAGGTCGAAGTTCCGGTTGGCCGCGGGATGTTCCCCCAACACCGTTTGCGCTTCGATCCGCGTACCCGCGGTTTCTTCCGCACAAACACATTCTAGGATGCGCCAGGGCTGCTTCAGATCTTCAGCCGCAGCGATCACTCGATCAATCTGATACCGCCGGGAAAAAGTGCGTCCATCGAGAAAGACCGTGCGCTTGGGATCCTTCCGCAGAATCCAGGCCGCCGCCTCGAGCATGATCTGCATCACGAAATCATCCTGGACGGTGGAATACTCGACCTCCGCCGGCGAAAAGATGGCGTGGCGAATCTCGTCCTTGCTCAGAACGGTCCCGTTGAGGCGCGACGCTAGCGCTCCCGCAAGCGTGGACTTGCCCGTGCCTGGCAGTCCGGCTATGAGAACGATCATGAGTAGGGAAGAGTCGGTTTAGTTCTGGCTGAGTTCTTCGAACGGCTCGTTCTCCCAGTGGACAACGTCCTGGGTCTGCCGCCAGCTGGCGTAACGGTCCGAGACCATCACGTGGAAGACCCACTGGCGGCGCTCTTCCTCGGGCTCGACCAGGCCAAGAGCACGCAGGTAGAAAAGGTAGCGCTCGACGAAGTGAACCTGCTCTTTGGACATTCCACGACGCTGCAGGTCGACCGTGAGTCCGGCGAGATGCGACGATGCCGTGTCACCCTCGGCGGGAGCCGCGTTGCGATTATGGCGGCGGAGCTTCTTCTGCACCTTCACCGTGCGAACCGCAGAGTTTACCTGAATCTGGTCGTGAAACTGGTGATAGTACGCCTGGCTCAGATCTTCCATGAAGTCACGTGTCCACGGACGGCAGTAGCGGCGGTTGGGATCGAGCCGCGGATCGATGCGGAGCGTGTTCCCGGTTCGGATCGGTACCAGCGCCTGGCTCGCCTTCAGCGCGTCCAGTTCGTCGTCATCCTGAATTCGGGGTAGATCGAGGCGATCGATTTCTTCATTCTGCCGCAGCAGGGAGTCGTGGGACGGGCGGAACATCGGGTTCCAACGTAGATGGCGAACGTGATGTTTCTTGCCCTTGTGAGGAGTCGTGCTCTTGCCCGTGTAGGTGCTTAGGCCCAAGGCTTGGCTGCCCATGGCCAGTGACAGCAACGCAATCGACAGACTAACTCGCCGAGCTCCCATTCGCACGAAGTGGCCTCGAACTCTTGGGGAGAGGCTCTGGTAGCCCAGAGCAGAACGGTATTCTAACCTAGCTGTCAAGAAAGCCAACAAAAACCTTATAATCCGCCCGTTACTTAGGGGTGAATTCGTAACTATTACTGGTTAATTACCGCGGCTAAATTGTTGTTTTTCAGTGCAGGGTGCTGCACGGGGCGGACGGGGACAAGAGTGTCCGCGCCACAGGCTCACTTACGGAAAAGGTCGCCAATTGCCTGCAGCATCACATCCCCTCCGACCTCTGCGATGGACGTCGTGAGGGGGATGTCTTTCGGGCAAACCGCAACGCAGTTTTGCGCGTAGCCGCACTCCTGAATGCCGCCGTCCCCCATCAGTGCGGTCAGACGCTCACGCTTGAGGGCCTTGCCCGTGGGGTGAGAGTTGAATAAACGCACCTGCGAGATCGTGGCGGCGCCGACGAAACCGGTATCTTCATTGAACTGCGGGCACGCCTCCATACAGCAGCAGCACGAAATGCAGCGGGAGAGCGGGTACATCTGCTCCTGGTCTTCGGGAGAAACACGCGGGCCGGGGCCAAGGTCGTAGCTGCCATCCACCGGCACCCAGGATTTTGTGGCCTTGAGGTTTTCGAAGAGGACGCTGCGGTCCGTAGCCAGATCGCGCACGATCGGGAATTTTGAGAACGGCTCAAGCCGGACCGGCTGCTCCAGTTTGTCGAGCAGGGCCGAGCAGGCCATGCGGGCGCGTCCGTTAATAATCATCGCGCACGAGCCGCAGACCTCTTCCAGGCAGTTCGAGTCGTAGGTGATGGGTGTGGTCTTCGTGCCATCCCGGGTGACGGGGTTGGCCGCGATCTCCATAAGTGCGGAGATGACGTTGCGTCCGGGCTTGTAGGGGAGTTCGAACTCGTCCCAGTAAGGCTTGGAGGTGGGAGTGTCTTGCCGTTTGATTTTGATGTTTACGGGTTTAGCCATTAGCTCTTAGCCTTTAGCTGCTAGCTCAAATACTGATGTCATTCTGAGCGCAGCGAAGAACCTGTGCTTCACTTTGCCGCATCGTACTTCCGCGGCCGCGGCGGAAGCAACGAGACGTCCACCGGCTCGAATTCAAACCTAGGCTCGTCGGCGTCAGGTGCAAAGGTCGCCTTCGTGGTCTTCATCCAGTTCTTGTCATCGCGCTCGGGGAAGTCCGGTTTGTAGTGGGCGCCCCGGGATTCATTGCGCATGCCCGCACCTTGCGCAATCACACGCGCCAACTGCAGCATGTTGTAGAGCTGGCGGGTGAAGGCGACCGTCGTATTCGCCCACTGCTTGCGGTCGCTCAGATTGATCTTCCGCATCCGCTCCAGCAACTCCACCAGCTTCGCGTCGCACTCCTTGAGGTTCTTGTTGTAACGGATGACCGTACAGTTCTTGGTCATCTCGTCGCCCAGTTCCTGCCAGATCTTGAACGGGTTTTCGGATCCGTCGGCCTTCATCAGGCCGTCATTGACCTCCTGCTGGCGCTTCCTCTCCGCCTCGAAGTAGCCGTTGCCTTCCGACTTCTGCAAGCCGCGCGCGTACTGAACCGCATTTGGTCCGGAAATGAAGCCTCCGAAGATGCACGACACCAGCGAATTCGCGCCCAACCGGTTGGCGCCATGGTACTGGTACTCGGCCTCGCCCGCTGCATAGATGCCGGGGATGTTGGTCGCCTGCTTGTAATCCACCCACAGCCCGCCCATGGTGTAGTGCATGCCGGGAAAGATTTTCATCGGCGTGTCGCGCGGATCGTCGCCGACAAACTTCTCGTAAATCTCCAGGATGCCTTCGAGCTTCTTGTCGAGAATCTTGCGGTCGATGTGGGTGAGGTCGAGATACACCATCGGCTTACCGTCGATGCCGAGGTTGTGTTCATACACCACCTTGAAGATCGCCCGGGTAGCCACGTCCCGGGGCACCAGGTTGCCGTACTTCGGATACCACTGTTCGAGGAAATACCAGCGCTCAGCTTCAGGAATGCTCTTGGGGTCGCGGTTATCACCTTGCTTCTTTGGTACCCAGACACGGCCACCTTCCCCGCGCGCCGATTCCGACATCAAGCGCAGCTTGTCTTCTCCGGGAATTGACGTCGGGTGAACCTGGATAAATTCGCCGTTGGCGTAGTAGCAGCCCTGCTGGTAAAGCGCGGACTGTGCCGACCCGGTGCAAACGACCGAGTTCGTCGACTTCCCGAAGATGGCGCCAATGCCGCCCGTGGCCACGATGATCGCGTCGGCAGGGAAGGTGCGGATCTCCATGCTGCGCAAGTCCATCGCGCAGATCCCTCGGCAAACGCGGTTGCCGTCGAGCACAGCCGACAGGAATTCCCAGTGCTCGTATTTCTTTACTCTGCCTTCGGACTCGTACCGCCGGACTTGCTCGTCGAGCGCGTACAGGAGCTGTTGACCGGTGGTGGCACCTGCGAACGCGGTGCGATTGTAGAGCGTTCCACCAAAGCGCCGGAAATCGAGCAAGCCTTCGGGTGTCCGGTTGAAGGGAACGCCCATGCGATCGAGCAAGTCGATGATGCCCGGTGCGGCTTCGCACATGGCCTTCACGGGCGGCTGGTTCGCCAGGAAATCGCCGCCGTAGACGGTGTCGTCAAAGTGCTGCCAGGTGGAGTCGCCCTCGCCTTTCAGGTTCTTGGCCGCGTTAATGCCGCCCTGCGCGCAGACGGAGTGCGAACGTTTCACCGGCACGATCGAGAACAGGTCGACGTTGCCGCCCATCTCGGCAATCTTGATAACGGCCGCAAGACCGGCGAGACCGCCGCCGATCATGATTATTTTTGGATTCGATGCCATTCCGTTCTACCGGCTTTCTGCGAATCTGCTACTCCATGAGTCCCGGACGCATGTCCTCTACGGTCTGCGCGCCGGCGGGATCCGTGGGCTGCTGCGAGAAACGGGCGCGGAACGTGTACAGGCTCGCCAACCCCACGATACTCATCCCGAGAAATAGACCCAGGCACACCACCAGGAATCGCCGGCGCGCATCCTCACCGGAAGCGATTCCCCACTTGGCGGCAAACAACCACAGGCCGTAAGAGAAATGCCAGGACGCGCACACCAGGCCTACGACATAGAACGTCAGCAAAAGCGGGTTGTAGAGTTCAACTTGCACCTTGCCGAAAGAGGCACCAGCGTATACGTGCAGGTCAATGCCGGTGAAACGCATCGTCCACGTGTGCCACGAGATGTAAACAAAAGCGATCCCACCCGTCCAGCGCTGGGCCGTATACATCCAGTTGCCGGTCCAGGGATAGTCGCCCACGTTCGTCTCCCCGCGGTACCAGATGTAGAAGCCGTAGAGCGCGTGAAAAAGGATGGGGAGCCAGATCCCAAACAGCTCCAGCGCCGGAACCAGCGGCAGGCTGGCCAGAAAACGAACTTGCCGTGCATATGCTGTTGGCCCACCGATCGCCGCGGCGTTCGAAATCAGAATGTGCTCGAAAAGGAAGGCGCCGACCGGGATGATGCCGCTGAGTGAATGCACGCGGCGCAGGAAGAACGAGACCCCCTGGCCGCCACGCAGCGGAGCCACGCCGCGCTTAATCGTGACCGGAGCTGCAGGACTGGCCGTTGTCGCCACGATTACCGCTCCTTGTGAGTCCGGATATGAGATGCGAACCTTTTATTATCTTGGTGCGGTCGAAGCGAAGTCAAGGGAAGGGCAGTTAGAAGTCGAGAGACACCACCCTGCAATCTATTCTTGGACTCGCGTATTCATCCATTCCAGAAATTTTCGGAACGCCGCTCCGCGGTGACTGTAGCCGGCTTTTTCCTCCGGAGTGAGCTGAGCGAACGTCTTCTCGATCTGCGGGAAATAAAACATCGGGTCGTAGCCGAAGCCGCCCGTCCCCTGCAGGCGGTCGAGGATAATTCCTTCCGCGCTGCCTCGAAAAGTAGCCAGGGTCTCGCCATCCCGGGCTGCGGCGATCAAGCAGACAAATCGGCCAGTGCGCTTTTCCCTGGGTACGCCTGCCAGCTCCCGCAAGACGCGAGCGTTATTCGCATCGTCGTCGGTATTTTCGTCGGCCTTGTGAGGTTCATCCGCAGCGTAGCGAGCGGAATGTACGCCTGGGGCACCGTGTAGCGCGTCGATCTCCAGGCCCGAGTCGTCGGCCAGCACGATTTCGCCGGGGGCCGCCAGGCTGTGCTGCTCTGCTTTCTTGCGGGCGTTGTCCTCGAAGGTCAAGCCGTCTTCGCTGACCGAGCGTAAATTTGCGAAGTCTGCAATGGAGACGACTTCGATTCCGTGAGCCGCCGCGGCGCCGGCGAAATCGCGGAGCTTACCGGGGTTCGAAGTTGCGATGAGGATCTTTCTCATGCAGTAAATCTTTAATGAACCACTGCGGCGAGTCCTACCCTGAGATCAATGGCCTTTGCCGAATCACCCAAACAATCGCGACCAGTAATGCCAGCAACGAGATGATGTCCCCAACCAACCGGTCGCGCGTCTGAACAAAAGTGACTCGCACCGAGTTGACGCCCGCCTGCACCGGAACCACGATCTCACCCGTGACGTCCTGCGCCTCTGTGAATACTTTGCGACCGTTCACTTCCACCGCCCATGCAGGGTAGTCGAACAATCGCAAGCGCAGTTTCTCAGGCCGCAGCACGTCCACCGAAAAGACCTTCGCCTGCGGGCTCCATTCCTCCATATCAATCCGCGCACGGGCTCCGCTGAGCACGGTAACGGGTGCTGCGTCTTTGTTGAGTTCGGAGGGATCAACACCCGCCGGAACGTATTCGTCCGTGCCCTCGTAGCCACCGCCGTCGGCAATGGCGTCGTGCATCTCTTCGATGTCGGCCGACGTGTCCCACCAAGGCTGCTGCACTCGGTGCCCGGCTGCCCAGACCAGACCGAGCAGGACCCCGCACAGCACAAGCCGCGTTGCCCATCGCCGACAAGCCGCCGTCACGAGCAGAGCAAAAGCGACATTCAAACAGAGCAGCCATCGCCAGGGAAGCTGGACAAAGCGCAGTTTTGGCAAGTAGTCCCAGAAGATAAAGGTGAAGGGACACATCAACAGGACAGCAGCGCCGGCCCACGCGCTTAGCGTCCACCACAGAACCGGTTTTTCCCTGCGCCAGTCCCGGGACAGGTACGTCGTCCCACCCAGTACTAGTATCTCGACGGCCCCAATCATCGACACCAGCAGGTTGAAACGGTTGTGATCCAGGTCGGTGGTATTCGTGAAGAGGAAGTTGTCGAGCGGGCGCACGCCGGGCGCCAAAACTTCTGAAAGATTGACCCACTTGTCCTCGTAGGCTGTGGGAATGAGATAGAAACCCGCGAGGGCCGCCCCCAGCAAGACAGCCGCCGCTCCATACAACAGCACCCGCCCATTTCGCCGCACGATCGCGACCGTCACAACCAACAAGGCCAGCGAGTAGTTCACCATCACGGCCGAAGGGACGTTTGTCAGCCAGGCCGCCGCTACGATCAGGCCCAGAGGCAAAACCATGCGTCGCCCTTCTCCTTCGGCACGCAGTACGTAATGAAGCAAAAGCGGCAGGAGGCACCCAGCAAGCAGTTCGGCAAGGGCGCTGCGCCAGTACACGACGATCAAGTGGTAGGGGTTCACCGCGTACAAGACAGCCGCGAATATCGCATCGTTGCGATCGAGCCAGCGGCGTGCCAGGAGGAACATCGAGAATCCGGAAGCGCTTAGCGCGATCCAGACGTACGCGCCCGAGACCATCTTCCACGGCAAGAACGCTCCCAGCGCCGCCCCCAGATTCCAGGACGCCGGCGGATAGAACAGAAAGCGGGCCTCGCCGTAACCCCAGTGAGCCAGAGACGCCCACCGGGGATATAGAATGCCTTCTTTCCACTGATGGACGACCTCCATCCATGAGAAGACGTGGAACTCGAAATCATGCCCCGATGGGTTTCCCAGGAAGAAGAATGGCACGACCACCGCAAGGGCAGCCAAGGTGATGCTCACACCCGGTATGGGAAACAGGCGAGCCAGGGTGCAGGTACGGTCTAGTGGAGCCAGCGACCGCTTCGATTGGAGGTCTTGATCCAGGTGGGCTGAGTCTCCCGCTAATTATTCGCCAGCATGTAAATGTAACAGTTGTTCGCCGAATCACGGTTCGTCCCCCCAGGGTCTGATCCGGTGTATGCACTCCCTAAATCGCGGGCCAGATTTACTCGGATATACTCAGACCCAGCACTCGGCGCACCGGAGCTTCTATGCACTTTCCGATCCACCCGACAACACTGAGGACAGCAGTGTTCTTGATGCTTGCCAGCTGCGCTTGCCTGGGGCAGGGAACGGCCGCATCCCCGCCTTTGATTGCGAAGCCCTTCGCTCCTTTCGAACAGTGGAAGGAATTGGTTCTGAAGGGAGACGCCGATGCGCTAAAAACCCTTTACAGCACCCATCCGGTCGCACACATTAAGGCAGGCACGAGCGACTTGGATGCGGCGGGAGAAGTCCGCTTCTGGGTAGCCATAAAGGCCAAGAACATCAAGGCTGACATCCTGCAGAACGGTTCGCCGCAGGTGCAGCCCGGCTCCCAACAGGTCCTTTTCCAAGCCGAAATTCAATCCGCAGCCGGTCCCAAAGGGCAGACCTTCTACATCACCGAGGGCCAACTATGGCAGCAGCAGGATCAGCAGTGGCGCATCCTGGTGGTGAAACGCACCGATGCCAGCCGCCTGGAACAGCCGGCCTCCAACCAAAAGAACATCTATCCAGCAGGAGTGGACGCCCACGCGGAAATCAAAGAAGCATTACAGAAGGGCCAGAAGGAGCATAAGAGGGTTCTGGTCGTCTTTGGGGCCAACTGGTGTTACGACTGCCATGTGCTCGATCTCGCCTTCACCCGGCCCGACGTGGCTCCGGTTCTCGGATCCAATTTCGAAGTCGTGCACGTCGATATCGGCCAGGGCGACAAGAATCAAGATCTAATGAAGCAGTATGAAGTTCCGATGGATCGTGGTATTCCGGCGCTTGCCGTCCTCGACGGGCAAGGAAAACTGCTGTACAGCCAGAAGAATGGCGAGTTCGAAAAGGCCCGGGCCCTCGGCCCCGAGGATCTGCTGGCATTCCTCGATAAATGGAAGCCCAAAACCTAGGCGATCCCGCTTCGTCAGCGCAGACTACCCTCGAAAAACAAGGGCACGGCGTAGAAACGGCCGCACCTCATACCAGCAACGTTCTCAGCCGCGCCGTCAGAACCGGACAACGCGCGTGGCACACCATGCCGTAAGCAATGGCCCAGGGCAATGGGCCGAGGCCATGGCGCCCCTTTGCGTACTCCCATCACGATGAGGTCCGCGCCCTGCGACTCAGCGTCAGAATCCCTTTCGCCCGGGAACTTGAACCGAACCATGCATTCCGGATGGCACCAATCCGACGCTTCGGAGGAATCTACTCTCCCAGCCGATCTTGAGCGCTCGCAGCCACCGACTCCTGATGCTGCAGGGGCACTAACGCGATGACGAGGAGCAAGATTCAGCCTGGGGCGGTTCTCCTCCGCCAGCGATAGGTCAAGACAGGGCACGAAACCTGGCGAAAGATTTGCTCCGCCCCCGAACCGAGCACGAGCTTCTTCAAACCATGCTTGCGGTGCGTGCCGAGGACAATCAGTTCGATGGAATGCCGCGGCACGACATCCTCGAGCACGGTTCCAAAGGTCGCCCCGCTCGAGTACTCCGCTGCTAGCGAGTCGCGGTTGAGGAACTGGGCCAGAACGTTCTGGGACTCGTTCCACTCGGCGTCCAGATCGAGGGGGACCGGTTCCATTGGAATGAAAACAGGAGGAGCGGGCGTCAGCGCGTGGGCGACGAAGATCTTCGCTCCACAATGACGCGCCACGGCCTTGACGTAGGGCAGAGTTTTTCAAACGCACCGGAAAAATCGGTCGCGATGAGGACGTTGCTGAAAGAAAGACGGGGACTGAGGACCGTCCGTGAGGCGCGATGTTCCGAACGCCTACTGATCCACGCCACCCGGATGCCCTAACCGGCAGTGACCCAAATCACAACCGGGCGAGTGGAATCTCTGGCCCAGGCACAGATTCATAGAAAATTCACCATCCTGAAACCGGGTTGTAATCAACGTGCCCTAGTCTTCTCGGCAATCGAGGTGGAACAGACCACCCCGGCCATGACCTAAGTAACTGAAAACAGGCACTATACCGCTTACTTGTGCTTGATTGTTGCTTATAATCTAGGCCGGAGGTTTTCATGCCTAGAAAGAGGAAGCACCAGAAGGGGTCGATCTGGCTGAGGGGTTCGAGCTTCTTTATCAGGTGGTACGGGAGCGACCGGAGGCAGGTCACCGAGTTCCTCTGCGAGAAGTCGGAGAAGCACCACTCGAGGACCTGCAAGGCGGTCAGGGACCTGGCCAGTGTGGTGATGGTCCGGGTGAACTCCGAGGTCCAAGAGGTCGCAGCGAGCCCCAAGATCAAGGACTTCTACGCCGGGACCTTCCTCCCGTTCATCGGCCTGAACCACCGCCACAGCACGGTGGACTCCTACGACCGCATCTTCCGGGGGAGGCTCGCGAGGGAGTTCGGGGACAAGAGGCTCGACCAGTACCAGACCTCCGACGCCACGAGGTTCCTGACCGACTGTGCGAAGACCCTCAGCCGGAACTCGGTCGCTCACGTCAGGAACCTGATGTCCTCGATCTTCGCCCACGCGACGGCGACCGGCCTGCTGAGGCACAACCCGATCAGGGAGGCGAAGGTCCTGGGGAAGTACCGGCCGACGAAGCCGACCCAGGGGTACTCGCTAGGGGAGCTGGAGGACCTCGTGTCCTCGCTGAAGGACCACCCGGACATGCAGCTCGTGGTCCTGCTGACCGGGATAATGGGGCTAAGGCCGTCAGAGGTCGCCGGCCTGCAGTGGGCCGACGTGGAGGACCGGGCAATCCACATAAGGAGGGCCGTCGTGCTGGGGAGGGTCGGTGGGACGAAGACCGAGGCGTCGGTCGCCACGCTGCCCCTCATCGAGCCGCTGGCCAGTTTGATCCACTCCCGTCTTCGGGAGTCCCAGTGGGTGATCCCCGGCAGGGACGGGAGGCCATGCGACATGAACGAGCTGGCCAAGAAGATCAGGGCCGTGGCGGGCGACAGGTTCAAGGGGCTCTACGCGGGCAGGAGGGCAGCGGCGTCGATCCTCACGCAGCTCATGGGTTCGCCGATCGCAGCCAGTCAGCTGCTCAGGCACAAGACGGGACGCCTCACGTGGGAGCACTACATCAAGCTTGATCGGTCTGAGCTTCGATCCGGGATGAAACGGCTTGAAGAAACTCTGTCCACCAAGAGGTCGTGAACTCCCTGACGTCCACCTCGGTCATCGCAGTGGCAGGAACCTGAGGGACCGGAGTAGGAATAAACTCAGGTCCGTCCAGGCCCGTCGCCAGCCCCTGGACCATGAGCTTCTCTTGGATGGAGGTCCGAGGGTCATGCCTGGTCTTGTACCTCTCATGACCCATCTTCTTCTGGCACCTGGCACTGCAATACCTCGTCCTGGGGTTGGTCGCCTCGAATCCTAGGCCACACTGGGGACAGGTCATCGAAGTCCTCCTTACCGGCTGAGCCATTCTTTCGGGAAGACGACGGGGGTCTTCGGGGCGGTCTCCTTCTTCTCCAGCAGGGGGACCCTCTTGTAGTCCAGCTCCCTGCACCGGGCCAGCTCGGCCCACGCATCGTCGTGGGACATGCCCATGCACTCCATCAGTATCTCTGCGTTCAGGCTCATAGGTCCTCTCGGGAAAGGGAGGGGAGGGCGGGCAAGGTTCGCTCGGAACCAGGCAAGATTCCCGCCTCTCCCTTTTTACGTCCAGTGGAACGCTGGACGTCTGGCGGCTGGTTAGGCCATCAGAACTCTGCGGTCGACTTCGTCGCGGATGGCCTTCACGACCATCGCCTTCACCGATGCACGCATCATGAGGTCCAAGGTCTCGTCGGAGACCTCGCTGTACTCCGAGACCTCGTCCACCATCTTGACCAGCGCGTCCTCCGGGATGGCCTTCAGTCCCTGCCTCATGCCCTTCAGCAGCGAGTCCACAATCAGGTCGGAGTTCATCATGACCGCCTCGTGACGCGTCCGGAGTTCGAGCTCTCCAGGTGCGCCTGTCCGGCCTTGACCTTCTTGCTGATCTGCCCGATGACGCTGGTCAGCGTGTCCGAGGAGATGACCCCGCCCTTGACGTTCACGTGGATGTGTGTCCCCCCGCCGATCTTCGCGGCGAGCTTGTTCATGACCCTGTCGTCGTCCAGCGGCAGGATTGCCTCGTTCGCAGAGCCGCCAGAAGCGGAGTCCCCTACGATGGCCAGCGTGGGGGCGGTGACAAGTCCCCCTGTGGCGAACTTCTGGACGTGGACTCCGGTCCCTCCCGCAGGGCCTCCTCCGAAGGAGCTGCCGGTGAGCGATGCCGCAGAACCGTAGTTCTGGTTCGAGTAGTTCGGGCTTGAGCCTCCGCCGCCTGCCCCACCCGCCAATCCACCGGCCGCAGCAAGGCCTCCGCCGAGCGCGAACCACAGGCCCGCAGACTCCAAGTGGTGGGCCATGGACGCGAAGTCGTAGGAGCCCGCTGCGCCTGCCGCGAGGGCAAGCTGCTTTCCTCCCTGGACCGTGGCCTCCTGCGCGATCGAATCGAGGATGGCCTGCGTGATCTTGCCGAGGGCCTGGACCATGGTCTCGGAGCCGGTCACGACCGCGGCCACCGAGCTGGTCACTGCCTGAGCAGCCGCATTCGAGGTCTGGGCTATGAGCTGGTTCTGCTTGATGGTGGCCTGCTCGACCCTGGCCGCCGCCTGCTCGGTGATCTTGATCTTGTCGTTCTCGAACTTCCTGAGCTTGACCAGGTCTCCGGCATCGGCGTGGTTCAGGAGCGCCTCTTTCCTGTTGATGACGTCGACCAGCGCCTTCACCTCGTCGTCGTAGAGCTTCTTCACTTCCTGACCGTACTGCTTGTGGCTGATGACGCCCAACTGCAGCTCTCGTGCGAGCTCCCGTGCCTTGCGGGCGGTCGATCCTTCGAGCTCGTGCTCTTCCTCGTTCAACTCTTCGCTGTAGGCGGCCAGCGTCTCCTTGTAGAGCTTGAGCTTCAAGGCCGTAGCCTTCTCCTCGGCCTTGATCGAAGCTTCGAGTCTTGCGGTCTCGATCTTCGACACGTCGTCGGCCTGCTTCTCCTGCTCCTTGTTCAGCTTCTCGATGCTCGCTGCCTGCTCCTCGAAGGCTTTCTTCAGGAGCTTGTTGTACTTGTCGAGTGCTTCTGCCCGCTCTTCGGCCGCGACCTTGTCCTTGTTCCGGATTTGGTCCTTGGTGATTTCGTTCTGACCTCTGGCGACCTGCAGTTCGCCTTCTAGCTCGCCCTGCTTCTTGTAGTAGGCGACGGTGTCGGAGGTCTGGGCACCGAAGAACGCCTTCAGCACATCGCCAGCCTCTGAGAACACTCCCTGCGACTCCTTGAACTTCGCTATGAACTCGTCTTGGTGCTGGTTGAGGTGGTCGAGCTCCTTCTGTATGTCCTCGAACTTCCTCTTGCCCTCGCTGAGGGTCTCGTTGAGCAGCTCCAGCTCCTTGCGAGTCTTGGCCAGTCCCTTCAGTCCCAGAAGCTCGTATTCGAGGTTCAGCTTCGCGACCTCCTTCGCCTGTCCTTCTAGGGTCTTGTTGGTCTCCGCGATCTGCTCGTTGGAGTTCTTCATGGACTCGGTCATGATGAAGGTCTCGTCGATGAACTTCACGACCTTCTCGGTGACCTCGAACAGCGCCTGGACGAGGAACAGGACGGCGGTCGCCGAAAACGCGGCGGTCAGCGCCTCGCCTACGCCGGGGAGCTCTGCGACGAATGACCGGACATGCCTCGGGAGCTTCACGCCGAACTCCTCGCCCAGGAGCCCCAGCTCTCCACGAGCCTCGTACATCGATGCACGGACTTCTTCGCCCGCGAGGTTCGCGACCTCTCCCAGCTTGACGGCCCCATTCTGGCCTACGACGAACTTCTCGTTGAGCACATCCACTGACTGGCCAGCTGCCCCCATAGAGGCTGGGACTTCTGCAGACACCTTCTGCATGGCTATGTCCAGCTGCGTGGTGTCACCCAGGAACGTAAGAACCGCGTCACCCGCGTCGATCGCCATACTTCACCTCAGAAATTAAATAGTGGGGGACCGGAGGAGACTCCGTTCGGCGACGGATGCAAGACGTCACCGAACTTCTAGAACCTCGGTCCTCCCACTTCCCAATCCAGGTCTGGGGAACCTGGAAGCCCTACATCTTGATACGCATCCTCTTCAACCAGGCGGCGTCCCGCTCCACCACAGTCTGGTCGACGGTCGCCACCGCGTCCGAGAGGTCCTCTTGCTCGCACGCCTCGCGGATACTGGCCAGCTGGTCCGGCTTCATCTTCGAGCCGGCGACCTTGAGCAGCCGCAGGATGGCCGCGGTCCTCTGGTCAGCCTTCGAGGCCTCGTCCCTTGCGTGCCTTTCGTTTGCCTCCGCGACCCTGACCCGTCCTTCGAGCAGTCCGATCAGGGTGTCCTTCGCCGCGAGCAGCTCGTGGTTCTTCTCCAGTGCCTGCTCGTAGTTCCTGAGTGCCTGCTTCAGGTCCTCTTCGAGTTGCTTGCCTATGATCCGCATGCCAGTCAATCTCCCCTATGTCGTCCGGAAGCCACATGCACCTGAGCCTAGGCGTTCTTCGCCGCACGAAGGGCCTGCTCTAGCTTAAGGAGTTCGGCGACCTCTGCCCCGTGCCGTTCGACGAACGCCTGGAGCTTCTTGATGGCGTCGCCGTGGCTCTTGATCGCACCGTCGCGGCGGTCCTTGACCTTGGCGAGGTCCCTCTGCAGGTCGGCTATCTCGCCGGCCAGCCGGTTCGCCTGTGCGGCGGCCTCCGGGTGCCGGTGGGGCTTGACCAGCTCGTAGGCGGTCTTCTTGGCCTTCATCTGCTTGCGGATTTCGGAGAGCTGCGACTCCCAGGAGTTCAGCCAGCGGTCCGCGTCGGCGACGAAGTTCTTGAGGTCCCGCTGCTGGGTCTCAAGCTGCCCTAGCCTCTTGAATGGGTCGACGGGGGTTCGCTCTGCGTCGAGTGCCGCGAGCTTCTGGTTGTGGGCCTTGACTGCTTGGGCGACCTTGAGGTCGTCGCACGCTTGGATGGGGTCTGTGACTGACATGGTGTTACTCCTTTGGACTACTGGATTTGAACTACAAGTACTTCAATGCTTCAATGCACTTCTCACCGTTTGAGTCGGCCGCGAACTTGGCCGCCTGCTCTGCGGTGAGGTCCTCGGTGATCGACTCCTTGGACCCGAGTCGCTTGGTCGTGCGGTTCTGTGGCGTGCGCTTGCCCTCGCGTTCGTCCTTGAGGAAGGTGCGGATCTCCTCCAGGGACATCTCCGCCTCGGTGTCGCTCCAGATGAGTACCCCAGGCTTCGTGGGGTGGTGCAGCATCGTGCGTTCGCTGATGTCTTCCTGCATGGTGTTTACTCCTTAGTTATTATGCTGCGTCGGAGGGCTGGCGTAAGCGGCAAAACTCCGTGGCCAGGGTGGTATCGGGGAGGGGATTGTGCCGCAAGGACCTAGGCGGAACCGTGCTCGATCGGGCCGAGAACGGCCTGCTTACTTCCGTAACCTGTGCGGCCTGGAGGGACTCGGCTACGATGCCCGGATGACGACCAACAAGACCAAGGAATTGACGCCCGAGGAACGCGTGGACTTCTACATAGAGAAGGCACTCGACGAGATACAGGCCGAGTTCGAGATGACCCGCGAGCGAGCCGAGTGGCACCTGCTCGAGGCTGCCCTCGACAAGACAAGAGAAAGGTACGCCGAGAAGGAAGGCCAATGACGACCAAGACCGCGAAGCTGAGGACAAGGGAAGCCATCGACCGCGAAGAGGCCGCACGCGAACGGCTCGTGGCCGCTCTGGAGCAGTTCATCCGCCCCGACGAGGAGGACGCACTTAGCCTCGACCGGCCGGCTTTGCTCGTGGCCGAGGGCTTGTTGGCCATGCTCAATCCGTGAAAGAGCTCGGCTTCCCGAAGGCCGAACGGTAAGCCGTCGAAGCCGACCGTGGGCGTACAATCCCACCCATGAGCAAGGAAGAGGCGTGGCAGTTCATCCTGCAGTTCTTCAAGTCCAAGCTGGCCGACGACGAGGCCGAGCTGACTAGGCTTGAGGTCACGAGGCAGGCACCCGACTGGCTGAGGAAGTCCATAGAGCAGCGAAAGGCGAAGCTGAGGGAGTTCGAGGAGCAGGAGAAGGACAGGCGACCGTAAGGCCGGCTGTCGGAGTCCGGGCTCCCCACGGCCCCATTCTGTGCGACCGGGAAGCATCCTGGCCAGCCAGACCCCGTCGCCCGGTCCCGGTCGGCGACTCCTATAAGAATCAACGACTTGCGGGACGCGTTCTCGGCCTGTGCTCGATGGCCTGCGTCTAAGTGCTTGAGTCTGAAGGGTTTGCCTGTGGTCAGGGCTGCCGCGGGGGAACGGCCCACCTAGTTCTGCCTAGGGATGGCCAGCGAAACCGACCTCTGAATCCCGAGTTTATACATGTTTTCATTTGCGTTTTCGATTTTGAAAATGACTTTCACAATCTCAGCAGAGGACAAGAATCCCTAGTCCAAAAATGTTTTCATGTTTTCAGGGGTGTGTGTGTGTGTGTGTGTGTGTATAGGGGCATGAAAACATGAGAACATTTTCCTGGCTATGATTCTAAAGAACTTAAGCCATAAACAGTGAAAACGTTGTCGAAAACATTACGGCTCAAAATGGGCTTTTGTTTTCATGCGTGCTTTCTTGTCGCCAACTCCCTTTTAGAATAACGATTTTCTAACTTTCGCCGAAGTATGTGGTACTTTGTTTGCAATCTTTTACGGATGCTAAATCGATTTAGAAAATCGATGATTGTAAACCTGATGTTGCCTGTGGTTGAAGTCGGGGTAAAATTCAAAACGTTGTATGGTTTCGACCCCACCTCTCTGTAGTGGGTCGAAGCGACGAGGCCAAAAGCCTCAGGCGATAGGGGACTAACCAAGAGAGTCCCCCCTAAGCCTCAGAGAAGAGCAACTCTACTTTCTGAGGCTATCTCGTGGAAAACCAAGTCAAGGGGCCAGGTGTCATCGACGTCTATGGGGACGGGGGCTGGAAGAGCCTCGTCGACCACGTACAGGATGTCCTAGATGGCTACTACCCCTCGGGCGTCCTGCAGCTGGGCGACAACGACGCCATGGTCACGTTCCGCGACGAGATGAAGAAGGACAGCCTCTCGGAAAAGGGCGTCGGCCGCCTCAAGTCCAAGCACGGCGAGGAGAAAGAGGGCCATGGGGAGATCCCGTTCTCCCTGGCCAGTGAGGGTCAGGCTAAGGAGTTGGTGGACCATGTCCGGGCATTCCCCGGCCAAGTAAAGGTAGAGTGCAAGACCCTCCTGTGGTTCCACCCGAACCAGACCGACCAGACATTCCTTCCGGCCTTCCTCAAGCTGACCCGCGGTCTCACGGTCTACGTCGTCAATGGCCGACAACTGAATGAAGACGGCCAGTGGATGAACGGCTGGGTGAAGCGCCCCCTTGACTCAGAAGGCGAAGAGATAGCCGAAGGAATCGAGTTTAACCCCAAAGACAACGAGGTCGGCATCCCCACGATGCCCGAGACGGCGATGTACGGCAAGGCCGAGAAGCTGGCCAGGTCTCTCAAGAGCCCCCTAGGGTTCGCCTACCCCGCCATCCTCGCGTGTGCCGCGGGTTCCGGCATCAAGCAGATGGAGAGCACGAGACCCACGCTGAACGTGGCACTTCTTGGTGGAGCAGGCGACTCGAAGTCGATTGCATGTGCCAGAGCTGTGGCGTTGTTCTTCCAAGACCCAGAGGGCAGTCAAGTCGGGTCGCAAGACTTGGCGGAGATATACCACCGCCTGGTAATCAGCAGGACTCCCGGCTCAGACCAGGGGTTGTACAGGGTCTTGGAAGAGGCAAAGGGCGAACCCAGGCTCCTCGTTCTGGATGAGATGCGGAACTTGATGTGCAAGGGCAACATAGAGAACAGCTCCCTGATGTCGGTCCTGTGCGAGCTCTACTACAGGAACAAAGCTGGAGGCACGGACAAGAAGAACGACTGGAAAGTGGACGTGAGGCTATCCATGCTCGGGTGCGTGAAGATCGCGAGTCCAGCGGAGTTCCCAGAGGTCTTCGGCTTCGCCACCGCCCAGGGGTTCTACGACCGCACAATATTCGGGGTAGACCCGGAAGACAGCTTCAGGTGGAGCAGGTGGAGCATCCCTCCGTTCGCGTTCGAACCCTCTGAGCCGTTCATGCCCGAGGAGTTCGACGAGGCGATGGAGAACTGGAAGTCGCAGAACAAGAAGTTCAGGAAGCGGCTTGGCGAGCTGATCCTCAGAGTCGCACTGGTCTCAGCCGCCATAAACCAAGACAAGGTCGTGAGCCACGAGTGCTTCAGGGCCGCGACCGAGTTCATGGAATGGCAGGAGAAGGTCCGGGGGTTCTACCAGCCGGCGAAGGGCACGAACGACCACCAGGAAGCCGTCCTGACCATTGAGGAAGCATTGATGAAGGTCGGAGGTGCGGCAAGCTGGAGGCATCTCACGCTCAAGAACAACTGGTTCCGGCTTCCTTGGTACAGGCAGCTCATCCCCGCCAGAAAGACCATGCTCGAGAACGGGGACTTGGCGTTCGACCGCAACGAAAAAGTCTACCGGCTCACAAGGCCGATCAAGAAGGAGAAATAGGAATGTTCCACTTCAATCAGCACCGTGACGTGACCTACGAGCAGGCCACGATCGACCGCAAGATAGTCAAGAAGCTCTTCAGCTACGGCACCCAGACCGAAGGGCGACTCGGTGCCTTGGTCGGAGAAAGCCTCAGCTCACAACCCTTCAAGGAGTCCCTGGCCAGGCTGTTCGACTGGCAGATGGTCTCTATGAGTCCGGCGTTCCACGGGCTGAGCCGGAGCATATCGCTCACGTCCAAGGGCGAGCAGGAGGCACAGCCGCTGGTCGCGGCAGACAACGCCGCCGCACCGACCCCCGCCGAAAGAACCTGGGCGGCTAAGGCCGCACTGGACGAAGAGATCCAGAACGAGTTCAAAATAGACTAGCCCCATGCCAGAGATTCTCACAGTATCGGAACTGGCCAGTCTGCTGAAGATGACAGAGTCTCAGATCTTCACGATGACTAGAGCCAGAGGTCGGCAAAGGATGAGCCATCCCCTGCCCGTACTTCGCTTGAATGGGAATCTGCGTTTCCGGCTATCGGATGTTTTGCAGTGGCTAGACAGAATTTCAAAGGAGCAGCAATGAGTGAAGACTTGGAATGTGCGATAGCGGGACTTACGCAGGCCGTCAAGGAACAGCAGCAACCCGTCATCCCTGCCCCGGGCGTGAGGGTTGTCGAGGCATGGCTGGATGATGAAGATGGCTCCTGGAAGGTATCAGAGATGCTGGTGCTGGGGCACAGGCTGGTCGACTCCGAATGCGTTGAGCTCCTGTGCACCGACGCGGGCTCGGGGGAGTATTTCGACGCCTACAACCCAGACCGAGGCGACTATATGTACTTCGTCTTTAAACCTGGGCAGAAGGTGGACTTCGGCCAAGTAGCAGACCTAGCCAAGAAGTCCTTAGAGGCCGTGCTAGCCCGCAAGGAGAAGGCAAAGAAGTCTAGGTCCGAACGCAGAGACCTTGTGAAAAGGCTACTGGCTGAGGGCAAGACCGTCTCTCAAGTGGTGGAACTGGCAAACAAGGAGACCTGGCACTATAGCCTGGACAAACTCACATTCAGCGGCCTACAGAAGTGGGTCGACATGGGGATGCCTGCATGACAGCCAAGAAGGACAGCAGGTGGTGGCTACACGAGCTCCAGTCCCTCATCCAGCTGGACACGAAGCACTACCCCGAGGAGAGGTGGCTGGAGAGGTGCGTAGAGGAAGCCCGGTACATGTACCGGAAGACGTTCAAGGCCGAAGTCGACGGAGCAGGCAATGGAAAACAATGAAGAGCAGGAGATAGTCCGCAGGCGTTCGGAGATCCAGAACCTCTCGCGTCTCCGCCAGAACAAGGTCGCGGGGTTCCTGCTCCTGGGCATGAGGCCGCCGGAGATGGCGGAGAGGCTGGGTGTCTCCGTCAAGACGATATACCGGGACCTGGGGCAGCTCAGGCTAGAGGCTGGACCACTGGAGGAGTTCAACCTCTACAGGGCGGAGCAGCTCGCGTGGCTGGAGGAGCTTCGCGACCAGCTTGAGGACAACCTGATGCGGCCGGAGGCAAAGATTAACCTGGCCATCAAGCTCATCGAGACGCAGGCCGCACTGGTCGGGACCTTCGCCCCCGATAAGAAACTCGTGAAGGGGAAGTTCTCCGTCGAGGGCGAGCCAGTCCTCAAGATCGTCACCGAGATCGTCCACGGGGGCTGCAAGCTGCCTCCCCCGCCGGAGGGGGACCCGGGCGAACCTGCCATACCTACACCGAAACAGGCGGAACCCGCTGGCCAGGTGTTGGATGAGGATGACGACTTCGAACTGTAAATAAAAAAGGCCATCCGAAGATGGCCCTTTATTAGGTTTCCCCACCACAGAACCCTTTAGAGAGTGACTTCGATCGACCAGCAATTCCGCAACTCTGCCTCGAGAACGATCTGATAGATCGCGTCGATCATTCCTGTCAGAGCTACTTCACTGATGGCGATCGCAACTGGTCTCGCAAGAGCTTCAAGTGCAGACTGCTTCTTCTGTATCTCCTCGATCACCGCTTCGTGGTGGTGATGTTGGGCATAGGAGGAGACTGCTTCTTGAAGCTTCAGCCGTTCGCCGTTCGTTCCAGCGAACCTCTTGGAGTGCATCTGAAAAGTCTTCACAGTGCCTCCTTCGAAGCTTTCTTGAAGTTCTTCACTTGCTGAGGCGTGAGGTCGCCCACGACCAGCTTCACGACTTTCCTTTTCCCGACGAAGACGGGGTCCTTCGCTTTCACGTCGGTGGACTTGATGAACCCGGCCACGTGCAACTGACTGAGGTGCCATCGGATATTCGCCTCTGGAAACCTCTTGAGAGCTTTCAGAATCTCTGCAGTGGTGAGTGCCTTGTGTTTCTTGAGAAGGTCAGTCACGGCCTTCGACTGTCCGTTCCGCTTGTTCTCTTTCTTCGTGAGTTCGTAGATTCTCATTCCGCATCTCCTTAGGTAGTCTCCAATTGCTTGGAGCTATATAAATAATGATGCGAATCCCCTGGTTTGGGAGCCGACTAGGGAGACAGCGTGGGGGTCCCGTTAGGGGGCGTTACCTCGTGCTTGATTCCGTGCTTGGAAAGGTCCTACTGCGGCCTAACCCGGTCTAGACCTTGGGTTTCCGGTCTAGGGGTGTGTCATGCAACCTGCTGATTCTGCTTGGTTTGGGAGTGGAACAGACCACAGGGAGCGCGGTGGGGCTTGCACCAGAGACGGGGTACGGGCTTCCCCGCGGTCCCTGATAACCAGGCCATGTATCTCCCGCAAGCGGTTCTTGCCAGATAGAAAACTCTGCACCTTACAAAGGACAGGTGGTTCGCTCACGAGTGTCTCTGCAGATGTGCTCAGAGAGTCCAAGACAGGATCAGGTGTGGCTACTATGTAGCCACTACTTCGGGATTGCGCTGACGATGCAGTTCAGACAGAAACTGCTCGCGCGTGAGCTGTTGACCGCCGCGCAGGAGTTCGAGAAGAGGATCTTCCAACTGGTCCTCGGAATTGCCGTTCGTGTTCTGGAACTGTGATTCGTCGGCGACCAGCGATTTCGGAGAGATCAGCAACTCCGGCATCGTGCCGGGACGACTGGTCAGGAACTGAATAAAGTTCGCGACGGTTTCGCGCTGCTCGGTGGTGCGGGAAGGGAACTCCACGCCCATTCCGGCTTCCGGGTGCATTACCCGAACCATGCCGTCGGCGTGAATCTCGATGTCGGCGGCCTTCAGACAAAGATCGATCAAGGCGTTCTCAGGAAACGGCGATTCGGTGTCCACATAGCAGCCGCCCAGGCTGAGGTCGGTGAGTTTGCATAGAGAAACCGGGTCAGCCTCCTCCGGAGGAACTTCACGCGCATTGGCGAGCAGCCAGGCCCTGAGTTGCTCGACCTGGGTCGCAGGCAGATCGAGGAAGCGCACCCCGGATTGCCCGTTGGGATTCGCCCAAGCCACCTCTGCGTGGGCATCGATCTCGAGACTGCCGTCGGGCAGGCTGAAGCGCAGTCCAATCAGGGCCGCAGGCAGGAGCGGTTGCGCAGCCAGCACATCCATGCCGGTCTGGCTGAGATCGAGCATGATGCCTTCGATGGGGTCACCGCCCGCTAGGCTGAGCTGAACCGGCGCCTGCACCGCTACTCGAAAGGAACGACGCCGTTCCTTGCGGAGCAGAGCGGTTGCGGCGCGCAAGCTGGCGGCAGCTTTTTCCGCGGTCACCGGCTTGTACACAATGAACTTTGCGCCGGTGTTCAAGACTTGACGGACACTTCTCTCACTGGCCAGCAGGGCAATCGTGACCAGAGTTCCGGCTTCGGGCCGGGCAGCGGCCTGCAACACCGGGTTGGCGGTTTCGGGATCGTCAAAGTCTACGATCACCGTATCGAAGCGGTGCTCTCCCAGACGATGCAACGCGATCTCGCTTTCGCTGAAGCGCTCCAACGCCACACCGAAGCTTGCCAGCGCGCGGCTCAGAACCTCCGCCGCGTAGTCGTCTTTGGATACGAGCAATGCTTGAAGGGTCATGCTGCGTTACTCTCGCCGATGTCGGACCAGATGATCACGGCCAACGAGGAGCCACTGGACGCCCCGTTTTTGCGGGCGCAGGGGATCCCTGCGAAGCCGATGCCTTGGCTGCCATCGCGCTCGGTTGACTGGTTTCCTCGTCCATTTCCGCCAGGACGACGTTGTCATCTTCTTCGTTCTCAGCCAGCAGAGGAGCAACCTCCCGCAGTTTTTCTGCAGCTTGCTGCAGGGCTTCGATCTGCTTGGCGAGTTGTGCGTACTTCGCCTGCTTACGCCGCAGGACCTCATGGATGTCCTTCATACAACCCCCTAGGGCCGAATGTAAGTTTCAGCAGGGACAGGGTCAATACGAATCCCCCCTCGGCTGATTACGGGGGTAACCCTCCGACCAGTCAAGAAAGCCCAAAAGTCCTTGTTTCTCCGATGAATAGGGGTGGTGTGTGAGATCGGCCGAAGAGCCGCTCTGGGCGGACGAGTGGTTACCCGGCGGCGGAGACCGCATAGGCAGTTAAGAGGGCTGTCAGGGATAACGGAAAGAAAAAGGCCCCACCACGACGGGCGAGGCCTTCCTTCCTTAGGAGAATTAATGCGCTTCTAGCCGATGTGCAACTTGCGCCATAGGGCGCCTGCCACACCAACCAGTCCTGTTCCCAGCAGGCCCAAGGTTCCCGGCTCCGGAACCGTCAGGTTCGTATCCCCGCTAGAAAGATCGACGCTGCCGGTGAAAAAGCCCTTGCCGGTATTGACGGTGACCTGCACGGTGGCCGCAACCGAACCGTTGCTGCCCATCACTCCGCCGCTCAGAGTGTAGTTATTCGTGCCGTTGCTCAGCGTAACCAACGTCCAAGTCGCGGACGTAAACGTGCCCGAAAAGATCACTCCATTAGGAACGCCGTTAGTGCCGTTCCCCGTGATCGTGAAAGTGCCGCCCGGTTTGAGCGTTCCACCCATCTGGGCGTCGCCAGTGGCAAAGGCACCGGTCGTGAAGCTAACTGTGCCAAGGTCAGGAGCGATGATCGTGCCGTACTTGAACAACGTCGAGCCGGTAAGAGAGAGACCGGCCGAACTGCCGGTGATTGTCCCTCCAGCGTTTGAGATGTCAATACTGCTATCAGCCCAGGCTGCCAAGGGCAGAACCAGAGCCAACGTAGCCAATAGAACAACTCGCCTCATAACAACCCTCCTGAACCCACATCCAACCCACATCGTTTTCCAAGTCTCGGGGGATCGAGACCTTCCTAGGAAGCAGAAGTTAAAGGGTATTCTGCGTTACTAGTAACAGCATCTATGGTGCCAAAAGTAACCAAATTGATAAGGCTATATTTTTCTTGCGCTTATGGAGTTCAAACAATATCCGGCTGGGGAAATAGCTGCAAATATCTGCACAACTCAACCCAAAGGTTTGCGGTTCTGCATCCGTGAATACAAATTTGAGGATCTTGATCGTCGCTCAAACTCGGCGATTGGCAAGCCCTCCGCCCGCAAAGCGGTGCCCGACCAAGAGTGGCCTGCGATGCCCTGCCTTTCCGCTCGCAGGCATAGCCAACTAGTGCCATACCGATGGCACGGAAGTGTTATTTACAACCCGTTTTCGTGCCTCTATCGTGGGCGGCGAGCAGTTCTGGGGGAGGGCTGTTCGGGCGTCCTGCGACTCGACTGAGTCCGGGGCGCTCTTAAATTTTTAGGGGAAGTTCGAGCCCTGACACTGATCCCACTACGCGGTCGCGAAGAGTCTCTTGACGTTGGGGAGCATCAGGTAGGCGAGGATCACCAGGTCGACAACCGCCCGGACCACGTGCCAACTGGTTGGGTGACGCACCAGACCGATCAGCCCGACCAGAAACCATAAGGCTACAAAAAACAGAGTGAGCATCCTGGCCCAGTTTTTCAGTTCCCACAGACCGAAACCCACCACGACGTAGAGCACGGCAACCAACAGCGCGCCAATTCCGAGCGCCTTTCCTAGTCGAGCAATCAGGTTCTCGAGAAACGTATCGGTGGCAGCCGCCGCGATCAGCCTCGTACTCAAATGTACGATGCCAATCAGTGCCAACCCTCCCAGAGCATACATAGCTCCGCGCAGCCACGTCAGGACCGCAATTGCAGAAACGCCCAAAGGACGCATCCTGGGTTCGCTCCGTAAAGACCGGCAAGGTGTAACAGACTCGGCAACATGGGTCAAGAACTTCGCGCCAAGCCCGTAACCGTGTTTCGGGGCGTCTCTGCGCTTTCATTCCGTCGACGGCCTCACTAGGATTGAGTTGCCCGATGTTGTTGGTAGAATGACTTGACTCAAAACGTTGTCCCTGCAGACCTCAACACCGGACCGGAATCGCGCTGCAAAATAATTCGCTGATGGCGAGGCCTGCCCCCGAACGAAGAACGGTTTGCACACGTCGCTCCCAAAGGAGATACACCTGTGGCAGATGTCACTCGTCACGCTCTAGGCGAACAGGCTGCATTTCAACTGGCCAATGTCACCAAGACCCCGCCGCAATACGGGGCCATTACTCCGCGCTGGCTGGTTCGCCTGCTGGACTGGAAGCCGCTGGAAGCTGGAACGTTCCGCCTGAATCGTGTCGCGGAAGGCAAGGCCATCGAAGTCACCTGCGGCCAAACCGACGTGACCGCGCTGCCGCAGACCTACGTCGAGTACGAAGAAAAGCCTCGGGAGTATCGGTTAAGCAGCATCAACGCTGTGCTCGACGTGCACACCCGCATCTCCGATCTGTTCAGCAACCCGTACGACCAGGTACGGGAACAACTCCGGCTGGTGATCGAAAACGTCAAAGAGCGGCAGGAAACAGAACTCCTAAATAACGCCGATTACGGACTCTTGAACAACGTTCCGGCCGCGCAACATCTTCAGACGCGGAAAGGCGCTCCCACCCCGGACGACATGGACGAATTACTTACCAAGGTCTGGAAGGAGCCCTCCTTCTTTTTAGCTCATCCCCGGGCCATCGCCGCATTCGGAAGAGAATGCACACGCCGGGGCGTACCCCCACCGACCGTCACGCTATTCGGTACGCCTTTTCTTACCTGGCGGGGTGTGCCCATCGTTCCCACCGACAAGATCCACGTAAAGTCCAAGGAAGCCAAAACCAAGATTCTGTTGATGCGCGTTGGCGAGAAGAAGCAGGGCGTCCTCGGACTCTTCCAGGCCGGACTGCCGGGTGAGCAAAGCCCGGGCCTGTCGGTGCGTTTCATGGGCATCAGCGATAAGGCGCTGGCCTCATACCTGGTGTCACTGTACTGCTCGGCAGCTGTCCTCACCGACGATGCGATTGCCGTGCTCGAAGACGTAGCTGTGGAACACTACCATGAGTACAAATGAGCCCGGAGCGGGAGCGGGCGCGCCCGCGTCGCCCGGCAACTGGACCACGGTACCGAACGGTACAAGCACTCCTGCGGGTGTTCTGGATCCGGCGATCTTGGCGCGGATGGCGAACCAGGTTTTCAGCGCCCTGCCCGAGTTCTCGGCAATGCCTGCTGAGACCTTTCCTGCGGGGACGCAGGTTCCAGCTGGCCCGGCGACTCCCCCGCCTCAAATCCCCAACGTACTTACGTTGCAGCCGGATGTGTCGGCTACGGCGGAGCCGAGACTCGCCGCTCCGGCAACTTCTCAAAATCGGAATACCGCACCCGGCGCAGCCGCCCCGTCGTCCGCAACGATGCCGGCCATACCCGGAAGCCGAAGCGTGGCCAATGCCTCACCCGGACCCGGCTTCTCGTTCCTGGAAGAAGCTCGACCGCTGTTGGTAGAAAGTGTCTCCCGTCCAGGGATTCCAACCGGTTCGGCACAAGCCCCCGGCGAGTACGTCCCGGCCGAGGCGGATTTCCAGACGCTCCCCTTTGATCTGGATGACCCCTCTTTGCTGCCGGCGCTCGCCACCGATCTTCAGCCCTCCACGCCAACTATCCCCAGTGCGTTCGGGGCCGTGGATTCCTCGGCCTTCCCGACGTTCTCCTTCCTCGAAGAAGCTCGCCCCCTCCTCTTTTATCCGCCAAAAATTCCCGGCCCGGTTCCATCCTTTCCGACCGAAGCCGAGCTCGCTACTCCGGGGAATCCTCAGCCACCCAAGCTCCCGACAGTCGAGTCCTTCGGGGACGTGGCCGCGCCCCAAGTTCCGGGCGCCGTCGTCAGGCCAGCGATTGCCCCGACCATGGCGGCTCCGTTTGGATTTCTCGATCAAGTGCGCCCAATCTCGCGAGTAGACGCGGTTCCCCTACGGGAACCGATCGGCCTCGAATTGGACGTCCCGGCTGAACTGAACTTGTCGTCCTATCCGTTTGACGTCCAGGCCGTTCGACGCGATTTCCCGATCCTCGGCGAGCGCGTGAACGGACGCCCCTTGGTCTGGCTCGATAGTGCCGCCACCACCCAGAAGCCGCAGAGCGTCATCGATCGTCTGAGTTACTTCTACGAGCACGAAAACTCGAACGTGCACCGCGCCGCGCACGAGTTGGCCGCTCGGGCCACCGATGCGTACGAGTCCGCTCGTGACAAAGTCCGGCGTTTCCTCAACGCTGCGGCCGTTCGCGAAATCGTATTTGTGCGGGGTGCCACTGAGGGCATCAATCTGGTCGCCCAAAGCTGGGGACGACGGAACATCCAGAAAGACGATGAAATCGTAATTACCTGGCTCGAACATCACGCCAACATCGTCCCCTGGCAGATGTTGTGCGCCGAAAAGGGTGCGCGCCTGCGGGTGGCTCCGGTTGATGACAGCGGACAAGTGTTGCTCGACGAGTACGAGAAGCTGCTGAACCCGAAGACCCGCCTGGTGGCTCTACCGCAGGTATCAAATGCCCTGGGCACGGTCACACCCTTCAAAGAAATGATTGAGCCCGCGCACCGTCACGGCGCGCGGGTGCTGCTGGATGGCGCGCAGGCCGTTTCGCACATGCGTGTGGATGTCCAGGCTCTGAACTGCGATTTCTTCGTCCTGTCTGGACACAAGATGTTTGCGCCCACCGGCATTGGCGTCGTCTATGGAAAGTCTGAAGTTCTCGACAACACGCCTCCGTGGCAGGGGGGTGGCAGCATGATCCAGGACGTCACCTTCGAAAAGACCATCTACCAACCGCCTCCGCAGCGCTTTGAGGCCGGCACCGGCAACATTGCGGACGCGGTCGGCCTGGGTGCCGCGGTCGATTATCTCGACCGCATAGGTATGGTCAACGTAGCCCGGCACGAGCACGAACTCCTCGTCTACGCGACCAATGCCCTGGAACGCATCCCCGGCTTCCACATGATTGGCACGGCCCGCGAAAAAGCTGGCGTGCTGTCCTTCATTCTGGACGGATTCCGCCCGGAAGAGATCGGCGACTTTCTCAACCGCAACGGTATCGCCGTCCGGGCCGGACATCACTGCGCCCAACCGATTCTTCGGCGCTTCGGCCTGGAGAGTACCGTGCGCGCGTCCCTCGGCGTCTACAACACGTGCGAAGATATCGACGCCCTGGTCGCCGCATTGTGGAGCTTGAAACAGGGTCGCAACCCTGGGTTGCAGTGACCGCGCTCGCGGCTTGCTGCCGCAGGTTCCCGGACGTCTGAAGCCCGAATCGCTCGGCTGAATCGTTGCCTGATTTCAGTGGGCTTTTGATCGCCGCCATCCGAATTTCCTTCTTGACAGTCACAATCGAGCCTCGTTAACCTTCCGAAATTTCAGTAATGTTCTCGGGGTTCCCCGCATCCGAAGATTGAAGACTAAAGGTGGACACATATGATTGGACGACAGGCGTTGTCCTCTACGGCCGATAGTCGGCTGCATCGCTCCGCGGCCGCTTTCGCGACCTTGGTCTTGGCGTGCTGTGCGTTGCTGCCGAGCAGCCCCGCATGGGGGCAAGCCAGTACGTCTTTACGTGGAACGATCACTGACCCGAGCGGTAGCACCGTCGCCGGCGCCAGCGTCGTCCTGTCCAACAACGAGTCCAAGGTAGAACGGGCGGCAACCACCGGCGAACAAGGGGAGTACCAGTTCCTCTTCCTGCCTCCCGGAACGTACACGCTGATTGTGACCGCCTCCGGGTTCCAGCGGTACGAACTTACCGGCATCCAGTTGCTGGTGAACACTCCTGCCACCATCAACACCCAGCTCAAGGTCGGAGTCGCCACCGAAACGGTGAACGTCACCTCGGAGCAGCCGGCGTTAAATCTGGTGGATGCTTCCATCGGCAATTCGTTCGGAGAAGACCAGGTCAAACAAGTCCCGCTCGAGGGCCGCAACGTGCCCGACTTGCTCAGCCTGCAGGCCGGCGTGGCCTATACCGGAAATCGCACCGACATAGACAAAGACCAGGATACCCGCAATGGCGCCGTCAATGGCGCGCGCAGCGACCAGAGCAACATCACCCTCGATGGCGTCGACGTCAACGACCAGACCAACGGCTATGCCTTCACGTCTGTGTTGCCCGTTACCCTCGACTCGGTTCAGGAATTCCGCGTCACCACGACGAACTATGGCGCCGATCAGGGCCAGGGCTCGGGAGCGCAGGTCGCGCTCGTCACCAAGAGCGGCACCAACAGCTTTCACGGCTCGGTCTACGAATACATCCGCAACACCTTTACCAGCGCCAACGATTCTCTGGTGAAGGCCGCGGAAATTCGTGACGGGGAGCCCAACAAGGCGCTGAAGCTCAACCGGAACATCTTTGGCGCGTCTCTGGGCGGGCCGTTGCGCAAGGATCGGTTGTTCTTTTTCGCCAACTATGAAGGCACGCGGGAAAGGGAAGACCAGAGCATCGTGCGCTCCATCCCGACACCGTCAATGTGCCAGGGAAATCTCAGCTACGTGAATGTCCATGGGACGGTCACGACGCTCACGTCCACCGACATCAAGAACCTCGATCCTCTGAAAACCGGAATCAACCCGGTCATGCTCGACCCGATCAACCACACCGGTTACCTGGACAAGACCTATTGCACCGGACAGTTCACCACCAACGACACCTCGGTCGGGGACGGATTGAACTACTCCGGTTACCGTTTCCGCGCGCCGGTCAGCCTCGACAACAACGCGCTCATCGCGCGCTTGGACTATCACCTCGATGGTGCGGGCAAGCACACCGTTTTTTGGCGGGGCGCGATGCAGAATCTGAACAACCCGCAGGCGCCGTTGTTGCCCGGCGGTGCTCCGATTCAAACCGTCGTCGATCACAGTAAGGGATTCGCCTTCGGGTACACGACGGTGCTCAGTTCCGCGCTGGTCAATTCGTTTCACTGGGGCTTTACGCGGCAAAGCTACGGAATCGCCGGTAACTCGGGACAAGAGTGGAACACATTTATAAGTCTCGACCAGGGCATTGCCTACAGCCGGAATTTCCAGGTGCCGGTTCACAATCTGGCGGACGACCTGTCCTGGACCAAAGGTACACACACATTTCAGTTCGGCACCAACATCGGCCTGTCGCGCAGCGCGCACACCGGCTTTCAGCATTCCTTCAACTTCGGGCTGGGCACGTCGAGTTGGATGTCGCCCACTGCACTCGCCGATAGCGCCAGCCCGCTCGATCCCACCAACCTGGTGGATACCAATTTTCCCAGCGGAGCGCCCGAGGTCGATCTGGCCGACAAAGCCGGTTACGATCGGCCGATGATCGCCTTGCTCGGCATCGTCTCTGACGTTGTCGCGCAGTACAACTACAACAAGAACGGGACCGTCCAGAACTACAACGTGGATTCCGCTGGCAATCCGCTGTCCCCCACCGGCCTGCCGATGAAACGGAACTATGGCCTGAACTGGTACGAGTTCTACGCTCAGGATTCCTGGCGGCTGAAACCGAATCTCACCATCAACTATGGTTTTCGCTGGTCGCTGTTCCCGCCGCCCTGGGAGACCAACGGCTTGCAGGCAGCCACCGGGTTCAGCCTGGGCAAGCAGTTTAACGTCAACGAGCAGGCCATGAAGCAGGGGTTGGGCTACACATCAGAGCCGGTGCTGACCATGGCTCCGAGCGGTCCGGCCAACCACGCACCGGGCTTTTACCAACTCTCCAAGAGCGATTTCGCCCCGCGCATCTCATTGGCATACTCCCCGCGCCCGAGCACCGACTGGGGACGGAGGATTTTTGGGGATGCAGGGAAGACCTCGATCCGCGTAGGCTTCGGCGAAGTGTACGACCGCGCCGGTTTCCAGTTGCTGAATAGCTTCGACCAGAACGCTCCCGGCGGCTTTGCCTACACACTGCAGAATACCTGCTGCATCCCCGGCGTCGACGATGCCGCGGATGTGCCGCGGATCACCAACGTGAATGTCGTTCCTACCGTGAACCGCAACGGTGCCGTGTTCATGACACCTGCGCCTGCGGGAGCGTTTCCGCAGACCCTCGCGCTGAATGCGCAGGCGAACCTATGGGTGGCGGACGACACTCTGAAGACACCGCATTCCTACAGCGTGGACTTCTCCATCGGTCGCGAGTTGCCCAAGCGCTTCTCGCTGCAACTGTCGTACATCGGAAGGTTTGGGGGACACCTGCTCACGCAGCGGGATCTGAATCAGCCCCTCGACATCGTCGATCCCAAGAGTGGCATCGACTATTACGCGGCAGCCACAGCCCTGTCGAAGTTGGCGCGGGCCAATCCGCAGCAGTTCACCGACGCAGCGTCCTACCAGACCTTCCTGGCTACAGTCTCCGACGCGACCGTCGGACCGACGGCGGCTTATTGGCACAACATGCTCCCGGCGTTGTCGGGCGGAGCCAACGCCTACACCAGCTTTGGTGTAGCCATGCCCGCTACCGGAAACTCCAGCCTGATGCAGGCAGTCTACGACCTCTATTACGATCCGAGCTATTCGTACGTGGGCAACGAGATCGTCGGTCTCGCCGACGTCGACCTTTACGGGGGTCTGGGCACGAACACTGGCCAGACGCTCTACTTCAATGGCCCCGCCGGACCGAATGGAAACGGCTCCGGGAAGTATATGAATTCTCAGGCCATCTCTGCTTTTGGCTGGAGCTCGGTGGGCAACTCCAACTACAACGCCCTGCAGGTCTCTCTGCGCAAGCAGTTCAGCAGCGGGCTGCAATTCGATCTGAACTACTCCTTCTCGAAGTCGATCGACATCACTTCGACCGCTTCGCGCGTGGGCTTCGCGCTCGTGGGCTATCAGAACATTGGATTGCTGGGCAGCCGCCTGGAAAACGCCTTCCGTCCGAACAACCTGCGCGCGGTTTCCGATTTCGACAGCACCCACCAGTTCAATGCCAACTGGATCGCCGATCTGCCGCTCGGACGGGGCAAGCGTTTTGCCGCCAACGCAGGCTCGGTGGCGAACACCCTAATCGGCGGCTGGCAGCTTTCCGGCGTGGCGCGCTACACCAGCGGCCTGCCGGTGAGCATCGACGTCGGCCAGAACTGGCCTACCGATTGGCAGTACACCGGTCTGGCCCAGATGGTAGTCCCCACCAAGGCCGGCGCCTTCCGCCAGCCCAATGGTTCGGTGAGCCTGTTCCGCGATCCGGCGGCGGCGCAGGCGAACTTCGGCATCCCGTTCCCCGGCGGCAGCGGCTCGCGCAACGTGCTGCGCGGCCAGGGCTATGCAGGACTCGACATGGCGCTGAGCAAAAGCTTCAGAACTTTTGAGAATCAGAGCCTGATGTTTCGCTGGGAGACCTTCAACGTGCTGAACCAGGTGCGCTTCAACGCGCAAGGGGTCGGATCAGCTGTGCCTTCGCTGCTGCAGGCCCCAACGTCGTTCGGCACCTATTCGGGATTGCTGACCCAACCCCGCGTCATGCAGTTCGCGTTGAGGTACGAATTCTAGACATACGCACGGCGGAAAATTGCTGAGCGGCCAACCCACCTACGTGGGTCCAGCCAGGCTGGTGGACGCGAAGAACTCCGTTCGGCTGGGCGACTGCCGCCCTGCGGAGCAAACGCTGACCTGCAAGCTTCGACTCCGACCTCCTGGACAATCAAGCAAGAAGGAAGAAGGACCGTCCCCTCCTCTTAGCAGAACGGTACTAACTAGCTTTGACTGCCTGTCTAGGCCGTCCTAAAATGCGCCCCATCAGAACCCAAGCCGATTCCTAGATTTCAAGTACTTGAACAAGCGGCCGTGGTCGGGAAGTCGAGGGCAGCGGCTCGGATTCGATTGGAGGCGCAAAATGCGGCTGACTTACGTAATCGTTACTACTGGGATCTTATTCGCCGGATTGTGGGCTGCACCCTTCCGAGCCCAGGCTCAGCAGAGCCAGATTGCCACCGAGGACACGCGTCCCGATGGCAAGGGCAACCGAACCCGCCAGATGGCGCCGCGGACCAATAATGGAGCGGTAACAAACCAGAATCAGAACGGGAACATGCGTCCCGATGGCAAAGGAGACCAAACTCGCGGTGTGGCACCGCGCGCCGGCCGCGCAGCTGCAGCCGCCACGGGGAATGGCATCGACTATCATGGCGGACCGGTCATCCTGGGCACCACCAACGTCTACTACATCTGGTACGGAAACTGGAGCGGCAGCAACGGCGCTGCGGTCAGTATCCTTACCAATTTCGCGCAGCATATTGGAGGTTCTCCGTACTTCAACATCAACACCACCTACTTCAATGCTGCCGGTACAGCCGTTTCCAACTCGGTAGCCTTCGGAGGCAGCGCCAACGACAGCTACTCGCGTGGGACATCTCTCACGGACAACGACATTGCCACCATTGTGACCAGCGCCATCAGCACCGGCGGACTGCCCAAAGACCTGAATGGAGTGTACTTCGTGCTCACCTCACCCGACGTGCACGAGACCTCCGGCTTCTGCACCATCTACTGCGGTTGGCATTCGAATGGGACGATTTTGGGGGCGGATATCAAGTATTCGTTTGTAGGCGATGCCGACCAGTGTCCTTCGGCTTGCGCTGCGCAGAGCCCCGGGCCCAACAGCACGACCGGGCCCGATGCCATGGCTTCCATTGTTGCCCACGAACTGGAAGAGGCGGTTACTGATCCCGATCTCAACGCTTGGTATGACTCGGCGGGGAATGAGAATGCGGATAAGTGCGCGTGGACGTTCGGTTCGGTGTTTACCGCACCCAACGGCGCCGCTGCCAACATGACGCTCGGCACCCTGGACTACCTGATCCAGCAGAACTGGGTCAATGCCTCCGGCGGGTATTGCGCTCTGTCGTTTGCCAGTGCGACCCCGAACTTCGCGCTTTCGGTCGCGCCCAGTTCCCAGAGTGTCGCGCCCGGAGGCAGCACGCAGCCCTACACCGTGACGATCACCCCCTCGAATGGCTTTACGGGGGCCGTCAACCTCAGGGCGTCGGGCTTGCCCGCCGCAGCCGCGGCCACGTTCAACCCCAGTGCGGCCACGACCACGTCTTCATTGACGGTGAGCACGACGACTGCGATCGCCGCCGGCAGCTACCCGTTTACCATCACGGGCACCAACGGCTCGTTGACTCATTCGACCTCGGCCACCCTGGTGGTTTCTGCGTCGGGCGACTTTTCGATCACCGTAACGCCCACCTCGCAGACCGTGAGTCGAGGCTCTTCGGTGACGTACAAGGTGCAGGTGACCGCATCGGGTGGATTTCACTCCACCGTGAGCTTCAGCGTCAGCGGCCTGCCTTCGCGCACCACGGGCAGCTTTTCGCCGAGTTCGGTCACCGGCTCGGGAGCCTCCACCCTCACCGTGTCGACCCGGAGCAGGACGCGGACCGGAACGTACTCCCTGGTCATCTCGGGGACCGGCGGCAGTCGCACCCACACCGCCGCCGCAACTCTCGTGGTCCATTAGGAATGGCAACGTGTAGAAGACCCGGGACGGACTGAACCATAAACAGGAATACGGCGTGGAGAAGAGGCTACCATATGCTGGTCGCCCAATCTTCACGCCGATTTTTCATGGACAATACGCGCAGCATGAACGCTCTTATGTACCGGAGAATGCCGATGATCAAAACCTGTGCCGCAATTCTCGTCGTCTGCGCTTTGCTCGGCGCGGCGTCCGCCGCGTTCGCACAGCAGGGAATTGGGCCCCCGCTCCGCACCAGCGGCCACCAGATCGTCGACGCCGCTGGACACAGCGTGCGCTTGACCTCGGTCAACTGGTTCGGCTTCGATCAGAAGGAGTTTGTTGCCGGCGGTCTGGATCATGCGCCGCTCGAGACAATCATCGGTCAGATCGAAGCGATCGGCGTCAACTCGGTGCGGCTGCCCTGGGCGAACGAGACACTCGAGCGCAATCCCGCGATCGCCGCTTATGCAGTGAAAGCCAATCCGCAGTTCCGCGGCAAACACGCCCTCGACGTCATGGATGCCGTAATCGCAGCGCTCGCCCGCGCCCACGTCATGGTCATTCTCGACAATCACGTCAGTCGCGCCGACTGGTGTTGCAGCGAAAACGACGGCAACGGTCTCTGGTACAACGCCGAATACCCCGAAGCCAAGTGGCTGGCCGACTGGCAGACCATCGTGCGCCGTTACCAACACCAGCCTTGGGTGGTTGGCGCGGACTTGCGCAACGAACTTCGTAACGGAGCACAATGGGGCGGCTCGGACCCGAAACTGGACTGGCACGCCGCGGCGGAACGGTGCGGCAACGCAATTCTCGGAGTCAATTCCAACTTGCTCATCATGGTGGAGAGTCCGCAATACTCCACCGACTTCACCGGATTCGACAAGTTGCCGGTTGTGCTCAAAGTCGCCCATCGCGTGGTCCATTCACCCCACGCCTACGCTGTTTCCGAGCATCCTTTCCAGAGTTATGACGAACTCCGCCAGGCCTACGATGCGCGGGCCGGCTACCTCTTGCAAGCCGAACCCGCCGTGCCGCTGTGGGTCGGCGAATTCGGCACCTGCCAGACACTCGACTGCGGCGACGACGGCCAGTGGCTACGCTGGTTTATTCGCTATCTGAAGGAAAAAGGCCTGAGCTGGAGCTACTGGCCGCTGAACGGCACTCAATCCAGTGGGGAAGGCAGGAAGTACGACGCGGTGGAGACCTACGGCCTGTTGACGCCGGACTATCAGAACATCGCCGCCCCGAAGATCGTCAACCTGCTGCGGAGCGTCGGCGCCTCCGAGCGGAAGTCTGGGGTCCGGTAAGCGAAAGCAGCACGGCCCACCGTCTACGCAGACCCGCCGAATCGAACTGAGGTGCTGGGTACCCAGGGAGTGGTTGTAGAAGTTCAGGCAGAAGTTGAAGCAAGAGGAGCAAGCGCCGTGCTTTAAAAGGCACCAAGCAGCGGCGGGCGAAGCCAACGCCCGGTTCTGCATCAACCCCGGGAGGGACCACTGCATAGGGTTAACCATGCATGTGGTCAATCGATTCGATGGATAGCCTGAATCTTCACCTGAAGAACGCAAGATCAAAGCGGCAGATCCCCCTTAGTCAGACGCCTGGTTGAGATCAACCGCTGAAGTTCTTTGGGAGGACCCTTTCCACCTCTACTGCAGTCGCGGCCGTTTCTTTGTCCGGGACATCTGGCGCAACTTGAGGAGAGCCATCTCAAGTCCAGACCTAGCGATATCGGAGAGATCCAAATCAAATTCTTTAGCCAGGGACCGAAACTCCCGGTCCATACTTATCGGTATACGAAAGGTGTAGGGCAGCCCGCGTTCCTTTTCGGCCGCAGTCACGAGCTTGGTCAAGGGATCCGCGTCAAGATCAACGGTGCTTTCGGGAGCTACCGCCTCCCGGGTTTCGGCGTGGCCAACCGATGGCGCCCCATCCACTGGTAGGGCAGCCTCCATCGACGTTGGTAGATCGAGGTCGGCGCCCTTCAGAATTGGACGTTCACGGAGTTCGCTGAAGTCTGCTCCGAAGTCAATACCGCCGCTGCCCTCTCGCTTGTTGTTGCTAGACATTTCAGAATCTCCTCCCTCAGAGATATGTACTCGATTGCCCCTTTACTCTCCCGTGCAAGCTCAAAGACCGTCAGCCCTGCGTCGCCGGTGCGACGGATATCCTCCCGATGCACAATCTCGCTCTCCAAAACCCGGATCGGCAGGCCGGCGAGGCTCAGCACGAGTTGCGTCCTGGCGCCCTTGGCCGAGTTGGTCCGGACATCTCGATTGTTGATGAACGCCAGAAGATCGAGATCCGGTTTGGTGGTTTGGCGAATCGCCAGGAGCCACTGCAGAAACCCTACGAGCGCTCGCAGGTCGTGTCCGGATGGCATTACAGGGATCAGAACGGCGTTCGATACCAGGACCGCATTGCGGAGCACCTCGCCATCCCTTTCTCCCGGATCTCGAGGCGGGCAATCGATGAGCACTACATCGTAGGGCTCGACCGCCAACGCGGCTTTCAGGAAGCTCCTTACATTCGTAGACTGCAGGCCCAGGACCTCGTACGAACAGCCGGCACTTTCTCCAGTCCTGCGCCATGAGAAAGCACTCGCCTGGCTACCGTCGGCATCAACGATCAAGGTACGATACCCTCTAGCCACGAATGCACCCGCCAGATTGGTAGTGGTAGTGGTTTTCCCGCTGCCACCCTTCTTGTTTGCAACCGCTATGATCGTCGCCATGCCTCGCAGCCTACCTCTCGAGGTATCCGAGTGGAATAACTAATATGGTTCGGAGGTGAGCCGGGACGTAAGCATCAATGGCGCACGGGCACTCGACCGCTCTGTGACAAGCTCATGATTTAGAAAGGAAAGCATGTATGACACGCTGTCTGACAGACTGTCGGACAGACACGCTGTTAGACATTCGGACAGACCTATCAGCAGCCTGTCCCATCAACCCATTCGTATAACAGTCGTCGAGGCCGCTACAAGACCGACGCGTCGCATATCGAGCGCGCTCGAGGTGGCGACCACGGCCCGAAAGCTAGCGAGAGTCGGTACCACGACGGATACTCCTCGCACAGACGGCCCGGTCGATACGCCTCAGATCACCTCCGTCCTCGTCCGCTCGGTGTGAGCTGCTTGTCGGCATCCTGGTCTGACCTGCGCCGCGCTGCAGGAGGGGTTATCGATCTCCCTGCGAGCAGGCGCAGAGAGCGCGGCCCCGTAAATGCCAGATCGAGCTCCAGGGGGGGAGCCATCAACTCGCCACGCGCTTTCTTCAACTAACGCTTGAAGTTCTTCGCAACTGCGGGCTCTATTGGCTGTCGCCATCGGGTGAAGGGGCGAGCTGCAGGAGCCCATCGTTCAATTGTTAAAGTAGACCAGAGGGCCCGAAACGCCTGACCTATGGCAATCTAAGTATCCTAATATCAATTACATGAATGGTATTCCTTAAAGAGAGCGCGATCACTGGAAACTACATCTTGTGTTTACTCCTGAGTTATTACTCAAGCGCTGTTTACTCGATAGTTACTATCGCCGAATCCGGGCGCGTCTACATATTGTGGTCATCGTGGACCACAATATGTAGGGGTCGGGCGCTCTGAGAAGGGGCAGGTTCAAGCGTTACCTGAACGATGGAAAGGTGTAAGTAGTCCTTTAGGGAAGTCGGGATTTAAGCCGTTACTTGAACAGTGGCCTGCAGGCAGCGTCCTCGAGAAATGCCCGGCTTTGCGGTTGTGAGGTTTCTGCAGATGTCATAGCCCTAGGTCGAGGCCTCCTGTGCTAATGTCTCCCCACCGTGGCAGACACTGACATCCCTCAGTTCAGGACTTACGCGGAAGGTGAGCCGATTTCCCGGGTCGATCCCAGGGATTTCCCGCCCTTCTGGAAGCTGAAACCACCGTGGGTCCGGGAAATGATGACCGATCAGCGTGTAGCCCCGGAGCAGAATACGGCGGCCGTTTATCGAACGCTGGCGCCTGCTAACCAGGTCGACTACCTACAATCTTTTGACCCCGTGGAAGCATCTTGATGCGACCGCCAGACGAACTCAGGTCTCAACCTCTGACATGCCCGGGACACGTTTCAACATCTGGAAGTCGGGGGAACTGTTCGTTCCCGTCTCCATTGCGCCGGAACTCGTTATCGACGCACGAGGAATTGGATCTGAATGGGCCTACTCGCACCCTAGCGCCACCATGGGATCGCCTTTCGCGGCGCGGGGTGCGGGGATATAACCCGCAAGCAGTCTGGTAACCACTAAGACCGACGTGACTACAGTGAAGGTTGTGAAGTCGGTTGGCGCAGACATTTTTCTTTTTGCACGCACCTGTCGTTGGTGCTCTACAATCAAATAACGGTAAACCTGTTGATCACCCGGCAGCGAACATGAGTCGCATAGACATAGATCATCTGACCGAAGCTGAACTAATAGACTTGAATCATCGCATCGTGCAGCGTCTCCGACTCATGAGTCAGGTGCATGCTCACAAGGCCATGCTGGAGTTCCGCATCGGCGATCGCGTTACATTCGAACCCGAGGGTAGAACTCGCGTGTTCGGAATTCTGACTCGCTATAACCAAAAATCGGTCACCGTGGTCACAGACGACGGTCATCGGTGGAACGTGTCTCCGCGCTTCTTGCGTCTGGCTGAATCAACCCTTACGGCAGCACAAACACAAGAAGGCACCCATCCGAGCACCGTGATTCCGTTCAAGCAGAAATGAACCGAGTGGTCCACCGGGGCCTTGTCGACACGGAAGAGTCAGCCGGCGCTGCGTTTACAAATCAGTAGTTTTCGCTCTTGGAGCTTCTTGCAAAACGCGCGCGAGCTCAGCCCGGCTAACTGGCACTCCAGGACCCAGGCATTTACGAGAAGTGACCACGTACGATGGCGGATCGATGGTGCTGCGACCATGGCATCGCGTCGGGAGATCCTAACCTGCAGCCGGATTGGCAGCGCGATTATCTCGAGGCCGAGAACAGAGTAGCGAATTATGAGGTTAAACTGACCCGCGCTCTCGAACGGATCAGGGGGCTAGAAGCTGGGAAGGCCTGAGCGGTGATAGCCGACACTTTACCTTGCAGGCCATGTTGTCGGATGAGGTTGCCACGGCCAGCCGAACTAAAAGTGCCGTGGCCTGCACTTTTCTTACGCTCTTGAAACCGTATGCATGAATCGTGCATACTGATACATATGCGGACGACTCTGAACATTAACGATGACCTGCTCAAGCAAGCGGCACGGCTCAGCGGTATCACGGAGAAGACTGCTGTCGTGCACGCCGGACTGGAAGCCCTGGTCGCGCGTGAGAGTGCTAAGAGGCTGGCGGCGCTGGGCGGCAGCGAGCCGCGTCTGCGGAAAATTCGGCGACGCCGTCCTCAGGCCCGAGTGGCCAGCCGCTGATGCTTGTTGATACCTCGATCTGGGTGGAACATTTGCGCCATAGCCAGCGCGGGCTCGTCTCGCTTCTTCATCGCGCCGAAGTTCAGTGCCATCCATTTATTATCGGCGAATTGGCATGTGGCTCCATAAACCGCCGCTCTGAGATCCTGCAATTGCTCCGGAGCTTACCATCCGTGCCGGTCGTGGAGAATGAGGAGGTGATGACGTTCGTCGAGCGGCATCGCCTCATGGGTCGGGGTGTCGGCTGGGTCGATGTACATCTGCTAGCGTCGGCGGCATTGGAAAGCGTACTGCTCTGGAGCGCCGACCGACGCCTCGCTGTCATCGCGCGATCACTGGGAGTTTATGGTGAGCCGTGAGCCGTAGTTGAAGTCGATTTCATGATCGAGCTTGGAACCTTTAGCGCGATGGCAACGCGCAGAAGGCTGCAGTGCAGCGCCGGAACGGGCATCCTGATTGGCAGTGGCGACCTCGAAATGGTTCGAAGCGCTGGAACGTCCCTGCCGCAAGTGCTGAACGGACAGGGGGAAAATAAGGATTCTCGCAACCAAAATGTCAGTACCCGTCTAACAGAATGCGTGATGCGTTATCGCTGTCGCCTGAACACATAACATGTGTGCGTGTGTTCGTTCTCCGAGGACAGCGATTCGCTATCTCAAGGGCGTGCCTAGCCACCAAGTCATGAGCCCAGGGGCCAAAGCATCGACATGAATATTTCCACCCGGAGTGGTTTAGCGGCGGTATTCGTTCTCGCCATCGCGGGAGCGCTAGGATTAGCACAGTCGGATGAGTCAAGCGAAAATAGTTCGGCCTCAGCGCAGGCACAGAAGCAGGACGGTCAACGGGCACTTCGTACTCGGGAGTTTCTGGGATTGGGCAGGCAGCCCGATCACCAACTTGCCAGCAAAGGTGAGAAGATCTTCGGACCAACTTGCGGCTTTTGTCACGGCGCGGATGGGCGCGGAGGAACGGGACCCGATTTGTTGCGCTCGGCTCTGGTTCTCGATGACGACAAAGGCGAATTGATTGGACCGGTGGTTCAGAACGGCAGGCCGAGCCGAGGCATGCCCGCGTTTTCTGCGTTGACTGAGGAGCAGGTTCGCGCCATTGCGGAATTTCTTCATATGCAGGTCGAGTTGGCAGCGAACCGCGGGACTTATCGGGTCCAGAATATCTTGACTGGGAATGCGCAAGCAGGCGAAGCGTACTTCAAGGGTCAGGGCAAATGCTACACCTGTCACTCCGTGACCGGCGACCTCGCGCACATCGCATCGAAGCTGTCCCCTCTTGATCTGCAAGCCGTTGAACTCTATCCCGAGGCCCGCAGCTATGATTTCGGCGGCACGCACCCGCCGCGCCAAGTAACAGTGATTCTGGCGGATGGGAAGAAGTTTACCGGTTCGCTGAAACACCTCGACGACTTCTACGTTTCCCTTGAGGACGAGCAGGGTCAATATCATTCGATCGCGATAACCAAGGGCGTGAAGGCTGTGGTGGAAGACAGGTTGGTGTTTCATCGCAAAATGCTGGATCACTACTCGGACAAACAAATCCACGACCTCACGGCTTACCTGGTAACGCTCAAATGAAATCTCGTCCGTTGATGTTGTGGTCGCTGCTCGTATTGCTTCATGGCGCTTCGATTGCACAATTACTCGATCCGCACAAGCTGCTTGAAGCTGAGCCAACGGACACGTGGCCCACTTACAACGGAGATTATTCGGGCCGCCGTTTCAGCCCGCTCGCACAGATTCGCACTTCGAACGTCTCCGGTTTGGCGCTTACCTGGATGTATCGGGTCAAAGTTGCCGCACCAATGCGAGGCGTTACAAATCCGGAGATCAAGTCCACGCCGCTTATGGTGAAGGGAATTCTTTATTTCACCATTCCCGATCATGTTTTCGCCGTGGATGCGCGCACCGGCCGTGAACTTTGGCACTACGACTGGGTAGACCAGGGCGGCCACCTGGTAGGCAATCGCGGCGTCGGAATGTACGGTGATTGGTTGTACTTCATGGCGCCGGACGGATGGTTCATTTCGCTGGAGGCGCGCACGGGTAAAGAGCGCTGGAGAAAGAAAGTCGCAGACGAAAAGATGCAATACTTCACGACGATGGCGCCGATGGTCGTTGGCCATCACGTTCTAATCGGCGTGGGTGGGGATGCCATTGATGTTCCAGGCTTTCTTGAGGCCCGCGATCCGCAGACGGGAGAGTTGCAATGGCGATGGAACACCGAGCCGCGAAAAGGCGAACCCGGCTCCGAAACCTGGCCGAACGATGCTGCGATGGAACACGGCGGAGGCATGACCTGGCTGCCGGGAACCTACGATAAAGATCTTAATTTGCTCTATTGGGGAACTGGGAATCCGAATCCCGTCACGGCGGGCCAGGGGCGCGAGGGATCCAACCTTTGGACCTGCGCAATTGTTGCCTTGAATCCCGACACTGGGAAACTGGTCTGGTACTTCCAGGCGTCTCCGCACGACACCCATGATTGGGACAACGTGGAGACTCCCGTTCTGTTCGATGCAACCATCGATGGCAAACCGCGGAAGTTGCTGGCGCAGGCGGCGCGCAATGGATATTTCTTCGTGCTCGACCGGACCAACGGCAAGAATATTATCTCCAAACCGTTTGTCCCGCTGAACTGGTCGAAGGGCGTCGATGCCTCGGGCCAGCCCATCCCCGATAAGGCGAAAGAACCCACAGTGGATGGTTCCTACTTGACGATCAATTGGGGAGGCGGAACCAACTGGATGCCCCCGAGTTTCAACCCGCAGACCGGGCTGTTTTATGTGAATGCAACACGGGGTTACTCGATCGTTTATCTGACCGACGCGAGCGACGAGCCGGAAGGATATGGCGGTTTCGGTCAGCCGCTGTGGTCACAGCATGTTCTGGAAGCGATCGATTTTCGCACTGGCAACGTGAAATGGAGTCACGTCTATACCACCGCCGATGGCACGCAAGGTGGAAATAGTGGACCTGGAGTTTTGACCACCGCAAGCAATCTGTTATTCACCGGTGATTACAACGGCAACCTGATCGCGTTTAACGCTACCAACGGAGACATATTGTGGCACTTTCCGGCGTTGCACTCACTGAGCAATGGACCCGAGACCTACATCCTTGATGGGCAGCAGTATCTGGTCGCAGGCGCAGGCGATACGCTGTATGTGTTCTCCTTAGTTCAACGTCGGCCGTGATGCTTCGTCGATTGGAATTTCTTTCAAGAGGAAGAGTGTGAATACAAAATTGGCGCGTTTATGGTCCTCAGTTCTGAGCGCGGCTCTTGTCCTCTCCTACGCACCGACCCTCGCTCAGCAATCCGCACAGCAGGGCCCGCCGCTCTGGGGACAAAACCCCAACGGCATGCATATCTATCTGCGCGCCGGTCTGAAGACTCATGGCCCAGGTCTGCACGACTATCCTCAATTTCTTGCTGACTGGAGCAAGCTTCTCACGGACCACGGCGCCGTGGTCGATGGCTCTTTACATGCTCCGAGTGCAGTGGAACTCGAGCGTACTGACGTGCTTGTCGTCTATAAGGGAGACAGCGGCTACCTGACAGATGGTGACAAGGCTGCGCTCGAAGGATTCATCAAACGTGGAGGTGGAATAGTCAGCATTCATGACTCGCTGTGCGGTCCCGATCCGGAGTACCTCGCAACCCTGGTGGGTGGAGGCAAGAAGCACGGCCAGATCAACTACACACTGGAGGCGAAAATTCCCTACAAGATCGTGGACAAATCAGATCCAATCATCCAGGGAATGCCGGATATGACGATTTCGGACGAAGCTTTTTTCAGTATGACCTGGGCGAAAGATCCGCCCATCCATGTCCTGGCAACGACAGTAATTCCGGGAACTCCTTCCGCTGGAGTCCACAAAGGAGAAGTCGTGCCTCAAATCTGGAAGTATGAACACACTGTCCCGGGCGGCCAGCCGGCTCGAGCATTCGTGTGGATGCAAGGACATGTATATGCGAACTTTGCTGATTCTCAGATTCAAGCCATGTTGCTTCGCGCGATCGCCTGGGCGGGGAAAAAACAGATCACCGAGTTGGTAGATTATGTGCCTCCTCCACGATGAATGGTGGATATCAGCAACTGCAATGTCGATTATTTGATGCGGACCAACAAGAGAACAGATTTCGATTTCCTGGTCAGATGCCACAGTGGGGCGATTTCGGGGGAATCGCACTCATGCAAAGTCGTCGCGGAACGGGACCACGGGTGGCCGAGAGTTTACCTGTCCATTTCCGGGAGGGCATTTTAGGGGAGTGGAACAATAGTGAACATGATTACGATGAGACACCTGCCGAGCCATTACCTGGCGGTCCAGCCTCCATCGATCAGAATGTCGGTTCCGGTGATAAAGCCTGCGTGTTCGGAACAGAGATAACAGGCCAGGCTACCAATCTCTTCGACTTTGCCCCATCGCCCCACGGGCAGGCTGGCCAGAAATTGCGCATTGGCTTCGGGATTGTTCATGACCGCGGCATTCATCTCCGTTGCACACGGTCCGGGGCTGATGCCGTTCACGGTTATTCCCTGGCCTGCAAGTTCCAGCGCCAGAGCACGGGTCAGCCCGAGGACCGCGGTTTTCGCCGAGGAGTAGGCGGTTCGCCCGGGCAACGAAACATGGCTCATGATCGAGGCCATGTTCAAAATGCGACCGTATCCCGAGCCCGTCATTCCGGGCACAAATGCTCGACACATCAGGAAGGTCGAAATTAGACTGCTGTCGACCACACTGCGAAAATCTGCCAAAGAGAAATCCACCAGAGGCTTGCGAATGTTCATCCCGGCATTGTTAATCAGAATCTGCGCAGACCCGAACTGCTCTGTCACCGCGCGTGCCACAGCAGCGACGTCGTTTTCCTGGGTGACATCGCCAGTGAAGGCAACAGCTGTCCCGCCGTGTGCATTAATCGCATCGCGTACCGACTCCAGACGCTTTTCGTCTCGAGCCACAAGAACGATTCTCGCTCCGGCGTTTGCGAGCGCTTTCGCCATTGCCTCGCCGAGACCTCGGTTTCCCCCGGTAATAACAGCTGTTTTTCCAGTTAAATCAGTTTTCATATCCATTTCCTGGGTTAGCAATGATTGTGCCCGAATCTTTCACGCCTCCGGGTCTCGGCGCTGATGGGCGCCACTACGAAAACTTCGGTTCTCGCCAATCGAAGCGCGCCACCACCGTGTAGGTCGCCTTTGATCCCTAGGCAATGTTCGCAGCTCCCGGATGGTCTTCGGCGGCCCTTGGCGACACAATGAACCAATTTTTGATTAACATTGAGGTTATCTGGATTCCTTCATTATCCGCATCGACGTGCCAGATTCCGCGCTTCTGTATTTCGGCTTTGAAGGACGCTGCGGAGGGGCCGCGACCAACTTGGCGCCATTTTGTAGTCCGATGAATTCGAGCAAGTCATCAGGACTGGGCGTCAGTTTTCTAGCGCATGCCCATCGATATGAACGGAAAGGTTGTCTTCGCTCCGGGAACCAACCACTGTGCCTACAACGCTGTGCGAATAGATGTCGCCATAGCTCACGCAAGTGCCAGATTCATGTTGCTGATCGCCTCGTCGATCTCCTGCGCGTTCTTGAAGCCGACCGTGGCGGAATCCACTCCCGCGTTCTGGAAAGCGAACCTCATTGCTTTCACACGATCGTCATGACTTTGCTCGAACTGACCGCCACCGCAGAGCTTCATGCCGATCAAACCCAGCCCTTCCTTCTTCAACTGGCGGATATGATCGACCACTTCGCTCACATTGTCTGGGTGGTTGGTGTCCTCATAGGTCGGGCCGTCCATGCGTGCGCCGCTGTGGTTAATGCGGATCAGTCCCACGTCGAGCCAGTTAGTGCCCGGCATCTGTCGCAGCGCCGGCAGCCCGTGCACGGAGGCGCCATGCGTGCGGATGATCTTTCTCTGCTGCGCCTCGAGGATCCCGTCCTGCCAGCGTTTCGTAGTCTCTGGCCAGTCGGCCGTGTGCTGCCAATGCAGCAGCATAATGTCAAAGTACTCAGTCTGCGAGGTGCGCCGCAGCTCGTTGAACTTGGCCTGCGGGTCAATTCCCTGGTGGAAGGTAGTCACCTTGCTCATCAGCTGATAGCTGTCGCGCGGCAAACCTTTCAGCGCCTCTCCCAGCATTCCCGGCGTCTGGTAGGCCTCAGCCGTCTCAAAGAAGCGGATGCCGCGATCGTAAGCATAGCGCACCAGCCGCGTGAACTCCTGCTGCCCCAGCGCGGCCTGTACTGCACCGCTGTTCGTCCCGGTTCCGAAGGCCAGCCGCGTCACCTCCACTTTTGAGCGGCCAAGCACCACGGGATCGATTGCGGTGCGCTTGGCGGCGACCAGGGGGACAATTCCTGCGGTCGCCATGGCTCCGGCGGCCAGACCTGTTTTGAGGAAACTACGCCGTGTAATTGCTCTCATCTTGACCTCCGCGCTCAAGCCGGTGGGCGAGCCGAATGAGTGGATGTTAGCACGCATGCAGCTCAGGAGGCCAAGCCCGAACTTGGGCAGAAAGGGAGCACAGCCGCCAGAACCATTGGGGTTGACGGCCCTGCTTTAGGTTTAGGGCCTGGTCCCGCTCCGGCTTGTCACCCTTCGGAAGATGCGGTACTCACGGCAATGTCGAAGCTACCTGGGCACAATTCTGGGCACACCGACGAAATGCAGGCACAAGTGCAATCATCAAGGAGACTGTTCAATGGTTGGTGCTAGAAGGGAAAGATGGTGCGCCCTGAGAGATTCGAACTCCCGACCTTCTGGTTCGTAGCCAGACGCTCTATCCAACTGAGCTAAGGGCGCAAAATGGGTGGGTGACGACCCGAGAATTATATCGGAAACGACGGTTACTGAAAATCGCGCGGGCCGCCGCTGCTTCGTCCTGTCGTGCTTCGTACGCCGCCCCGCAAAAGCGACATTGGCCCAGAAAGGCTGCCAGTCGCTGGAAGTGCCGGGGCCGCGTGATCCCGGGATCCTGCGCAACTCGCGCACACCTTAGACGTAAAACTTGCCTTGCATCCTGAAATTCCTACCCTGTCGATTGGCGGCGGAGCGTCTAGTTTTCAGCAACTTACGAATGGCACGGAAGCTGCTACATAGCAGGGCAGACGAAGTGGCGCGCAACGGGGCGCTCTAGAGAATAACTTCGGCCAGAGGTTTTCTTGAGCGCCCCTTTGCATTTCCCCACTGGAGTACGTCGAGAGCGCATCTCAAAAGTACGCGGACGAGCAGCCCTCCGAGCCCTCCCCCAAAGGCTTACGTGAGGGCCAGCTTTTCGCGGACGTCAATGCCCGCCTGCCGCAGTAACTTGGCTACAGCATCTTCATTCAACCGGGAAGCGTCGAATTCCACCCGAACGTTTCGTTCCGTTTCATCGAACTCAATTTTGCGCACGCCGTATACTTCGCGCACGCCGTCGATCGCGCGCATCTCTCGTTCGCCAGGGCTGGCTCCGTAGCGGTAGGCGACATCCAAGTAGGTCATCGGTCTTCTTGCCTCCGCCTTCAAGATACAACAATCGCGCGACAACCGTGACGAATCTAACCTTGGAGAAGCAACCCGGGCGCGGTTGAGTCCTTTCCTGCCTCCGGTGAAATCGTGTAAGGTTGATTTCTACTCCGAAAATCTGGCGGATCGCAGGATTGAGCTGGCCGGTCTTCCTTTCGATTCACCGAAGGAGCACGTAGTGGCGGACGCCGTAGACACAGCTCAGACCGCGATCGACCCGGTGTGCGGCATGGCAGTCAACCCCGCCACCGCGCGCCACCAGCTCGAGCACGAGGGCCGGAACTTTTATTTCTGTTGCAGCGGTTGCCTGGAAAAGTTCCAGGCGGCCCCGGAAAAATTCCTCAACGCTCCACCGAAGGCGCACGGCATGGGGCGCCCGGAAGCAGGTGTCGTCAGTCTCGCCGGCATTTCTCCGGCCCCTTCGAAGTCTGAAACCGGCCAAGCAGATAAAGCCGGCCAGCGCCACTACGTCTGCCCGATGTGTACCGAAGTTCGACAGGTGGGGCCGGGACCATGCCCAAGTTGCGGGATGGCTCTTGAACCCGAGAGTCTGTTCCCGGCCACCAAGGTCGACTACACCTGTCCCATGCATCCGGAGGTCGTTCAGCCCGGGCCAGGAAGTTGCCCCATCTGCGGCATGGCCCTTGAGCCGCGCACCATCACCGCGCAGGAATCGGAGAACCCCGAACTCGAGGACATGAGCCGCCGTTTTTCGATCAGCCTGGCAATGACGGCGCCGCTGCTCATCATCGCGATGGCTGACATGGCGTCCGGAATGCCGATCCAGCGGGCCCTTCCGGAAGGCTGGCTGGCGTGGATCGAGCTGGTTCTGGCCACCCCGGTCGTTTTGTGGGGCGGCTGGCCGTTCTTTCAGCGCGGCTGGAGATCCGTCGTCAACCGCTCCACCAACATGTTCACGCTGATCGCGATGGGCACCGGCGTCGCTTACGTGTACAGCCTGGTCGCGACTGCATTCCCGCAGATCTTTCCTGAGTCGTTTCGGGGAATGAGCGGTCGCCCGGACGTGTACTTTGAAGCGGCAGCCGCGATCACGACCCTTGTCCTGCTGGGACAGGTACTTGAGCTGCGCGCCCGCAGCCGCACCAGCGCCGCCATCCGCGCGTTGCTCGACCTGAGCCCCAAGACTGCGCGCCTACTGAACGCCGACGGCACCGAGAAGGACATCCCCCTGGAGCTCGTCAAGCCCAGCGACCGCCTGCGCATCCGCCCGGGAGAGAAAATCCCCGTGGACGGCTTGGTCGTCGAAGGAACCAGCGCGGTCGACGAATCGATGATCACCGGCGAGTCGCTGCCGGTGGAGAAGACCACGGGCAGCAAGGTCATCGGTGCGTCTGTGAATGGCACGGGCTCTTTTCTGATGCGCGCCGAACGCGTCGGCCGCGACACCATGCTGGCGCAAATCGTGCAACTCGTCAGCCAGGCACAGCGGAGCCGCGCCCCCATCCAGCGCCTGGCCGACGAGGTTGCCGCCTGGTTCGTTCCCGCCGTCATCGCAGCCGCCGCTCTCACCTTCGTGATCTGGGGTCTGGTCGGTCCCCAGCCGCGACTGGCCCACGCGCTCGTGAACGCCGTGGCCGTGTTGATCATTGCGTGCCCCTGCGCGCTCGGCCTGGCGACGCCTATGTCGATCATGGTCGGCACGGGCCGGGGCGCAACCGCGGGTGTGCTGATCAAAAACGCCGCGGCACTAGAGACGCTCGAGAAAGTTGACACCCTGGTCGTCGACAAAACCGGCACGCTCACGGAAGGAAAGGCCAGTGTAACTTCGGTCGTCCCCGTGGGGCTGGAGAAGAACGAGCTCCTGAGATTTGCGGCAAGCCTGGAACAAGGCAGCGAACATTCGCTCGCCGCCACCATCCTCGCCGACACGGTAAGAAAAGGAATCACCTTAGCCGACGTGCGAAATTTCCAGTCGCATCCTGGAATGGGCGCCGAGGGCGTCGTCGAAGACCGGCACGTAGCCGCCGGAAACCGACAGTTCATGGAACAACTCCAGGTGACGATCCCGGAAGTACCCGATGCCTATCTTGGCGCCGGGGAAACCGAAATCTACGTGGCCCTGGACGACCGCTTCGCCGGATGGATCGTCGTCGCCGACCCCATCAAAGAGTCCAGTTACCAGGCCATTCGTGACCTCAAGGCGCAAGGCTTCCGCATCGTCATGCTGACCGGCGACAAGCAGAACACGGCCGCGATCGTCGCCGGCAAACTCGGCATCAATGAGTTCGAAGCAGAAGTCCTGCCCGCCACGAAATCAGAAGTGGTCAAGCGCCTGCAGGAACAGGGAAGAGTCGTCGCCATGGCCGGCGACGGCATCAACGACGCGCCTGCCCTCGCCCAGGCCGACGTCGGCATTGCCATGGGCACCGGCACCGATATCGCGATGGAAAGTGGAGGAGTCACGCTGGTGAAAGGAGATTTGGCCGGCATCGTGCGCGCCCGCAAACTCAGCCAGGCCACCATGCGCAATATCCGCCAGAACCTGTTCTTTGCCTTTATCTACAACGCGCTCGGCGTGCCCATCGCGGCCGGCGTGCTTTATCCGTTCTTCGGCCTGCTGCTGAGCCCGATCCTCGCCGCAGCGGCAATGAGTTTCAGTTCGGCGTCGGTGATCACGAATTCGCTGCGCTTGCGGAAGGCGAAGCTTTAGCCGCGCGATGTCTCCTTGATGCCGATGTGGATGTCGACCTGTGTATCCTCAGGATTCGCTGCCCGCTCGTCGTAGACCTCATAATCCCCCCGGTAAGCGCGATCACCGCCCGGGGAGGACCTGGGCACGGCCCAGATCTGTTGCCAGGTCTCCACCACGACTTTGGCCACCGGCCCTTTGTGTGAGGTGAAGATGGCGTACCGTCCGGCCGGCACCTTCTTCGCCACCATGCCCGGAGGCATTTCCCGAGCTGATTTCACTCGGGCGCCAATCAGAAACGAGTATTCCCCGTCTTTGTCACTGGCGTAATCGCTGTAGACCGCCAGAATCGAGGAGTCGGCCCTGTTCGGGATCCGCGCGGCCAGGTTTTCTTGCATGAAGCGCGCCCATTGTTTTGGGATTGCGCCATCGGAGGACATTTCTTTCGCGTTACTGGTGCGCACCTCAATTCCGATGACCGTAAAGCCAGCTTCCTCGACCACCTTCGGTTTCATGGCAGATTCTTTCCGGGGCGCAGCCGATTGTGCCCACGCCACTCCTACAGTGAGAAGCGTCAGACTTGCCAGCAGGTTCCTCCTGTGAAAAACCCTGGGGAGAGGTTCCGCGCAGCACTTACATCTTGGTCAGGAAATCCACAATCTCGGGCGTGTTCCAGTCCTGGGCGCTGACAAACTTGCGACGCAGAATCCCATTGCGGTCGATGACGTAAGTCTCCGGAATCATCACGGTCCCATAGAGGCCTTTGGTCTTTGCCGCGGGGTCCCGGACCGTAACGAGGTTCATGTTGTAAACCTTCAGGAAGCGACGATAGGCCGCTTCATCCACGTCCTCGCTGACCCCGAGCACCACAATGCCCTTGTCCTTCAATCGCTGCTGCATCTGGACCAGGGACGGAGTCTCTTCCACACACGGAGGGCACCAGGTGGCCCAGAAATTCAACACCACGACTTGCCCGCGATAGTCGCTGAGTTTCACGGTACGGTCGGCGTCCTGCACGGTGAAGTCCGGAGCAACCGCGCCGATCCGTGGTGGACGGCCACCGCTGTAACAACCGGACATGAACACAGCCGCTGCCAGGGCAAGAGGGAAGAAGATGCGTCGCACCTAGCTATAATAATAGATTCACCCTATGGGGACACCACCGCCAGTGCCGGAAGGGCCTTCTGTGTCGGTGATTGTGCCGGCCCGCAATGAAGAAGCCTGCCTGGGCGCCTGCCTCCAGTCCCTGATAGCCCAGACCGGCGTAACCTTTGAAGTTATCGTGGTCGACGACGGCTCCACCGATGGGACCCGCGCCATCGCCGAGTCACTTCCCGGCGTGAAGGTAATTGAGCCCGGCCCATTGCCGGCGGGTTGGACCGGCAAGAACAACGCGGTCGCCGCCGGAGCGAAACAAGCGACCGGCAACTGGCTGCTTTTCACAGACGCTGACACGGTTCATCAACCGGGCTCGCTGGCGCGCGCCGTGGCCGAGGCCACAGAACACGATGCGGATTTGCTTTCGTATTCCCCCGAACAAGAGGTTCACGGGTTTTGGGAGCAAGCAATCATGCCGGTGATCTTCGCCGAACTCGCGCGGAAATACCCGCCCTCACGAGTCAGCGACTTCTCCACCAACATGGCAGCCGCCAATGGACAGTACCTGTTGATTTCCCGCTCGGCCTACGACGCGGTGGGAGGACACGCGGCAGTCGCCCATTCGCTGCTCGAGGACGTGGCCTTGGCGCGAGCGGTGCGTAAAAACGGTCGCAGGATTTATTTCCGTTACGGCGCAGATGCCGTGCGCACTCGCATGTATCGTAGTTTCGATCAATTGCGAGAGGGTTGGACCAAGAACTTAAGCTTACTGTTTCCGTTCCCGGCGCTGTTGGCCGTCGGGCGGGCATTAGAGTTCTTGCTCGTGATCGGCTGTTTCGCGCTGGCAGCGATAGAGGTCTTCGCAGGCGAGTGGCCCGTCGCGGCTCTCATGCTGATCTTTCCGCTGATGACCATCCGGCGAATCGCAACGGCTCACTTTTCCTGGCAGTCAAACCTTTTAGGGATTCTGGGGTTACCTCTGTTTTCATATCTGCTGCTGCGGTCGAAACTGCTCTACAGGCGAGGGCAGGTATCCTGGAAAGGACGAACCTATACCGGGCATTCCGCCAACATCCTGCCGGTTTCCTGACGGAGCACCATGGTCTATCTGACTCGCAAAGCCGAATTCGCCGCCTCGCACTACTACCATAATCCTGCGTTCACCCCGGAGCAGAATCGCGCCATCTTCGGCAAGTGCAACAACCCCAACGGCCACGGGCATAACTACACGCTCGAGGTCACGGTGAAGGGCCAGGTCGACCCCAAATCCGGGTTCGTGGTCGATCTGAAACAGCTTAAAGAGATCATGAATCGCGAAGTCCTGGACGCGATGGACCATCGCTTCCTGAACAAAGAAGTGCCCGAGTTTTTCAATCAGATTCCGACCACCGAGAACCTGGCCATCGCGATCTGGCAGCGCCTCTCTCCTAAACTGAATGCGGCGCAACTACACCGGGTGCGGGTTTACGAAACACCCGACCTTTTCGTCGATTTCTACGGAGAACCGTGAAGGCTTATCTCACCCGCCGCTACCGTTTCTCGGCGTCTCACCGCCTGCACACAAACGAAATGCCCGAGGCGTGGAACCGCGACACCTACGGCAAGTGCAACAACCCCTATGGCCACGGACACAACTATCACCTGGAGGTGACGCTCAGCGGCCCAGTCGATCCGCAAACCGGCATGGTTTGCAACCTGGTCGACCTTGATGGCTTCGTGGCTAGTGAAATCCTGGATCGCTTCGGTCACCAGAACCTCAACACATTGCCGGAATTCGCCGACGAGGTGCCCACGACAGAGAACCTCTGCGTGACGATCTACGATATTTTGCAGCGAGGTTTCCGCCACGCTCATCTGGAAAAAGTGCGCATGGAAGAGACCATGATGAATTCCTTCGAATACGCGGGAGGCGCGGAAGTTCGCGTGTAGGACGAACCACGTAGGCACAGGCGCCCTCGCCTGTGCGGCCGCGGCGACGTTGCCGCGGCACCTTACGGATGTAATTTAAGAGGCAGCCATGAAGCCAACCACCGAAACGCCAACCATCACCAGCGCCACCTTCGAGGAACTCGTTCGCGAGATGATCGTCCGCCTGGGCGAAGACCCCGCGCGCGAGGGCCTGCAGCGCACCCCGGAGCGCGTGCACAAGGCCCTCGATTTCCTCACCAAGGGTTACCGGGAAGATCCCGAAGCCCTGCTCAAAAAAGCCCTCTTCACCGTGACCTACGACGAAATGGTCATTGTAAAAGACGTCGAAATGTTCAGCTTGTGCGAACACCACATGCTGCCCTTCTTCGGCAAGGTGCATGTGGCCTACATCCCGAACGGCAAGGTCATCGGCCTGAGCAAAATTCCTCGGCTTATCGAGCTCTTCTCCCGCCGCCTGCAAATCCAGGAGCGGTTGACGACGCAGATTGCCGAGACCATCCAGAAAGTGATTGAGCCCCAAGGCGTGGGCGTGGTCATCGAAGCGCGCCATCTCTGCATGATGATGCGCGGCGTGGAGAAGCAGCACTCGGCCGCGGTCACATCGTCCATGCTCGGCTGCTTTCGCCAGGAAGAAGAAACCCGCAGTGAATTCCTGTCGCTCATCCGCAACCGGGCGAACGGGGTCTAGGCTTGCGGCGCTCCAAAGGTCGAAAACAGCAGGGAGGCCCTCCGCGTCTGCGTGGCAAGGTCGCCCTCATTACGGGTGCCAGCCGCGGCATCGGACTTGCGATTGCGCGTTCGCTCGCCGCGGAAGGCTACGAACTTGTCATCACCGGCCGGAAGTTGCCGCCGCTCGAAAAAGCGGGCAGGGAACTGACCCGCCTGGGATGCCGCGTGCTCGCCAGGGTCTGCGATGTGCGTGATCCCGAGTCAGTGCAATCTCTCGCAGCCAGCGTCAAGAAGCAGTTCGGCCGCGTCGACATCCTGATCAACAATGCCGGCATCGCCCACCCTAACCTGACGCTCGAGAAACTCTCCTACACAGACTGGAAGGCCGTGATTGACACCAACTTGACCGGAACCTTCCTCGTGACCCGAGCGATCCTCGCCCTCATGCCGGACGGTGGAACGATCGTGAACAACCTGTCGGTCGCTGCGAAGCGGGTTTTCCCGGGTTGGTCCGGCTACAGCGCGTCCAAGCACGGCGCCTTGGGCCTGACCAACACCCTACGCGAAGAACTGCGCCCGCGAGGTATTCGAGTGATCGCCCTTTTTCCCGGGGCTACGGATACCCACATCTGGGACAAACCCTGGCCCGATGCGCCCCGCAAAAACATGATGTCCGCGGAGACGGTTGCCAAGGCGCTGGTGGACGCGCTCACGCTACCGATCGGTAGCACGGTCGAGGAGCTGACGATCGCACCGACTTCAGGAGCCCTCTGACGGTGGCCCCCGCGTCAGGAGGACGAAGTAATTGCTTGTCCGATTTTAATTTCCAACAAATATCTCATGTAGCACATTGAGTGCTCCGCCGTTTCCTACCAGGTCGCGTACCGGTAGCGGTTCCTGCGCTGGGGAAAGAGTTTAATCAGCAAGATGCCGACAACAAATCCACCTACGTGTGCCCAGAAAGCGATCCCGCCCATCTGCGTGGTTGGTGCGAGCGAAGCCGCGGTGCCGCTCAGGAACTGCTGCGCGGCCCAAATGATGAGCCACAGCCACGCAGGAAACGGAAGGATGATGATGAAGAAGAACCAGGTAAGTACGCGGGCATGCGGATAGAGAACCAAGTAGGCGCCCATCACGCCCGCAATCGCACCACTGGCACCGACCGTCGGTGCCCGGGAGGAAGCATTGAACAGGATGTGGGTAAAGCCTGCGGCCAGCCCACACAGGATGTAAAACATAAGGTAGCGGAAATGCCCGAGATAGTCCTCAATGTTGTCCCCAAATATGTAGAGCATCCACATATTCCCGACCACATGCAGCCACGAGCCGTGCAAAAACATCGACGTGAAGATGGGAAGGAATGCCAGTAAGGGGCTGAATACCGGCACACCTGTCAGAAATCCGATTTCGCGGCGAGGCACAGTAGCGAACTGCACCAGCAAGGCGTCCGCTGCGCGGGGGTTTTGCAGGCCAACCTGCCACTCGAAAAAGTAGATAACCACATTCAACGCGATCAGAAAGTACGTGATGAATGGGGTGCTGAAAGTAGGCTGATCGTCGCGGAGAGGAAACATAGGAGATCGGGTGGTTCCGTAATTTAGTAATCTGTATCTGGCATTTCGTTACCGACGCGCGCACTCGAGTCCAAGGTCGATTCTCTCATGAATGCAGTTCTCATTATCGACAAGCCCGCCGGGCTGACCTCTCACGACGTCGTGAACCGCGTCCGCCGCATTCTTGGGCAGCGCTCGGTCGGACACCTGGGCACGCTCGATCCGCTGGCCACGGGTGTCCTGCCCCTGGTCATGGGCAACCTGACCCGCCTGGCTCAGTTCTACACGTCATCGGAGAAGACGTACGAAGGCACAATCCGCTTCGGATTCGCGACCGATACCTACGACGCCGAAGGGCAGCCTACCGGCGCCGCCCAGACCGTGACGCCCTCTCTGGCTCAATTAGACGAACTGGCCGCGGGCTTCCGCGGAGTGATCCAGCAGATGCCGCCGCCCTTTTCCGCAAAGAAGATTCAAGGCGTCCCGGCCTACAAACTGGCGCGGAAAAAGAAGGAAGTCACGCTCGAACCGATTTCGGTTGAGATCAAAGAGTTCAAGATCACCGGCTGCCACGGTGACCTCGCCGATTTCCACGCGCGGGTGGCTTCCGGCACGTACATGCGATCCGTGGCGCACGACCTGGGCAGAGAACTGGGCTGTGGCGCGCATCTCGCATCCCTGCGCCGCACCCGGGTTGCGGAATTCGCGATTGCCGACGCACACACCCTCGAACAGGTCGAACAGGCCTCGACCCATGGGGGCTTGGAAGAAATCTTCGTTCATCCCCGACAGTTACTTCCGCAGCTTCCCTCGGTAACAGCGACCGACGAGATGTCCGCTCATGTGCGCAGCGGCCGCGCCGTCAACCTGCCCGATTTCTCGCGCGCCAAGCAGGTCAAGGTTTTCTACGGCCAGGGTGAGCTGATCGCCATCGCGACCCGGGTGGCCGGGACGCTTTTTCATCCAAAGATCGTGCTCACAGCGACAGCTGCTGTTGTCCCCGCGACCCGCTAGGCCCCAACCAGACACCCTCGCCCGATCTCTACATCCGCTATCAGTGCCGGCTTAAGCCATCCGCCATGGTCTTGATAAGCGTGCCGTTCAGGTCATCGTCTTTCACCGCCCAAACAAAGGCTCCCCCGAGGCCGCCGCGATTGATGTAGATCGTTTTCAGTCGCACGGTCGTCGGGTCGTCATAGCTCCAGAACGTCTGGGTGGTCGCGTTGTAGAGCCAAACCGCAAGCCGCCGGCGATCGAAGTAGCGTCGGTAACCCGAAGTGGTTCTGCTGGAGAGCGTGAGATAGGTCTCGACCCCGGGAGTTTGCAGGAAGTCCGCGGGCTCAAATGGGGCTGCAGCGGTAGAGGTCTGGTAAAGGCCGTGATGCGTACTGGGAACCCCAGTCCAGCCGCGCCCATACAGGGGAATGCCGAGCACCAGTTTGCGTGCGGGTACGCCAGCCTGCAGATAAGCATTAATTGTGAAGTCGATATTGAAATTGTCGGCGAACGCCGGGTCTTGCGGGCTATCGAACAGTGGCGAAGCGTGGTTGGTCGAGGTCTCCCAAGTGCCATGGAAGTCGTAGCCCTGCACGTTGTAAAAGTCGAGCGTGCGCGCCACCTTTGCCAGTTCAATATTGGAAAAGTTCTGCTGCCCGGCGGGTCCGAACATGGTGAGCAGGTAGTGGCGGTGGTTGGCGCGTCCGAGGCTGTCCAACTGCTGGCGGAACTCGCGCAGCAGCAGCGTGGCATTCGAGGTATCGGATGGACCGGGGAACTCCCAGTCGATATCAATTCCGTCGAACACGCCCGCCGCCGAAATCCCGGGCGCGATGTTGCCGTTGATAAACAGGTCGATGCACGAAGCCGCAAAGGCTTGCCGGCTAGCGTCGGTCGCCGCGGCCGCAGAGAACCCGGGCGCGCCTGCCAGTGAGATCAGTACTTTAAGATTCGGATGCAGTTGTTTCAACTGAAGCAGCGCGGCGAAGTTGCCGTAAAGCGGCCCCGTATAGGGCCCGGTGATCGTCGGCAGATAGGGCGTTTGATAGTCCGCCCAGGAGTCGGCAATATAACACCCGGTGCTGTTAACTCCACCAAAAGCATAGGTGAGGTGCGTGAGTTTGTCCGCGACCCCGTTGCTCTGCAGGTTGGCCACATTGAAGCCCGCGAAGTAGATGCTCCACTCTTCGAAATAACCTCCGACAACTTTGCGGCCGTCATCGTCGGCAAAAGCTGTGCCGCATGTCGTGAGAACAAGTGCGCCCAGCAGCAGGCGGAAAAAGAAGGGGACCAGGAAACGGGCGATGCGAGGCGACGTCATAGCAACATCCTTGCGAACGGAATTCAAAACGGTCGGCAGTATAGTCCTATATAGCAGTCAAGGCAACCATGATTGTAGGAGCGGTGACTAGCTTGCGCCGTACCACAAGTGATCTATAGCAGATAACAAGAAACTGCCAAGGCAGCCATTCGTTGCGGACGCTCCCACTTTTGTTACTTTTCAGTCCCAAACGGATCCAGGAAGGGAATCGGGTCAGCACAGAACCTGGAGGCTAGACCCGGCGCAAGCCTCCGGCAGGGAACTGGTCGAAGTCGGACGTACCGGCACATCGTCGCCCCTCCAGAAACGGGTTGACAACCCCACAGGCGAATGTATATAACCTATAAGTTATGAAACCGCGTGGTTATGCACATCTATCCTCGGGCCAGCTGGACGCCACCTTCACCGCCCTCGCCGATCCCACCCGCCGCGCCATCCTGGCCCGGCTAGCCTCGGGTGAGGCCTCGGTGAACGAACTGGCCGCGCCTTTCGACATGAGCCAGCCCGCGATCTCGAAGCACCTGCGGGTCCTCGAACGCGCGGGCTTGATCTCGCGCGGCCGTGACGCGCAGCGCCGGCCCCGCCGTCTCGAGCCTCGGCCGCTGGCCGGGGCCAGCCAATGGCTGGAGGGCTACCGCCAGTTCTGGGAGAGCCGGTTCCTGCACCTGGATGCGCTGCTCGATGAAATGAAGCCCACGGGGACGAAACGTGGATTCCGCAAGCGTCAACACTGAACTTGTCAGACGCATTTTCACCCGCTCGTCGATTGGAGCGGCCGCGGATCGACTCACAGTTGAAGGAGGAAAGGGGCAATGACTACAGCGAAGTTGAAAGTCGCAGCGCACGGCGACCGCGAGATCGTTATGTCACGCGTCTTCAACGCTCCACGCCACCTGGTCTGGGACGCATTCACGCGGCCCGAGCTGGTCAAGCGCTGGCTGCTCGGGCCCGACGGCTGGTCCATGCCGGTCTGCGAGATCGATCTGCGCGTGGGAGGCTCCTACCGCTACGTGTGGCGTCACACCGACGGAACGGAAATGGGAATGGGCGGTGTCTACCGCGAAATCGAAATCCCTGAACGAGTCGTGGCCACCGAGAAGTTCGACGAGGCCTGGTATCCCGGTGAGGCTGTGGGCACCCTGCTCCTGGTGGAGCAAGCCGGAAGGACTACGGTCACCCAGACCATGGTCTATGACTCGCCCCAGACCCGCGACGCCGTTCTGAAGTCCCCGATGGAGACAGGCGTTGCCGCCAGCTACGACCGTCTGGAGGCGCTGGTTCGGTCCCCGGCCGCCTGACGAGTGCTTGGGGCAGGCGCTCGACCGGCGGATATGGAATCGCGCTCGTTCGAGTCCGACGAAAAAACTCATCGCGAAAGCCGAGAAAGGGAAAATCTCCATGCAGAAGATCACCCCGTTCCTCTGGTTCAACGGCAACGCCGAAGAAGCCGTGAACTTCTACGTCTCCGTTTTCAAGAATTCCAAGGTCGTCAGAATCACCCGTGGCGACGCTGGGCGCGGCCCGAAGGGAACCGTCATGTCGGCAACCTTCGAGATCGAGGGACAGGAGTTTCTCGCGCTCAACGGCGGCCCCCAATTCACCTTCACCCCGGCTATCTCTTTCTATGTCAATTGCGAGACCCAGGCCGAAGTCGACGACCTCTGGGAAAAACTCTCCGCCGGCGGGGAAAAGCAGCGCTGCGGGTGGCTCAAGGACAAGTACGGCTTGTCCTGGCAGATCATCCCGTCCGCCCTGGGAAGAATGCTGCAAGACAAAGCGGCAGGCAACACGAAGAAGGCCTTTGAGGCCATGCTTCAAATGGACAAGATCGAGATCAAGACCCTGGAGGAGGCATATCTGCAGCGATAGCGCCGTCAGTGAAGTAATGTCCGATAATTAGCATTATGTAAAGAAAGAACCGCGGCTCCTACCACGCGCGGTTTCTTTTTTCTCTTAGTGGGGTCCTCTCGGTGTGTCGGCCAACAACGCCTTCAAATCTTCATTGAACTTGCGCAGGATCTCCCGCCTCTCTGGCGTAGCCTCCACAATGTCCTGCTTATTCTGGAATACCTGCCGCCCATCCTTCTCGACCAGCACGCCGATCACTTCGCCCATCCGCCACCCCGGTGTGCCGAGAATCTGCAACCGGTCCACGCCTGGCACGAGCAGCGCGATGCAGCCGTCGCGCACGACCCCGATGCATTTGGGAAAACGGTCGAAAGTTTGAAGCTCAAAGCCGGCGAGGTAGATACGCTGGAGTTGTTCGGCGGAATCCATCGAAGAGTGGCTCAGACCTGGTTTGCGATGAGCTTCGAGGGAGCCGACCGGTCCGTCTTGAGTTGGCTCCAAGGTCGAAGCTCCGAGCTCATTCACATCTTGTACCGCCCCAGGTCTTCATCATTCAGGTCTTCCAGCATCTTGCGGAGATCTTCCGGGGTCATGCGTTCAGAGTTGCTGGCCGCGATCTTGGAATTTTTCAGCACTTCGTCTTCGACGAAAATCGGGCAATCCACGCGCAAGGCCAGCGCCAGAGCATCAGAGGGGCGGGAATCGATGCTGATAACGCGGCCATCGCGCTCCACCCAGATGACCGCATAGAAAGTGTCTTCGCGCAACTCGGTGACCACGACCTTGTGCACCTGCGACTCCAAGCCCACCAATACGTTCTTGATGAGGTCGTGCGTCATGGGCCGCGGTGTGCTCACCTTCTCGATCTCAAGCGCGATGGCGTTGGCCTCGTAGACCCCGACCCAGATCGGCAAAACCGTCTCGCTGCCGACATCTTTAAGAATCACGATGGGCATGTTCGTCACCGGATCCATCATGAGGCCGCGAATTTTCATTTCTACTTCCATTGGGACCCCTGCTAGCCGCCGCTAGCCAAGCTCTTATATCACCATTTCGCCCAGCAGACTGTTAGGAAAGCTGCCCGTGATCCTCACCGGAACATAGCTTCCCATGGCCGGAGTTGACGCTTCCGGGACCGTGAAGTTCAGGACTTTATTCTGCGAAGTGCGCCCGGCCCACTGCTCGCGGGCATCATGCTTCCCTTCAACCATCGCTTCAACTAGATGCCCGATATGACGCTGATTCCGACGCTTCTGAATCTCGCGCTGCCTCTCCATCAATACCGACAGGCGGCGCGCTTTTTCGACATCCGGAACTGCGTCTTCCAGCTGCAACGACGGTGTGTTCGGCCGCGGCGAGTACTTGAACGAAAAGACGCCGTCGTACTCAACCGTATCCAGCAGGCTCAGCGTCTCCTCGAATTCCGCCTCGGTTTCGCCCGGGAACCCGACGATCACGTCCGTGGTCAGGCTGATCTCGCGCTTCGAGCCTTTGATCCACGCGATGCGTTCCAGGTATTGCTCGCGGGTGTAGAGCCGCTGCATGGCGTCCAGCACCCGCGTCGAGCCGCTCTGAACGGGCAGGTGCACGTGATCGCAAAGGCTGGCCACAGCATCGATCGCCTCCACAATGTCTCTTCCGAAGTCGCGCGGATGGGAGGTCGTGAAGCGCACTCGCCGGATGCCCGGAACCTGTCCCACGGCCGCCAGCAACTCGGCGAACGACATCTTCCCTACTGAGTCTTTGTAGGAGTTCACGTTCTGGCCGAGCAACTGGATCTCGCTGTAGCCGAGATCGGCCATCTGGCGCGCTTCCGCGAGCACCGAGTCGGAGGTCCGGCTGCGCTCCTTGCCCCGCGTAAACGGAACCACGCAATAGGCGCAGAACTTGTCGCAGCCCTCGATGATGGTGATGTAACCGCGATGCGCATTGCTGCGCGCAGTGAATTCGGTCTCGAAGCATTCGTCGGTCCGCCGGTCGTCGAGACCCGTGACATGCCGGTTCCCTGCCTCGATCTGCACCAGCATCTGCGGCAGGTTCCGGTACGACGCCGACCCGCACACCATAGAAACGTGTGGCGCCCGCTCGAAAATCTTCTCGCCTTCCTGCTGCGCAACGCAGCCCAACACGCCGAAGACCTTGCCCTGTTTCTGCAGCTTCTTGTAGTCGGCCAGGCGATGAAAGACCTTCTGCTCCGCTTTATCGCGGATGGAGCAGGTGTTGTAGAGGATGAGGTCGGCTTCCTCAACGGTTGGCACCTGTCGGTAGCCCTCAGAAATAAGCGTGCCGATGACCTTCTCGGAGTCATGCACGTTCATCTGGCAACCAAAGGTTTCGAGATAGAACTTCTTGTCGGAATCAGCAGCCATTCAGCGCCCAGTATAACGCACCTATCATGTCTGTTTTATGGCAGGAGGAACTCAGACCAGCCCCGCTGATCTCTGATCGGTTCACCATCACGCACCGAAGGAACAGCCGTCCTAGCGCGACTGGAGAGACGGCAGTGGGAATCACTCGGTTGGCCAGCTCGCCTATCATCTGGTTTTCTGGAACAAGGAGGAGTTAGCCAAGTTCGCGGGCGAGCCTCCCGTGCAATACAGCGGCGAGAACGACGATACTTTCAACAACTTCGACAACCAGCAATGGGCGAACGCTGTCGAGCGGTTCAATCAGGTGATGACCGACTGGGAGAAAGCCGTCGCAGCCGACGACGACAAGAAGATCGAGGCTTCGGCCTCCGACTTCTCGCCCATCGCCACCCACAACGCCTACACATCGGCCAGATCGTCTTAGTGCGCAAGCTGCAGGGCTCGTGGGACCCGGAGAAAGGGGTGAAGTAGCCCTCATTCCGGGTCCCTGCTCGATCAGACGAAGCTAGCTCGCGGCCGAGGCTGGCTTGCGCGTATCCACGGTTTCGCCCAACTCCACGTAGCCTTGCATCCAGCCCAATACGCGGATCCATCCCTGGCCGTGGTCGGCCGCCGCTTTGCCGTCGCCAGCGAATCCCCGATGCACAACTCTTACCCTGGTTCCCCTCCCCATTCTGCGAGGTCCGCTTGGCTGCAGACCGTGAACGTCCTTGGGTTCAAGTTCCCATCGCACGACCGTTTTCAACCCTCGAGTCCAGCTCGCGACCCAGGTGTGGACAATCAGTCTCGGCGGGTCGATCTCCAGGTACTCGCCGTCGACGCGGAAAGGGGTGCCATCGGCGCCGACGCCGACGCTGGAAAACTTGCCGCCCGGACGGAAATCGGCCGTGCGCTCGATGATGCGGTATATGCCCTCCTGCCCCCACCAGCGCGCGGTCTGGCTGGGATCGGTGATGGCCTCGAAGACACGTTCCGGAGGACCGGCGACAAAAATCTCCGCCTGAACGACATCCTGATCGGGAGTGACTGTGGCGGTTGCCATGAATTTGATCCTTTCTCAGCCTTCGATGAATTTCTTGAGCTGCTCGACCGCTCCCGGCCAGCCCCCGCTGTAGTCTTTGCGAGAAACCGGCAGGTCGCTGAGGCCGCTGTGCGTCACACGCACCAGCGTGCCGCCCTGGCTGGCGGCGAGTTCCCAGCGTACGAGCGTCCGCTGCGCCGGGCGCTCATGCCAATTGGCGATCCAGGTGTAGGCCAGCACGCGCGGCGGATCGTATTCCAGCACTTCCCCGCCACAATGAAACTTCGAGACGCCGTTGACCTTCAGCTGACTCTCTTTCGTGTCGTACGTCCAGCGTCCCCCGATCCTGGCCTCCATGGTGAATGACTCGATCGCGCATGCCTCGCTTGTCCACCAACGCATTACCTGCTTGGGATCAAGCAGGGCCTGAAAGACTCTGCTGGCGGGCGCGGCAATGTGCACTTCTGTGACCAGGGCGTCCTGATCCGGAGTGACTGCTATAGAGGCCATACGATTGCTCCTTCGTTATTATTTTTCGAAAAACTTCCTGAGCGCCTCCAGCAGACCCGGCCAGCCCTGGCTGTATCCGGTGCGAGCCGCAGGCAATTGTGCCAAGCCGCTGTGGGTGACTCTGACCAGAGTTCCCTTCGTTGTGGGCGCGAGTTCCCAGCGCACGACTGTTCGATGTTCCGGTGGCTCATGCCAGTTGGCGAACCAGGTGTAGGCCAGCACCCGCGGAGGATCGACTTCCAGCACCTCCCCGTTGTGATCGAATTGGTCCTGGCCCGCAGGCGTCTTCCCCCCACCCCGCTCCCTGGACAGAAAACGCCACCTCCCGCCCGGGCGCGCGTCCATTTCCCAGTGCACGATCTCGAACTCTTCGCTGTTGCCCCACTGGAGAGCCTGATCGCGGTTGATGAGTGCCTCAAATACCCGGGCAGGAGGTGCGGCGATCTCAATCTCCGCAACCACTACATCCTGATCAGGGGTGATTGTCGTCTCAGGCATTGCAAGCTCCGTACTGCTGCAGTTGGGCTTGAAGCGTCCGGCCATGTGGGCCGAGGGCAGTTAGCCGGTTCGTATCAGGGCATCGCTTTAGCGATGCCGTAGCCGGTCTACCCTCGGCCCCTTTAGGGGCTGCAGTGGCGCTGCAGTCCTTTCCGCAGGCTCCTACAAGCCAGCTACTTTGGCTCGAGCCAACTCGAAGTGCTCCTTGAGTTCCTTGCCGTCCTTTACAAACGTCCAGTCCTCGGTATGGTGATCGGCGTCGGCGATGGTGATAACCAAGTGATCCATGTGACCGGCCTTGGGACTGGCAATGTTGGTCCCGTCTACAAAGTTGAAGCTAATGGTCCTCCCGTCCGGCGATGCACTGGCCACCATGCGCGGTTGGTTCCCCGCGGTGCAGTAGTGCGTCGCCATGACGCGGTCGTTGTCCACGTGGAACATGGTGATCATGTCTTCTTCGCCCAAAATCTCACTCATGATGGCCGACCCACCTGCGGTTGGACGAAAATCCACCTTCACGTCCTTTCCGTTGCTGGCCTTCCCTTCCCAGTGGCCGTTTAAGGCTTTGAGATGGTCGAAGGTTTTCTGCGCGTCCGATTGTGCGAACGCTATGCCAGCAGCGAGAAGAAAGACGAGACCGGTTGCGATGTGTAGCGTTTTCATAGTCACTGTTCTCCTTTTTGTTTCGTGCTGCGAGGTTTTCGGAGCCGCCGGCTGACTGCAGACAGGCTCCCCCAGTGCTCCCTTCAACGGATTACATCCTTTCTTTTTTTCTTCTTCCGCCTGCCGTCCAAAGGCTCGGCGGAGGGTCGCTGATTCCCGGCTTCCAACTCTCGGGCGTACTCCGTTTCCACGAACGCCTTCAGGTTGGCGAGGCTCGTGTTCCAGAAGCTGCGGTACTGGTCGAGCCACGAGTCGACCGCCTTCAAGGGTTCCGGATTCAGGTGGTAGAAACGATGGCGGCCCTCGCGGTGCTCGTTGACCAGGTGCGCCCGCCGTAGCAGACGCAGGTGCTTCGAGATAGCCGGCCGCGAGACCGGAAACGCCAGGGCGATCTGCCCCGCCGGCTGACGACCGCGGCGCAGCAGGTCCAGCACCGCCCGCCGCGTCGGATCGGCCAGCGCGCTGAAGGTCGTCTCGGCGGAATATGTAACCAATTGGTTCCGCATAATGCGTAACTCTACGGTTACATGATTGTGAATGTCAAGAGAAAAAATTGGCGTGGCAGATATTAAAGCTTCAGAGTTCCAAGGCTTCAGGGTAAATCTTGTGGAGGGGGCGTCCTTATCCTGGAAGGCATCCCCAGCGGTTATTAAAGGAGAAAGCGATGATCGAGAATCGGTCCATACCGCGATGCACCGTGATTCCCCAGCTCCCGTATCGTGACGTGAAACAGGCGACCACATGGCTGTGCGATGTGTTCGGGTTCAGCTTGCGCATTGACATCGGGAGTCATCGTGCGCAACTCAATGTCGGCGACGGGGCGGTCGTCCTCACCGAACTGAGTGAGGGCGCGGGTTCGCAGGAGCCGCGAACGCCGGGGCGGAGCCCATCCGTGATGGTGCGCGTAGCCGACGTCGATCAGCACCACGAGCGTGTTCTGCAATGCGGCGCGCGGGTTGTGCGGCCACCGGCGGACTATCCCTATGGCGAACGGCAATACTCCGTGGAAGATCTCGCCGGCTACATCTGGACGTTTTCGCAATCGATTGCCGACGTAAGGCCGGAGGACTGGGGCGGTGTGTCGGGACAGCTCTAAATTGTCCCGAGCGAGCCTCGATGCGTCCTACTGATGACCGTTTTGCTTGCGAACGAGATCGAGGAAGGTTTGATGGACCCGCGAGTCGGCTGACAGTTCCGGGTGGAATGTCGCGGCCATCGCCCTTCCCTGCCGCACGGCGACCGGGTCCTTTCCCTCGGTTGCGATTATCTCCACGCCGGGCCCCACCCGCTCGATCTTGGGTGCGCGGATGAACACCATTTCCAGCGGAGATCCAGCGAAGGTGCCTTCCCGGATCGAGCTGTCGACCTGCCGCCCGTAGGCATTGCGCCGAATGCGAATGTCGAGAGCGCCCAGACCCGGCTGGTCGGGATTGGTCACTTCCCTTGCCAGCATGATGGCCCCCGCACAGGTGCCGAATGTAGGTTTTCGTCGAACGAACTCCTCGAGTCTGGAGAAGCCCTGTTCCCCGAGGATTTTCAGGAACGCCCCGGATTCTCCACCCGGGATCACGAGGCCGTCGATCCGCTCCAATTGCTCCGGCTTGCGGACGAGTGCGACGTCAGCGCCAAGCTGCTCAAGGCGCTTCTTGTGGGCGTCGAAATCGCCCTGGATGGCGAGAACACCGATTCTCATTGCGGTCCTTGGCCTTTGGTCGTTGGCAATTCCCACCGACTCGGGGGGCGGCCCACGCTTGGAAGCTACCTGCCAAAGGCTAATTGCTAAGAGCTGCTTTACCATCCTCTCGTTTGCAGCATGTGCGCTTCATCCAGCCCGGACACCGCCAGACCCTTCATCGCGCCGACCAGGTCCTCGCTGACTTCAAGTAACACTTTAGGGTCCTGATAGTGCGTGGCCGCCCTGACGATCGCCTTGGCGCGCTTCTCGGCTTCCAGCGGATCAGCGAATTCGGTCGAGTTTTTCATGAAGATGCCCGAGCCGACAAACACCGCCTCGGCGCCCAGCTGCATCACCAGCGACGCGTCGGCCGGCGTGGCGATGCCGCCTGCCGAGAAGTTCGGCACCGGCAACTTCCCTTCCTTGGCGACCATGCGGATCAACTCGTACGGCGCCCCGTGCTCCTTGGCCTTCGCATACAGCTCTTCTTCGCCGAGCACGGTCAGGATCTTCATCTCCTGCACGATCTGGCGGATATGCTTCACCGCGTGCACTACGTCGCCGGTCCCGGCCTCGCCCTTGGTGCGGATCATGGCCGCGCCCTCGGCAATGCGCCGCAATGCCTCGCCCAGGTTGCGCGCGCCGCACACGAACGGCACCTTAAACGCGTGTTTGTCGACGTGATGGGTTTCGTCGGCCGGCGTCAGGACTTCCGACTCATCGATGTAGTCGACGCCCAGTTCCTGCAGAATCTGCGCCTCGGCAGAATGCCCGATGCGGCACTTGGCCATGACCGGGATGGAAACAGTCGCCATGATCTCGCGAATCTTCTTGGGGGATGCCATGCGCGCCACGCCACCCTCCGCGCGAATCTGCGCAGGCACGCGCTCGAGCGCCATCACCGCAACCGCGCCCGCTCTCTCTGCGATCTCGGCCTGCTTCGCATCGGTGACGTCCATAATGACGCCGCCCTTGAGCATCTCGGCCAGGCCCGTCTTCAGGCGTAGACTGGTGGCGTTTCCATTCCTCGATCCATTGTTCTCTGACATAACTTTGTCCTCCGAGACCAGGGGATTCCGCGCACCGCGCGGCACAAGACTTCTTCAACTGATCCCTTAAGTTACCCTACCGCCAAATTGGTATTGTCACACCGTCCATTTAAGGTATTCTTTCCATACCACTTTTGTATGGCCCGCGAAACCACATCCTTTTCGCTCACCCTTCCGGCCCCGCCCGCGGGTGGAAGCTTGTACCGCTGGCTCTATGACGAACTGCGCTCGGCGATCCTCGAGGGCGGCCTGCGCCCCGGCGCGCGCCTGCCCGCGACCCGGGACCTTGCCACCGCCTACGGCCTGTCGCGCGCCACCATCGTGACTGCCTTCGAGCAGTTGAAGTCCGAAGGATACGTGGAGGGGCAGTCCGGATCAGGCACCTACGTCAGCCAGGTTCTGCCCGAGCAGTTGCTCAATGTCGGCGGACCACGCATAGAGAAAAAAAAGAGGTTGCCCCATCGCCGCGTCGCACTCTCCGCGTATGCGCGCCGCCTGCAACCGTTTCGCGGAGTCCCGCCCCGCCCCATTCGTGCCTTTCGTGCCAATCAGCCTGCGCTCGACATGTTTCCCACGACCCTGTGGGCGCAGGTTGCGGCGCGCAGGCTGCGCCGAGTCTCCACCCACCTCCTGGCCGGTGGCGAAGCGCTTGGCTATCGGCCCTTGCGGCAGGCGGTCGCCGACTACCTCAACAGCTCGCGCGGCGTGAAATGCAGCGCCGAGCAAGTTCTCATTCTTTCCGGCGCACAGGAAGCCCTCGATCGCACCGCCCGCATCCTGCTGAACCCCGGCGAACCGGTTTGGATGGAAGAACCCGGATACCCTGGCGCTGCAGTCGTATTCCGCGCCGTCGGCGCCCGCATCTGCCCGGTTCCGGTCGACGCCGAGGGCCTCGACCTTGATCGCGCCCGAAAAAAATGGAAGTCGGCGCGCCTGGTCTATACGACGCCCGCTCACCAGTTCCCTCTGGGTGTGACCATGAGCCTGCGCCGCAGATTGGCCCTGCTCGAGTGGGCGCGACGCTCGGGCACGCTCATCTTTGAAGACGACTATGACAGCGAGTATCGCTATTCCGGCCGCCCCGTCCCCTCGATGCAGGGGCTGGATCGGTCAGGAGTTGTGATCTTCGCCGGGAGTTTCAGCGCGGTTCTTTTCCCTGCCCTCCGCCTCGGGTACTTGGTGGTCCCGCCCGATATGGTGGATGTCTTCGCCGCGGCTGAGTCGGTCAGCACGCACCATCCCCCGCTGCTCGAGCAAGCGATCCTCTGCGACTTCATCACTGAGGGCCATTTCGCGCGCCACATCCGGCGCATGCGCGAGTTATATGCTGAGCGCCTGTCGGTTCTGCTCGAAGCCGCGCGCGATAAGGTGGCGGACGTGCTTGAGATCTCAACCGTCGAAGCCGGACTCCAGACCGTCGGCTGGCTGAAGCGCGGAATCCGCGCAGTACGCGTTGCGGAACTTGCCGCCAAGCGCGACCTCGAAGTCGTGCCGCTCAGCCACTATGCGTCGGGCCGATCCCGCCGCGAAGGAATCATTCTGGGATTCGCTGCAGTCAATCCACGGGAGTTGGGGCGGGGTGTCGAGGAGTTGTCTGCGGTACTGCGAGCCAGCCACCTGCATACCTAGCAGGGAAAGGCCGTCCCGGGGTATCCACGCTCGCCTCCCTCCGGGATAGTCCGTGTTCAATGTGGGGCCGCTCTAGTTCTCACTTCTTCACAAACTTCGCAAACATCCGCTTCGGATCAACCGCAGTAAACAGCCCACGGCTCCGCGCCAGCACCTCGCCCTTCTGATTCACAATTTCCGCCATGTTCACATGCTTCCGCCCCCGCACCCGCACCTCGCGCGACTCCACCCGCAGCGGTTTATTCAAAGGCACGGGCTTGAGATAGTCCACCGTGATCCGCGAGGTCAGCGCGATCACGTGCCGCAGCTTGTTCACCTTGCCCATCGCCTCATCGAGAATGGTCGCGATGATTCCGCCGTGGCAATGCCCGGGCGGTCCGGTAAATCGCTTCCCTAATCGGAAACGGCACACGAAGCAATCACGTTCTTCATCGTAGGCAAACTTCAGCCGCATGCCCTCGTCATTGTTCTTTCCGCACGCAAAACAATAGTTCTTCTGCATGTGCACGTAGCGCGTGTCGTGACCGTGTCCCCGCGGTTTGCTCCTCATACAGGCATCATTGTAGCCGTGCCTCTTCCACGACAACGCTACCCGCTCCACGCAACAAGAACATCTTGCCTTTGTCACAGACGCCTGTGATAGACTTCCCGGCCATCCGCAGTTTCCTTGCCAAGTCGCAGGCTGCGGTGTGGGCAAAATCCAGGCATCCTGGAGGTCGTTGGTAAATGGGCCTCGCGCTTCTCGCGGTCATCTGGCTGATCACCTTCGTCAGCACCTTCTTCTTCATCTGGCATCCCTGGTGGTTACCGACCGCGGCTTCGGCTGCCGCCGCCGGCATCGATCGCCAATTCATCTTCACCTACATCGTCATGGGCATTGTGTTCGTTCTCGCCCAATGTTCGCTGGGATTGTTCGTGTGGAAGTATCGCGACCGTGGTTCGGCCACCCCGGCGTCTTATTCCCACGGCAACACCACGATGGAGATTGCCTGGACCATCCTCACCGCCGTCCTCTTTGTGGGCTTGAACCTGATGGGTCGGCCGATCTGGGCGGCCGAACGTTTCCAGCCCGCCGGGGATGGCGCCTTGCCCGTGGAAGTGACCGGCATGCAATTCGCCTGGTACTTCCGCTACGCCGGGCCCGACGGAAAATTCGGCCTCACCAACCCCAAGCTCATGGACCCCTCCGCCGGCAGTGAAGCTGCCATCGGGCTCGACACCTCCGACCCCGCCGCGAAAGACGACGTCGTCACTGGCACCATGGTTCTCCCTGTAAACCGCCAGATCGACCTCACCCTCCGCGCCGTCGACGTGATCCACAGCTTCTTCGTTCCCAACATGCGCTTCAAGCAGGACGCAGTCCCCGGCCTCGCCATCAAAATGCACTTCACCCCCACTCAGATCGGAGACTACGAGATTGCCTGCGCCGAACTCTGCGGCCTAGGACACTACAAGATGCACGGCATGGTGAAAGTTGTCAGTCCGGAAGACTTTGACAAGTGGCTGGCGGCGCGGGAGGCGGAGAGACAATAATGGCTACCACCGAAATCGTCCACGCGCACGCCGCTCCTCAGGGTTTCATCCGAAAATACATTTTCAGCCTCGATCACAAGGTGATCGGCATTCAGTACTTCTTCCTCGCACTCACCGCCGTGTGGGTCGGCATGATTTTGTCCTTGCTGATGCGCATCCACATGATCTGGCCGAATGCAGACCTGCCTATCCTGGGCCACATTCAGCCGGAAACTTACCTCAGCATCCTGACCATGCACGGCACCATCATGGTGTTCTTCGTGCTCACCACCGCGCCTCAGGGCGGCTTCGGCAACTATTTCCTGCCCATCCAGATCGGCGCCCCCGACATGGCGTTTCCCGTCCTGAACATGCTTTCGTTCTGGACCACCTTTGTCGCCTTTGTTGTCATCCTCGCCGCTTTCTTTGTGACCGGTGGTGCTCCCCTTCACGGATGGACCGGCTACCCGCCGCTCAGCGCGATGCAATCCACTGGACCCGGCGAAGGCTTAGGGGCCGATCTCTGGATCACCAGCATCGCGATCTTCTGTGCCGCGTCACTGATGGGCGCGTTGAATTTCATTACCACTACGCTTGACCTGCGCGCCAAAGGCATGTCGATGTTCCGCATGCCGCTCACCGTGTGGTCGTGGTTCATCACCGCCATCCTGGGCCTGCTGGCGTTCGGCGTGCTTCTGTCCGCCGGCATCCTTCTGTTGATGGACCGCAACCTCGGCACCAGCTTCTACGTGCCCCTGGTGGTGGTCAACGGACAGATCATGGGCCACAAGGGCGGCTCTCCTCTGCTCTGGCAGCACCTGTTCTGGTTCTTCGGCCATCCCGAGGTCTACATCGCGATCCTGCCGGGTATGGGCGTGGCTTCGCAGTTGTTGTCGACCTTCTCCCGCAAGCCGATCTTCGGCTATAAAGCGATGGTGTACGCCATGCTCGGCATTGGATTCCTGGGCTTCATGGTCTGGGGACACCACATGTTCATGAGCGGGATGAGCCCCTACTCCGCCTTCGCCTTCTCCATCCTGACGATGGGAATCGGCGTCCCGTCGGCCATCAAGACTTTCAACTGGCTGGGGACGATCTGGGGTGGCCGCGTGCGCTTTCACTCGCCCATGCTGTTTGCCATCGGATTCGTCTCGCTGTTTGTATCGGGCGGCCTGAGCGGTCCATTCCTCGCGCAGCCAACCCTCGACATTCCCCTGCACGACACCGCTTTCGTGGTCGGTCATTTCCACTTGATCATGGGTGTCGCCGCGATCTTCGGCATTTTCGCCGCCACCTACTATTGGGTTCCAAAGATGTTCGGCCGCATGATGAACGAAACCCTGGGCAGGATTCACTTCTGGTTTACGCTCATCGGAACCTACGCGATCTTCATGCCCATGCACTATCTCGGCATGGCCGGTCAGCCCCGGCGCTACTCGCAGTTTACCGAGGTCGCTTACCTGCAGCATTTGATCCCGCTGAACAAGTTCATCACTTACTGCGCCATCATCACCATCGCCGCCCAGGTCGCGTTTGTGATCAACCTCTTTTGGACCATCTTCAAGGGACCAAAGGCGTCCGACAATCCCTGGGAAGCCACCACGCTCGAGTGGACTACCGCCACGCCTCCGCCCCACGACAACTTCGGCGGACACACGCCCGTGGTGCACAACGGTCCCTATGAATATGGCGTCCCAGGAGCGACGCGCGACTACATCATGCAGAACGATCCTGCGACCCCTCTGAATCCGGCGCACTAGGCCCAGTGAAGGTATGTCAACCGTGACCCCGAATCTTGCAGTCAAGTACCCTCGAACCCGCGATACTGGCGGCGGGGATCCTCCCTCGTACGGCGGAGGCAACGGGGATGATCGCGGTAACAGCGGCGCTTCCGACTACGGCGATCGCCTGCGCCGTGCTCGTCTCGGTCTCGTGATCGGCCTTACCGCAGTCGTCATGTTGTTCGTCGGATTCACCAGCGCTCTGCTGGTGCGCAAGGGCCTTCCGACTTTTGACCAGCAGACCAACACCTACTCGCGCGACTGGGTCCCTATTAACCTGCCCTGGATCCTGCTCTTGGTGAACACGGCGGTTCTCCTCGTGAGCAGCGCGACCATGGAATTCGCCCGGCGCGACATCACCCGCCAGGCGGCGCTCGCTCCCGTAAAATCCATTCCCGGCGTGTCGCTGGGCGACGAGTCGAGATTCCCCTGGCTCGGAAGCACAGTCATCCTCGGCTTCGGTTTTCTCGCTGGACAGTTCCTCGTGTGGCGCGTTCTGCACGAGCGTCATACCCTCGTGAACAGTAATCCCAGTTCTTCGTTCGCATACTTGCTGTTTGCAACTCACGCCGTGCATCTTGCCGGAGGAGTCATAGCCTTGACCTGGGCAGGCGCCACTTCCCTGCTGCACCGACCCGTCGAGTCGCGGAGAATCGTGATCGACATCGCTGCCTGGTACTGGCACTTCATGGCGCTGTTGTGGATTTACATCGTTACCCTCTTGCTGATTGCTGGATAGACGACCCTAAGGAGACGCCCAACGATGGCTACGGTGCAGCACGCGGTCCAGGACATTTACGAGCCGTCCCTGTTTGGCACCTATTCGAAGAAGATCGGGATGTGGCTGTTCCTGGCCTCCGATTCCCTCACCTTCGGAGCGCTGCTATTTGCCTTCAGCTACAACCGCATCTACACGAATCCATGGCCAACGCCGTTTCACGCAGAAAGCATTGCCAACGCGACCGTCATGACCGCGTGCCTGCTCTCGAGTTCGCTGACCATGGTGCTCGCGGTGTTCGCGGCGCAGCGCCAGGACCGCGCTTGGACCCGTAACTGGCTGCTGGCAACCATGGTGTTCGGCACAGCGTTCATCGTGCTCCACGGGATGGAGTGGTCGAAGCTGATCGGCGAAGGACTATCCGTCCCCGGATTTGCTACGCTTTTGGGCGTCGCCAACTCGAGCGCCACCGGGGAATACGCTGACATCTCGAAGAACGTGCCGCAATTCCCGCAGGCGTTTTTCGGGCTTACCGCGATGCACATGCTGCACGTGACCATCGGTGTGATTTATCTCGGCGTGGTGGCGTTTCGCAAGTGGTTCCTGCCGGTCCTCGCTGTCATCTGGATTGCCGGGGCGCTGCTGATTCCGGCGGGGAATGTGTTTCACTATCCAGTACACGTGTTGGGGCTTGGACTGTTGCTGGCCGCCGTGATTCTGTTTCTAAAGCCAAAGGATTATGACGCACACGATGTTGAGGTCTGCGGGCTGTATTGGCATTTCGTCGACCTGGTGTGGATGTTTATCTTCCCGCTGGTGTATTTGATGTCCACCAAAATCTCCTAACAAAGAGGAAGGTGGCCTGGTTTCGGCGCCAAAACCAGGCGCCTCAGGATGACAAATTTCGGAGAGGGCACCTACGATGCACGATGTCGCGATTCATGACGATAGCAAGGGTCAGTATTTTTGGGTGTGGGGAGCGCTGCTGCTTCTGACGGCGATTGAAGTGGTGCTCGGCTACAAGCAGGTCTTCTCACCGGTCCGCATGCTGGAGGCACTGCTGATTCTCTCGGTGATCAAGTCGGCGCTGATCATCGGCTACTTCATGCACTTGAAGTTCGAGCGCGCGCTCATGCGCTGGCTCCTGGTGATCTCCGTCACGGCGTGCTTTGTTATCATGTATTTCTTCTTCTTCCCCGACGCCAATCGCATCATTCACCTGGGAGTGAAATGACCCGCTCTCTGTTCACTCTCGTGGCCGCTCTCGCGCTGTGGAGCGCGCCCGCGCTCGCCCAGGGCTGTGCCATGTGCTATTCGAATGCCGCTGGCGCCACGAAAGACGGCCAGCGCGCTATCAGTCGGGGCGTGCTCGTCCTCCTGATTCCCCCACTCGCTTTCATGAGCGTTGGCGTGAGCATGGCGTTCCGATATGGCCGCAGGCGGGACGAGGACCACGAGTAGTCCGCCTTTGCAATTTCTGCCTGGCTGATTCCTGAGCCGACTGATCGTCCTTCTCGATTTCGTTGTGCATTCCGCCAGGTTCCTCTCAACAGAATCACTTCCAGAAAGGTCATCGGGTGATTTCGTGATGCGACGCAAGTCTGCAGCGTTGCATGGAATTTTCTTCGTAATGCCTCGCTCAATCGGCGCCGGGCGAAAACAGATGCCGTGAAAGAAGTTCTCTGAGACCAGCGAAAATTACCCTGTGTCGTATGCCGCGGCCTGCACAATGCAAGGACTTAGGCCACCATTTTTGCCGCTCAGCTCTTTGGCAGGGCGTGTGCACCTGGCAATGTGAGAGCTGTAAACACTTTTTCCCAGGAGGCAACTCATGAAGAAATATTTCCTTAGTGGTTCGGTGTGTGCGCTGATCCTAGGCTTCGCCATGATGGGCTCTGTTTATGGGCAGAACGCACCGACTTCCCAAGCCGGTCAACCGCAAGCTCAGGCTCAGCAGTCGCAAGACAGCATGCAGCAAGATGACTCCAAGGCCTTCACCGGCACGATCATGAAACAGGGCAACAAGCTGGTGCTCCGCGACGCTTCTGCGAACATCAACTACAAGGTCGATGATGAGGACAAGGTGAAAGACTACGTCGGCAAGCAGGTGAAGATCACCGGCACGCTCGACACCTCCACCAATGTCATTCACGTGGACAGCATCGAGGTTGTTTCCTAGACAATCACCGTAGCGCCCATGCTGCGGCTTAGGAATTTCTCTATCGAGGAGTTCCTTCCAAAGGCGGCGTGTCCCGCCCTATTGGTGCGGGGCCGCCGCCCCGTCGTGATTCGGAGGCCCTCCCGCAACCCCGCTACGATGTTGCGGCGGCAGTCACTTCTTGCCGGCCGGTGTGGGACTGGGAGCACGGCTTGCGCTCGTCGTACTGGTCTGAATATGCCGCGACTGCTTTACGTCTAGGAAGAGGCTCTCGGCCTGACCCATATCCCCAGTGCCGTATAATAGAAAGATTCTGTAGCCCCGCCGGAGCCCTCTGGTAACCGAGTGCCGGTTTTGCCGCGGCCCGCCGGGATTGCAGCGGTCCCTTTTCCAGATGTCCACCGAGAGCATTGTTGTCCGCGGCGCGCGCGTCCATAACCTGAAGAACGT
>DATMPS010000097.1:0-3071 GCA_035567435.1 Terriglobales bacterium | reverse complement strand
CCCCTTTCACGCCGCATCTCAACTATATGCGCCGATGTATGCACGCGAACTATAGAGCAGCGGCCCCGAGGGTCTCAATGCCGGGCGTTGCGCCCGCTCCGAGATCCAAAACAGTCGACCGCGACGGCGGAACGGACCGGCAAGGTGCAGCGGCGCGCTGTATCTTCGAGCCGCTTCTTCCTGGGTGGTTTGCGTCAGGTTCGCACGTGACCCTTCGCTGGAGGGAAGAGGATTCGAACCGCCGGTCCCTCTCGAAACGAGTCGCCTCTCCTACGGAACGAGAGATGCCGCGAGAGCGAAAAGCGAGTGTCGACAGCGTCAGCTATCTTTCGGGGCACCGAACGTTCGAACCCGGCTTCCTCCGCCAGCGAGGCTGACGCGAGTCACAGAACATAGCCTGTGACGGCTCCTAAAAGACTTTGAACTTTTCGGATTTGCGGTGCAGAACTCGAAATCCTCCCCATATAATGTCTCGTAGGTTTACTTCCGGAATGAAATAGAAAGGAAAAAATTATGGCGAAAGGTCAGAGAAGATCCAATCGGGAAGCTAAAAAGCCGAAACAGCCGAAATCTGAAAAGAAAACTGCTGTGCCTTTGCGGCTGCTTGCGCCGGAGCGCGGTCTTGCGTGGGCTCAAAGAGGCCGCGAGTTGCCCGGTGATAGCGTACCCGCCGCGAGCGGATGGTGATGGTCGAGCCGCGCGGGACCGGGATGGCGCTGTTCACGTTGCGCGCTGCAGACGAGGTTCGGGCATCGCAGTTCGGCACGCGGAGGGTGAGCTCGATGCCGAGATGGTGGCCATCGCGGGGGCGATCATCAAGCAGCGGACCGGGACATTCGACCCGAGCACATACCAAGACCGCTACCAGGAGGCGCTGCGAGAGCTGATCGAGGCCAAGATGAAGGGGCTGCCCATCGAACCGCGAGCGGTTAGCGCGCCTCCGCCCGTGATTGATCTGATGTCGGCCTTGAAACGCAGCCTCGCGCAGGAAGCGACTGGAAAGGGCGGCAGGGCGATTAAAGAGAAGCGGACCAGGACAATACCTGATCGCCGCCAGCCGTCATTGCTCTTATCGGTGTCCGGTGGTCAAAGGAGGAAGGAGCAGCCCGCCGCGGAGCCGACTAGCACTGCCACTAGGCGGCGCAAAAAGGCATGAGCGCTGCCCATCGAAGTAATGCTGCCCATCAAAGTAATTCAGTGTCTCGGCCCGGCAGAGGAAAGGGGGCACGTTGCAGACCGAATTGACATTGTAGGGAGGCCCCAGCTGAATGGTGCTGCCGCCGAACGTTCGTTGGAGAAGCCGACCATGGACACCACTGCCTCGGATTTCGTTCTCGCGGGCAGCCTTGAGGAGCTGAAAGCCAAAGGCCGACTTGTTGTGCACGGCCGCCACCGCCCGGTGCTCCTCGTGCATTGAGGCTGGGCACGTTTTTGCACTTGACAATCGCTGCCCGCATATGGGTTTTCCGCTCGATCGGGGCAGCGTTGAGGACGGCATCCTGACCTGCCACTGGCATCATGCGCGCTTCGAATTGGCGAGCGGCTGCACTTTCGATCTATGGGCAGACGACGTGCCGACTTGTCCCGTCGAGATCCGCGCCGGTGACCAAATCTGGGTAAAGCGGGTGTTCGGTTACGCCAATCCAGCCGAACATTGGTGTCAGCGGCTCGAAGACGGGCTCAGCCATAATCTTAGCCTAGTCATCGCCAAGGCCGTGCTCGGTCTGCTGGCGGCAGGTCAGTCACCATCTGAAGTGGTACGGCAGGCCGTGCTGTTCGGCACCCGGAACCGCGATGGCTGGGATACCGGACTCACTATTCTGACTGCGCTCGGTCAGCTCCTGCCCTTCCTGTCCGAGGAGGCGACGCACCTGGCCTTGTTTCACGGGGCGCGGCGGGTGGCTGCGGATTGCGATGGCGCGACCCCACGCCGGGAGCGGGAGCCGCTGGCAAGTCGACCCGACCTCACCACCCTAAAGGGGTTGGCTACGGCGCTGGGTGGCCGTGCGGCATCGGGATGCGGCCGAACGAACTGTGCTGACGGCCATTGCCAGCGGCGCGTCGCCGGCTGCAATCGCAGATCTCCTCTTTTCCGCCGAGACTGACCGCGCGTACGCCGATGGCGGGCACTCGCTTGATTTCATCAATAAGGCTTTCGAGTGTCTCGAGATCATCGGCTGGGAATATGCGGCCGATGTGCTGCCGAGCGTAGTTGGTCAAATGGCAGCAGCTCGGGGTGCTGAGGAACGGACGGAATGGCGCCAGCCCGTCGACCTGATCGCTCTGTGCCAGCGGGCCGGTCTGGAGCTGCCCCACCTCTTCGCCGTAGGCGAGAACAGCCGCGATTGGTCGGATCACGTGACGCTGTCCGAAAACCTTCTCGCTGACGATCCGGCTACAATCATCGATGCGCTCACAGCCGCAGCACGGGACGGGGCCTCTCCTACCGACCTCGGTCGAGCACTCGCTTACGGCGGCGCTCAGGGTCGCGCGTTTCGGCACCGCCAACGAGCACTCGGACTGGGAAACTACCCACCACATCTTCACCTACGCAAACGCCGTCCACCAGGCGCTTAAGCGGATCGACAGCGGAACGCCCGACCCAGGGCGATCATCGCTCCGGCATCCCGCCCTCCGCCGCAGCCAAGCTCCAAAATACGCGCTTGCGGCGGGAGCGGATCAAGGAAGGAAGGAAGATTCCTGCTGACCCCTCTGGTCCCACTCGCGACATAGACCGGGGCTGATGCCGAGTAGAAATCCAGCGTCACGCTGTCTCGTGTGGGATGCAACTGCATTTCTCTTGGGTGTCTAGGCATAGGCTACATTTTAGCAGGAAACAACTTGTAAGCTAAGGCTTCAGCCAAATGCTGGTCGACGACCTCAAGGCGCACCGGCTACAGATCACCCGGGCACACCTGGCGGCGGATTTCGGGTCGCGTTCGATCTCGCGCTTTATGCACTGTGCACCGATCTGTTCAGACAGACCAGATAACGGTACTCCGCAGCCTCCTGCGGACTTCTCGGTAGGTATCCCAATACCCAAATCCGTGTTCGAGGGCCGCGCCCAATCG
>DATMPS010000096.1:0-5463 GCA_035567435.1 Terriglobales bacterium | reverse complement strand
ACATGAGAATCAGCGCGTCCTGGATGCCGTGCAGGCTTTGGCGGCGGCCGACTTGACCCGATTGGGGGAGTTGATGCGAGAGTCGCACCGCAGCCTGCGGGATTTATACGAGGTCAGCTGCCGCGAACTTGATCTCATGGTCGAGGCTGCCGAAGGCTTGCCCGGATATTGCGGCGGGCGCATGACGGGAGGCGGTTTCGGAGGTTGCACCATTAACCTGATGCGGGCGGACAACGCGCAGGAGTTTGCGGCGCAAATCTCAGAGCGCTATCGCCGCGCGGCCGGGATCGAGCCTAGGGTTTACATCTGTGCGGCGGAGGACGGCGCGCAGGCGGTCAACTGAGGTTTCCGGATCTTGCCATGCTGGGCGACCCTACCTGCAGTTTCACCAGCCAATTCGCGGGCTCAGGAAGAATCGCAAACTTGGGCAGGTCACCCCGCACCATGGCTACCTCATCGCAGCAATGAAATCTGGGGCAGGCGTGGCAATCTTTGTAGATCTTGTCAGGGAGGTCTTCGCGCTGCGCGACGGAGAATCCCTGACGCGCGAAAAATTCGGGGGTACGCGTAAACAGACAGATGCAATCCACGCGATGCCTCTTCGCTTCCGCCAGCAGAGCCTTCACCAGGCGTCCGCCTCCGCCTTGCCCTTGGGCCCAGGGTGCTACCGTGATGGAGCGAATCTCGGCAAGGTGTGTGCCATACAAGTGAAGCGCTCCGCAGCCGATGATGGGGCCAGAATCTTCGAGGACGACGAAATCTCTCACGTTTTCGCAGATCTCGGCGAGGGAGCGCGGCAACAGCGTTCCGTCGCCGGAGTATGCGGCGATCAGTCCATGAACCCGCTCGGCGTCGGGCAAGATCGCTTTACGCGTGCGCATAAACTTCCTCACGCAGGGACTCGATCTTCTTCCTGGCAGTAGCAATCGCGTCGTGTACCCGGCCGGGAGCCGTGCCTCCTGGAACGTCGTGGATCGCCAGCACGGACGCTAACTTCAGGGACTCATAAACATCTTGGTCGAACGCAGGATTGAGCGAGCGCCATTCCTCGAGTGACAAATCCTGGAGTTCGCAATTCTTCTCAATACACATCTGCACCGCTCTGCCAATTTGTTTGTGCGCGAGCCGGGAGGGAACGCCGTGCTGCACGAGGTAAGTGGCGGCTGCCCATGCGTTCATGAAGCCCGATTGCGCTGCTGCGTTCATTCGTTCGTAGTGAAATTCTGCGGCTTTCATCCAGCCTGCGACCAGAGGCAGCATTTGCAGCACTGTGTCCGCTGATTCGAAGATGGGCTCCTGTGTTTCCTGCAGGTCTTTGTTGTACGCCAGAGGTAGGCCTTTCAGCGTAACCATGAGGGAAGTTGCGTGTCCGAGGACTCGGCCACTTTTTGCGCGCACCAGCTCCAGCAGGTCGGGATTCTTCTTCTGCGGCATCGCGCTGCTGCCCGTGGAATACGCTTCGGGAGGGCTCACGAGGCCAAACTCCTGGGTGGAGAACAGGATCATTTCTTCCGCCCAGCGGCTCAGGTGCATGGCGAGCAGCGACAGTGCGTTGGCGAATTCAATTGCGAAGTCGCGATCGCTGGTGGCGTCGATGCTGTTCGCGGTCGGAGCGTCGAATCCCATAGTCTGAGCGATGAACTCGCGGTCGAGCGATATGGTTGTCCCGGCCACCGCGCCCGAGCCTAGCGGACAGAGGTTGGTTCGCTTGCGGCAGTCCGCGAGCCGGTCCGCATCCCGCAGGAGCATTTCCACGTAGGCCATGAGCCAATGTGCGACCAGCACCGGCTCGGCGCGCTGCAGGTGTGTGTAGGCGGGCATCGCAGCGTCCGCGGCCTGTTCCGCACGATCGACTAGCACGCAGCACAAGTTTGCCAGTTCCTGTCGCAACTGATCGATTGTCGCCCGGACATACAAGCGAAGGTCGGTGGCGATTTGCTCATTGCGGCTGCGACCGCTATGCAGTTTGTAGCCAACCTCGCCGATCAGCGCGACGAGGTGCTTCTCGACGAAGTGGTGCACGTCTTCCGCTTCGTTGTCGTTGAGGAATTCCGGAGTTGTTGCCGCTTGTTCGCCGATTTGTTTCAGGCCCTGAAGGATGCTGATCAATTCGCTGGCAGAAAGAACTTCTGCGGTCTTTAAAGCGCGCGCGTGCGCGCTGCTGGCAGCCAGTTCGCAGCCGAGCAGTCGCCGGTCGAAGCCGAAGGACCGCTGCCAACTCTCGAAATCAGGATCCAGTGGCTGCCGGAAGCGGCCTGACCACATCTTCATGACGCAACCTCAACCCGCGACCGTACGCGTGAACGAGACGGAAGTCCAAGAATCCGAATGAACCCGGCCGCATCTTTCTGGTCGTAGCCGTCTCCCATGGTGAACGACGAGAGATCGGTGCGATAGAGCGAATGCTCCGATTCGCGACTGACGATAGAGACATTGCCTTTGTAAAGCGCAAGAGTCACGCTGCCAGTCATTTCCTTCTGTGTGCTCTCGACGAACGCATCCAAAGCTTCGCGCAACGGAGAAAACCATAATCCGAAGTACACCATCTCGGCATACTTCAAGGCGATGTGCTGCTTGAAATGCGCGACATCCCGCTCCAGGCACAGAGCTTCCAGTTCGCGATGAGCGGAGATCAGCAGAGTTCCGCCCGGCGTCTCATAACATCCGCGCGACTTGATTCCTACGAAACGGTTCTCGACCAGATCCACGCGGCCGATGGCATTGCGCGCGCCAATCTCGTTGAGTAGTTCGACCAGGGAAACTGGATCAAGTTTCATCCCATTCACCGAAGTTGGGACTCCGCGTTCGAAGCCTATGTTCACTTGTTCTTCTTTGTCGGGTGCCTCTTGAGGCGAATGCGTGATCTGCCAGGTGCTGGCTAGGGGCGCATTGGCGGCGTCTTCCAGTTCACCGCCTTCGTGGCTGATGTGCCAAAGATTGCGGTCTCGGCTGTGGATCTTTTCGCGGCTTGCTGACACGGGAATGCCGTGTTGCTCGGCGTAGTCGAGACAGTCTTCACGTGACTTCAAGGACCACTCCCGCCACGGCGCGATGATCTTGAGTTCCGGAGCGAGCGCCTGATAAGTCAATTCAAACCGCACCTGGTCGTTGCCCTTGCCGGTACAGCCGTGGGCCACGGCAGTTGCGCCTTCGCGCAGAGCCACGGCAATCTGGTGTTTCGCGATCACAGGACGGGCTAGGGAAGTTCCGAGCAGATACTTGTGTTCATATACAGCGCCCGCTCGCAGCGCTGGAAAGACATATCCGGTCAGAAATTCCTCGCGAAGATCTTCCACGACCACCTTGCTCGCACCGGTGGCGTAAGCTTTTTCGACCACTGCTTCCAGATCATCCCCTTGCCCGACATCACCCACCATCGCGATGACATCGTAGGAATAGTTTTCTTTCAGCCACGGGATGATGATCGAGGTGTCGAGTCCACCGGAATAGGCAAGAACGACTTTCTCAGGCATGCGCGCTCCTTGCGGGCAGACGAACGGCGCCGCCCAACAGCAGATACAGAATGGCCTTCTGCACGTGCAGACGGTTTTCCGCCTGTTCGAAGATCAGCGAGTATTCGGAATCCATTACTTCGTCCGTGACTTCCTCGCCCCGGTGCGCAGGCAGGCAGTGCATGAACACGGCGTGCGGCGCGGCTTCCGACATCAGAGTTTGATTGACTTGATACGGCGCAAATGTGCGGGTGCGCTGCTCGGCTTCATGTTCCTGTCCCATGCTGGCCCAGGCATCGGTGTAGACGGCGTCGGCTCCGGCAACAGCAGCGTGCGGATCGTTGATCAACTCCATCTGGGCGCCGGTATGCGCGGCAATTTTCCGCGCGGCGGCGACAATTCGTGGGTCACAACTGTAGCCTTCAGGCGTGGCAATCCTGATCGATGAACCTAAACAAGCGCAGGTGAGAAGAAGAGAATGCGCTACGTTATTACCGTCGCCGACATAAGCCAAACTAATGTTTCTGAGATCGCCGAACTTTTCCTGCAGCGTGAAATAGTCGGCCAGAGCCTGGCAGGGATGCTCCAGGTCGCTGAGCGCGTTGATCACGGGGACAGAAGCGTGTTCCGCCATGCCTTCAATCGTTGTCTGCGCGAAGGTGCGGAGCACGATCACATCCACCCAGCGCTCGAGATTCTGTGCGATGTCACTCAGTTTTTCGCGAGCATCGAGCGGGCCTTTTGTCTGGTCGACAAACATCGCCGTTCCGCCCAGGCTGGTCATGCCACTCTCGAATGTCAACCGCGTGCGCAGCGACGGCTTCTCGAAGAACATCACCATTTGTTTTCCAGCCAGTGCTCGCTGGAAGACTGATGGGCGAGACTTCATTAGTTCAGCAAGATGGAGCACGGCTTCCACTCCTTGTGGGCCGAGATCGCGTGTGGAAATTAAATCGGAGCACCAGAAGGCTCCGCGGAATGCCGCAGGAGCTGCGGATATTTTGTTCGGCAGGCTGTTCAACTCTGACTCCTTGCTATTCGTTTGCAATCTTGTGGCGACGCTTCTCATGCGCAGGTCACCTCGGTGCCGCATGCCAACTTGGTGAGGTAAAACTGCGGCAATGCGTCTACTTCTGCCGCGGGCAGAATCCGCACTCGCCCGACACCCTGGATCAGCGCCAGTCGGCAAGCCTGCAGCTTGGGCAACATTCCGCCGCTGACGATCGAACCTGCTGCCAGATCGGCGGCCTGCTTGGTGTTGAGCCATGGGATAACGGTTCCCTGCGCGTCTTTCACTCCGGGGACGTCGGTTAGAAAAATCAGCGCGTTGGCGCGACAGGCCACGGCGCAGGCAGCGGCCATTTCGTCGGCGTTGATGTTGTAGTACTCGCCGTCCGCGCCTAATGCGAGAGAGGCCAACACTGGGACTCCGTCCTGCTGCCAGAGAGCTTCGATCCAGCGCGGCTCCGCGGAGCAGATTTCACCTACGAATCCGAGATCACGCCCGTGCACATACTTCCTGCGAGCACGGAACGTCATGCCATCCCCCCCGCAGAATCCGACTGCCGGCATACCAGCCGCCTGGATAGCTGCCGCCAGTTTCTTGTTGATCATCCCTCCCAGCACCATCAGGGCCGCATCCCGCGTCTCGGCGTCGGTGATGCGGAGGCCGTCGACAAACTCGCTCTTTTTTCCGAGCTGCTTCAAGACGCTGGTCAGCGCGCTGCCGCCGCCGTGTACCACGGCCACACGATGGCCGTCCTGGGCCAGCTCCACGATGGCCCGCGCGCACTTGCGCAGGGAAGGCGTGTCTTCTAGCGCCGCTCCGCCGATCTTGACCACGATGATCACTGCAGGCCTTCCTCCTCCCCCCATCCGTACATGAGGTTCATGTTTTGCACCGCCTGACCGGCTGCGCCTTTGAGCAGGTTGTCGATGCAGGAGATCAACACTAGACGGCGTCCATCCTCCGCGAGGCAGAATCCCAGATCGCAGTAGTTCGTGTGCAGCG
>DATMPS010000095.1:0-5463 GCA_035567435.1 Terriglobales bacterium | reverse complement strand
ACATGAGAATCAGCGCGTCCTGGATGCCGTGCAGGCTTTGGCGGCGGCCGACTTGACCCGATTGGGGGAGTTGATGCGAGAGTCGCACCGCAGCCTGCGGGATTTATACGAGGTCAGCTGCCGCGAACTTGATCTCATGGTTGAGGCTGCCGAAGGGTTACACGGATTTTGTGGGGGGCGCATGACGGGAGGTGGGTTCGGAGGCTGCACCATCAACCTGGTGCGGGCGGACAACGCGCAGGAGTTTGCGGCGCAAATCTCAGAGCGCTATCGCCGCGCGGCCGGGATCGAGCCCAGGGTTTACATCTGCTCGGCGGAGGACGGCGCGCAAGCGGTCAACTGAGGTTTCCTGATCTTGCCATGCTGGGCGACCCTACCTGCAGTTTCACCAGCCAATTCGCGGGCTCAGGAAGAATCGCAAACTTGGGCAGGTCACCCCGCACCATGGCTACCTCATCGCAGCAATGAAATCTGGGGCAGGCGTGGCAGTCTTTGTAGATCTTGTCGGGGAGGTCTTCGCGCTGTGCCACGGAGAATCCCTGACGCGCGAAAAATTCGGGTGTACGCGTAAACAGACAGATGCAATCCACGCGATGCCTCTTCGCTTCCGCCAGCAGAGCCTTCACCAGGCGTCCGCCTCCACCTTGCCCTTGGGCCCAGGGCGCTACGGTGATGGAGCGAATCTCGGCAAGGTGTGTGCCATACAAGTGGAGCGCTCCGCAGCCGGTGATGGGGCCAGAATCTTCGAGGACGACGAAGTCTCTCACGTTTTCGCAGATCTCGGCGAGGGAGCGCGGCAACAGCGTTCCGTCGCTGGAGTATGCGGCGATCAGTTCATGAATCCGTTCGGCGTCGGGCAAGATCGCTTTACGCGTGCGCATAAACTTCCTCACGCAGCGACTCGATCTTGTTCCTGGCAGTCGCAATTGCGTAGTGTACCCGGCCGGGAGCCGTGCCTCCTGGAACATCGTGGATCGCCAATACTGACGCCAGTTTCAGGGACTCGTAAACATCCTGGTCGAACGCGGCATTCAGTGAGTGCCATTCCTCGAGCGACAAATCCTGGAGTTCGCAATTCTTCTCAATGCACAACTGCACCGCTCTGCCGATTTGTTCGTGCGCGAGCCGGGAAGGAACGCCGCGCTTCACCAGGTAAGTGGCAGCTGCCCATGCGTTCATGAATCCCGATTGCGCTGCTACGTTCATTCTTTCGTAGTGAAATTCTGCGGCTTTCATCCAGCCTGCGACTAGAGGCAGCATTTGCAGCACTATGTCCGAAGACTCGAAAATCGGCTGCTGCGTTTCCTGCAGGTCTTTGTTGTACGCCAGAGGCAAGCCTTTCAGCGTAACCATGAGGGAAGTTGCGTGTCCGAGGATTCGGCCACTTTTTGCGCGCACCAGCTCCAGCAGATCGGGATTTTTCTTCTGCGGCATCGCGCTGCTGCCCGTGGAATACGCTTCGTGAGGGCTCACGAAGCCAAACTCCTGGGTGGAGAACAGGATCATTTCTTCCGCCCAGCGGCTCAGGTGCATCGCGAGTAGTGACAGTGCGTTGGCGTATTCAATTGCGAAGTCGCGGTCACTGGTGGCGTCGATGCTGTTCGCGGTTGGGGCGTCGAATCCGAGAGTCTGAGCGATGAACTCGCGGTCGAGCGATATGGTTGTCCCGGCCACCGCGCCCGAGCCCAGCGGGCAGAGGTTGGTTCGCTTGCGGCAGTCCGCGAGCCGGTCCGCGTCGCGCAGGAGCATTTCCACGTAGGCCATGAGCCAATGTGCGACCAGCACCGGCTCAGCGCGCTGCAAGTGTGTGTAGGCGGGCATCGCAGCGTCGGCGGCATGCTCGGCACGTTCGATAAACACGCGGCACAAGTTTGCCAGTTCCTGCCGCAACTGATCGATTGCCGCCCGGACATACAAGCGAAGGTCGGTGGCGATCTGCTCATTGCGGCTGCGACCGCCGTGCAGCTTGTAACCCGCCTCGCCGATCAGCGCGACGAGGTGCTTCTCGACAAAGTGATGCACGTCCTCCGCTTCGTTGTCGTTGAAGAATTCCGGAGTTGCGGTCGCTTGTTCGCCGATTTGTTTCAAGCCCTGAAGGATGCTGATCAATTCGCCGGCAGAAAGAATGTCCGCGGTCTTCAAAGCGTGCGCGTGGGCGCTGCTGACGGCCAGTTCGTAGTCGAGCAGCCTCCAGTCGAAACCGAAGGAGCGCTGCCAACGCTCGAAATCAGGATCCAGTGGTTGCCGGAAGCGGCCCGACCACATCTTCATGAGGCAACCTCCACTCGCGACCGTGCGCGTGAACGAGACGGAAGTCCGAGAATCCGAATGAACCCGGCAGCATCTTTCTGGTCATAGCTGTCTCCCATGGTGAATGATGAGAGGTCGGTGCGATAGAGCGAATGCTCCGATTCACGGCTGACGATGGAGGCATTGCCCTTGTACAGCGAGAGAGTGACGCTGCCTGTCATTTCCTTCTGTGTGTTCTCGACGAACACATCCAGAGCTTCGCGCAACGGACAAAACCATAATCCGAAGTACACCAACTCGGCATACTTCAAGCCGATGTGCTGTTTGAAATGCGCGACGTCCCGCTCCAGGCACAGAGCTTCCAACTCGCGATGAGCGGAGATCAGCAGAGTTCCGCCCGGCGTTTCATAACAGCCGCGCGACTTGATGCCCACGAAACGGTTCTCGACCAGATCGACGCGTCCGATGGCATTGCGCGCGCCAATTTCGTTGAGCAGTTCGACCAGGGAAACTGGATCGAGTTTCATCTCGTTCACCGAAGTTGGGACTCCGCATTCGAAGCCTATGTTTACCTGCTCTTCTTTGTCCGGAGCCTCCTGAGGCGAACGCGTGATCTGCCAGGTGCCGGCCAATGGCGCATTAGCGGCGTCTTCCAGTTCGCCGCCTTCGTGGCTGATGTGCCATAGATTGCGGTCTCGGCTGTGGATCTTCTCGCGGCTTGCGGCGACGGGAATGCCGTGTTGCTCGGCGTAGTCGAGACAGTCTTCGCGTGACTTCAAGGACCACTCCCGCCACGGCGCGATGATTTTGAGTTCCGGAGCGAGCGCCTGATAGGTCAATTCAAACCGTACCTGGTCGTTGCCCTTGCCGGTACAGCCATGGGCCACGGCAGTTGCACCTTCGCGCAGAGCCACTGCAACCTGGTGTTTCGCGATCACCGGACGCGCTAGAGAAGTCCCGAGCAGATACTTGTGCTCATATACGGCGCCCGCTCGCAGTGCTGGAAACACATATCCGGTCAGAAATTCCTCGCGAAGATCTTCCACGACTACTTTGCTCGCGCCTGTGGTGTAAGCTTTTTCGACCACTGTTTCCAGATCATCGCCTTGCCCGACATCACCCACCATGGCGATGACATCGTAGGAATAGTTTTCCTTCAGCCACGGGATGATGATCGAGGTGTCGAGTCCACCGGAATAGGCAAGAACGACTTTCTCAGGCATGCGCGCTCCTTGCGGGCAGGCGAACGGCACCGCCCAACAGCAGATATAGAATGGCCTTCTGCACGTGCAGACGGTTTTCCGCCTGATCGAAGATCAGCGAGTATTCGGAATCCATCACTTCGTCCGTGACTTCCTCGCCCCGGTGCGCAGGCAGGCAGTGCATGAACACGGCGTGCGGCGCGGCTTCCGACATTAGCTTCTGATTGACCCGGTACGGCGCGAATGTGCGGGTGCGCTGCTCGGCTTCATGCTCTTGTCCCATGCTGGCCCAGGCATCGGTGTAGACGGCGTCGGCTCCGACAACAGCGGCGTGCGGATCGTTGAGCAATTCCATCTGGGCGCCGGTCTGCGCGGCAATTTTCCGCGCGGCGGCGGCAATTCGTGGGTCGCAGCCGTAGCCTTCAGGAGTGGCAATCCTGATCGATGAACCTAAACAAGCGCAGGTGAGAAGAAGAGAATGCGCTACGTTATTACCGTCGCCTACATAAGCCAAACTAATGTTTCTGAGATCGCCGAACTTTTCCTGCAGCGTGAAATAGTCGGCCAGAGCCTGGCAGGGATGCTCCAGGTCGCTGAGCGCGTTGATCACTGGGACAGAAGCGTGCTCCGCCATGCCTTCAATCGTGGTCTGCGCGAAGGTGCGGAGCACGATCACATCCACCCAACGCTCGAGATTCTGTGCGATGTCACTGAGCTTTTCGCGGGCATCGAGCGGGCCTTTTGTCTGGTCGACGAACATCGCCGTTCCGCCCAGGCTGGTCATACCACTCTCGAATGTCAACCGCGTGCGCAGCGACGGCTTCTCGAAGAACATCACCATTTGTTTTCCGGCCAGCGCTCTCTGGAAGACTGATGGGCGAGACTTCATTAGTTCAGCAAGATGGAGCACGGCTTCCACTCCTTGTGGGCCTAGATCGCATGTGGAAATTAAGTCGGAGCACCAGAAGGCTCCGGGGAATGCCGCAGGAGCTGCGGATATTTTGTTCGGCAGGCTGTTCAACTCGGACTCCTTGCTATTCATTTGCAATCTTGTGGCGGTGCTTCTCATGCGCAGGTCACCTCGGTACCGCATGCCAACTTGGTGAGGTAAAACTGCGGCAATGCGTCTACTTCTGCCGCGGGCAGTATCCGCACTCGCCCGACACCCTGGATCAGCGCCAGTCGACAAGCCTGCAGCTTGGGCAACATTCCGCCGCTGACGATCGAACCTGCTGCCAGATCGGCGGCCTGCTTGGTGTTCAGCCACGGGATGACGGTTCCCTGCGCGTCTTTCACTCCGGGCACATCGGTAAGAAAAATCAGAGCGTTGGCGCGACAGGCCACGGCGCAGGCAGCGGCCATTTCGTCGGCGTTGATGTTGTAGTACTCGCCGTCCGCGCCTAACGCGAGAGAGGCCAACACTGGGACTCCGCCCTGCTGCCAGAGCGCTTCGATCCAGCGCGGCTCCGCGGAGCAAATTTCACCTACGAATCCGAGATCACGCCCATGAACATACTTTCTGCGGGCGCGAAAGGTCATGCCATCTCCGCCACAGAATCCGACTGCGGGCATGCCAGCTGCCTGAACGGCTGCCGCCAGTTTCTTGTTGATCATCCCTCCCAGCACCATCAGGGCCGCATCCCGCGTCTCGGCGTCGGTGATGCGGAGGCCGTCGACAAATTCGCTCCTCTTTCCGAGCTGTTTCAAGATGCGAGTCAGCGCGCTGCCGCCGCCGTGGACCACCGCCACGCGGTGGCCATCCTGGGCCAACTCCACGATGGCTCGCGCGCACTTGCGCAGGGAAGGCGCGTCTTCCAGAGCCGCTCCGCCGATCTTGACCACGATGATCACTGCAGGCCTTCCTCCTCCGCCCATCCGTACATGAGGTTCATGTTTTGCACCGCCTGACCGGCTGCGCCTTTGAGCAGGTTGTCGATGCAGGAGATCAACACTAGACGGCGTCCATCCTCCGCGAGGCAGAATCCCAGATCGCAGTAGTTCGTGTGCAGCG
>DATMPS010000094.1:0-5542 GCA_035567435.1 Terriglobales bacterium | reverse complement strand
CCGGTGTTCGACTCCGCCGGCAGATAATCCACCCGGTACTCCTGGCCGCCTACGTTGAAGACGTACGGGTGCTGCTCGTGGAACTTGGAGAGCGAGCGGATGCCGTAGGGGCCCAGGAACTCGTTCTCGTCGAGCATCTTCTTGAGGATTCGGCGCAGCCGCTCTGGGTTGAGGAGAGCAATGATCCCGCGCTCGGCTACCCCCCAATGCCCCGGTCCGGTGGGGTGGATGGTCTTTAGAAGTTCGGGCATCCGACGCGAGCGTTCCCGCAACCAGGCCATCGCCGTCGGAACGCGCTCCCGCTGCCATTTTTCAACGACAGTCGTGGCACACAGGGGCAGAAGCCCCACCATGGATCGAACCTTGAGCCGCGTGGCGCTCCCATCGGGGAGCCGCAAGAGGTCGTAGTAAAAGCCGTCCTCCTCATCCCACATCCCGTCCTGACCGGGCCGGTTCATGCCCGAGGCGATGTAGTGGAAATGCTCGACGAACTTCGTGACCATGGGCTCGTAGGTGTGGTCGTGGGCGGTAAGCTCGACCGCCAGCTCCAGCATGTTCTGGCTGAACAGGGCCATCCATGCCGTGCCGTCGGCCTGCTCGAGGTGGCCGCCGGTCGGCAGCGGGGCGCTGCGGTCGAAGATGCCGATGTTGTCCAGACCGAGGAATCCGCCCTCGAAGACATTTTTGCCGAAGCGGTCCTTGCGGTTCACCCACCAGGTGAAGTTCAGCAGCAGCTTGGTGAACGCCAACTTGAGGAACTCGACGTCCGTCTCGCCGCGCAAGGCCTGCTCGGTGTGGTGCAGAAAGAGAGTGGCAAAGGCGTGGACCGGAGGGTTCACGTCGCTGAAGTTCCACTCGTAGGCAGGCATCTGGCCGTTGGGGTGCAGATAGGAGGCGCGGAGCATCAACTCCATCTGCTCTTTGGCGAAGTCTGCGTCCACGATCGAGAGCGGAAGCGTGTGGAAGGCCAGGTCCCAAGCCGCGTACCAGGGGTACTCCCACTTGTCGGGCATGGAGATGATGTCCTCGTTCAGCATGTGGTACCACTCCGAGTTCCGGGAACTTCGATATCCGGTATGGAGCGGGTTGGAGTTGTGCTCGTCCAGCCAGTTGTCACCGTCGAAAAAGAAGAACTGCTTGCTCCAGAGCATGCCGGCGATGGCCTGGCGCATCACCTTGGCCGCGTCTTCGCTCACCGATGGCGGCGTGACCGACTTGTAAAACTCATCGGCTTCACGAAGCCGGTCAGTGAAGACTTCATCAAATTGCTTTCCGAAGGGGTTGCCCTTCGGTTCCGGAGAACTGTTGGAGAGCCGCAGGCGAATCACTTTGGTTTGACCGGCGCCTACATTGATCTGGTAGTGCGCTGCCACCTTGGTGCCCTTCTTGTCAGGGTTCACCGCGGCCTGTTTACCCTGCACCACGCAGTCGTTGATACCGTCCTTGACGTGGGGGGTTTCGTTCTTTTGTCCGAAAAGCCGTTCGTGGTTCGTTTCGTTCTCGGTGAAGAGCAGCGGCACATCGCCTTCGCAGTGAAGGATGTAGGCACCCAGCAGCGGATGAGCCACCGCGACCGCGGTCGCGGCCCTCCCTCTCTCGATCTGCTCGAGGTTCGGTTTCCGGGCAGCTCGGTTAGATTCGGCAATCCACGACGACCAGTCGTTCCGGAACCAGAGTGTCGGCAATAGATGCAGTTCGGACGCGTCCGGTCCCCGGTTGGCAGCGGTGATCTTCACCAGGATATCTTCCGGACCGGCTTTGGCATATTCCACGAAGATGTCGAAGTACCGGTCGTCCTTGAAGACGCCGGTGTCGAGGAGTTCGTACTCCATGTCGTATTTGGAACGACGCCGGTTCGTCTCTACCAGATCCGTGTAAGGAAATGCCGCCTGCGGATACTTGTACAGGTACTTCATATAGGAATGGGTCGGGGTGCTGTCGAGGTAGAAGTAATACTCTTTCACATCCTCGCCGTGGTTGCCTTCGCTGTTGGTAAGGCCGAAGAGCCGCTCCTTCAGGATGGGGTCCTTCTCATTCCACAGGGCCAGTGCGAAGCACAGGTGTTGCTTGTCATCGGAAATGCCAGCGATGCCGTCCTCGCCCCAGCGGTAAGCGCGTGAGCGGGCCTGATCGTGGGTGAAGAAATTCCAGGCGTCACCATCTTCGCTGTAGTCTTCGCGCACCGTTCCCCACTGCCGCTCACTGAGGTAGGGCCCCCACTTCTTCCAGTCGGACGTGCCCTTGCGGGCTTCCTGCAAGCGAGACTCTTCTTGTGACATCGCGGACTCCTTAATCCTTCCTCGGAACACGCACTCTCTCACTCAACCTAACGCGCCCGTTTTGGCGGGGGAACTGTCAGAAATGACAAGTCGCAAGCACTCGTACCCAACACAAAGAAAAGCGGCTGGTCCAAACAGTCCCAACCGCCGATGTCACTGTGCGAGGGGCCGATTGTCCCGACCACTTGGCCTCGATCACTAGATGGGGATGTTCCAACAGCAAGCTGTATCGTGGGATCTGTCAGTCACTGGATCGCCCTACGCCTCCGCCGGTTGCCGCAGTTTGTGCCATCCGGTGAACGCAAGATGGAGAAGCAGGTTCGTGGGCACCATTAACGATAGATAGACAATCGGAATCATGTAGACGTTGGTGCCCGGAAAGCAGTAACGCGCCACGTACAGCACGACAATCACGCTGCGCATGCCGGTGGAGGTCGCCAACACCCGGCGTGACTCGCGGTCGGGTCCGCCGATCAGCCAACCGATCAACATGGAAAGCAGCAGCAACAGGAGCATCGCCAGGATGGTCCCACGGCCGCGAATTGTATTAAATGCCTCACGCCGCACCAGGCGCGTCTCCCACATGAGAAAAGCAAAAGCAACCGTGGCCAGAACGCCCAGAGGCAACACCAGCCGAGGGGCAATTTTCGGCGCGTGTCGCGCCGCCCACAAACCAGCGCCCAGTGGCAGCGCGATGTACAGCACGATGCTCGTGATCAGGAGGAGGATCGGCCGCTGATTGCGCTGCGCGGTCTGCGGCATCACCTCGACCGCCAGAGGGGTCATGGCGATGCTTACCAGCGAGAGCACGAAAGTCATGGCGGCAGCGAAAGGTAAGCGCGTCTTCGCCTGGCGCGTGAACTGCAATGCGAGGGGCGTTCCCGGTATCGCGGCCAACAGCAGGATGCCGACACTGGCGTCGGGTGTCAGCGGGAAGATGCGAACCAGCAGGAAGCCTATGGCCGGTATAAGGACGCAATTCGCCAGCAGGGTACGGACAAACAGCGCGCGCTTGCGCAGGACATCGAGTAGCTCTCCGCCGCTGACACGCAGCCCGATAGAGAACATGACGATGACAACGAACAGGTTCAGCAACAGCAAGGGCGGAATCAGCACGCTTTCCCCCGGTCGCTTTGCATGAACTGCCTCCGCCCTAGATCATAGCTGACGAAATCAGGCGATGTCACAAGCTCGCGCCGTCTATTCGCCCCTTCCAAGGGGATTTGAGTGCTATGGGGATTTTTGTGCGCCGGGATAAACCGGCATGAAGCAGAGGATGAAAGAGCCTTACAAGAAAGGAGTAGCGATCCACTTGGCCTCGAGTCTTGCGCTGCTACCGCGAGGGACGCAGTGAAGCGTAGATAGAGGATAGGCGGGGTGGCCATTGAGCCGCGAAAACATACAAACCGGACGCCGACGCGGTAAATATGCGCGGAAGGCAACACGGACGGGAACGTTAGCGCGAGTTCTCGGTCGGTCCGGCGTGGTCGAAGACCCCACGGCACGCCTAGAAACTTCATGCACGAGAACCGGGAGACCTCGGAGACACCTGCTGGCAAACCAGACGGCAGGTCGGCGGGTGAAGGCAAGAGCCATACGGCCCGCATGCACGTCTGCGAGGAGTCACACAGTGGCGTACTACCGATGAACCATTCGAACAAAGACGCGAGATTGTCGGCGGAGAGTGGGGAGGGAAGGCCGCTGATCAAGGAGAACGCCGGTCAATCTAACACGCACCCGACGCAGAGCGGGAAGGGCGTGTCCCAAGGGCTGGCAGGCGTGCGGAAAGCAGCACGGGAACACAAGGAGATGAAGTTCACCGCCTTGCTCCACCACTTGACTGTCAATCTACTCCGGGAAAGCTTTTACTCGTTGAAGAGGAAAGCCGCACCGGGAGTGGACGGAGTCACGTGGCAGGAGTATGAGTCCGGCCTGGAGGATCGGCTCGTCGACCTTCACGGACGGGTTCATCGTGGAGCGTACCGAGCGCTGCCCTCGAGGAGAGTGTACATACAGAAAGAAGATGGGCGGCAACGTCCATTGGGGGTCGCGGCCCTGGAAGACAAGATCGTCCAACAGGCCGTGGTCACCATCCTCAACCAGATTTACGAGGAAGACTTTCTGGGATTCTCGTATGGGTTTCGCCCGGGGCGTAGCCAGCACGATGCGCTGGATGCGCTGTCGTATGCGCTGCTGAAGAAGAAGGTGAACTACATACTGGACGCGGACATCCGCAGCTTTTTCGATAACCTCGACAAGAGCTGGATGATCCAGTTCATGGAGCATCGCGTGGCCGATCCTCGCATACTGCGGCTTATTCGAAAATGGTTAAAGGCTGGAGTGATGGAGGCAGGCCAATGGTCGGAACCGCAGACGGGTACGCCGCAGGGCTCGGTGGTTTCACCGTTGCTCGCCAACGTGTACCTGCACTACAGTTTCGATCTCTGGGTAAACGTCTGGCGCCAGAAGTGGGCGCAAGGCGAGGTCGTGGTCATCAGATATGCCGATGACACGATTCTGGGATTTCAGTATCAGACGGACGCGGATCGGTTTCTAGAAAACTTGCGAGAGCGATTGGCCAAGTTTGGACTGGAGTTACACCCAGATAAGACGCGCCGGATCGAGTTCGGGCGATTTGCCGAAGAGAACCGGAAACATAGAGGAGAAGGGAAACCCGAGACGTTCGATTTCCTGGGCTTCAAACACATAAGTGGGAAGAACAGGCTCGGGCGATTCACCGTGCGGCGCACGACGATCCGCAAGCGCATGCGAGCCAAGCTTCGAAACCTCAAGCAGGAGCTCCGCCGGCGCATGCATGATCCGGTGCCTGAAACGGGAGGATGGCTCAAATCGGTCGTGCAGGGTTACTTCAACTACTACGCGGTACCCGGGAACCTAGATAGCTTAGCCATCTTTCGGAAGCGAGTGCGGGCGCTGTGGTGGCACAATCTTTCTCGACGGAGCCAGCAGCGTCACTTCTCGTGGACCCGGATGATGGCGCTGGGCGAACGATGGTTACCTCAACCGTGTGTGCTCCACCCCTATCCTGCAGTGCGCTTCGCCGCTAGTCATCCGAGATAAGAACCGGATGCGCTAACGAGCGCCCGTCCGGGTCCGGGGAGGGGGTCGCGAGCAACCGCGATCCCTACTCCGATCTCATTGAGGGGTTTTGAGCGTAATGGCCTGTTTTAAACAGTTAGCCTCTCAGTTGTCGATTCAACCTGCGCCACTGCGACGTTGACAATCGTAAGGCACAAGCCTAG
>DATMPS010000093.1:0-2702 GCA_035567435.1 Terriglobales bacterium | reverse complement strand
ACGGCGCGGAAGATTTTGCCACCGGTGTGAAGTATGGCCTCGACGTAACCAGCAACGTGGATGAAAAAGGGATCATGCACAATGGTCTCCCCGACTACAACGGACTGAAGGTTTGGGACGCCAACGCGCCCATTATCGAGCTGCTCAAAAAGCGCGGGGCGCTCCTGCATACGGAAACGCTTGTGCACTCCTATCCGCATTGCTGGCGCTGTCACAATCCCATCATCTTCCGCGCCACCGAGCAGTGGTTCATTTCAATGGAAGCCGCCATGCCGGGCGGAGGGACGCTACGCAGCCGGACAATGGAAGACGTGGAGAAAGTGAAGTGGGACCCGGCCTGGGGCAAGGAACGCATGCACAACATGATTGCCACGCGACCGGACTGGTGTATCTCGCGGCAGCGCGTCTGGGGCGTGCCCATCGCCGTTTTTCTCTGCAAGAGCTGCGGCAAGCCGTTGAATGATCCCGCCATCAATGCCAGGGTGGTGGAGCTTTTCGCTCGCTCCGGTGCCGACGCATGGTACACGCCCGAAGCCGACACGATTCTTCCCGCCACCATGAAGTGTCCGCACTGTAGCGGAACAACTTTTGAGCGCGAGACCGATATCTTCGACGTCTGGCTGGAATCCGGCACCAGCTATCTGGCCCTGCTCGACGATGAACCCGGCTATCCCTGGCCCTCCGATCTGTATCTCGAAGGCGGCGACCAGTACCGGGGATGGTTTCAGTCTTCCCTGCTCTGTGCCATGGGCACGCGCGGCAGCCCGCCCTACCATGGGGTCGTAACCCCGGGGTGGACGCTCGACGAGAAGGGACAAGCCATGTCCAAATCTCGCGGCAACGATGTGGATCCGGTCGATATCGCCGGTCGTCTGGGCGGCGAAATCGTACGCCTCTGGGTCGCCTCAGTCGATTTTCGCGAAGACGTGGTTGGTTCCGAACAACTGATGCAGCGGGTGGCTGAGAGCTATCGCAAGATTCGCAACAGCCTGTTTCGCTACATTCTGAGCAACCTGCACGATTTTGATCCGCGGACGGACGCAGTCCCATTCGACGAGATGGACATCCTCGATCAGTACATGCTGCGCCAAACGGTCGCCATGTCTGCGGACGTCATCCGCTGGTACGACGAGTTTGCATTTCACAAGATCTTCCATCGTATAAATGATTTCTGCGTTGTGGAGTTGAGCGCGTTCTATTTCGACGTGTTGAAGGATCGCCTCTATACTTACGCCCCGAACTCACGCGCCCGCCGAGCCGCTCAGACGGCGATCTGGCGTATCGGTGAGGCCCTGGTGCGTCTGCTTGCACCGATCACCAGCTTCACGTGCGATGAGGTGTGGCAATATCTACCCGCGCTGCCCGACCGTCCCGCCAGCGTGCATCTGGCAAACTTCCCCACCGCATCTGACGTATTGGATGGTTCCACTCCTGCCGACGATCCCAAGCAACGCGAGGATTGGAACACTCTGCTGGCAGTGCGCACCGAGGTGTTAAAGGCCCTGGAAGAGGCCCGGCAAAGCAAGCTGATCGGCGGCGCCAACCTCGAGGCGCAAGTCACAGTGACGGCCGCTGAGCCTGTGTTCTCGGTCCTGACGCGCTACCAGGACCGGTTGCGCTACCTGTTCATCGTCTCGGCGGTCACTCTCCAACAAGGCAAATCAGGAAACGGCACCGGCGGGGTCAGTGTCCAGGTGAACAAGGCAGACGGCAAGAAATGTGAGCGCTGCTGGAACTATTCCATCCACGTGGGCGAGAACGCTGTCTATCCCACGGTGTGTGAACGCTGCAGCGCGGTCCTGAAAGAGATCGGCGGGTGAAGGCAAAAACGATTGCGGAAAAGGGCTTGCTTTGCGTTCTTTGCGGGATCCTTTGCGATCCTTGCGGTTCAGGTTTGAATCGACCCGAATGACGACTCAATCCACACGTAGCTTCCACTTCCTGATTGCCGCGCTGGTGGTGGGGCTCGACCGGACGGCGAAGTGGGCCGTGGCAAAGAATATTTCATTGCACGATAGCATTCAGATTATCCCCGGATTTTTCCGCCTCACTCATGTGGAGAATCGTGGGGCCGCCTTCGGTCTCTTCGCCGACTCGCCTTCAGACTGGAAGATCGCCGCGTTGGTCCTGTTCTCGATTGTGGCGCTTGCCATCGTCTCGGTTCTGCTGTGGCGGAACAGTCATTCCATGCACAGCACGGGAATCGGGTTGGCGCTGATTCTCGGTGGCGCGGTGGGCAATCTCTGGGACCGCCTGCTCAGCGGCCGGGTGGTCGACTTCCTGCTGTTTTACGTCGGCCCATATCAATGGCCCGCCTTCAATGTTGCCGACAGTGCGATTGTTGTCGGCGCCGGTTTGCTGGTAGTCGAAATCCTCTTCGGAAAGTCTCCGGCGCCCGAAAAGTCAGCCTGAGAGTTTAACCGCAAAGAAAAACCGCAAAGGCCGCCGAGAAAATCCTGGCGGCCTTTGCGGAGTAAATTCCGTCCTTCGCGGTTTAAGTGTTTGCTGCAAAGCTACGCCGACTTCTTCTGAGCCATCTGGGCGTAGAATTCCTGGGCGCCTTCTTCCATTTCCTCCTCGGTCAGGTCCGCCACGTGCGTGGCTACCGTCCAAGCGTGACCGAAGGGGTCAACGAAGTGACCCAGGCGGTCTCCCCAGAACATCTCGTTTACACCCCCGGAGGCCTTGCCGCCCGCGTCCAC
>DATMPS010000092.1:0-3714 GCA_035567435.1 Terriglobales bacterium | reverse complement strand
CACGTGCACAACCGGCAGACCGGACCAGTTCAGCGCCTGCTCGGCGAGCCAGTGCAGCTTGTGCTGTGGGCTCGGAGTAGTTTCGGTAATGCTCATCTGAGAGACCGTCATCTGCGACATATTGATGAACGCCTTCACGCCGTGATGCTTCGCCACTGCCGCCGTATTAACCGTCGCGGCTAGATATGTATCCGAAACCGAGAGGCCAAAGTACATGGTCTCGACGCCGTCGATCGCCCGATGCATGGAATCGAGATCGAGTAGATTGCCGACCACGACCTCCGCACCCAGAGCGCGCAATGCTTGCGCGCGCTCGTCTTCAGTTCGCACCATCGCCCGTACCGCTTTGCCTTGCTTCAACAGCTGTTCAGTGACCGTGCGTCCTACCGCGCCGACGCGGCCCGCCGCGCCGGTAACTAGAATGGGATTCGCCATGTTTTTTCCTTCCTAGGCGTTCAGTTAAATCGAAAGGCAGTACTGCTCGGGAGTCAAGTGGTTGTCTGGTGGAGATGGATTGTAGACAAGCGTGCTCCTTTCGCTAGGCGGCGACGATTTGCTGCCCGCCGTCGATGTCGTGGGTTGCGCCCGTAAGGGCGGTGTTGGTCATGGTGTGTACGCCAAGAGGCAGGACGATCCCAGGCACAATGTCCGATCTCATAGTCGAACCCCCTTAACAACACATGTCTTTCACGAGCTGATCCTCAGCGACAGATTCACATCGTCAACACCACGCGGAACCGCGCCTTGCCACTCATCATGCGGTCATAAGCTTCGGCGGCTCTATCGAGTGGATAGGTTTCGACCATGGGCCGGACTCCGGTTAGTTCGGCAAAGTTTAATGTGTCTTCCGAAGCAGCTGGCGGTTCCGCCGCCCAACCTTGAATCGTTTTGCTTCCAAAGATGAGCTGGGCTGGAGTGACCTCAATTGCGTCGAATGAAGCTCCGATCACCATAAGTTTTCCGTTTGGGCCGAGGCCGTTGATCAATTCCGACATAGCCTTTGAGTTCGGCGCCGTCGCGACGATGACCTGCGCTCCGCCCAACTGTTGCAGCTCTTCGGCTGCGTTCGTCGCCGCGCTGTCGATGTACAGTGTTGCTCCCAACTTGGTTGCGACCGAAGCATTTTCAGGACCGCGCCCGATGGCCGCGACCTTGTAACCGAATTTGCTCGCAAATTGCACTCCAAGGTGACCCAGCCCACCGATGCCCTGCACCGCGACAAGATCTCCGGGCAGGGCTCCGCTCCGCCGAATCGCACCGAAGGTGGTAACTCCGGCGCAAAGTAGCGGCGCTGCGTCGACGTCACTCAGATTGTCAGGGATCGCCGCCAGTGCTTCGACTGGCGCCACCATGTATTGCTGATATCCCCCGTCGTAGCTGATGCCAGCAATTTTCTGATTCCGGCAGTTGCGAAAATCTCCGCGCCGGCAATCACGGCAGGTGCCATCGTGGCCTCCGTGCCAGCCCACGCCGACACGTTGGCCCAGCTTCCACGCGGAGACGCCCGCACCTATTTCATCGATTACGCCGGCTACTTCGTGTCCGGGAATGCGGGGATACTGAATCCATGGCAACAGCCCTTCTTTGGTCAGCACGTCGCTGTGGCAGACGCCGCAAGCCTGCACCTTGATGCGGACTTGCCCTGCTCCGGGCTCGGGAATCTCGCGCTCGACCAGCTCGAAATCCGCCCCGGGTTTTGGAATCACAGCTACCTTCATTGTTGCCACTTCTGATTTCGGTGCGACTCTGAGAGTTGCCATTTTCCCTCCTGTGAATTTTCAGTCTTGTTGAAGGTGTTGGATGATGGAAGGAACCGTTGTGTGGCATCAAATTTGCCGACTCCGTTCGGGGAGTTGGCCTCCCAAGTGCAGCAGATTGCCGACTACGACCTCCGCACCCATGTCGCGCAATGCCTGCGCTCGTTCGTCGTCATTTCGCACCATCGCACGCACCGCTTTGCCTTGCTTCAGCAGCTGTTCGGTGATCTGCGCCCTACCCCACCAACGCGTCCCGCCGCGCCGGTAACCAGAATTGGATTGCCATGTTTGTTTCCTCCTAAACTCCTTCGGCCGCGCTCATTAGCATGACTACGGGCCAGCGTGGGCCTCACCATCCAGCACGAGTGGCAGGGCTGCGGGTCAAGAGCACCCCGCTCACGACCATGCCCCACACCAGGCCGATGGGGCGAGACGAAGCGCGAATAGAGGCCGTCCGGTGCCGAGAATCCGCCGCTCACTCAGGTGGTGCCGCATAGAAAGACGAGCACGACGGCAGCGACCTCAGTTGTGGCGGTGCAGGCAGGAAAAAAATCAAAGGTGGCCCGGCCTCCGGTTCAACGCTTCTGGTACGGGTGGAAGATGTAGTCCTTCGCCTTCACGGCCGTATGGCACGCGTGTCCGCAGTCTGAGAGGCTTTTGGGATCGGCCGTGAACTTGTCCGATGCGGCTTCATAGTTGAACACCGCGTATCCCCACCCGGCGCTTTTCGGCAATCTCTTGCTGTCCTTTTCGATCACGAAAGCCTCAACAAAGACGTCTGGCACATCCACGACGAAGGGGGCCTCCGTGCTCTTCTTCGGCTTCCACTGGAGCTTCGCGATCATGGAGCCATCCGGGAAAGGCTGGCCGTTGCCCGGAATGCCGGCCTTGTACGCCTTGATCATGGTCGGATTGGCGACGATCACCTTGAGCCTGTCGTCGGTCTTGGCGGACGAGACCACCGACCAGTCCTCGTATCCCCGGAAGTCGGAGAAGGCGATTCCGCTCGGCGATTTCAGCGAATACTTGTCGTTATTCTGCGCGTAAACGACCGTGGCGACGAGGGCGGCGAGCGCTGCCGTGGCTATCGCAATCGTGAGCTTGCTTTTGCGCTTCATGGCTGATCCTTTCTTAACCAGGATTTCCATTTTGGCTCCTGGATCGGGCACAGCATATCACGCCCCCAATTCTTGATCCTCGGAAGCGCGGTTTCTTCTCCGGACGGGTGGCCCTCGATAAGAGCGAAGGCCGGCCGCGCCAGTAACCAGGATCGGATTTGGCATGTTTTTCCTCCTATGCGTTCTAGTAAATCCAAAGACAGACTTGTTGAATGCGAATTTCGACCAGGCCCGCGCACGCGCTGTCAACAACGATCACGTCTGAGTTCATTCATCGCGGCAGATCTTCGGTCTGCCCGCCACCATATTTATGCCGCTGGTTTCACAATCTTTGCGGTTCCCCAGAGCGAACCTGGATTAACGCGATTTGGATGCAACGTCAGCATCTTCTCGTAGAGTTCCATGGCGGTTGATGTACGCGCCACGCTAGTATTGAAGTCGCGAATGTAATTTCGGGTTTCCCCGATGTGACGAGGAGAACTATCGGGGTCGAGGACGCCATGTCCGGCGACTACTGCTTGCGGACGCAGAGCCTCGATCGTATCCAGCGCGCGCAGCCACTCGCCTCTGGCCTGTTCGTTGCACTCCGCGAGATAAGGGTGGGTGTCGTTGTAGACCGCATCCCCCGAGATCACCAGACCAATCGAAGGCACATGCAGCGCAGTAGTGTGCTTTGTGTCGGTATGGCCAAGTTCTACTACTTTTAGTTCTTCTCCCTCCAGATATAGCGTGTCGCCGTCGAGGACCTCTGGCGCGACCAACTGCGATGGAACCTGACCAGGAAAGCGCGGCTCCCAGAAGGACTTTATAAAGTCCGGGCTTATCTGGTTTTGCATGGC
>DATMPS010000091.1:0-7058 GCA_035567435.1 Terriglobales bacterium | reverse complement strand
ATATCGGTCCCGCAGAGCAGTCGGGCGGACCGGTATTACCGGGAAACGGGTTGGCCGCGTCGCCCGGCAACACCGAGATGTAGTAGCGCTTGGTGGGATCGAGATGGACCGAGCTCGGCATCACAGGTGTAGTGCCCCCGCTTGTCAAGCACGGGAGGGCCGTGCAGTTCGGATCGGGCCGGCAGGCGCCGTTGCCAAGGTCGCAGACCGCGGGGATGTGCTGCCCCAAGGTCGGGCTGCCAGTGCGGGTATCCAACATCGTCTGGCCGCCTTCGCACGAGAGCGGCCCCGTGCAGCCCTGGGCGACGAAATCCATGTGGCTGGCGTGGAAGTTCGTTCCAAAGGTGGGGACGGTGGTTTGACCCGCCGGACCGGGCACAACACTGGGGCAACCCGGCGAGGTGATGCTGTTGTTGGTGGTGCAGTTCGGGTCAACCCAGAAGGTTTTGTCTTCTTCGATGATCCAGCGGTAGTCGGTAATGGGAGGCAGACCGCTGATGCAGGTAGCGTCTCCCTGGCAGTTGCTATAAGCCTGGGCATCGACCACGTTGACCGTGAGATTGCTGGCGGCCGGGAAGTTGACGGTCACCATTCCGGTTGTGGTCCTACCCTGGGAGTTCTGCACCGTGTACGAGAACTGCGTCGAGGTAGTCCCCGATGGGACGGATGCGGTGAATCCGCCTTTGGCATCTATGACCCCCCCGCCGGTTGACGTTCCCGGGACAACGCTCAGGGGCAATTTGTTCGGGTCCGAGTTCCCGATCAGCAGGCCGGGCGAAGGAATCTTGATATAGGTGGCCGTTTGGGCCGTGAAGGTCTGGGCGATCGCGGTGGGGGCGCCAGTGAGCGTCGAAGCGCCCAGGGTCACCATGGCGGTTATACCGGACGAGCATGCGCCCGCCGTCACGGTGCCGTTCGCGCAATAGGTGAATGAGTCGCAGACACCCGCAGTTGTACACGTGAGGGTGGTTCCTGTCGGAACATACGTAAATGTTCCGTTCGCGCAAATGCCTGGGACCGGGTGTTGTGGCTGCGCGTTGCAAGTCAGTGTGCCGGCGGCCGGGGCTGCAAGCAGTGTGACGCCGTAGACGTTGGTGTCGTTGGCGATTACGCCTTTGGATGGATCCGAGACGCTCAAGATTTCGCCCGCAGCCAACCCGTTGTAGGTATCCGCGCGGGCCACCGCGGCTGCAAACACACTACCCGCCGTGCCTGCCGCAACCGGAAGCCCGGCGCCATTGACGCCGATATAGGCCACCATTCCGGCATCACGCACCGAAGAGTTGCCTGACAGGCTCAACTCGCGGTCGTAGATCGGCAGGGCAGGTGCCGTCGATCCGGCAGCGGGCGCATTGAACAGCACGTCAAAAACCTTGCCCGCGGCCATAAAGACGTCGGTCTGCACGCGGGGAGCCGCGGGAACGTTGCTAGCGCCCGCAACCTGCACGCCCGGTAGAGGGTTGCCGTCTTCGGCGATCAACGTGAATCCGCTAACCGTGGCGGCCGCGCCTGCTCCGTTGAAACCCTGGGTGAGCGATCCGACGACGGAAGGCACGTGCATCCGCAGACCGGCATTCACCAGGCGAGCTAAGACCGTGCCGGAGATTCCGGTCGTTGTGCCGGCGCCGGCCGTTGCCGCGAACAGCGAAGCGGGCGCATTGGTCTTGTTGAACGCGACGCCGTTGATGAGGTAATAGAATGGCGTGTAATTCACCACCGGCGGATAGCAGGTGTTATAGGTGGCTGACGCCGGGTTGCCGCAGCCCGGATTACCCTGCGGATCGACCGGCAAGCCGGACCACACCCTCGTCTCGCTGAAACCGGCCGTATTGACGGCGGTGTTGACCGCGTTGTTCTGCACCGGGTCGATTTCACTGAACTCCAGCGGAAGATCGGCGTTGTACTGCACCGCGGGAATCGCTGCAGTCGTAGCAGTCGCAGCCGCGCCGGGGTAAGCAGTGCCTGCCGCCGTAGTGCCCGAGGGCGCGGTGGTAACCACCAGCACGCCGATCAGCCCCATCGGCACCTGAATAGACGGATGCGTGCCTGACTCGAGCAGGTAGGTGCCTGGTTTGAGCGCCGGCCAGGTCAGTGCGGATCCCGAGGCGACCTGGGGGGCCACCAGTGTGGCGCCGGCGGCTGCCACTTCCGTACTGAACGATTGCACGCGGTTTGCCTGCACAGGCGGCGTATTCGTCGTAACGCCCGCGGTCGGCGCAGTACAGGGGGTGCCCGGAGGATTGGCCGCAATAAACCAGGAGGGACATCCCTGCGCATTGGTGTGGCTGGGACTTAGCGTGCTGGTTCGCTGCGTTGAAACGCCGAGGCCGCCACCCACCTGTCCGACGATGACGATGGAGGTGGGAATCGCATTCGGCGTATTCGCCCCCACGGGCGTGAACGAGAGATTATTGGTCAGGTTGATCTGCAAACCGCCGGTTGCCCCTACGGGAATCGTAATCACGACAGGGGACCAGGTCCCCACCGCCGCGGCCGAGGTTGTCGCCACGGTTGTCACCGACGCTGGATTGAGTGCCGCACAGGTCGCGGTTGAGGAGGAGACAAGTGCGCCGCACGTATAGCCCCACATCGGCACGACCGTGCCATCGGGCATGGCCGCAGTACTAGGGCCGGCAGTCAGGTTGATCTGCTGCTGCCCGTAGGCCGCCGTCGCGAAAGAGAGAATCGCGAGCACTCGGGCCGCGATCTTCAAGGTCGCTTTGATATTGTTGGTATGCATGGTTCGTTTCTCTCTCATCGCCGTTTGTCGGGCGTATTCCTGGCTGCCACTGTCGGCCGGAATTCGCCGTTGTCCTTACCGCTTACAACTTCTCGTCGATCACAAATTCCCGGGAATCCACCAGCATCATCATCAGCATCCCGCCCGGGAAAACGTTGTTCGTCGTGATCTCGCGCTCGTTATGCGAGTGCCACATGAACGCCCACCCACGCTCGTTGGCGGGGTTCAACTGCAGGTTGGCCGGGTTCAGGTTGGTGCAGTTCGCCGTGTTGACTGGAGGGGTCAGGGTCCCGGGTCCACCGCTGGGTGTTGTAGGGTTCGGCGTGCCGTAGGGGCTGCCCACGCAGGCGGGAGCGTTGCCGCGCAGCGTCGCATCCGGACCGAGATAGGGGCTGCCGCCGTACCAGGCGCCGTTGGTAAAGACGTTGGGATCGGGCAGCGTGGCCGGGCCGCCTGCCGCCACATCGCCAAACGGGTTTGCTTGTATGGGCTTGTTGTGGTCCTGGCACCACTCGAAGAAGTTGATCGATTGCTGGATGGCTGTAAGTGTTGAAAGCGAATTGCCCGACGCGTCATAACCGGTGTTGTAACCGTTCACGTCGGGAGTGCAGGGCAGACTGGCCAGGGGGTCGGCGGTGTCACCGGGGTGGTGCCCATAGGGATCCCAGTTCAGTCCTCTGCCGGTGAAGTAGAAGATGCCATCGAACGATTCGCCCGGCGTAGTGTCGGTGTTGAACATCAGAGTGCCGGCCAGCCCCTGTCCCGACACTGCCGTACCTCCCGGCGTGCTATACGAAATCGGGGTGGTAGAGCCGCTGAGGATCAGGTTCCCGTCGCGCGCGAGGATGCGCACGTGGTTGGCGTGCTCGTGGAAAGGGTGTTGCCACCGGCCCTGCCCGATGGTGCGGATGAGCGTCAGTTCGCCGGGATGCATGTGGGGGTTGCCGTTATAGGGCTGGTGCGGATACTCGCCCGCGAAGTTCGGATCCATCAGGTCCGGCATCGAGCGCCCGTTGATCAGGAAGTAGGCGGGGTGGTAGGGCTCGGTTTGTACGTCGAGGCTGCATCCCATGGCTCCGGCCGTGCAGCCGGTCAGTGCCGTGACCTGTGCCAGCGCCTGCTGGTGAATCCGGGCATCCATCTCGGCCCACTGGAACAGGTATTCCCGGTCGTAACAGGTGCCGGGATGGTCGTAGGCGGCCTGCGACAGGCGAAAATCGGTCTCGCCCCAGTGCGCTTTTGCCGCCAAATTCGCAGCGTGGTATCCGCTTGTGCAATTGGCCGGAACGCTCGATGGAAGGACGACGACGGCGCCGTACAGGCCCATCTCGATCTGCAGGTCGCCTTGCGTCCCACTGTAATAGGCGTGCGTTCCCGGGCTTCCTGCATAGAACGAATAGGTAACCGCGGTACCAGGGGCAGCCTCCTGCGTCAGGAGGCCAGCAGCACCATTGGACGCAATCGCCGTGCAAGTTCCCGCGGAGGTCGCGCTCGCGCCCGTCAAAGTGCCGACGCAAACATTGAAGCCCGGGAACAGGATCGAGGTGTTGCCCGCCGCGTTCGGAAGACCATTCAGCAGGTTGACCGTGACCAAATCGCCTTCGTGCACGATCAGCGTCGGTCCAGGCACCTGCATCGTGGGGCACGGGACAGGTCCGAGGGCCGCGGGAAGGGAGCCAGCCGGCGTGCCGTTACACCCGTAACCCCAGGAGTAAATCGCCTGTCCGTCCGGCTGGTTGAGAAAGGCTGGTTGCGCCGTCAGGTTAAAGGTCGGGCCGGTGATGCCGGGAACCGCGGCAGTAGCCGTGGCTGCGAGCCACATCAGCAACGTCATCGGCGCCAGGAGCCGTCCGCTTTTCAGAATCGCACTTTTCATGGTCGCTTTCCCCGCCGTTTACAAGTTGCAGGTATTCCCGTACGTGTTGCCACCGGAGACGCTCGTGCAGATGTGGACCTCGGTCATGAGGCCGCCGAAGTTCTCGGCGTCGTTCGAAAGATGGTCGAGCTGGGGGGTGTAGAGATAGAAGACGCTCCCCGCCGGATAGAGCTGGGCCGCGCAGCCCGTGGACCCGCAGCCGGCGTCGCTCGCATCCAGAATGACGTCGAGCGACTCGCCGCCGCCGAGCGTGATGGAGTTGGTGTAGAACTCGGTGTTCATTCCCGCCTGGTCGCGCAAGAGCTTGGCGTTAAACCCGACTTCCTTCATCGGAACACCCAGCGATTGCAGCGTGTGATATTCCGATACCGACAGGTTCACCATGCGCAGCAGCGCCTTCCCGCCAACCGGAATGTTGATGATCGCCGGCATCGGCTGCGAGTAGTGCAGCTGTCCATCACTCGTCATCGATGCCTGTGGACCGGGCGCGACGGTGTCGGGGTAGCTCCGCCCGTTGAGCAGGAAATACTTGTCCTTCATGTCCACAAACGGTTCCGGGTTGAAGGTCATGCCCACGAAATGGAAATTGGGATCGAAGCCGTGCATCTGGAGGGGATACTCGACGTCATAGGCGGTCGAACCGTCGCCGTCGTTGTAGGTGTACCTTTGCGGGTTGCCTAACTTGTCCGGGCCTTCCGTGGCACCCGTGTTGACGGCCGGCATCGTGGCCGAGCACAGGATGTCCTGGCCGGGGTTGCAAACCGTGCGCAGATCAGCGAGTGCGCCGGTGGGCAGGCCGATCCCGTTCTGATAGCCGAGATACGTGTAGAGGCTCCCCCCCGATGGCACCCGGTCCTGTCGCGGGCGCACATGAAGCTGGCCCACCATGCCCATCTGCAAGTGTTCGGGCGGCGTGATGTGGCAGTGCCAGAAGTACGTTCCGGCGTCAGGCGCCAGGTAGTAGTAGGTGAAGCTGGCGCCGATGTTGATGGCCACCGAAGCGTCCGGCACGCCGTCGTAGAAGCTGGAAGCGTTGGGGTAGCCGTGGAAGTGGACGGTGTGCTGCTCGAACAGGTCCGGCCGCATGATCATCCCGACGTTGCTCAGCGTCAGGAAGAATTCGTCGTCCTCGTCAAATGCCGCCAGCGGGGCGGGGATGTTGCCGTTCATCACGCCGACGTCGATGATGGGGCGGGGATCGACGTGCCCATCCAGCGCTGGGGGGGTCGACGCGGTCGGGCCGTTCAACGCGGTTTGCGCGGCCAACCCTGTGGTTGTAGTCGTAGTCGGAAGCACGTACGTGAAAGCAAATTGCGAGGATCCCTCCGGAGAGATGACGTTGGGGTCTACGCAGGCAATGGCGTAAGTGCCGAGATAGCCCCCCGGAATTGGAGTAGCGCCGACGAGATTAGGCGCCTGGTTGATGGTCACCTGCGCACCCACCGGAAGGCCGATCGGCTCAAACAGGTAAACGGTCACGGTGTTCGCGGTCGGAGCGGGGCAATGGGGAGCGGTTGCCGGCGGGGCGGCGCTGAGAGGGCCCTCGACCAGGTCAGATACGGATACCGTTTGCACCACTTCAGGGGTAAGACCTACCGCACCGTTCCAAGTGAACGGGGCCGCTGCAGTGCCACCAGACCCTGGAGAAGCACCAGTTACTGCCCCGTCGCTCGTAGCCGGGTCACCGGGCACTAGCGTGCCTGGATAAACGGTGTTGAAGACGTTGGGGGGCACCGAGCCCGCGCGACCGTTTGCTACTTCCGCGAGCCCCGAAAGCGGCCCGAAAGAAAACATGAAGGTCTGCGTGCCGTCGGCCATGGTCGAGTAACCGTCGCCGCCCGAGATCTGCTGGCACTTGATGGCGCCGTTGACCTGGCCGATGGTGGGCGCGGTCGTGCTGCTCACCGTGGGCGCATAAAATCCGTTGCTGTTGAGCGCCAGTGCTGTCGGGCCGAGGTAAGTCGGTTCCGCATTGACGTTGGTCAGCGAGCTCGGATGCGTGATGGTGCTGGTCGGGCACTGCACGCGAAACGACTGTGCCATGGCCGGCAGCGCGCACAGGCTCAGTACCGCCAGGGCAATCGACGCGCGTGTTCTAGACATAGGACCTCCACCTCGGCGGGCCCGCCGGGCGCGTTGAACACCATCGGAGAAGGGGGCGGGAGCGCCGGCTGCGCGAATCGCGTACACGTTGTTTACGTCCGTTCTTATGTTGATCACCAGACGACACCTGCCCGGGTCGCACCCGTCACAGGCAGCGCTGCCCCACGCAGTTTTCCCTTACGTGGCTCCCCTTACCATTGGCGCATAATTTCAACGATCCGCAGCCGGACGACCATTCTGTTGACGCCGCAGTCGCGGTACCCGGGAATGGGTAGTAGCGGGAGTGGGGTTAGACAGTAGACCGGAAGTCAGGGTACTCGACGCTTGGGTGGGAGAACC
>DATMPS010000090.1:0-13710 GCA_035567435.1 Terriglobales bacterium | reverse complement strand
TCGTGGGTAGACGGGTACGGGAGGTTGATGATGTCGATGCCGGTGAGCCGCTCCTGGGACTCAGTTTGCGAGCTCTCGATCATGGGTGGTGATTCGCGGACGTCGACTGTTTCCTTGATTTCCTTCACATGGTTGAGTGTAATTTCAAGTTCGGGGACAGCGGAGGGCTCGACTGAGGAGTTCGCGGTATAGTAACCCTCCTTCTCAACGCGGAGCTGGCAGGGTCCGTCGGGGATGTGTAGGAGTTCGCACCGGCCGGAAATCTCAGTCTCGCACCTGAGAGCCTGGGCCGGTGACGGAGGCTGCAGCGTGACGCGGGCGGCTGGGACGGCGACTCCGTTTTCGTCGAGCACGACGACGGAAATGCGGACCTGAGGTTGCGTGCCGTGCGCAAGCGAAACTAGAACCGCAAGAGCTGGGATCAGGAATGGGCGGGCGCACATATCAGGGATACGCTATTGTCTCGCAAGTCCGACAGGAGTGCTCATCCAGCACCGAATTTCCGGAACACGATACACTCACGCTTGCTGTGGATGGCCGTCCCCTTCTCGCCGACCACGAAAACCGTAGCTAGCCGGCAGAGATGCCGTGCATCCTTGAAATCATTTCATGAAAAAAGCGGCCCCTCTTGGGATACAGGGTAGTTGGGATAGAGGGTACTTGGCGGGAGTGCGGTGTGCCTGGTCAAAAGAAGTTGCCTTGATGGTCACCGGGGGTGAGTGACGAATGGGCCTCGCCGATGGTGAACTGAACCGCCCACTCCCGGTTGGCACGCTGGGTTGCGGGGCGTGCGCGCAAATCCGGGACCAGATATTCTCCTAAGGTCACGAATCGCCCCGAGAAATCGGCGTTCGAAGCTGGGCAAAAATCAGCCAAATTGGGTCCGCGAAAATGAAATGTCATTGCCCCCCAGGAATCTTCTGCCGAGTGGTTGCTGCTGCGCGGGGACGCGAGCGATGCGGGAGCAACAGCATGCCCTGTGCAAAGTTGACGACCTTTTGTCCGAGGGCGTCTTCGCAACTTCGCGGAAGAAACAAAAAGCTCGGAACGCGAGAACTCGCTCGCGCCCCAAGCCACGGTCAATCACCGCGTTGGAAAACTCTGTGCTACGAAGCGTGCAGATCCCGGCGCACCAGCGCCGAGTCAAGGAAGAATCCCAGCCCGAGCGTGAACGGGATTGCGCCAAACGACGCTGCGACCCAGGCGTCGGGTTCGACGCGCGCGATGAGCGCAAACGTGGTGATGAATCCAACTGCTGCCGCCACCAGCAGAATTCCCGCCCGGCGCGAACGCGCGGTCTGGGACAGTTCCGGTTCCATCGGGACATTCACGCCCCGGGCAATCGCCGCCAGGCGCTCCTCGGTGCGCAGCTTGTTGACGCGATAATACGTATACAGTGCCATTCCCGCGGTCGGGATTCCAAACAACATCACCACGGCTGCCAGTCCCACGATGTCGCCCATATCGGCTCCTCTGCGGCGCTTCACAGACGCCGTGACAGGTCGAAACTCACTGTCTGCTTGAGAATACGCAATGCGATCGCAGAAAGTTCCGGGCCAAGTTTCCGCGAACAAGCAGACACCCGTGGCCTTCCCGGGGCCCCATTCCGACCCACGGAACCCCTTTGAATTCACTGTCTTTGCATAAATCTCTTTGATGGGCGTCATCATCTCTTTTTATTGGCGGCCCCCAGCGGCGACACGATACCCTTGTCCGTTCACAACCAGCCGGCCAAGTTTCCAGTTGGACCACTACTGCTCAATTTCAAGGAGACTCATGTTGAACGACCTGCGGAATTTCCTGGCTCTTCCGTATTCCGAACTCGAAGAGATGAACCTGAAGGCTAAAGAACAGCGCAAGAACCGGGTCGCCGTCCATAAGATTCAGGAAGAACGCCTGAAATACCTGACCGACGAAAAGCGCATCAAGGCGGTGACCGTCCTCTTCAGCGACCTCGAGGGCCGGTTGCACATGCTCGACTACGACAAGAAGTTTCTGATCAAGAGTTGGGACAACCTGACTTTCGATGGTTCTTCCATCCGCGGCTTCACGGCTCAACGCGAAAGCGACCTGCGCTTAGGAATTGACTGGCCCGCTTTCTACTGGGGACCTTCGGACTTCTTCGGTGGCGGCAAGGTGCTGGTCTTCGGCGAAGTCATCGACAAGAACGGAGGGCCTTACGCCGCCGACATCCGCGGCGTGCTCAAAGGGTATGCCCAGAAGTTGTACGACAAGGAAGGCTACACCCTGAACGCTGCTAACGAGATTGAGGGTTTCCTGTTCAAGGGGCCGGACGCGGAGCGGCACTACCACGAGACCGGCAAGTTCGAGTACGTCAACACCGGTGGCTACTACCATTCTCTCCCTGGAGACCTGCTGCGGACGTTCATCGACACCACCGCCGAAGTGCAGCGCGCCATGGGCTTTCAGAACGAAAAGGATCACCCCGAAGTTGCCCCTTCGCAGTTCGAGATCAACTACGGATACGGCGAGGTCGTCGCCGCCGCGGACCAGATTCAGCTCTACAAGCTGATCTGTCGTGAGGTCGCGACCAAGATGGGCTTGACCGCCTCATTCCTGCCGAAGCCCGTCGTCGGCGTGAACGGCAGCGGCATGCATACCAACGTCTCCATCAGCGAAGGTGGCAAGAACCTGTTCTGGGACGCAAAAGGCGAAGAGAAACTCAGCAAGCTCGGATACGCTTTCATCGACCGCATCCTCACCCACGGCAACGACATCTGTCTCCTGCTCAACGCCAGCGTGAATGCATTTCGCCGCCTGGATCCGCACTTTGAAGCGCCCAACCAGATCAAGGCCTCGCCCACCGATCGTGGCTCCATGGTTCGCATCCCGATCGGCAACGATAAGAGCATGCGCGTGGAAGTCCGCTCGGTCAGTCCCGACGCCAATCCCTATCTGGTGACCTATTCGATCTTCAAGACCGGCATCGACGGGGAAACGGCGAAGATCAAGAACCTTCGTCAGGCTGAGCGCTACCTGCCCGACAACATCTACGACGCAATCGACAACTTCCGCACCGCCAAGTGGACCACCGAACTCCTCGGTGAAGACGTCAAAGGCCGTTACGCCGACCTCAAGCAAGCAGCCGCCGACCGCTGCCCGCGCGCCCTGGGAACGTTTGTGAAAGCTCCCGAGGTTCAATATCACCACGAGGTCTACAACCAGTTCCTTTGGAATCTGTTCTAGAACGATCAAGCGTGAAAGAGCCCCGGCGCGATTGCCGGGGCTCCTTGTTTTTGAGTCGGTGTTCCTAAACTCTCGACCCGTCATCCCGAGCGAAGTGAGGCGCGGGCCGAACACAGTCGAACGCCTGCCCCGAGCTTAGCCGAAAGGGAACCTTGCGTTTACCGGGCACGAGCAGGCGGCTGCTCCACCACGGTAGGGATTGGTTCAGTTCGTATCAGGGCGCGCCTTCAGGCGCGCCATAAGCCCGCAAAATGGGCCCGGCTTTAGCCGCTGCCCCTACTTCCCTCGGATGTCTCTCCAATCTCCGGCCCGGCCTTTCGCAGAAACAAATTTGCCTAAGGTGTCCCCTCAAATACCTCTGCCCGCTGCCGGATCGAATCAAGATCATATTCCTTCGTAATCGCGCCATCCTCGAACACGGTCACCAGCCGGTCCTCGTTATTCAACGCATCGCTCGCAACGTTTTCCATGGTATGAAACTCGCCGGGTTCGGGCTCGACCAGCGCCAGCCGCCCATGCTTCGAGTTTTTGCCCGGGTCAGTAATCGGATCCTTGAACACTGGACTCCACTGTCCGTCGATCTGCGCAGCCGAGCATTTAAAGGCAAACTTCTGCGTATCGCGGTTCAACTGCTGCAGCAGCGCGCCGCCCATCCCGAAAGCAATGTTGTCCGCACTCCAGCCATGAAACTTCGCCAGCTGGTACAGCATGTTCTGAATCGTGAACATGTTCACGCCGTCCCCCTGGATCACACGCACGCACGGGGGAAGCACGCGGTACCCCTTCGCGTTGGTCTCATATCCGAACTTCTCTCCCAGGATCTCAAACACTTTGGTGAGAACATTGATCGGATCTCCCGAATCAGGCCGGATAACCAGCGCGCCCTGGCGATGCAGCAGGTCCGGCTTCAGCAATTCACCCCACAACTTCTGGCAAGCGTTATAGATGTCGTAGCTATCGGAAACGCAGGCGACCAAGCCATCCGGGTAAGCCGTCAGCATGTTCCGGTAAGCGTCCACTTCGTGATCCTTCCCCCACGCGGTAATCGTCGAATGTTCGGAAGCAGGAATTGAGAAGCCGGGCATCCCCTTAGCGTGATAAAAATCCTGCAACAGGACGATCCCAGCCACCGTGTCCGATCCCATGAAGTTCACCAGGTGCCCAGCGCCGCCGATGGCGGCGGTTTCCTCCGAACTGACACCGCGGTAGCCGAAGTCGTGCAGCTTAAAAGGCAGCAGGGACGGATCTCCCGTTCGCTCGAGAAAACCCTTGATGATCTTTTTGATCTCGCGGGAGAGCGTGGCCACCGTCGTCGGATACCACACCTTCATCAACAACGTTTCCAGGTAATTGGTGAGCCAGTGAAACTCCGGGTCGGTGTTCTCAATCGTCACCAGGACGTTGAGGGTCGGAACCACGGTTCCCTCCGGCACCGCCTTGATTCGGACCGGCAACCGGCCACCGTGCTTCTCCAGCAACCGACTCCAGCCATCCCGGTTGAACAGGTCCTGCCCGAAATGCTGCCGGCAGAATTCGTCCGCGCGCTGGATGTCGGGCTTGCTGAAGACGGCTCCCTGCAGGTAGGTCTGCAGGTAATACTGCAGCCCGAAAAACACTGTCGCTGGAAACATTCCCCCGCGCGATTCCAGGTACGAATAGATCGCGGTCGTCTTCGGCGGATACTGCTTCCAGTGCGTGAATTTGTAGCTATCGGTTCTGAGCAGGAAGTTCATACGTGGCCCTTTCCTCCAGTGGCTTGCCATCTCGCTTGACGACCCGATCCAGAAGCCTCAGTAGCAGCGGCCGGTGCACGTCGACGATCTGTCCGATTTCCAGCGTGCCGTTCAGCCGGAACCAGCGCAGTTCTTCGATGTCGTCATCCGGCTGGATCGCGCCGTACATGTACTCCGCAACGAAGAGGGTGGTGACCATCTTGTCGACCTCGTGTCGGTACCGCCAGTCACCCACCAGAAAGCTGCCCGCGTACGCCGGAGCAGAAATCTCGATGTGAGCTTCTTCCATCACCTCGCGGCGCGCCGCCGCTTCCAGGCTCGCGTCCGTCGGGTCCACGAATCCGCCGATCAGCCGGTACCCCTTCTCGCCCGGCTTGCGAGCGAGCAGGATCTCGATGTCCCCGCCTTCCACCGTTCGCGTCACGGCAACGTCGACCGTCGGCAACGCCTGTGCATATCGGTTGTACGCGGCATAGACGACGCCTGCGCGCCAGTCCGTACTGCTCCGCACTTCGAGCGACGCGCTCTTGCGCTCCGAACTCCCCGAACACACCCGGTACGACGAGGGCTCGACTTCCTGGCAGGGAAACTGCCCGTGATAGTAAGGAATGAAGCTGTCCCGTCCACCATAGAGAGTGACTGAACCGACGGGAAATATCTCGCGCACCCGGCGATCGAGTTCCTTCGACCATTCCTCGTCATCCGCGCAATCCATTAAGGGGACGATCGGAAGCTCGGGGTAGTACGCGTTGATCATCAGCTTGCGTGCTTGAAAATCCAGGGGATTCCGTCGCGTCACCAGGATCGGCGAACAGCCTAACACCAGCAGAAATTTCTTGTGCCAGGCCGCCACTTTCTCGATCAGTTCCCTGTGGCCTTCGTGCAAGTCGGGCACCTGGAAGCGTCCCACAAGAACCCCAATATCCGTCCGGGATTTCGGGTTGTCATCCATCGAGAACCTCCCTGCTCATCATTAAGTGTCTCTACTACACTTATATAGTGTATGTGATACACTCTGTCAAGAGGAAAGCCATCCCGGAGAACGCGGGGGCTCGTAACTCCATGAAAACACATATGATTAAGGTCGCGGTCGATCTCGTGATTCTCACCATCCAGGAGCAGCAGCTGCGTGTGCTGCTGGTGAAGCGCGGAGTGCGTCCCTTTGAAGGCGAGTACGCCCTGCCCGGCGGTTTTGTGCGCGAAGATGAGTCACTGGAAGAAGCGGCCGCGCGCGAACTGGAAGAAGAGACCGGGACGAAGAACATTTTTCTGGAGCAACTGTACTCGTTCGGCGATCCCAAGCGCGATCCGCGCGGACGCGTAGTCACGGTCGCTTACTATGCGCTCATCTCACCCGATCGGGCGCAGCTCGCGGCCGGCAGCGACGCCGCCTCAGCCGCGTGGTATCCCGTGGCCAAAGGCCCGAAACTGGCTTTTGATCACCAGAACATTCTCGAGGTCGCGCTAAATCGCCTTCGTGGAAAGCTCGAATACACCACCGTCGGCTTCGAGTTGCTGCCCAAGAAATTTACTCTGTCCGATCTTCAGCAGATGTATGAAGTGATCCTGAACAAGGCGCTCGACAAAAGAAATTTCCGGCGCAAGGTGCTGGCCATGGGAATCCTTCAGGCCCTGAAGGAATGGCAACGAACGGGCCGGAAACCGGCGAGACTATATTCCTTCGTTCCACAAACCTAAGGGATGCTGGTCGGCCCCCGGCACCTCAGCTCGGCATCACTCGAACTGTCGCCCGAGGAAACATTTGCCAAAACGGTCACGGTCAATAAGAACAGGCCATAGCTCAAAATCCCTCAATGAGTGCCAGAGCGATTTTGTTTTGCCAACTGATGAGTTGAGATCCACTTTCGTAACAATTCGTTCACCACCGCTTAAGCAGTTCTAAAGGACCGGTTGGTGCAGCTTCGACCAAGTAGCAAAAGCCTACGCTTGCGCCCGCGCCAAGGGCAAAAGAAGGGGACGCCGGCTAGGCACACCAGAGGTCAATGCGCCTTGTCCTGATTCCAGACGTAAAAGGATCCGAACGCCACGTCATTCGGCTGTCATTCGGCTGTCGCACGCATCATGAAGAATTGGTCTGTGCAATCCTCGCGCTGCAAAGCAGCCTCCAGCAATTCGATCTGTTCCATTGCGCGAACCATGCCATCTAGTTTGCCGCTGCGATTGCAGTCACCCGCCCTTCAAAATGACTGGCAGATTCGACCCATGCGACGACCTTCACGTGAGCCCCTTACCTATCGCCGAACCGCTTGAAGTGCTTGCAGGCGGGATTGACGACAAGGCACACGACCCCAGTCCAGAGTTCTATCGAATCGATTGTTGCTCATAGTGGGCGAATGTCGAGAGCGGCGTTTTACGCCCATTGACCCGCAATGATCGCTGCCCGTGCGGAACCCCGGATTCGAATGAGGCGCTTGGCTTTGAGTGGCCCTTCGCAGCGGCTTTTGACCGCCGAGAGTGGCTGCAAGTCTTAACCGGCTCTTTAAGCGAGCCCCTACGCGTTCTGGAAATACTCTCCTGGAAGCGCGACCATCGTGTTTCGAGTCGCCCCCGCGCGCGCTGCCGTTGCGAGGCTTTTGAGTTCTCTCTCAGGCCTCTGCACGCCCGCCAGATGAGTGTTGGCGTCCTTCAGTTCGATGCGCAGACCCAGAGTCCGCTCCAGCTGGCGAACGTCCACCCGCTGATGGTGCTCAAAGAGCGTGGAGGCCAGGCCTTGTTCACCGGCGCGACCGGTACGGCCCACGCGATGGATGAAGTCCTCGGCGAGCTGGGGCAAGTCGTAGTTGATCACGTGCGCGATGTCTTGCACGTGGATTCCACGGGAAGCCAGGTCGGTCGCGACCAGGATCCGCACCCGGCCCTGCTGAAATGCAGTCAACGCGGCCGTTCGCTGAGATTGCGAACGATCGCCGTGAATCATCGCAGCTGAGTAGCCCTCGCGGCTCAAGCGCTGCGCCAGGCGTTCGGTGGCCCGCTTGGTCCGCGCAAACACCAGGCAACGTCCCGTCTCTTTCGCCAGCAACTTCTGGAGAACATCCAGTTTCTCGCCCGCGGCAACCTCGAAACCCTGAATGCGTACGTTCTCGGACGGTTTCAGAACCGATCCGAGCGCCACCCGCACCGGTGTCCGCATGTGGTCGGTCACCAGGTGCGCAACCGATGCTTCCAGCGTCGCCGAGAAGCACATGGTCTGGCGGTTCTTCGGCAGCCCGCCCACGATACGCCGCACGGCCGGGATGAACCCCATGTCCATCATGCGGTCGGCCTCATCGAGCACGAGCAGCCGCAAGTTGCGGAAGTCAACTAGCTGCCGGTCGAGGAAATCTTCCAAGCGCCCGGGAGTCGCAACCACCAGTCGCGCTCCACGCCGGATGGATTGAATCTGTTGCTTTTCCGAGAGGCCTCCGACCACAATGGCCGCCTGCGGAAGTTTTGTACCCCGCAGGGCGTTGTATTGTTCTGCGACTTGCATGGCAAGTTCGCGAGTCGGAACCAGCACGAGTGCATGGATTCCGGCGGTGTTGCTCTGGAGCAACTGCTCCATCATCGGAAGCAGGAACGCCAGCGTCTTGCCGGTGCCTGTCTGGGCGGTGGCCAGGACGTCTTTGCCCTGTAGTGCGGGCGGAATTGCTGCTGCCTGCACGGGTGTTGGAATGGAAAAGGCAAGCGTCGCCATGCGCTCCTGTAAATAGGAACACAAAGGCAACTCTGTGAAATGTGTCAAAAGGTACTTTCTTTCTGTCTGGAGGAATTGATCGCGGCGCGCACCCGGTTCGCCGGGCGGACACAACAATTCGTGTTGGCCAGTCGTTCGATTTACGCTGAAGACTTACGGAGGGGACTGCCGGCGGGAATCCTTAGATCAATTCCTGAACCCAGAAGAACCGCACCACACAACCGTGGTATCAAGCGCGAAAATAGTGTAGCACATGCGGTGCAGCGAGCAAAATTACCGAAGTTTGGACGCAGATCCCGAACTCGGAGACTCGCTGGCCTCGGCCACTCGCGGGTTCTCGGAGCGGCTCCAGCGGAGCTCGTCCAGCAACTGCAGATCGTTGCCCACGACCGTCGGAGAAATCCGCGCGCTCCGACGTAATTCCTCATGCAGCCGAACCAACAGCAACTGGCGTGCGACCTCGGGTGATTCGGATTCGCTGACAATGTTTTCTCGCACCACGCCGACTTCCACCGGATTGTCGCCCAAACGCAGCCGCAAGATCGGCCGCCCGGCCTCGTCCAGTTCAGGCTCGGCCGTTGCTTCAAGGCGCGGCCACTTCACCGTCTCCGGTCGCTCGTCATCTTCCACGATGCTTCGGCTAACCAAGTCCAGCCGGCTCTGGTACTCACGCCTCTGTTCCGCGCTCATCGGCGGCTCCAGATCGCGGCTGGGATCGAACACAAGCGCGTGCCGCCCCGGATCGAAACCTCCGCCAGTTAGGTACGCCGCCGCAAAGCACCCCACAATGGCCGGGTGCCACACCAGCAACGGCACCATGTACTTCTTCGCCTTGAACGCCGACTCCACCACGCCGCGCACTTGCTTGCTGCGCTTGATCGTCCCCGGAACCTGCGGGATCACGTAGTTCGTGTATTTCAGCTGCTTGTGGTGCTTGCTGTAGCGCACCAGGCACTTCGCAATCTGCTTGGGCGTGGTCACGCCAAAGTCGGCGATCACGCTGCGGTGCAGCGCTCCCGGATAGTAGAAGTTGACAATGCCACGCACGAAGTCCGCGCAGTTCGCCGACAGCAGCTTGTATGCTCCCTTGTTCGGGCCTGCATTGAACAGGCGGATCAGTTCATCGTCTTTTTCCGCGCTGGTTTCGATCTCAAATGCGTAGATCGCCCGGTCATAGGCGGCCCCAACGAGTTGGATCCACGGCCCCTCAGGTGTCTCCCCATTATTCACGTCCGGGACGATCTCCTCCAGGTACTTCCGGCGATAGCGGTCGCGCAGGAACGCCTCCAACTTTGGATCCGCGTAGAGCGGCACCTTCTCGGGCGAGTCGACTGCGTACAGATAAGGGATGAGCGGCACAGCCAGCCAGTCGTATCCTGCAACCCCGTGGTAGCGGCTCAGCACCACGCCCTGCTCGCCGGGCTTGCAGCGACGAAGCAATAGCGGCGACTCGGCGCAGACCCGGCTCAGATAAACGGCAGTGTGGCCGGTTCCAGCAAAGGTTCCGTCGTAACTGTAGGGCTCTTCGAGAAACAGCGTTGCGCCGGCGTGCGCGCGCACACTGCCCCCCATCACCAACAACAGCACCGCCATCAAGAGCCTGCGTCCGGTCATACTCATCTAAAACTCACCACCGCCAAGAAAGTTTCCCTCTGCCGGGACTAAGCACACCCGTCGGGTGCTCCCCCACGCCCTAAGTTTGACGTCCTTAGGTAAGTAGCCTCAAGTAACGGAAGGGTTGTCTTTTGTGTCAGTTTCGGGGGGTTCCGCCTTGGAGCTTTCGGCATGTTGCCGAAGGGCTGCCAGGTTGTCGGACGGGGATTAACTTATTATGGGTGAGAGACTTATCGACTTCCGAACACAGTTCTAAGGGAAATGCCTTATCGCACCAGCCACTCCGTCAAGGCATGGGTTCGGCTGAGGGCGGACCCGTAGGTCAGGACTAACATAAACACCCCGCCGAGGAGCGGCCCGGCGAGGCGCCAGGAGATCGGCCACCAGGATCCGCGGCGCGGTTCCTCCCAGTTCAACAGCCGCGCCACGCGCGCGTTGACGATCCCTGAGTTTTGGACCAGGGCTGTCGTAAACGCCACGCCCGGATGCACCGGAGCAAAGCGCGACAGCTTGATCAGAGCAGAAGCAAGATCGAGCGCATGATCCGCGCACCGGACCGCGCTGTCGTCGGCCGCCATCTCTGCTGCATCGGCCCAAGCCGCCTCGAGCGCTGCCATGCCGGGAAAGCTGCACACATAAAATAGAAGCTTCTTGAGATTGTCGCGACGGCGAACGTGTGCGAGTTCGTGCCGCATCGCGATCTCAAGTTCCGGCGCGCTCAACACCGCGGAGGCGGCATCCGACACCAGTACTCTCGGCGAGCGCACTCCTGCCACCGTCAGAGCGGGCACGGCTGGACGGATGCGGAACACAGGCACGGGTTCGTGAGCGAGTGCGGTCGCTTCCGCCAACCAGCCCGCAACCGCCCGGGAAGTTCTGGCATGCGCGGCCGCAGCATTCCAAGTGCCCGCGGCAAACAGCGCCAAGCAACAGACGCCCAGAAGGAGCGGCACCTCCCCCACCGGCTCCGAGGATACCCGCGGCTCCAGCAGCAAAAACGAGGGCACCACGAACACGAGCGTGGCCAGCATTGCTGTCGCAAACGGCAGCGCCCGCAACGCGAGTAGGCCATCCGCCAAGGCTCGCGAGGAAAGATGAGCGAACCCTCGCAGTACAAGCCGCCATCCGCGCAAGACAGCCAGGGACAGTAGGCAATAAAAGGCCAAAAAAAACGCCAGCGAAACGCCCAGACAGCGCAGGGCAAACATTAGGGCGTCTCCCGTTTGTTCAGCTCGCGCCGCTTTTGCTCGACAAGATCTCGCAGTTCGTCCAGCAGCTGCGCGTCGTGCTCGGAAACGGCCTCCACCAGATACGAAAGCGGCAGCGAAGACGCCGCGCCCGACTCCAGCAGTTGGCGGATCGCCTGTCCGGCCGCGGCCCTCTGCATCTCCTGCTGTGTTACGCTCGGCGCGTAGCGGAATGCCCGGCCATCTGCTTCGCGGCTCAGCAGCCGCTTCTTGTACAGCCGATCGAGCGTTGTCATCACCGTGGTGTAGGCGATGTTGAGGTGCCCTTCCCGCAGCAATTCGCGCACAGTGGCATTTCCGCGCGACCAGATTTCGCGCAACAGACGCTGCTCGAGCGGTCCCAGTCGCGCGAGCGATGGCTCGCTGGAACGAAAGAAACGATTCACACTCCCCCCACGGGATCAGCGAAATTCTACCCCAAACGGGGCCCGGATTGTATTTGCCCGATCTATCCTTGGTGCCTCGAAGGCCCCCGGACTTCCCGCTCACAGTTGCAATCTCTCCGCCAGCCAGAGACAATCGCAACATGAAGAACACGCCGGACGCGTCCGAGCCTGCTTCTGGAGCCGCCAGTCCCTTTCAGTCCGGCACCATGGTGGTGGTGACACTGGCAAACCCGCGCGAGAAATTCTGGGGAGCTATCCTCGCACTGAGCGCGGAAGGTTTGAGCTTGCGGGGCATCGAACTGGCCTCGTTCGAGGACCTGGTCGCCCTGGTCAAAGACGGAGAGCCATTCTCACTTGGCGTCGTCTTCTTCCCCATGCACCGGGTGGAACGGATGGAACTCGATTTGCCCGACGGCACTATCCCGTCGCTGTCTCAGCGGTTCACCGCCAAGACCGCCCTGGACCCCGTCACCATGCTGTCGGCTCATTCAGGCGTGCCGGAGCGGGCATGAAGACCTCGCAGCTGCTGACCGCGCCCAACCAGCTCACGCTGCTGCGCATGCTGTTCCTGCCCTTCATCGTGATCAGCCTGGTCGACCGGCACTATCCCATGGCGCTGGTTCTGTTCGTGCTCGCGGGCCTGAGCGACGGCCTCGACGGGCTGCTCGCGCGCCGCCTCCACCAGCAGACCCTGCTCGGTCAATATCTCGACCCGATTGCCGACAAGCTGCTGCTCAGCACGTTGTTCCTGGTGCTTTCGATTCTGCACAAGATTCCGTGGAAATACACGGTGATGGTGTTCAGCCGCGACATGGCGATCCTGGCTACCAGCGCGGTGCTTTACGCCATCGCAGGTCTGCGTAACTTCAGCCCCAGCATTTTCGGGAAGGCCAACACCTGTGCGCAGATCTCGGCCGTCTTCTTCGTGCTGCTGTTCGAAGTGGAACGTCTCCGCCCCATCTGGATCGCGCGCACCGTGTTTTTGTGGGCGACGTTCGCCTTCACCGCCATCTCCTGGGTGCACTACGCCTTGGTGGTGCAGATGCGACTACGCGCCCAGCACGAAGCCGCGCACGGTCCGCAGCCCACGCCAAAGAAACAAGTGGCGTAGGCCTCGGGGGGGAGTGGGCGCGGGTTTCGACACTCGTGAAGCCGCCATATCATGCCAATCATGAAATATCGATCCCTGACTTTGCCCTCCCTGAGCGGATTGGTAGCTGAAATCGTCTACGTCATGTGTGGTGCGCGCGGAGAGACAAGCAGTCGCCTTATGAGGGCGCTGCCCCAGGTAAAATTCATCGGCTTCGAGCCGGACTCTGAAGAGTACGAGCGCTTAAGCGCTAACGCCAAACCAGGATTCCGCTACTCCAACGCAGGTGTCGGTGGCCGCGATGAACAGCGCACGTTATACGTCACCCGCAACCCGGGCTGCGCTTCGCTGTTGCAACCAAATTATGCGCTCACCAGTCGCCTCCAAGGCTGCGGTCCCGAACTTGAAGTCGTGGAGCAACGGCGGATCGACGTGGTTTCGTTGAATTCGTTCTTGCCGCAGTTCGGCGTGAATGGAATCGACTTCTTGGATCTAGACACGCAGGGCAGCGAATTGGAGATCCTTCGCGGCGCTGAGCATTTCCTGTCGGCCGGCACCGTGGTAGTGAAATGCGAGGTTGAGTTTTCGCCCCTCTACCTGGATCAGGCGCTGTTTGGGGATGTTCACAACTACCTCCGATCCTTTGGATTTGAGCTGTTCGATTTGTCACGCAGCCGCTATCGCAGAACCAATTTCCCGCCCCACGCCCTGACCCGCGGACAACTGCTTTGGGGCGATT
>DATMPS010000089.1:0-7852 GCA_035567435.1 Terriglobales bacterium | reverse complement strand
ACGAGTGGACAAGGCAGGGATAGAGCGCAAGGTTGCTAGGGCATATGGGTTCCATCTGTTCCGGCATTCAGCCGGGTCTCAGATGCAGGAAGTGACGGGCGACTTGAAGCAGACACAGAGCTTCCTTGGGCACAGCGGCATCGGGGTTACTAGTGACGTTTATGTTCACTTGCAACCTGATTCTGAAATTGAGTCAGTGAAGAAGCTGGAAACGGCTTTTTTCGGTGAGTTGTGCTCAACTGTGCTCAAAACCGGGGTTGAAGATCAATCTGAGAGAGTCAACTAGGAGAAAAGTCCGTGATTGATGCTGCTCACAACCCATAAAAGACTGAAGGGATTAGCGACCCTTTTGGTCACCAATCCCGTTGGTTGCGGGGGGTGGATTTGAACCACCGACCTTTGGGTTATGAGCCCAACGAGCTACCAGACTGCTCCACCCCGCAGAGTCATCATAGCAACGTAGTTCGGAGCGGTCAAACCTCTGCCTGGTTTGCTTAATGCTTGGGCGAGCAAGTACATTCATTTCATAGATCACTTCCCCTTCTTTCGCAATGAGCCTGCGCACACTTAACGACGTTTTCCTGGCTGTGGTCGAGCGCCAGCATGACAAGGTCATGTTGCAGCGGCTGGGGGATAAGTGGGTTCCGATTTCTTCTCGGACGCTTCGCGAGCGGGTCATGGCTGTGTCCGGCGTGTTGCGGAGATGGGGCGTTAGGAAGGGCGACCGGGTTGCCATCCTGAGCGAGAACCGGCCGGAGTGGACGATTGCGGACTTCGCTTCCCTGCTGATTGGCGCAGTCACGGTTCCTATCTATGCCACGCTCACGGCCGAACAGACTGCCTATATGCTGCGCGACTCGTGTGCACGCGTGGTTTTTCTGTCCGGTGAGACGCAGTTGCAGAAGGTTCTGTCGATTCGCGGCCAGACAGCGTTAGAGAGACTGGTGGTCATGGACACTGTTGACACCGCCGACGCGGTGCGCATGGCCGAGATGGAATCAGACGGCCGGGCTAACCATCACGCTGGACTCGAAGATCAACCGCTTGAAGCGACCGCCCGCGCGGTTTCACCGGATGATCTGGCCACCATTATCTATACCTCGGGGACGACGGGCACACCCAAGGGAGTAATGCTTACGCATGACAACATGGCGTCGAACCTCAATTGCTCTCTGGCTGAGTTCCCGGTGCGACTCGGAGATGTCAGCATCTCGTTTCTGCCGCTCTCCCACGTCACCGCCCGGCATGTGGACTTTGCGTTGCTCTATCGCGGGGTCACGCTGGTGCATTTGGCTTTGGTAACCCAGCTTCCGCGCGCGCTACTGGAAGTGAAACCTACTTTTTTTGTGGCCGTGCCGCGGGTGTACGAAAAAATCCACTTTCAAACGGAACAGAAGGCGCAGGGTTTTCCCAACTCGACTTTTTACAACTGGGCCCTCTCCGTGGGCAAGGAAAACCAGGCAGAAGTCCTGGCGGGTCAGAAACCAACTTCGAAAGCCTGGAGATTGGCGGACCGACTGTTGTATTCGAAAGTGCGGGCCGGCCTGGGTGGCCGCATTGAGGTTTTCATTTCCGGCGGAGCGCCTCTGGGACGCGAACTCGCGGAATGGTATGCCGCCATCGGGATTCTCATTCATGAGGGTTACGGGCTGACGGAAACCTCTCCAGTGATTGCCGTCAATACGCCCCAGACGCACAAGATTGGCACGGTCGGAAAGCCGCTGACGAACCTGGAGGTCCGAATCGCGGAAGATGGCGAGGTTCTGGTGCGAGGCCCATCTGTGTTCAAACAATACTGGAACAAACCGGAAGAAACCCAGGCTGCTTTTGTGGACGGCTGGTTCAAGACGGGCGACATCGGCAATCTGGATGCGGAGGGATTTCTCTCCATCACCGATCGCAAGAAGGATCTGATCAAGACGTCGGGTGGCAAGTTCATCGCGCCGCAGCCCATCGAGAATTCGCTCAAGCACAATGCTCTGATCGCTGAGGCCGTTGTGTTGGGTGAGAAGCGCAAGTTCCCTTCGGTGCTGATTGCACCGAATTTTCCGGTGCTCGAAGACTGGGCCCGCAGTCATGAACTACCTTTTGCTTCGCGGCAGGAGCTGGTGGCCCGTCCCGAGGTACGCGCTCTGTATGAGGGCATCGTGGACGAGTTGAACCGGAATCTGGCCCGGTTTGAAAAGCTGAAGCGAGTGCTGCTGGTGGCGGATGAATTTTCCGCCGAGAATGGGACGTTGACTGCCAGCATGAAGCTGCGCCGCCGGGTGGTGGCGGAACGTTACCGGAAGCAGATAGAAGAAATGTATGAGCAGGCGGAAAAGGCCGGGCCTGGGACACAGCCGAATGCATAGGTCCTTCGTCGGCGGGGATTCGCTTCGCGAATACCCGCCTCCTCAGGATGACAGGAGTAAAGAAACTCGTGACGGACTACCGGCACCCTTGCTTTGAGTGTACCTAACCTCCTACATCCCCATGGTCCAGTGTCTCATCCAATAGTGAATTCACCGGGAGCAAGATCGTATGTCTAAAGCACGAGCGCTCGACCGAGTCTGCTGCATTCGAGCACTAATTCCTCTACTTTCACTTGCAGCGACCCTTAGCTTTGCCCAACAGGCCGGGGACAAGCCGCAAACTAAAGAGTCGCCCGATAAATCGAAACCTCGTACGGCTGATTCGCACTCTTCCGATTCTCCCGACATCCTGCGGCAGATGAACAGTGCGCTGGAGGAGCTGGCCGCCAGGGTCTCTCCTGCGGTGGTGCAGATTCAGACCAGCGGATATGGGCCGCTGAGCGAAGGTGACGGTGACCGCGGACGGACGGCGTTGATCGTTCGCCAGCGCGCGGTCGGCTCAGGCGTGATTGTGGACGCGAACGGCTACATAATGACCAACGCTCATGTGGTGGAGCGAGCGCAACGGATTCGTGTAGCCTTGCCGATGTCGTCGACCGGTTCTCCGACTAACATACCTGCCGGCAGGCGCCAGCTGTTTGACGCCAAGGTACTAGGGATCCACAAAGAGAGCGACCTGGCGTTGCTCAAGATTGACCAGACCGATCTGCCTACGCTCTCGCTGGAGCAACCGCAAAACGTCCGTGTGGGACAAATGGTGTTGGCGGTGGGCAGCCCTGAGGGATTGCAGAGCTCGGTCACGATGGGCGTGATCAGCGCGGTCGCCAGGCAGGCCGATCCCACAAAATCTCTGAACTATGTTCAGACTGACGCGCCGATCAATCCGGGGAATAGCGGTGGTCCCCTGGTGGACATGAGCGGTCATGTGGTTGGCATCAACACTTTCATCCTGAGTCAGAGTGGCGGAAGCGAAGGTCTGGGCTTTGCCATCCCGGCGCGCGTGGTCAATTTTGTCTATCACAGCCTGCGCAAGTATGGACACGTCCACCACGTCGAGATCGGCGCCGGAGCGCAGGAGATCACGCCGACTCTGGCGGACGGCCTGGGACTGCCGCAATCCTGGGGCGTCATCGTGGACGATATTACACCTGACGGCCCCGCCGCCTCCGCGGGTGTGCAGGTGCAGGACATTATTCTTACCGCCGATGACCGGCCGATTGAGACCATGTCGGCACTCACCGCGGCCACTTATCTTCATAACCCCGACCACCCGGTGAAGCTCGAAATTCTGCGCGGTACGGAGAAGAAGATTCTCTACGTCCCCGCCGTCGAAAAACACGACCAGATGGACCTGCTCATGGATGCGACCGATCCGCAGAAGGGCCTTGTGCCCAGGCTGGGTGTGCTGGTGGTGGATATCACCGATCAGATTCGTTCTGCGATCGGCACAGTCCGCATCGCGGGCGGGGTCGTCGTGGTAGGGCGCGCCGCTAACCTTATTGTGTCGGACAGCGGACTGCAGACCGGGGACATCATCCACGCCCTCAACACCAAGCCGATTGATTCCGTAGAAACCTTGCGCCGCGCTGTTCGCGCGCTTAAATCCGGAGATGCGGTTGTCTTGCAGATCGAGCGCGATGGTGGGCTGCAGTATTTGCCGTTTGAGATGGAGTAGTCCGCCTTTTTTTACTACGCCTGGGTGTCCCATCGTCGTCTCTCCGTCTTTTGGAGAGACAGGGTGGGGTTTTTCATGCCCGATGCATGAGCCGGACCGTCACACCAAGCTGCTCTCTCCTTCGAGCCGTCCACTGAGACTCGATTTCGACTACTCCTTCTACCCCACGAAGATGATGACGAAAGCTGCTCCACTCCCAATCTTCGGGACTCTCGCATAGTCCACGTTGGACCGGGTTGCGATGGATGTAACGCAGCTTCTCGATCCGTTTGTGCTCGCTCCATACCTTGAAGTCGTAGTAGCGGCTCGCCAGAAAACACCCGCGGGGGCGTATGAGATGAGTTTATGGGCGGTGATCCGCGTTAACATCTGAAGCGCCGTGCATAGCTTTGCGTGTTCTCTCGCTCAGCAACAGATGCACGTGCTCGGGCATGACGACGTATCCCGCACCTGCTCCAGAGTCTGCTCGAAGATGCGGCGTGCATCGGGAGAGGCCAGCAGTGGAGCGCGGTGGTAGCAGCTGAAGGCTACGAAGTGCAGGCAGTGTGCTTGCTCATATCGCTTTATTCCCCAGGGCATTGGTGGAGGGTACGACAAGACACCCACAGGACGAAATGACATATGAACTTCCTCCCGCCGCCCTGTCTGTCCCAGAAACGGAGAGCCAAGGACGGGACACCCTCGTGAAGAGTGTGCCAGTCCCACTCGGTCGAGGAATTAGCGGAAGTTGCTAATCAGGATTACGTCGCTGGTTTCGTTGCCTCGGGCCAACAGCAATTGTTTGCCGTCGAGCGACCAGGCGAAATCGAAAATCAGGCCGGAGGTGAAGTTGGTGATTTGGTGCGGCGGTCCACCGGACAAGGGTTGCTCCCAGACGTTGGAGGCGCCATTTCTGGTCAGCCTGTATTGAATTGCTTTTCCGGAAGGCGACCAGTGCAGATAGCGCCCGCCGATGGGGACCTGGGCCACGAATTTTGACGATCCGCCGGCGGTGGAAACAATGCCTAACTTTCCCACCGGGACTGGGCTGCCCTCCTGGTAAGCGTAGGTGATGAGAGTTCCATCGGGGGACACTTTGAGCGCGAACGCGTCCTGAGGTGCGTCGGCTATTTTGACCGGGTCGGCGCCGTCCACCGACATGCGGTAGATCTGGCTCTTGTTGGAGTAGAAAATCGACTTGCCGTCGGGCGAACAATCGGAACCGCCGCTGGCGTCCGATAATTTCTTGCCGCTCGAACCGTCCGCATCGGCCCGCCAGAGCTCGATCTTGCCATCCCGGTAGGAATTGAAAATCACGTACCGGTCGGCACAACGCGCCAAAGAACCCACGCTGTGAGCCTGGGAAACGAGCACCGTCCGTTCGCTACCATCCGCATTCATCAGCCACAAGTCGCCATCATTACTTCGAGCCAGCACTTTGCCGGACGGGCCGGGCGTGACCGCGGTGTAGGCGGGTGAGCCGGAGGTGAGTTCGCGGGCTTGCGATGAATCCGCCGCCGGCGCGGCCCAGATGTCAGAGGAAAGGACGCGCTGAATGGCGGCCAGCATCTTGCCGTCATGAGTCACATCCATGCTGGTGGTGTAGTCGGAGAGATCGTTGGTGAAGCGGTGGATTTCGCCGCTGGGGTAGTTGATGCTTTGCAACTGACCTCGGCCGAACAAGCTTTCTTGCGCTGACGTAATCAGGGAGTCTCCGTCGGGCATCCAGACTGCCCTTCCGATATTTTTTCCGCCGGAGGAAACCAAGGGGTGCACTTTGCCATCCGCGGCGTTGATGATGTTGAGCCGCCAGTTGACTTCGCTTCCGCTCCCCAGTACGGGCACGGCAATGGTCTTGCCGTCAGGGGACCAGGTGGCACCGAACAGGAACCTCGAATCAGCGGGCAGAGTGGCAAGCAGCCGTTCACCGCCTCCGTCGAGCTGAGCGATTCGTACTTCAGCCACTTCGCGTTCCGGAATTCCGCGCTGGAAGACGAACTGTTTGCCGTCGGGCGAGAAGTTGATGGGGGAATCGATGTCGCGAATCAATTGCCGCGGCGATCCGCCCAGCACCGGCATTTGGTAGAGGTAGCGATAGTTTTCCGTGTTCTTGTCCGACCGCACGAAATAGATATAGTTGCCGTCGGGAGAAAAACTTAGTCCTGCGATGTCGACGACATCGGGGGCGAGCACCTGAACGTCGCTCTTGCTGGCTACGTTGCGCACCCACAGGCTCTGCTTCTCCGCGTCGCGCATGGCGTACACGATGTAGCGGCCATCAGGCGAGATCGCCACCTGGGTGGCTTTGCCGTTTTCCGTCAGCTTGGTGATCTGCATGTTTTGCAGATTGAAGGCACTCGGACGAGTCAGCAGCTTGTAGCCGCCAAACCCAAGCGCTGCGAGGACGACTGCGACAGCAGCGGCGATTGCCTGTTTGGCCGGACCTTTCTTTTCGGACACAGCGGGAACCGGCAGAGGCACCGACTTCGAGGACGAGGCACCGGATGAATCTGTTGCCGCTGCGCTGGGCGCTGATTCATGGACGGTATGGGCGCGTCCGGAAGTGGTATCGCGTTTGAGGCGCTTGAGGTCGGCGCCGATCTCGGCTGCGCTCTGGTAGCGCAAGTCACGATCTTTCTCCAGAGCTTTGTTGATGACCTCTTCCAGCTTGGGCGACAGATCGCTGTTGACCCGCATGGCGGGAGTTGGCTCGCGGTTCAGGATGGCGTCAAAGATGACGGCGGAAGTATCGCCGCGGAAGGGGACGATGCCTGTCCCCATCTCGTAGAGGACAGCGCCGAAAGAAAACAGGTCGCTGCGGGCGTCGAGTTCCTTGCCCTTGGCTTGTTCGGGAGACATATACGCGACCGTGCCGATGGCCGTGCCGGGACTGGTCAGATATTCGAGGCTGACGGCGGCTGTGGCTTGGGTGTGAGAGCCTGCAGCCGCCGGATCGACCGAGGTCGATGTAACTTTCGCCAGGCCGAAGTCGAGAATCTTCGCGTGGCCGCGTTTGGTAACGAAAATGTTGGCGGGCTTGATGTCGCGATGAACAATATTTTCGCTGTGCGCGGCATCGAGCGCGTCGGCGATCTCGATGGCCAGCCCGAGCAGCACATCCATCTCCAGCGGGCGGCCGGCGATACGATGCTTGAGGGTCAGCCCGTCCAGGTACTCCATGGCGATGAAGGCCTGGCCATTCTCTTCGCCAATATCATAAATGGTGCAGATGTTGGGATGGTTAAGGGCGGAAGCCGCTTTGGCTTCGCGCCGAAAGCGCTCCAGCGCCTGACGATCCTGGGCGACGTCTTCGGGGAGGAATTTCAGCGCAACGAAGCGATCGAGCCGGGTGTCTTCGGCCTTGTATACGACGCCCATACCGCCGCCGCCCAGCTTTTCAACAATGCGGTAGTGCGAGATGGTCTGGCCGATCATCGACAGGGGGGCTAACTCTGGCGCCTCATCTTAGGCGGATGAAGGGGGCAAGTCAACGCGGAGCGGCGCGGGGCGTGGTGTGGCGAATTTTGAACCAATCCGTGGTTTTCTTTGCGTACTTTGCGGTAAAGCCTTTACTGCAAAGGTCGCAAGACGAGAACGTTTTCGCTTCACGCAATTGCGGTTCACGCATCGTTCCAGTATCGTGAATTCTCTCTTGGCGGAAGCGCTACTGTGTCCGCTGGCCGGAATTGCCATGGCCTTTCTCTGCCTGGGTTTCATCTTCGGCGTGTTTCAGACGCCGGAGGTGGCGCTGCTGCCGGCCGTGATGATTATGACTGTTTACGCGTCTCGCCTTCGGCTTCCAGGGCGGCTCCCGGTGGGATTAGTGGCGATGGCTGTGGACGCG
>DATMPS010000088.1:0-2426 GCA_035567435.1 Terriglobales bacterium | reverse complement strand
GGAATTTCGCTCCCGCTTCATCGGCAAGAACAGCCCGGTGCATTTCTTTTGGGGCAGTTTCGACTTGTGCGTGACGCGCTTTTCCGGACGGCGCGCCCCGGAGCGCGAAGGAGCCGACCTGATCACGCGCGAGGCTTACTCGCATGAAGTGATCAGCGCGGGATTCTGGCCGGGCGGCGGTGAGATCAAGGGACCCGCATTCTACGCCTACGCCGCCCCGGAGCCCGCGGGCTACGGGCAGCGCCCGGTTCGTCCCGGTAAGGCTTTTTATCATCCGCAGATGAAAGAATTTCTCCTGATGTACGACGACGTTCGTCTGGATCCTTCACCCAGATCGGCGTTGCTCGAATTTCTGCAAAGCACGTACGAAGCTGGAGCCAACCTGGCGAAATGGGACCGGGCGGAGCTGGAACGAACGGCTTAAGGGACGTGAGGCATCAGGGTCTCGAAATGAGACTGTCATTATCCTGAAACCCTTGCAATACAAAGGTTTGGGCGCCCCTCACCGCTGTTGTTCAAGGCCCTGTTTCGTCCTCGAGCAAAATCTGCTTGGCCTTCCGTTACCTGTCCAGGGTTACCGACGGGTTCTATCATGAAATGTCTCTTATTCAACTATGGCGACTCCGACTCTCGATCCCAAGACCAGCGACACGGTCCAGGCACTGGTGCAACTTCTCCGCTCGCGCTCTTCGGAGGAGATTCGCCAGCGCATGTACGACAACCCGCCTGGAAGTCCGTGGTGGGCGGCCTGCAAAACCGAGCTCGATCTGCGGAATAGCGAGCGGGCGGCGACGGCGCTTGTGGACACCTCTCGCGTGCTGGACAAGCTGCGCAGCGCCACCGATCACCTCGACGAGCTCACCGGGAAGCTGGTGCAAGCGACGACCGACATGGCCGAAGTAGTGAAAAGCGTGCGCGAATCGGGCAGACGGATGGAAATTGCGACCTATGTGATCGTCGGATTGACCATCGTGCAACTGTTCTATATAGCCTTCCAATTTTCCGCCAGGCATTAGAGCCGGGACGGGCGGTGAGGTCCGTCTTCCATCATAAAAATGTGGGCGCAAGTGCCTCGCTCGTGCAGGGATCACGACGAACGGATCTGCTCTTTGCCCAACGCCCCAGCCTCCGTTACCATAGCCGCCGTGGCCAACTACATCGGCGCCATCGATCAGGGCACGACCAGCACGCGCTTCTGCGTGTTCGACGCGGCCGGGAAGGCCGTAACAGCTGCACAGAAAGAGCACCGGCAAATCTACCCGCAGCCGGGATGGGTCGAGCACGATCCCGAGGAAATCTGGCAGGCGACGCAGGGCGTGATTGCGCAAGCTCTGCAACAAGGAAACCTTCGGGCCACCGACCTGGCCGCTATCGGCATCACCAACCAGCGCGAGACTACCGTGTTATGGAACCGGGAAACCGGCAAGCCGGTGGCCAACGCCCTGGTCTGGCAGGACACGCGGGTGGATGAATACGTCGCGGAACTCTCCCGCGAAGGTGGGGCCGACCGTTTTCGCAAAAAGACCGGGCTCCCGCTCAGCACGTACTTCAGCAGCTTGAAAATCCGCTGGCTGCTCGATCAAGTCTCCGGCATCCGAAAGCAAGCCGAGGCCGGCGAGGTAATTTTCGGCAACGTCGATTCCTTTCTGACTTGGCACCTCACCGGCGGCCCGGACGGTGGACTTCACATCACCGACGTGACAAATGCCAGCCGCACCCAGCTCATGGACCTCGACACCCTTTCGTGGGACAGAGAATTGCTGGATGCGTTCCGCGTTCCCGAAGCCATGTTGCCGCGTATCTGCTCCAGCGGTGAAGCTTACGGAACGGTGCAAATCGGCGCCGCGCAGGGCGTTGTGATCGCCGGAATTCTGGGTGATCAGCAAGCTGCGCTCGTCGGTCAGACCTGCTTCAAATCCGGCGAAGCCAAGAACACGTACGGCACCGGCTGCTTCCTGCTGATGAACACCGGGGAACGCGCCGTGCGATCCACCTGCGGGCTGCTCACCACTGTCGCGTACAAGTTCGGCAAGGAGCCGGCACGATATGCGCTCGAGGGCAGCATCGCCATCACCGGCGCGCTGGTGCAATGGATCCGCGACAACCTGGGTCTGATCGGAGCCAGCCCCGAGATCGAAACCCTGGCACGCACCGTGGAGGACAACGGCGGCGTGTACTTTGTTCCGGCGTTCTCCGGTCTCTACGCGCCCTATTGGCAGCACAACGCCCGTGGCGTAATCGCCGGCCTGACCCGCTACGTCAATAAAGGGCATCTGGCACGCGCTGTTCTGGAGGCAACTGCATTTCAGACTCGCGAGGTAGTTGAAGCCATGGAGCAAGATTCTGGCATTGCCCTGGATGTCCTGCGCGTGGACGGTGGCATGGTGGACAATACGCTCCTGATGCAGTTCCAGGCCGATATCCTG
>DATMPS010000087.1:0-7065 GCA_035567435.1 Terriglobales bacterium | reverse complement strand
CACGGCGACCTGATTTGGCATCCCGATGGGTCGCGGATATTTGCCGGCTACGGTTTCCGCAGCACTCGCGGAGCAGTCGAGAGCTTCTCGGCGGCCATGTCCAAAATGGAAATCCCGGTGACTCCGCTGCAGTTGGTAGATCCGTTTTGCTACCACCTCGACACTTGCTTCTGTCCGCTGAACGACTCTGCGGTCCTGATCTATCCGGGCGCGTATTCGACGGATGCCCTTGACAAGTTGTCTGGCTTCTTCTCGCGAGTCCACCATCTCACCGCCGAGGAAGCCTACCAATTCATGGCCAACGGCATCGTCGCCAACGGACGTTACCTCACTCCTCACCTGACGCCGCATCTGGACACAATTCTTTCCGGGGAGGGTCTTACCCCCGTCCTCGTCGATACCTCAGAGTTTGAGAAGGCCGGTGGCAGCGTTTTCTGCATGAAGACGGTCCTGCCGTAGGCGAGAATCCACCGGACCTCAGTGCACCATCCATCCCATCACTGCCACCACGATCCCGACTACGCCCAACAAGATCCCCAGTGCCCAGAATAGTTTGCGTCCCGACAGCAGCGTGATTGAGGTGATGACCAACCCCATCTCCAGAAACACTTCGGCCAGGTCGTAGCGATCCGCTCGATTCCGCTCCGTGGCGACTTCCGCTTCTAACCGGCGCGCTTCCGCCTGAATCTCGTCCTTCTCGTGTTTGTAACGTTCCGCTTCCTGGGCATACCGTTCGCGGATTGCGGCGACAGCCCCATTGTTGGCGCTGGCCACGAATTGCTCGTCCTCGTGCTCGCGAATGTTCTTGGCCTGGTAGAACGCCCATTGGTCGGACGACTTGCCTTGCAGCACCACTTCCTCGGTGTGAGCGCGGTGCCCCAGCAGCGAGACCACCGCCACCAGGACGGCCAGCACAGCCATGGTGAGGGAGACGGGCGCCAGTGAGCGGTCATGACGCGCCTCCTCGGCGTGCTCCTGCAGTTCGTGCAACTCTTCTGAACTCATGCGACCTCCTGGGCGGGTTTTCCGCCAAGTGTTGGGCCAGAGGTTCTTGATGTTACGGATTCACGGCTTCACGCGCAAGGATGGCCTCAAGGGCGGGAAGCCTCTGGCGCAAAAAGAAGGGCGTTGTCGCAGTATTGAAACGCTGCTCACCCGAAATCAGAGATTCTGCAAACTAACGACTGGCAACTGCTTCACTCTCCCATCACCTTCACGATCACCCGCTTATCCCGCTGGCCATCGAATTCGGCGTAGAAGACGCGCTGCCATGTGCCGAGATCCAGTTTGCCCGCAGTGACCGGGACGATTATTTCATGATGGATAAGCAGCGCCTTCAGATGGGAATCCCCGTTATCTTCGCCGGTTTCGTGATGCTGATAGTCTTTGCGAAAAGGCGCGAGATGCCCCAGCCACTGGTCGATGTCTTCGATCAAGCCGCTCTCGTTATCATTGACGTAGACGCCCGCCGTGATGTGCATGGCCGAAACCAGCACCATACCTTCTTTGACGCCACTTTTCTTGACGATCTCCTCCACTTGCGGGGTAATGTGAACGTAAGCGCGATGCGTCTTAGTGTGAAACTTCAGGTATTCGGTAAGGGTTTTCATCTTCATCTCGTCCTTACTCCCGGATTTGATTCTGATGCGATTCTAACCTCTCCGCACTTTTGTTCTGCGACTTGAGTCATGCCTGGCGCGGGGTGTGATCCCAGAGACCAGAAGGCTATTTCCCGATAGTTAAGTATCGGGGAGGTGTTTTCGGTGTGGTTCAGACTGGATTACCTGTCGTGCCTGCTTACGGTTGCTTCTACGATCTTGGTCGGAAGGCGGTGTTGGGAGGGCTGGGTGCTGGCGGCGTTCAATAGCGTCATCGTCTGCGTGATCGGAGTGAGAACCGCGCAGCTGGGCTTCATCCCGGCGAATCTTTTTTGCATTGTGCTGTATGCGTTCAATCTGCGCTCGTGGCGAAGGGCAACCACGCATTGAGTGCAGTTCCCGGCGCTTGCCTCAGCGATTGGCCGCAACCCTGGCCTTCTGCCTGCGCCGCTCGGCCTCGTCTTTCATCTCCTGGACGCTTTGTGCGACCAGCGGTGAATAAAGCGCCTTGACCCAGGCCGGGTTTTCCCATTCCAGCTGAGTCAACGTGGCCGTTCTGAAGTCGCCGAGTGCGGCGTCGGGTTGCTTGGCTTGCCAAAACGCGACCGCCTCCATCATTCGTCTTTCCGGTTGCACGCTTTCGTCGGAGGGACCGAAGTTCGCAGTCTGGAGCGCATCACTAAACCGGCGAATTTCGATCTGAGCCCAGGCACGGCGCACCCAGAGCCTCGCGTCTCCTGGACGTTGCTGCGTTGCTTCGGAAAGCAGGTCCGCTGCGGTCTGGTAATTCCCCGCCAGGTATTCCCACCATGCCAGCCGGCCCAGCCACAAAGGACTCCAGTCCTCACCGAGCTTGGCGTGGGCGGCAGCGATGGCATCTTTCTCAGGAGCCGAATTTCCGGCTAGCAGTGAGAGTCCTGCCAAGGGAGCTCGCAGTTCATAGGTGTTGCCTTTCGCGGAATCCATCCAGCGCCGGAATTCGGCCGCGGCGTCCGTGCGATTGGCCGCGGCCAATGCCAGCGCGTAAGTGTCTGCCAACTCGACGGTCCATCCCCGCACATCCATCAGCTCGCGATACGACACTGCTGCTGCGGAGAAATTCGCCTGCGCGAACTGCGCTTGTGCCAATACCTCGAGCGCCTTCGGCTGGTTGGGCTGCAGCTTCAGGGAACGCTTTGCGATCTGCTCCGCCTGCGCATACTTGTGTTCCGTTAGCGCATTCTGCGCCTGTACGTTCAAGAAGACGTAGGCTACGGCCAGATCGCGCTCGGGGCGGGCGGTCCAGCCTTCGCTGGCGATCAGCTTCTGAATCTGTGCGATCCGCTCCGAGGGTAAGGGATGCGACCGGAAATATCCTTCCAGGGTCTGCATCGCCACCTCGGACAGTTCCTGCTGCGGCGAGTTCGCGGTTGCCTGATACTCTTTGTACAACCGCTGGAATGTCTCAAACATGCGGACTGCCCCGTTGGCGGAGTATCCCGCCTGCACGGCCAGCCGCGTGCCCTCGCGGTCGGCTTCCAGTTCCTGACCTTTGCTGTATCCCGCTTCAAAAATTTCGATCGGAATCTCCATCAGGGCGGCAAGGGGAAGCTTGCGCAGCGCCTGCTCCTGCTGGGCGCGCTCGGCGCAGTGGCGGTGGTCGATGTGCTCGATCTCGTGTCCGATTACGGCAGCCAGCTCGTCTTCGCTATCCATAATGGACAGCAACCAGGCGCCAACATACACATGGCCGCCGGGCAGCGCAAAAGCATTGATCATGTAGGAGCTTGGAATGTAGTGGAACTTGTAGGGCAGCCGGCGATGCGCGCGGCCGGCCAAAGGCTGGCCCACACGCGCCAGGTACTGCTCGACGGCGGCCGTGTTTGGATCAGTCTCCCGCTCTTCCCTGGAAGCGTAGGCCCGCGCCAGTTCGTCACCGATGCGGATTTCCTCTTCATCCGACAGCGGCACGAAGCTGACCGGCATGCGCATGAGTTCGCGCTCGGTGTCGGCGACGAGATACAGGATGGCCGCTGGACTGGCGGGCACGTCCACCTTGCGGCGCTGGCTGACCACCACGGCCGCTATGCCCAACAGCACAATCCCCGTCAATGCGATCCAGCGCTTCATAGATATTGCCGCAATGCCTCACGATTTCGCGTGTACAGGAATGACACGAGCAACAGCGCCACCCCCAGAACGATAAGTGTCAGATAGCGGTCCCGCGGATCGAGGCGCCACACATCCACCACCAAAATTTTGCCTGCGCACAACAGGAGCAATCCCAATCCCGTAAGCCGGAAGCTGCGTTCGGCCAGCCACAGGGCGAGCAGGAAAACCGCTACGCCCTCCATGCCCCAGGAGAGCGTCACCATGCCATGCCGCATCTCAAGTGCGAGCAGCACAGTCAACAGTCCAACCGCGATGAAGAAAAAGAGTTGTTCGCAGCGCCAGACGACTGACTGCACCAGGCGCACGAATCCGACTTCGTCGCTCGCTTCTTTCTTGCGAAGTTGGAAGGTGAAGGGAAGCGCCATCACCAGCAGGGCGATCGTGGAGCCGACGGTAACCCAGCGGCTCTCCCATCCGGATGCGGGAAAATAACTGCGCTCATAAAAATTGTGCAACACGGTGCGGAACAGTACGCCTGCCGCCACCAGCAAGCTCTGATAGAGGAAGACTCTCCGTTCGCTGCGCCATGCGACCGCCAACAGCGCGAGCGCGAGGGCTGCCCACGCGGTCGCTACCCAATCGGCCTCCAGTTCGAAGCGCATCAAGGCAGCCAGCGTGATCACCCCTAGCCAACTGCAGAGATCGGCCGCGCGGAATTTGCGTTCGCGTTCGAGCAGGTTCTCGCTGCTCTCGTGCAATCTCCAATACGCATAGAAAAATGCCAGCGCCAAGGGGACGACCGTGTAAAACCGGGGACTGATTTCTCCAGGATCTCCTGTGGCATTCAGGTTCACGAAGAAAATCCGGAGGAAGCTGGCCACAAATGCCACGTAGGCCTGCAATCGCAGGCTTAGTTTCTTCCGCGACAAGCCAAGTTCAAACAAGATCAAGCCGCCGACCATCCACGCATCGGCGACGCCGACAGGGCGCAGTTCGTACCACGCCACGAATGACAACAGAGTGGACGCAGTCCAGGTGTAACTTCCGCTGACCATTTGTTCGACGGAGAGGGAGCGCTCGCCGATGGGGACCGCACGGTCTCCGGTCGAACTCCAGTGGCTTGTAACGTAGAGCAAGGCCGCGACCAGCGCAATGGTGATCAGGCGTAGGGTTAAGCCGTGGAATTTGTCGGTTGACTCCAGATTGATGGCGAAGACGCGAAACACCGCCGCCGCTGCTAGGAAGTTTGCCTGATACGCCAGGTCCGCGTAGGCGAAGCGGCGTCCAGCGAGTGCCAGGCTCAGGCCGACGGCGCACCAGGCGACGGCCGTCCAGGCTTCGGGGAACGACACCCACGCGGCGATCAGGAGCATGACTGCGCCGACGTAGGACATCCGCTGCATTACGCGCTGATCGAACTCAGTTACAAAAAGATCGGACCACCGGTGCAGTACCCAGTGCGCATTGGCATAGAACACGGCAGCGGCTACGACGAAGACGATGGCAAGTGAGAAGTCGGGACGCAAATCCGCGCCGTCCATCCGCCGGCCGAAAATTTGCGCGGCTTCCACCGCAATCATCTGGCCCGAGACCAGCACTGACGCTAATACTCCAAGGCGGCGGAAGACTACTTCCTTCGTCCGCACGCCAATCAGCAAGAGCGCTTCGGCCTCCAGCAGCCAGAGGACAGACAATCGCGCGTCCGAATAGCGGAAAGGAAATGCTGCGACTAGCAGAACGACGCCCAAGGTGGAGAGCACAATGACCGCGCTCCGCCGCTTACGCGTGACTGGCAACTGTCCCAGCAGAGTTTCAATGGCACCGATCGTCAGCAGCGCCCAGAAAGCCCACTCCGGATGCACCGACTGGTACTTGAGGAGAGCCAGCAGCAGAGCCGCGTTCAACAGCGCGGCGGCCGATGAAATATGTTCCTGGCGATCGTCACTCGGTTTGCGGAACACATACGACATGCGGAAGATCAGCCAGTAGAGCGTGAGAATTCCTGCGCTGGCCGTGAACTCCGGGAAGGGATGGTGCTTGCCCTGCATCGGCTCGATGATCGGACGCAGCCACAAGTAGTGGTTCAGATAGCTGGCTAGAATCCCAAACACTTCCAGCTCGAACCACTGCATGCGCCCGACGATGACCACCAGCCCGGCCGCGAGCACCGCGCCGGCCGACAGGCTATATACATTGGAGTGGCTGATCGTCACCGTCAGAAACGCGAGCAGGAAAGCCAGCCCGGTGACGACTTGCGAACGGTAGCGCAGCGTGTGCGCGACCATGGCGGCCGCCGTGACGAGCATCAGGACCAAGTCTGTGGCTTGCGACGACAGTACCTGCGCTGCGGGCACGTGATACATGGCGTAGGTGGTGAAGAAGAGCAGAGCCCAACCGCCGCCAATGCCTGCGCGGGCCAGAATGCGGTAACGATCTCCACGTTCGAACCAAATGCCCGCGCCGAGCATGACCGCACTGGTCATGAATCCGACAAGAACTTTGCCTGCGGGGCCGAGCGTCTTGAGCTGGTAGGCGAGGAAGAAAGCAATGCCGAGAACCAGAATTACGACGCCCAGCTTGTTCAGCCAGTTCGTACCCAGCATCTCTTCGACGTCGAGTGATGATTTGAGTTGATCGCGCAGCGTCGGCACTGGCTCGGCCGCGGAGAATGCTGGCTGAGGCGGCGGAGGGACTGGCGGAGCCACAAGCGGGACGGTTCCCGCTCTGTTGGGAGAAGATGCTGCGGGAGAAGGCTCAACTGTTTTAGTGGTGATCCAACTCTCGGCCACTCGTACGGATGGAGCAGGTTCGACAAGCGGCGGCGCTGAAACTGTTCGGGGAGCAGGCGGAGGAATCGGAATCGGGCGTTCTGCCGTGGTTGGCTTCGCTTCTGGTGGTCGCGGACCGGTGCGCTCAGCTTGAATATCCCGCACAGTCCGATCGAGCGTGAAAATCCGGGTCGTCAACTCCCGCCATTGAGCCTGATCTTCCTCACGTTCGCGTTTGCGCCGGGCGTTGATGCGCCAGACCCAGATCCAGGGACCGAAGATCACGAACAGCACGATCCCTACGCTAAAGAGGATTTCGACTATCATGTCCATTGCCGAATGGCACAGACTGCAGTGGTGGGCCGGATTCTACTAGAGAATCTGGGGATTCGCTATGATTGCGGGGCGGGGATTGCTGGGAAAAGAAAAAAGCCGCGGGGGCCGCTCTATCCCTGACTTGCAAAACCCTACCGCATGGTTTCTTCAATTTCAGAAATCCAGTCGGGACGCTTGAGCACTTCTCTCGGTTTGGGGCCGTCGGCGGCGCCGACGATGCCGTCCTGCTCCATGAGATCGATGAGGTGCGCGGCGCGGCCGTAGCCGATGCG
>DATMPS010000086.1:0-3536 GCA_035567435.1 Terriglobales bacterium | reverse complement strand
GACACGCGATGTCGAAGGACCCTATAAGCTTATCGATGGTTAGAGTGTAAGGGATTTCGACGGTCGGAAGCTGCGGCCTGTGCAGCGCGCTCCGAATACCACGAACCACCTGGGACAGTCGCCCTCGGCTGCATGGTCGAGCTGGCTCGACAGCTTTTGCCAGTATCACAAAAAGCGGAGCCTTGCTCCGCCGGACGGCCGGGGGCGGCTGTCCCCACGTGGCTGTGCCGCTTTTAGGGGTCCGTCGACTGCGTAGCGGCTTAGCGAAGCGAAGCCGCTACTCCGCTCAGGATGACACTCCTATCCGAAGATGTCCTTGACCTTGCCTAGCAGAGTGCGACGCTGGGGACGGTTTTCCACCTTGATCGTGGCTTCGAGTTCCAGCAGTAGCTCGCGTTGGCGCTTGTTCAGCTTGCCGGGGGTTTGCACCCGCACTTCGACGAACAGATCGCCTTTGCCGTGCCCGTTGAGCACGGGCACACCTTTGCCGCGGATGCGCAACGTCGTGCCTGACTGCGTCCCCTCGGGCATTTTCAGAACATGCTCGCCTTCCAGCGTGGGAACGCTGATTTCGGCACCGAGAGCCGCCTGCGCAAACGAGACCGGGATGAAGCAGTGCAGATCGTTGCCCTCCCGCTCGAAGAAGGGATGCTCCTTCACGTGCAGAACCACGTACAGGTCGCCCGGCGGGCCGCCGTGGAGGCCGCCTTCTCCGTATCCCGTGAAACGAATGCGGGTTCCGTCTTCCACGCCGGCGGGAACTTTAGCGTCTACCGTCCGCTGACGCAGCACCCGGCCTTCGCCTTTGCATTTGGCACAGGGATCGGTGACCACATTACCCGTACCCTGGCAAGTGGGGCAGGCACGGGCAATGCTGAAGAAACCCTGCTGGTAGCGAACCTGGCCGCGGCCGTTGCATGAACGGCAGGTGATTGGCGCCTTACCCGGGGCCGCACCTGATCCTCTGCACTCCTCGCAGGTTTCGTGGCGCCGCACCGTGACCTTGGCATCGGTACCGAAGACCGCGTCCTCGAACTCCATGTTGATATCTTCGCGCAGGTCGGCGCCGCGCTGAGTACGGCTGCGCCGGCGTGTGCCTCCGCCAAAAATCTCTCCCAGACCGAAGAAGTCGCCGAAAATATCGCCCAGGTCGGTTGGGTCGAAGCCTGCCCCGGCGCTTCCGCCTAGCCCGGCGTGACCAAAGCGGTCGTAGACGCTGCGCTTTTCAACATCCGTCAGCACCGCGTAGGCTTCGCTGCACTCTTTGAATTTTTCTTCCGCGTCGGGATTGTTGGGATTTCGGTCGGGATGGAATTGCAGCGCCAGTTTGCGGTAGGCGCTCTTGAGCTCCTGATCGGTGGCGGCGCGGGTTACTCCCAGCACCTCATAGTAGTCGCGTTTTCCGTTGCTGGTCAGAATGGCCTTTCCCAAATCCTTTCAGGTCTCGCGCTGGGTTTAGTGTTTAGGGTTGCGTGCGACCCGCACCATGGAAGGACGGAGCAGGCGGTCTTTCAACTTGTAGCCGCGCTGCAACTCTTCGAGTACATGATGATCCTCGGTTTCTTGAGTGTCCACCATTTCGATGGCCTGGTGGAGGTGAGGATCAAAAGGTTCACCCTTTGCCGGAATGGGGCGCAGTCCCAGTTTGACCAGTGCATCCTGCAGTTGCTTGTAGATGAGTTCGACTCCGCCGCGAAATTCTGACTTGTCCGAGGCGCTGGTCTGCAAGGCGCGCTCGAAACTGTCCAGCGTCGGCAGCAACGCTTTCAGCGCGTCGGCAACAGCATACTCGCGGAACTCCTGCTGCTCGCGCGCAGTGCGTTTCCGCGCATTCTCGAACTCGGCTTGAAGGCGAGCCAGACGATCGAGCAGCGTATCCCGCTCGGTTTTCAGCTTGTCCAGGTCCGTGGCTTGCCCAATCGGGTTCGCGCCCTCAGAGGTTTCTTCCGCGGACGGCAACTCGTGCTCTGGGTCCAGCTCCGCCGGATCGACTTCCGATTTTCCGTTTCCTCTTGCCATATCAAAGTTCACTCAGATTCGTTCAGTATCTTGTCAAAAAGACGCGCGATGTATGACACCGCCGTCATAGTGTGCTGGTAATCGATACGCGTCGGTCCGATGACCGCGAACGATCCCATCACATCGTCACCCACTCGAGCCGGAGCGCCGATAAGCACAAAATTCCGCATCGACGGCAAAGCTTCGTCCAGCCCAATTACGACTCTGACGGCTTCCTGCTTGGCGTCGAGATAGGCTCCGAGCAATTCGACAATCTTTTGCTTTTCTTCCAGGGTCTGCAGCAGCTCTTGCAGGCGTTGACGATCCTGCTCGCCGGTTACCAGATTGGATGCTCCTTCGACGAAAACGACTTGCGCGGTCTCATCCGCTGTCAGGGCCCCCTGCCGGTAGAGCTGCTCGACCGACTTCATCAGCCGATCGTATTCGCTGCGCTCCTGCTCCAGGCGGCGCGCCAGTTCCGCGCGCATCGCTTCCATGGTCCAGCCGCGAAAATTTTCGTTGATGAAACGCGCAGCCGCGTCCAGATCCTCTTGCGGAAGATCGAGGCGCAGGACCCGGTCGCGAACCAGGCCCGATCGCGTCACCAGAACAGCCAAAACTTTCTGATCCCCCAGCCGGGAAAAGTACACATGCTCAAGCGCATTCTTGGGCCCACCGACGGCGACCGTAATGCCAACATTGTGCGAAATTAAGGAGAGCACATGCGAAGTGCGCTCCATGAACTCCTGCACGTCGGAAACCCCGTGCAGCGAGTCCTTAATAATGCCTTGATCTTCCTGCGAAAGGCTGGCCTTGCCCGTAAGTTGTTCTACATAATAGCGATACGCCTCGGAACTGGGCACACGCCCGGCGGAAGTGTGGGGCTGCTCGAGGTAGCCAGCATCAGCCAGATCCGCCATCACGTTGCGGATAGTGGCCGGGCTCAGCCCTTCCCGGTTCGACCTTGCCAAGGTACGCGACCCCACCGGGTCTCCGGTGGCAATAAAGGTCTCCACGATGGCGGTCAGAATTTCGCGTTCCCGGTCCCCAATGGGTGATCCAGATGGCATATTAAGTACTTATAATCCAAAAGCTTAGATTAGGAAACCAACAATACCCCAGTCTTGATTCTAGGAACGGCCGCTGCGACTGTCAAGCTTTAGCACTCCAGGGTCAAGAATGCTAATGTCTCGGGTTGGACGTGGTTAATGGAGGACGGGCGTCACCGCCCGTCACTGGCAAAACGTCTACCAGAAGAAGAGGATCACATCGAGACTATGGCTTCAATCTCCCGCAGGTGGTTGTTAAAGATCTTCGCTGCCGTTGGCGGGGCGAGTACTCTTTCCGGCCGGTTCCCTTTCCTGAAACTCATTTCCGCGAATATGCTCAAACGGGCGGACAACCGAGGAGCCACAAGCCGGGTGAACGCGAAGACTCATATTGCGGTGATCGGGGCAGGTGCGTTCGGTGGATGGACAGCCCTCTATCTACTGCGCCGGGGTGCGCGCGTGACTGTGCTGGACGCGTGGGGTCCGGGC
>DATMPS010000085.1:0-2422 GCA_035567435.1 Terriglobales bacterium | reverse complement strand
GAAGAGCAACGCCAGCGCAAGCATCTGGAAAGCAGCCTCCGGCGTAAGGCCGCCCAGTTGGGATACCAATTGACTCCCTTACCGCAGACTGCATAAGGGCAGCCGCACGCCCCATCGCAGTTGTTCATTAGGAGCGGAGGGTTGCTTCGCTTCGAAGCAAACACGCAGTCGAAGGACCCCTACTGGCAAATCGTACCTCGGTCATCGTAGGATTTTCGGTGTGCATGCGGACAGAAAAACAGCGCTCGTAACACTATAGGGGTCCCCTCGACTCCGTTCAGGATAACAATCTGAAGAGACTAGTCCTCGCCCGCGGCAGTGCCCACCACACGAAGCTTGGCATCTTTCCCCATCGTGTATCGCGGGCGACTGCGTGGCGAGAGGGATGAGGCTATCAAGGCCACACCGGGCATTTTGTGGTCGACGCGCACTGCCAATCCGGGATGTGACCCGACCGCCGACACGGCGTTCTCCGACCAGCGATCACCGCCCGCACCACCTTTTGCCTGGTCGGACGGGGGAAGAGCCTGAAGAAAGGAACGAATCCAGCGGTGCACGTTATGATCTTTCACGATCTGGCGCAGTAGTCGCATGCGGCTGCGTTTGTCTTCGGCCGTCATGTGGGCGGCGTCGTAGAGGGCCTGGGACACTTCGGCAAAATCGTTGGGGTTGACGATGATGGCCCCGCTGCGCAATTCTGGACCCGCGCCCGCGAACTCACTCACAATCAGGACGCCACGCTCGTCAATCTGCGCCGCACAGAACTCTTTGGCGACCAGATTCATGCCATCCTTGAGCGGAGTAACCAGGCCGATGTCGGCGGCACGATAGTAGGCAAGAAGCTCTTCCCGGCCCAGGTTGCGGTGAATATAGTGCACGGGCACCCATCCTGGTTCAGTAAACTCACCGTTGATCTGGCTGACCAGCAGTTCTACTTCCCGGCGCAGATGCTTGTAGTTGGGAATCTCCTCGCGACTGGGAACAACTACCTGCACCAGCGTGATGTGACCGCGCATTTCAGGGAACCGGCGCAGCAGGAGCCGGAATGACTTGAGCCGCTCAGGAATTCCCTTGGTGTAATCCAGCCGGTCCACGCCCAGGACCAATACATCGTCAGACACCCGTTTTCTGATTTCCGCCGCGTGGGCTGCGATCTCCGGACGCTGTGCGTCGTGCTCAAACGCTTCAAAATCGATGCCGATCGGAAACGTGCCGACCACCGACCGCCGTCCTTCCAGACCCACCAGCAGATGCGATCCGCCGCGGTCGACCTCGGCTTCAGGGAACAGGCGTTCCAGACAGCTGACGAAATTTGCGCGATCGCGCTCGCCCTGGAACCCGATCACGTCGAATTCCAGCAGCGACTTCAGAATGGGCTTCTTCCACGGAAGCTTTTCAAAGATATCCGGTGACGGAAACGGAATGTGCAGGAAAAATCCCATACGGGCGCGCACTCCCGCTTCCCGCAGAAATGCTGCTGTCAGCATGAGGTGGTAGTCATGGATCCAGACAAAGTCGTCTTCCCGGGCGGTTTCCGCGACCACATTCGCAAATTTGCGATTTACCTGCTGATAGGTTGCCCAATACTCGGGATCGAAATTGCAACGCGAAGGCATGTCGTGAAACAGAGGCCAGATGATTTCATTGGCGAAGCCGGAATAGAACTTTGCGATATCCTCGTCAGTTAAAGCCACCGACCTGAGAGTGTACGAACGGCGACGCGCGGCCCGGACCAGCAACGGTTCAATCGACTCGTCCGGACCGGTACCGGCCCAGCCGATCCAAACTCCGGGCTGATCGCGCCAACCCGCTTCGAGGGCCGTGGCCAGTCCTCCGGAACTTCGCTCCAGCCGGGCGCCGCCCGCATGTTTCCGGATGAGAACGGGCAGACGGTTTGAAACATTGATCACGCGTCCCTTGATTTCGTTCATTTTTCGCCTCCTGAGGCACGAAGCCACTCCTCGAAAAACTGGAGCAGTTCGCGAGGTGGTTGCAGCCAGATATCGGCTGCGGTCGGCCGTGACTGAGGGCGAACCAGCGCCGTCAGTCCGTTGCCCTTAAGCGCGTGAAATGCGTCTTCATCGGTCTGGTCGTCGCCCAGATAGGCGACCGCTGCCCCAGGCCCTGCTTCTCTTAGGATGGCGCGAACCGCGTCCCCTTTGCCTGGGCCGGCAACCCTAATTTCGAGACCCCCATCAAATTCGAGCAACCTTAACGGCGCCCGTTCAAGCAGAGGCTTCCAGAGCCGGGAAACATCCCGGGCTATTTTCTCTGCTTTGGCCGTGTCCAGACCCCGCCAGTGCACTGCGACCCCGCCCGGCTTGATTTCCATCTGGCCCTCGAGTCCGGCATCACGCAGGATGGCTTCGGCCGCCAGCAAGTAGTCCTTGTGGACCGGCACCGAACTGACTTCATAGCGGCC
>DATMPS010000084.1:0-244556 GCA_035567435.1 Terriglobales bacterium | reverse complement strand
CGGCGGTCATTTGGAATTCCGGGGTCCCAACTCGCTTCCCGACCAAGTCCTTCGGTTCACGGATTCCGCTGTTCCGGTTCACGTAGATACAGGAGTGGCGGAAGAACCGAGAAGGGAAGACTGGGATTGCTATGAACGGTGGTGGATCAGCAAAGCGTGACATCACGTAAGAGGAGAGCGACATCTCGGCAACGTCGAACTCGTGGTGCCGCAGCATCCGAAAGAATGTCTCTTCCACCGGCAGGTTCAGGTAGGTGAGTTCTATTCCGTCCACCGGGATTCGACCTTCCAGAAGAGCCCGCGTCCGGTCATAGTTCCAGCACGCAAGGGACAGTCGAAGCTTAGACATTCCTTGCCTTCTCCTCGAGCATGACGGTCATGGCAGCCTTCTCCAAGGCGGTTGAGTGTACGCGGATTTTCTTTCTTCAGGGGCGGAGAATACCTAGCAACCGCAGCGCGTCCGAGTGGCATTTTCCCTAGCATCTACGCTGAAGACGCTCTCCTGCTTTCGAGTCCACCTCAGTCGACGACTCGACAAGCCCCCAGCGGATCACTGGAGTTGTGCGATAATCGCTGATTTGTGCGGCCAAGATATAGTCCAAGCGGGCCAAGTGTCAAGTTTCAAGAGTTGCGCATTCTGATACAAGTGTGCGAATATCGCCGCGCTCGATTCGGTGGAGAAATTTCCCTTGGTCTCCGAAATGCATGTTCCTGAAAATTCCGTGGCACAGAACATGCAGCGCCCCCTCGAGGCTGAGAATGTGAAGCCTGGGGCGCAACCGGCAGACCCCAACTTCGTGCTGTCCTTGGCGCGAGGTCTTGAGGTGATTGAGACCTTTGAAGGTCACACCGAGGGTCAATCGGTTGCCGAAATCTCTCGTAAGACGGGACTTTCGCGTGCCGCTGTTCGGCGTTTGCTCATTACATTGGAGCAACTTGGCTACGCCGAGTACACAGGGCGGGTGTACCGTCTGAGAACCCGGGTTCTGAAGCTGGGATTTTCCTACCTTACCTCAACCTCGCTGACAACGATTGCCCAGCCGATTCTCGAACAAGTGACGGAGGCCGTTCACGAGTCCAGCTCGCTCAGCGTGCTCGACGAAGGCCAGATCGTGTATCTTGCTCGATCGTCTGCGAAGCGCGTGATGTCGGTGGGACTCTCGGTGGGTAGCCGGCTGCCCGCCTACTGTACTTCCATGGGACGGGTACTGTTGGCCGCCTTGCCGGAGGGTGAGTTAACCGCCTACCTGGATCGGGTTGAACTCCGAGCGTTGACGCCGAAGACGGTGACCGATAAGGGGTTGCTCTACGAAATGATCCGCCGAGTGCAGATTCAGGGATTCGCGCTGGCGGACGAGGAACTCGAACTTGGACTGCGCTCGATCGCGGTGCCGGTACGAAACCGCCAGAACCGCGTGCTTGCGGCGATCAACATCGGCGTCCACGCCGCGCGCGTTTCCGCAGGCGAGATGATCGAACGCCTCTTGCCGATCCTGCAAGAGCATGCTCGTACATTCGTGCACATGCTCGGCTGAGAAGGCGACCTAGACGGATGAGTCGAGTTCCAAAACGATGACGAAATATCGTTCGGCTCTTTGGGTCATGCTCGGGTTGGCGGCGCGGGGATTCGCGCAGCCCTCCACCGCGCCGCTGGTCTTGACCGGAGCGATTCCCCTGCCTCATGTGCAGGGACGTATCGATCATCTGGGCCTGGATCCGAAGGGCCGCTGGTTCATTCCCGTGCTCGGCAACGATAGGGAAGAGGTGCTTGACCTGGCAGCGGGAACGCGAGCGCGAACCATCACCGGAATCCCGAGGCCGCAGGGGGTGGTTTACTCACCCGAGACCAATAAGCTTTTCGTGAGTAGCGATGAGGGAAAGCTCTACATGTATGACGGCACTTCAATCGATCCGATTGCGGCCCTCGAGTATGGGGATCACGTCGACAACCTTCGCTATGACGCGGCTGAGCGGCGGGGCTACGGGGATGAGGAAGCGGGGGCGATCGCCATAGTGGACGTGAACACCAACCAACGGCTCACCCAGGAATTCAAATTTGGGGCGCACCCAGAGGCGTTCCAGCTGGAGAAATCGGGGCTCCACATCTATGTCAACGTTGCTGATCTGAAAGAAATCGCCGTCATCGATCGCAACCCGGGAAGGATTGCTCGCTGGCCATTGACCTCGGATGGTAATTTCCCCATGGCGCTGGACCAGGCCGAGCACAGACTTTTCGTGGTGAGTCGTGCCCCAGCAAGACTTGTAGTGGTCGATACGAACTCGGGTCGCGCGATCGTCGATTTGCCCTGCGTGCAGAACTCCGACGATGTGTTCTACGACGCCGCGCTTCGCGCCAGCGCGAAGCGAACCGTTTCCGCTTGAACCTAACCAAGGGAGAAAAGCAGTGAGCGAGTTTCTGTCGGATGATGAACTGAAAAAGCTGGATCCCGCCGAAACCCATGCTTTCGAGTCACCAGTTCCGACTCAGCCGATCTCGAACGGAGAATTCTTCCCGGGTCATCAAAGCAAGGAGCAGAAGGAAGTCGAAGTGCTGATCAAGGACTCTGCGGACAGCATGGGCCGGAAGCTTGGTATGGAGCGCAGACAATTCCTGAAGACCGCCGCCGGAATGGCAACCGCATTCCTGGCCATGAACAAGGTCTACGGGAAGGTATTCGATGTCGATCCATTGGAGGCGGCTACGCCGGAACTGGCGGCTGACCGAGCCAGGAAATACGCCGACGAGTTTGTTTGTGACATTCACACCCACTTCCTGCGCGACGACACGCGCTTGACCTTGTTTGTCAAAGTTCGAGAATGGACCGGGCGCGCCGGCTTCAATCCCGATCTGATGAGAGAGCCGCAGACACTAGAGCACCTGAAATTTGGAAACTACGTGAAAGAGATGTTCCTCGACAGCGACACGAAAGTTGCGCTGTTGAGCGGCGCTCCTTCCGATGTTCCGACCGACTGGTTCCTTACGAATGAGATGAAAGCGGATGCACGCCGAAAATTGAACGAGTTCGCCGGTTCGCGACGCCTGCTCACCCATGCCGTGTTCGCGCCTGGACAGCAGGGCTGGCTGGAAGACATCGATCGTGCGATCGAATTGAAGCCTGAAGGCTGGAAGGGCTACACCATTGGCGACAACACCAACCCAATGATCAGCAAATATCCATGGCGGATGGACGACGAGAAGCTGGTCTACCCGGCGTATGAGAAATTTGTGAAGTCCGGCATTCGCAACGTCGCGGTGCATAAGGGACTCTATCCGCCGGGCATGGAGCACGAGGTACCCAATTTGAAGCAATATGCCAAGGTGGACGATGTTGGCAAAGCGGCGAAGGACTGGCCGCAATTGAATTTTTTCATTTACCACGCGGGTTATCGTTACGCGGGTGGTCCGCCGTTGGAGGGCGCGTCCGACGTGGGGGCCGCCCAATTCGAAAAGACGGGGCGCATTGATTGGGTTTCCGACCTGGTGGAGATCCCGCAGAAATATGGAGTCACCAACGTGTACGCAGACGTAGGAGCAACCTTCGCCAGTTGCTGCATCTCCTTTCCGCGGCTGGCCGCCGGGATGGTGGGCATGTTGGTCAAAGGTCTTGGAGCCGATCACATTGTCTGGGGAACCGATTCAGTTTGGTTTGGTTCTCCCCAGTGGCAGATCGAAGCCCTGCGCCGGTTGGAGATTCCCGAAGACATTCAGAAGCAATACGGACACACCCCTCTGGGGGCGGCGGATGGCGCCACCAAGCGAGCTATTTTTGGGCTAAACAGCGCGCGACTGTTTGGTTTGGAGTTGGGTGCGAAGGCGGAGTGGCGCAGTGACTCGGTGTCAGAGCAGAAGACCGCCTACCTCAACGCCGGCCCGGAGCGGAGCAACTTGTCGTACGGATGGGTGCGCAAGCAAGCCAGCTAGCTGGGGAGTGATCGGGGAGACATGGCAGAATCCGAGGAAACGGTGCTGGGCCGGCGCAACTTCCTAAAAGGCGCGGTGGGGGGAGTCGCGACGTTAGTTGCGAGCAAAACAGGCGACGCGCTGCCGGCGCCGCCAGCCACGGCTGTACCGCCGATGATGTCGCGTGCCGACGAAGTGGAGGAACCGTCAGAGGCTGAAGTTCTAACTACCGATCGCCCCGGGTCTGATTTCATGGTCGACGTCCTCAAGTCGCTGGGCCTCGAGTATGTCGCTGCCAATCCGGGATCGAGTTTTCGTTGCCTGCATGAGTCGGTGATCAACTACGGAGGAAATCGCGCTCCGGAGCTCATTACGTGCTGTCACGAAGAATCAGCGGTGGGAATCGCCCACGGCTACGCCAAGATTGAAGGCAAACCGATGGCGGTGTTTGCTCACAGCACCGTCGGCCTGCAGCATGCGGCGATGGCCATTTTCAATGCATATTGCGATCGCGTTCCCCTTTACGTCGTCCTCGGTAACACGATCGACGCCACCATGCGTCGGCCAGGCGTCGAATGGGACCATAGTGTGCAGGATGCGGCCGCCATGGTTCGTGACTACACGAAGTGGGACGACCTGCCCGCCTCGTTGCCACATTTCGCAGAGTCAGCGGTGCGTGCCTACAAGATCGCCATGACTCCGCCGATGATGCCGGTTCTGTTGGTGGTGGATAGCGAACTCCAGGAACATCCGCTGGCCGAGAATGCGGGGTTGCGCGTTCCCAAACTGACTCTGGCCAGGCCGCCCCAGGGAGATTCGGGGGCAGTCGCCGAAGCTGGCAAACTGCTGGTCGGCGCCGAAAACCCGGTTATCGTGGTCGACCGAACCGCGCGCACGCCGGCGGGTTTGACGCTCCTGGTAGCCCTCGCGGAGACGCTGCAGGCTCCAGTGGTCGACCAGGCCGGGCGCATGAATTTTCCGACGCGCCACGACCTGAATCATTCCGGTCGCGGCCGAGAACTGATCGCGAATGCGGACGTGATCCTCGGACTCGAACTCACCGACTTCTGGGGGGTGGTTCATTCCTATCGCGACCAACTGCACCGCAGTTCGCAGTCGATCATCGATCGCACCACCAAACTGATCAGCATTACGGCGACTGATCTTTACATGAAGGGCAACTATCAGGACTCTCAGCGTTTTCCGGAAGTCGATCTGGCGATTGCTGCCGATGCTGAAGCAACGCTGCCTTCCCTGATCGAGGCGATCAAGCCCCTGCTGACGTCCGATCGGAAACGCGTCTTCGAGGATCGACGAAAGAAACTCGCTGAGGCCCAGCAGGTTCTCGTAGAGCAGGCGCGCGTCGAAGCAACGTATGCTTGGGATGCGAGTCCCATCAGCACTGCCAGGCTCTCGGCCGAGTTGTGGGGCCAGATCAAGGACAAAGACTGGTCGCTGGTTTCGGACGTCGCCCCCGGGATGAGCAACTGGCCCCTGCGGTTGTGGGCTTTCGACAAGCATTACCAGTTCATTGGAGGTGCTGGGGGATACGGGGTCGGTTACGGCGCGCCCGCGGCGGTGGGTGCCGCGCTGGCCAACCGGAGGCATGGCCGGTTGTCGGTGAACATTCAGTGCGATGGGGACTTGATGTACGCGCCCGGAGTTTTGTGGACAGCCGCACATCATCAGATTCCGCTTCTGAATATCATGCATAACAACCGGGCGTATCATCAGGAAGTTATGCATCTTCAGCGCATGGGAAACCGGCACAACCGGGGCGTGGAGCGCGCGCACGTCGGAACCACCATTGATCACCCGAACATCGACTTTTCGAAACTGGCGCAGAGCATGGGCCTGTACGCGGAAGGCCCGATCACGGACCCCAAGGATCTGGGACCGGCGATCGGCCGCGCGATCGCGGCTGTTGAGCGCGGGGAACCAGCGCTTGTCGACGTCGTGACACAACCTCGATAGGAAGTTGAGAAGGACCCTACATGGCGCTTTCTTCCGGTCGATTCCGGCAGCATGCCTCGAGAGCAGGTAGTCGTTTTGCCCGACCAGTTCTGAAGTGCTTGCTGGCATGCGGAATGCTGGGGGCATGGTTGACGATGGCACCGTTGCCGCCGGCGGCACAAGATCCAGACTCGATCCCGAAGGCAGACACTCTTCCGCACGGCAACCCGCAGAACGGCAAGCGGCTGTACGACAAATACGGTTGCTACGAATGTCATGGGGGACAGGGGCAGGGATCCCCACTCTCCGGCCCGCGCATCGCTCCCAGTCCGGGTTCGTTCTCGGGGTTCTTGACATACATTCGCCGACCTACTGGCCAGATGCCGCCCTACACGCGCAAGATCACTGCCGAAGCAGAGTTGGCGGATATGTATGCGTTCCTGCAATCGGTGCCGCAGCCTCCAGACGTCGAGAAGATCCCGCTGCTCAGGGCGGTATCAGCGACGGGGAAGGGTCGATGAACATCAGAGGATATCGGCGGCCGGATGCAAGTACCCAGCCTCCCTACTTTTATCCGCCGTACCGCTCTACGACGCGGCGCGCCCCGACCAGTCCGCTGATCGTATTGCCACACACGTTGTCGGAAATCACCGGGCCGGTTTACGGCCACGAGGATGTCGATGAGCTGGACAATGATCTGACCCGGCAACATCCCGGCGAGCCGGTGGGTGAGCGCATCATCGTGAGCGGACAAGTCCTCGACGAGGACGGCCATCCCGTTCCCAACAGTCTGGTCGAAATCTGGCAGGCGAACGCGGCCGGGAGGTACGCTCATCACAACGACAACCACGCAGCTGCTCTCGACCCAAACTTCACCGGTGCTGGCAGGACGCTGACGAACTCCGACGGATGGTATCGGTTTGTCACGATCAAGCCAGGTGCGTATCCCTGGCGTAACCACGAGAACGCCTGGCGTCCCGCCCATATTCATTTCTCACTATTCGGATATGCATTCGCCACCCGGCTGGTAACTCAAATGTATTTTCCGGGGGATCCGCTCATTCCGATCGATCCGGTCTCGCAGTCGATCCCGGACCAAAAAGCCAGGGAACGTCTCATTGCCCATTTCGACCTGGGCAGCACGCGGCCCGAATGGGCCTTGGGATATCGCTTCGACATTGTCCTCCGTGGTCGTGAGGCAACGCCTTTTGAGTCCTGACATGAAGCTGGTTCCAACCGCCTCACAAACCGCTGGGCCCTTCCTGCATTTGGGCCTCACAGACAAGGGGTCGGTGGGCCGGGTTGCAGGGGAGAGCACTAAGGGCGAGCGGCTGCGGATTACCTTGAGTGTCCGTGATGGCGATGGTCTACCGGTGGCCGATGCGGCCATCGAAGTGTGGCAAGCCGACGCTCAAGGCAGGTACCGCCACCCCGATGACCTCCCGCCCGCGGACTGTGATCCCACTTGGCGTGGCTTTGGCCGGCTCGCCCTGGACGATCAGGGATGCTGCGTGTTTGAGAGCGTCAAACCTGGGCGGGTGCCCGGTCGGGGTAACACGGTGCAGGCACCGCATCTGAATGTCTCGATCTTTGCCCGCGGGTTGCTCAAGCATTTGGTCACTCGAATCTACTTCGCCGGTGACAAGGCCAATGTAGAGGATCCCATCCTAGCCCTCGTTCCTGAACCCCGCCGAGAAACGCTGATGGCCCAACGGGAGAACTCTCACCTTGGGGGGTGGCGCTTTGAGATTCGACTTTGCGGCGATGGCGAGACGGTATTTTTTGATATGTGAGCGGTTGGCGTCCGGGTTTCCGCCCAACGACACTAATCTCATCCTTCGAGCTGCCAACGGGAGGCCGACTTTCCAGCGTTCCCTGGGCGTGCTCATCCGCGTCCCAAAGGACTATCGATACCCTGCATCGGAACAAAGTCTTGCACCTCGACTTGCAAACTGTGGTTGACTCCCCGCTAGAACCAGTGGTATAGCTGCCAGACCAGATGGGCAGGGGTCGAATTGAAGACTTGACAGGCTCCGGGGTTCAGCCTAGCTTTGTCCGCACATTCCGTCGATAATCGCACATCATGCTCTTGAGGGAGACTCATGCGTCCTCTAGGAAAATCCGCTTGGATCGTAGTTTCTGCGGCAGCAGTGTTTCTAGCTTGTCATCCTCTTCTGGCGCAAACGAACACAGGCCGGATACTCGGGAGTGTTACCGACTCCACGGGCGCCGCACTGGATGGGGCATCGGTGATTGTCACGGATCTGGAACGCGGGGTTTCGCGGAGCTTGAGGAGCGATCAGGCCGGCGCCTACGTCGCCCCGGAACTGCTTCCGGGCAGCTACAAAGTGCGGGCCGAGGCCAAGGGGTTCAGGAGCGTCGAGAGAATCAATATCGTGCTGGAGGTGGCGAGGGATATTGTGGTGGACTTCCAGCTCCAACCGGGTGAGGTCAAGGAAACGGTGGTGGTCTCGGAGGAGATTCCCCTTCTCGACACGACCTCAGCGACGTTAGGAGGAACCCTCAGCAACAACGAAATCAATGACCTGCCGCTCAGTGGCCGCAACTACGAGAACTTGCTGCAGCTGCGTCCAGGGGTTGTCCGCTACCCGGGAGGCGGTTTCTCTACCACTAGCACCAACGGACTACGGGCTGAGGATAATGCCTACATAATCGAAGGGCTGCTAAACAGCGAGCCGTACTCGGGGCAGGGAATCATTAACGGCGCCGGCATCGCCGGGGATTCGGCCACAATCCTCCCCATCGACGCTATCCAAGAGTTTAATTTGCAGGAACACCCGCCGGCGGAATACGGATGGAAGCCGGGCGCCGTCGTAAACGTTGGCCTGAAGTCGGGCACCAATTCAATTCACGGAACAGCGTTTGCTTTTGGCCGCGACGGGCGAATGGATGCTCGAAATTACTTCAACTGTGCCGCGGAGCCCTGTGCGTACACTCAAACCCCGAGTCCAAAGAACGGAAGGTCGCTCGAGCAGTTTGGGGGTTCCTTCGGCGGGCGCCTTATTAAGGACAAAGCGTTCTTCTTTGCCGCGTATGAGGGGCAACGCTACGACGTGGGAAACCAGTTCGGGGGCGTCACTAGCCCGTCCATGGTGAGCATGCCGACCGCTGGGAACTGTCTTCTACTCGCTTCGGGTGACTGCGGAGGCAGCATTCCGGACGCGATTGCTGACCTAGAGGCCGAAGGTCTGACGATAAGCCCGGCGAGCTTGCAGGTCGCAGGTTGCACTCTGGGGCCGCCGGTTTCCTGCAACGGCAAGGGTTTCCCGACCAACAACAACCCGACCATCAACATCGTGAACGGGTTCCCCAATCAGGTCACGGTCGATAATGTCGTGGGCAAGGTTGACTATCACCTGAACGAGCGGAACACGATCAGCGGGATGTATTTTTTTGGTAATAACTCCGGCACAGTTGAGGATTTCCCGGAGCTCCAGGATGCTTGGCGGTCGAAGATTCATACGCGGGCACAGGTGGTTGGTGGAAGTTGGGTTTGGACGCCGACCAACCGACTGGTAAACGAAGCACGCTTTGGTTACAACCGCCTGTACCAACCTACCCTGCCCGGGGATCTCAACGTGCCCGCTTCAACGTATGGCCTGAACACTGGGGTTTCGGGCCCGTATACAGGGGGACTGCCGCGTATCGGGTTCGCAGGGTATTTTTTCCCGGGGCTAGGTGGTTTCAAGTGGCCGAAGTTCCAGGGACCCGACTCGATCACTCAGTTCATCGATCACCTGTCGTATACCGCCGGCAAACATGCGATCAAGTTCGGCGCCTCGATCCATCGGAACTATGTCAGCGGCGGCGCGTTTGGCAATGCCCGGGGCAGCATCACGTTCCTGGGGGCCAACACGCTCGACCCGACCGACCCCACACACCAGACGTTCCTGAATACAACCCCACTGGAAGATTTCTTCGCCGGGACCCCTTTTAAAATATCCGTCCTCACGGGCGATCCGAGACGGCAATCGCATAACTGGGCGTATTCGGGATTCGTGCAAGACGATTATCGGGTAACCCGGACGCTGACGGTGAACCTGGGAGTGCGTTACGAAGTCAACACAGTAGTTTCTGAGGCGCACAATCTACTCGGCAACTTCGATCCAACCCTGGGAATGGTGCAGGCGGGTAAGCAAATTGGCAGCATTTACAATCCTGACCGAAAAGATTTCGCGCCGCGTTTTGGATTTGCTTGGGATATGAATGGCAAAGGCAACACGGTGGTCCGGGGCGGTGGCGGCCTGATGTACGAGACTGTAAACTGGCAGTCCTTCTTGGCTTTTGACAACAGTTTCGGCCTGCCGAGCGTTCCAACCGGAGCTGTCATTGACGCCGCAGGCGATACAGCAGGGGGAACGATCACAACCGGCAATCTGACGATTTTCCCCGATCCCACTTCGCCGTGGGACAATGGCCCGATTTATGGCAACCTCAGTAACAGCAAGCTGAATTGCGATCCCGTGAATGCGCAACCCTGCGCCATCATGGGCGTGGACCGCAACGTTAAAGCGCCTTATGTTTGGAACTGGTCGCTCAGCCTGCAGCATGCATTTACTCCCAATTTCACGCTCGACCTGGCGTATGTAGGCAACCACGGCTCGCGACTGACCGGAATTCGGGACATCAACCAGCAAGCACCGCTGGGCGACCAGACGACGCGACCCTACAACAAACAGTTTCCTTACCTGAGCAACATCTTTCAAATGGGGAACGTCTATCGGTCGAACTACAACGGTCTCCAGGCGACCTTAAATTCGCGAAATTTTCACGGCCTGACCATGGTCGCTGGTTACACCTACTCCCATGCTCTTGACGACGTCGGCGCGAACTGGGACTTCGGCGCCGGGTACGGATTGCCACAGAACTCGAACAACCTAGCGGCGGAATATGGCAACAGCGATTTCGACGTTCGTCACCGCCTAACTCTTTCTCTGACGTACGCAATTCCTGGGACCAAGGGCTACGGACAGATGCTGGAGGGGTGGGAGATCAATACGATCGCGACCTTGGCGAGTCCGCAATATTGGGGGCCGATCGATTTGACCACGGATATCGCCGGCCTCGGCGGACTGCCGGTCAGCCCGCCACAGGCAACGCCTCAGCGATGGAACTTCTCTGGAAACCCGGACGATTTCAAATCAGGTCCGATTTCGATTCCGTATCTGCTGGCGGGGACCCCTCCTGCTTCGGATCCTCTTGGACCCACGGATCCAGCCTATGCGATGAACGACCCCGCATGTACGGCCCATGCCCAGGTGGTTCAACTTCAGGCCTTTGGTTGCTACAAGAAGGGCAGTTCGGTGATGACGCCCCCCGACCCCGGAGCGTTCGGCAGTATGCGTCGGAATATCTTCCCCGATTCGGGTTTCAAGAACCTGGACTTCTCGCTGGCCAAGAACTTCCATTTTGGGGAGCGGCTACGGGCGCAGTTCCGGGCGGAGTTCTTCAATATTCTGAATCACCCCAACTTCGCCAACCCCTATGGCGGGCAGAACGGCTACGGGCAAAACGATCCGGGGGCGCCGGGAACCTTTGGCTGTGGATGTGCCACACCCGACATCGCGGCCGCAAACCCCGCCGTCGGTTCGGGAGGACCGCGCTCGATTCAACTCGGGCTGAAGTTTATTTTCTAGTGGGTGAGCCCCTCTAAGGGGTCTACACCGACTGGGAAACATCGTCGTCAGCCGCCATGTGCGCCAGGCTGTTTCCGGACGACACTACCGCGCTCGACTTGCTTCCGCGGCGCATGGCTACGATGCCGGTGCGCACCATCTCTAGGACGCCATAAGGGCGCAACACTTCCAGCAGCCCGTCGATCTTGTCCTCTGCTCCCGTGATCTCGATCGTCAGGGAATCGGGGGCGACGTCGACGACGCGGGCGCGGAATACGCTGGCCAGCTCGAGGACGTGCGAGCGAGCGTCATGGGTCGCGGCTACCTTAATCATCGCCAAGTCGCGGATGATCGCGGGCTGATGAGTGATGTTCTCGACGAGCAGCACATTGACCAGCTTGTAGAGGTTGGCCTCAATGCGCCGGGCCTGGTCACGATCGGCGTCGACAGTGATCGTCATGCGCGAGACCTCGGGCTTCTCAGTCCGGCCCACCGTCAACGAGTCGATGTTGAAAGCGCGACGTCGGAACAGGGAAGCGACCCGGGTCAAGACTCCCGGCTTGTTCTCCACGTACACAACAAAGGTATTCATCATAGGAGGACTCATTCGTCGGTCGCCGTCTCCACGATCGGACTGGGACGCCGGATCATCTCGTGCAGGGATGCTCCGGCGGCGACCATCGGGTACACAGTATCTTCCTGCTCCACCTTGAAATTCATCAGCACCGGGCCGTCATGCCGGCGCGCCGCCTGCACGGCGGGTACAACTTCGGAACGCTGAGTAACCGCAATGCTGCGAATCCCGTAGGCCTCGCCGAGTTTGACGAAGTCGGGATTGAGCAACGGTGTGGCCTGATAGTTACGTTCGTAGAAGAACTCCTGCCACTGCCGCACCATGCCCAGGAAGCCGTTGTTGATGATGGCGATATTGACCTTGAGGTTTTCCTGGACGATGGTAGCAAGTTCCGACATCGTCATCTGGAATCCGCCGTCGCCGACCACCACCCACACCTCCGAGTTCGGGCGTGCGACCTTCGCGCCGATGGCCGCTGGGAGCGCAAAGCCCATGGTGCCCAAGCCCCCAGACGTGATCAGAGACCGCGGACGCTCGTGCTTGTAGTATTGCGCTTCCCACATCTGGTGCTGTCCCACATCCGTGACCACGATGGAGTCGGCGTCGCGCGTTTCCCTCCACAAATCGTTGATCACGTGCGCGGCGTAGAGGTGGCCGTTATCGGGCAGGTTCTGGATGTCACGGACAGCGGCATCGCCCTTGAGTCGATCGATATAGTCCAGCCATTCGCTGCGGTCGACCGAGCTGACGTGCGGCAGCAGTTCATGCAGCACTTCGCGCAGATCGCCAACCAGGGCGACGTCGACCTTGACGTTCTTGTTGATCTCGGCCGGATCGATTTCCACGTGGATCTTCTTCGCGTTTGGGGCATAGGTCTTGAGGTTGCCCGTAACCCGGTCGTCGAAGCGCATGCCAAACGCCAGCAACAAGTCGGCTTCCTGAATCGTGTGGTTGACCCAAGCTTCTCCGTGCATCCCCATCATGCCGAGATTCATGGGATGGGAAGCCGGGAACGCACCCAGACCGAGGAGGGTGAGGGCAACGGGAATCCCGGTGCGCTCGGCGAATTCGCGGACCTCGTTCATCGCTCCTGAAATGATGATGCCATGGCCCGCGAAAATAACCGGGCGTTTGGCGTTGCGGATGAGTTCGAGCGCCTGCTCGTATTCTTCAGGCGCCGGCGAGAGGTCGGGTCGATAGCCCGGCAACTGCGGCTTGGCCGCCTCCCAATCGAATTCGCAGGAAGTCTGCTGCGCGTCCTTGGTGATGTCCACCAGAACGGGGCCAGGGCGGCCGGAACGCGCTACGTAGAATGCTTCGCGGATCGTGCGAGCCACTTCACTCGCGTGAGTGACCAGGTAGTTGTGCTTCGTGATGGGCAGGGTGACACCGGTGATGTCGGTCTCCTGGAACGCGTCGGAGCCGATCAACTTGCTGCCGACCTGGCCGGTGATGCAGACGATCGGAGAGGAGTCGAGCATGGCGGTTGCGATGCCCGTCACCATGTTGGTCGCACCAGGTCCTGAAGTAGCAATGGCAACTCCAACTTCACCGCTGGCGCGGGCATAACCATCGGCCATATGGGTGGCGCCCTGTTCGTGGCGCACCAGCACATGATGAATCTTGCTGTGCTTCAGGGCGTCATAGGCGGGCAAGATCGCGCCGCCGGGATAGCCGAACACAGTCGTGACACGCTCGCGTTCCAGGCATTCCCAAAGGATCTCCGCTCCGGTCTTTGTCATGGTGCCTTCCTGTTTCCTGTACGTCTGAACTTGGTGAAATTTGATCGTTAACGCGAACGGGCCATCATCCTCGCCGGATGATGGCCCGTTCAGAAGTTTGGCTGAGGGTCACATCATCCGCTGCAGTCGGTACCTACAAGTACTCGTACGACTACGCTAAGTTCGAGCGGAAGGGAAACCAAATCCTGCTTAATTCGTGTCGGATTGGCCGCGACCGTCAGCATGTTTACCCAGACTCTCCCAAGTTTTGTAACCGTTCCGCCGGATTCCGTCAAGGACATTCTGGCGGAATGCGGCTTCCGGACCCTTGACCGTTATTCCTCGATGCGTAGCAGGAAGACAGGTTCCACCATGAAATCAAAGGCATCTATGGTCTCAATGGCCCGGCGAATTACGGGTTCCGAGACCGGCTCGACCGTGATCACGAAGGAAACCCGGTCCTTGGGGAGGTGGGGTTCCTGTTCCAGGGAGTCGATATTGATCGCTTCATGAGCGATGACCTCGGCCACCCGGGCGACAATTCCGCGCTGGTCTTTAACGGTCAGTCGCAGATACCAGGCCACGGGGCGAGGATCAGTACAGAGTTCCAGTTCCCGGGCATTCAAGAAGCCAGAGATATTCTTTGCGCTCAATTGGCCGGCGGCCAGGTCGCGGGATATTTCAATCAGGTCGGATACCACCGCCGCTCCGGTGGCGTCGCCCCCTGCTCCACGGCCATAGAACATCTGGGTCCCGATCTTCTCCCCAACGAGGAACACGGCATTGTTCACGCCTTCGACTTTCGCCAGCATCGAACGGCGGCTAACCAGCCAGGGCCGCACCGAGAGCTCCAACCCTGACTCGGTCTGTTCCGCCGAGCCCACCAGGCGGATCGTGCTATCGAGCCGGTTGGCGGAATGGATATCGATGGCCCGCACCTGGCGGATGCCGTAGGTGGGTATGCGCGCGACGCTCAAACGTCCTTCGAAGGCCATGCGAGCCAGGATGCAGAGCTTGTCGCGCGCATCCTGCCCGTCGATGTCAAACGCGGGATCCGCCTCGGCGAAGCCGGACTGCTGTGCTTCCGCCAGCGCCTCATCAAATTCGATGCCTCGGCTTTCCATCTGCGTGAGGATGTAGTTGGCAGTACCGTTCAGAATGCCGTGCACGGAGCGCAGACGATCGCCCGCCGTAGATTCATGGATGACACGCAGAATGGGAATGCCACCGGCGACACTGGCTTCGAACCCGATCGGCAAGTTGCGGTTGGCGGCCAGCGCAAAGAGTTCGTCACCGAATTCGGCTAGCAGATTCTTGTTGGCGGTGACTACCGGCTTATCCTTCTCGAGGGCGGCGCGCACCAGTTGGCGCGACTCGCCGGTCCCTCCCATCGTTTCTACAACTACGTCGACGTTGGGATCCTGCAGCAGCAGCTTCCAGTCGGCATAAGCGTGCGCTCCTTTCGGAGTCTCCTGGGCCGATACTCCGGAGCGCCGGCAAACGGCGGCTACGTCGATGCGCACACCGCTCCGCTGCGCGATTAGATCGGCGTGCTTCGCGATGATATCGGCTGTGGCCCGACCGACGGTACCGAAGCCAACGATTCCTGCCCGTGCTTGCTTCATAGTGCCGGCGTGCCTCCGTCAGTCCGTTTGTGTAGCGGTGCTCGAGCTACCCGGGCCCAGGAATTCCTGATGGACGGCCCGTACGACATCGTCGACCCGCGAGGCTGTGACCGCAAAGCAGATGTTCAATTCGCTCGCTCCTTGGGCGACGGCGATTACGCTGACATTGTTACGTGCCACAACGGAAAACAGTCGCCCCAGGATTCCGCACGTGCCCTTCATCCCAGATCCGAGAACTGCGATCACGGCAATGTCTCGGTGCACGGCGACCGGATTCAGGACTCCATGTTTGAGCTCAGTGCGGAAGAGCCTTTGGAGTGCGTGGACCACTCGCTCCGTGTCGGCTTCTCTGAGGACTAGGCCTAGCGAATCTTCGGATGAAGACTGGGTAGAGAACAAGACGTCGACGTGTTCATGTCCCATGCGGAGAAAAAGGCGCCCGAAGATCTCGGCGAAATGGATGTCGCGCCTTGTTGTCAACGTGACCAGGGATGCCTGGGTGACTGCTGTCACGGCCTTCACTGGCCGATTGCTGGGAGGAACAGAGGCCGTGATCTTGGTGCCGGGAACCTCAGGCTTGAAGGAGTTCTTGATCCAGACTGGAATTCCTCTTTCCATCGTTGGCCAGATCGCTTTTCGATGAATCACCTTGGCGCCGTAGTAGGAAAGCTCGATGGCCTCCGCGAAAGTGATCTCGGGCAGCGTGACTGCGTCAGGGCACACGCGGGGATCAGCAGTAAGCACGCCGTCGACGTCAGTCCAGATCCACACCTCGTCGGCGTCCATCGCGGCGCCGAGGATGGTGCCGGAATAATCGGAGCCGCCGCGTCCCAGAGTAGTGACCTGTCCGGTGTGGGTCGCCCCACTGTAACCCATGACCACGGGAATCTCGCCCCGCTGCACGAGTGGCCGGAGCACCTCCTGGCACTGGCGGCGAGTAGTTTCCATGTCGGGGCTGGCGTCCCCAAACTTGTCGTCGGTCGCCAGAACGCGGGCGGAATCGATAAAGCCGCTTTTCGCCCCCAACTCATTCAGGCAGGCTGTGAACAGTCGTGCTGAGATCTGTTCTCCCAGGGGTAGCACCATGTCCATGACCTGAGGCGTTGCCGAGCCCAATAACAGGAGCGCCGAACAGAAATCGTGTAGCCGGTTCAGAGTCGACTGAACCTCAGCGCCAACCATCTTCAGATTCTCGCCACGACATAGTTCTCGCAACGCTTGTTCATGACGGGTCCTGAGCTCTTGGAGACCCTCCTCCATTGCCTTACGCTGGCCGAGCCGAGCGGCGTTCAGAACGCTGAGAATCAGGTCGGTCACCTTGGACAGCGCCGACACCACGACGACAACCTCTTCGCCGCGCTGGGCATGCCGGTGGACGATGGTGGCGGCTTGACGAATCCGTTCGGCGCTGCCGACCGACGTCCCGCCGAACTTCATAACAATCAGACTCATGGGAACCTAACGCGAGGCAACTGACTCCTTCCTTTAGTACAGCATGGGCGGAGGAAAAGCGGCAAGGGCTATTGGTTCTTGTTGGCTTGGCGGTAGTAGTTTCGGATCGAGTGTTCGGACTTTTGGGGAAAGGTGTCACAGCGTGTGGGGCCTGGGGAACATCGGGTCCTGTCGGGTCTCGCTATTGTTTCCTAAAAATGGTCCGGGCCGGACAGCAACCGTAGCTGACCGGCCCGAGGTTTTTTCGTACGCTTCGGCTTATTGCTTGCCGATTAGCGCACCGTTTATATCGATGTTATCCAGGACGACTAGGCTGGTCCCGGATTCCGGTCCACCGTCCAGAACAAGGTAGATGCTCTTGACCTTGCTTCCGGCTTGGATGGCAGGTGAGGTTTGAGCCGGGTTCGCCGGATCGAAGCGCAGGCGCTTCCATCCTGCCGCAGGAGCGGGTTGGGATAAGCCCGTACTGCACCCGATCTTGTGGACCACGTCGTCGCTGGTGACCACCACGAAGCGCGGACTCGTGGCCGTACACTGGCCGCCGTTCCGGATGTCGTAGCCCAGTTCGGTGAGGCCAATGCCTTCAACGTTCCGGATCTCGACCCCAGCTTGAGCCTTGCTGGACGCGGCGCTGGTCTTCGAGAGCAGGAGACCCTGCTGACGAAAATCGACCGTGGTCGTGGAGCTGGTTCCTGTGCCATCGACCCAGGTCGCGGCTACAGAGTTGGAGCCGGCGGGGTCGTAGGCATACGGCCACGCATGGAGGCTGTCGTCTCCACTACCGCTGCTGCCTCCGCCACCGCTGCTCCCGTCATCGCCGCCTTCTCCACCGCCATCGTTGCTCGATACGACTTTGAGCACAACGGGCACATTAAGACCCGTGCCGCCTTGAGCCGTTAGTTGGATGTTGGCTGTGTAGGTGCCCGATGCCAGGCCGGTGGGATCCGCGGAGATGCTCAGCCTCCCGGGCGTGGTGCCTCCCGACGGCGTCACGGAGAGCCAAGTGCCACCGTGCGCAGCCGCCGTGAAGGTCATTGGCGAACCGCTGCTGGTCACGCGAATGTCCTTCGCCGAGGGACTGGCTTGGCCTGACTGGTAGTCAAAGGTCACCGCTCTGGGCGGCCAGTCGCGCAGGCGTCCCGATCCCGTGCTGCTGGTGATTGCCAGCTTGACCGTTATGGTCTGCGGACTGTTCGAAGCGCCGGTTGAGGTGAGGGTGATGGTGCCACTGTAGGAGCCGGCGGCCATCCCGGCTGGGTTGACGTTGACTTTCACCGTCGACGGCGTAGAGCCGGAGGCCGGGCTGACGCTCAGCCACGCTCCGCCCGAGGCGGCGGCCGTAAAGCTCAGTGCGGTACCTGTGCTTGTAACCGCCAGGTTCTGGCTACCCGATGTCGCACCGCCGGCAGCATAGGTGAAGGACAGACTGCCCGGCGTGATCGCGAACGAGGGGTTGCCCGATGGAGCGGCCGTCACGGTCAAGGTTACAGGAATGGACTTCGGACTGTTCGATGCGCCGGACGAGGTGATCGTCACGTTGCCCGAATAGGTTCCAGCGGCCAATCCAGACGGATTGACCGAGACGCTCACACTGCTAGCCGTGCTGCCGCTGCTGGGTGTGACGCCCAGCCATGTGGCGGAACCTGCTGCGGTGAAGCTGACAGCGCTGCCACTGCTGGTGATGCTGACTGGCTGCGCCGCCGGTGTCGCGCCACCGATCTGATAGGTGAAAGAAAGGCTCGATGGACTAGTGCTCAACGTCGGCAATACCGCCGGGGCTGTGACCGTCAAGGTGACAGCCACGGTCTTGGGACTGTTCGAGGCGCCCGAAGCTGTAATCGTCACGGTTCCCGTATAAGTGCCGGCCGCGAGTGCCGAGGGACTGACCGACACCGCCACGGTGCCCGGGGTGCTACCGCTCGGTGTTGCCGTCAGCCACGTGGCCGACGTGGACACGGTGTAACTCAGCGCCGATCCACTGCTGCTTACACTGACGTTCTGTGCGGACGGCGTGGTACCGCCACTCTGGTAGCTGTATGACAAGGTAGCTGGGCTGACGGTCAGCGTAGGAGCGGGAGCCGCAGCCGTCACGGTTATCGCCTGTTGAAGTGTTCCGGTGCCTCCGCCGGAGCCATCGACAGCCGCCGCGTACAGCGTAGCGGTCGTGGTCACCGTGACCGTGGGCGCAGTCCAGCTGAAGGTCCAGCTGTGAGTAGAAGTGGCAGAGGTCTGGGTGATCTCGCCACTCAGAACTTGCGTGCCGGTCCCGGCCGTGAAAGTCCCCGCCGAAGCTGCGACGTCGAGGCCACCGTTCCCGGTACCGCCGACCGTCAGGGTGTAGCTGTTGGTCGATCCGGAGGTGACGCTGGTGGGACCGGTCAGAGTAATGCTCGGCGTAGTGCCCGAGCTATGGCACGAGGTGCAAGTCGTACCGCTCTTCCCGGAGTAACCGGAGACCCCGCCGGGGAAAGCGTGGGCAGGAAGAGACAAACCGATAACAGAGAATGCAATGAGGACAACGCACCACAAAAAGAGACGCGATTTTCTCCCGAGCCGACCTCCAGGGTGAGATTGGATTCGAGATACCGCCAGGGCCCGCGCGGAGTGAAATGCACAAGAGTATCTGAGTTGCTCCACTGGTGCTTCCTTTCTTCGGCATCGCTTGGCGCGAAGCGAGGCCTAGGGGGACGAAGGATGCAGGTTCACATTTGGTCTGGCCCGCAGGCCAAACACAGCTTTGAGCAAAGTTATTGAAGCTTTAACGCGGGAAGCGGCGGCAAATCTGGAGCTGAGCGTCTGAAATGCATCACTCAGGCATTGGGTCGACCTTACCCGCGATCGTGCTCCGTCACAAGTGCACGCTAGTTCACAACTCGCACGTGTCCTGATGGCAGTCGAAAGTAATCGTCCTTATGAGTATCGATGAACATCGATGTCCGCAACAATCGAAGATTAGGCATTCCTCAACAGTCGAGAGCACCCCGCGCTTCCGGCAATCTTCGGCGAAGCCGGAATGCGGATTAGTCGGTGGGATTGCGGGGAAACTTCAGATACGGAAGACGGACATCGTCGATCACGACCTGGTCAGCGCGGATCGCAGCGGGAGCGGCAAAGTTTTGAGCGCCGGCGTTGGTTACGTAATCATCCTGATCAACGCCATCGCCGCTGACGCCCAGCCCGCCCACCAGGACACCATTCTTGTACAGGGGCAGACTCCCCGGGAAGAACACCACTCCGTTCTGGTTCGCAGAGGCTGGTTGAGATCCCTGCGTACAGGGATGAGCCAGATCTGCGAGGAACAGATTAAAGAACGGACCCAGGTTCGAGCCGTCGATTCCAGGCGGGAAGAGCGGCTGCGCTCCAAAACCAATCGTGCGATTCGTGACAGCGGTACCACCGGGTACGCCCGGCAAATCGGTAGAGGCAGATGGACCGCTGAAGTAAATCACGTTCCGCGCCTTCGCGACCGCGACGTCAATGCTGAACACGGTGGAGTCGGGCATCCGGTGCAGACCGAGGATGGTGCCATCGAGATCGGTCACTGCAATCGTCATGCGCGTAGCGGAACCGGAAGGCAGCCGAATCACGGCGCGTGTGATCTGCGCAGTTGCCACCGCCTGGCTGATGATTGCCGAAACGTCGGACTGGCTGAGCCCACCCGTTCCGCTCGCAGGTCCAACAAGATCCCCTTCCGGCGGATTGCTTCCGGCGAAAGGTCCAGCGATGTAGGTCCCCGCGCCGCTTCCCGGGCCTACGCCGGATGGCAGGCTAGTCTGGTTTACGAAGGGCAGAGCGATTCCGCCAATGATGACCACACCCGGAGCAGGCAATTGTGCCGCCGTGGGAAGAAGGCCAGACTGCGATGCACCCGAGAAGGCTGCGAACTCTGCGATGTCTCGCGAAGGTCCCGCGATGCCAATCCCTCCGACCGCATGGCCGTTCTTAAAGAGCGGCACACCGCCGGGATTGACGGAGGTGGGATCGCTGTCCTTTGGGTCCAATTTGCCCGTGATGATTCCGAGGCCGGTGTTCGCTCCATCAATGGAACGTGCCGGACTGATTGACTCGCCGGGATTAAAACTGGCATTGAGTGGGCAGCCGCGGTTCGTGTTCTCGATCGCGTACAGATCGGCGTCGGGTGCGTTTGCGACTCCCGGTGGGAAGTGGATGCCGCTGATGAAACGCACGGTGCGACTGGAGAGGGGGGCCTGGTCGTTGCTGAAGAGGGCCGCTGTGCGGGCGAGCGCGACCGCGAGCTCGTTGCTGTCTACACTAGCGCCAAAGTTACCCGTGGCTGTGGCCGGTGCGCCTGAAGTCTGGAATACGGCGAGAATGTGTCCTGCCCGGTCGGAAACGGCGACCACCAGGGGAGTGTTCACCGACTGAGCGGCATTCTGAACAATCTGCTGAACGTCAGCGGCGGAAAGAGGAACCGCCCCGGAGGGTGATGGCACGGCGGACGGAGAGCTAGCGCCATTGCAGGAAATCAGCGTTGCCACCAGGCACACGAGCGCCACGGCACTGGGCAGGAGCGGCCACTTCTCATGAGGGGCGCTTGTCATTTTATCTTGACCAGCCTGCGACACGACGGGCGTACGCATATCCACAACTTACCGCATCAGAAATGTAATACGGGTTCTCTGCAAGAACGACGGTGCTGGGACTTCCGTGTAACCAGAGTGATCACTCCCAAGGGTCGGTAACGTTGACATTCGCTCATGCTCTGGCAGAATTCGAGTCAGACCCTCGAATTTCGTTTGGACCTAAAGGGAGACCTCACTTGAATTCGCTCCAACGGCTGATCGCGGCTGCACTCTGTCTAATGATTTCGCCCTTCCCGGCTTTGTGTCAGCAGGTCGCCAGCGGCCATGCGGGACAAATCAAAGCTCTAATTCCAGCGGCCACACGCAATGCGAAGACCGCCAAAGTGAGGGACGATCTGGACTGGAACGACTTGCTGAAGACGGAGAAGTCCGGTCGCGTGAGAGCGGGGCTTACCGACGGGTCCATCTTGAGTGTGGGGTCGAACAGCGAACTCAGAGTTGTCCAGCACGATGCGGCTTCGCAGCAAACGTCGCTTGAAATGGATTTCGGCAAGGTTCGCAGCAAGGTGGTCAAGATCACACAGCCGAATGGAAAATTTGAAATGAAGACCCCCAACGCTGTGATCGGTGTGGTCGGTACAGATTTCTACGTGGGCTACGAATCTAATCGGACGACGGTGATCTGCTACTCCGGGCAGGTCACGGTAACGCCTCTGGGGAGCGCCAAGATCGTCCGGAACTCCGGCCAGTCGGGCTCCGACGGTAGCATCGCGGTGGCGGCGGGCCAGATGGTCATCGTCGGGACTGAGATTCCTCCCGGTGGATTCCAATCGAATCCCACACCTCCTGAGGTACTTCAAGCGAGCATGGCAGACACGAATTTGCCGGACGGTCCTGCGCCGGCACCACACCCGCATCTGGTTCGCAATCTGATTATCGGGCTTGGCGCCGCTGCCACGGGGTGGGCCGTGGGAATCACCCAACTCCATTCCGGTGGCGGCGTTCCAGCGCCAGCGGGGTGCCAGCCAAATCCCAAGACGGGAGTGTGCCCGTAGGCGGCGGCCGGACGATTCTGCAAAGATCGTCTACATCTCTCCCTGGTCTGGAATAACCTCGGGTTCTAATGCACGGTTTTAGATGAAGGGACACCCAAAGCGCTGGTCGCAGTGGCTGGGCGGGGTGTCAACTCGCCAGGCAGACATCGCTCTGGCCGTGCTCGTGACCGCGGCGGGTCTGATTCTATTTGCCTTTTCCGGCATCGGTGGAAACCGTGGTGCCGGGTTCCTCTTTCTTCAGAACGTCGAGCAGCGACTGCTCGACATGCGCTTCGACATCCGCGGTCAGCGAGCGCACGACCCGCGCGTTGTGATTGTCGGTATTGACGAGCGGACGCTCCAAAACGTCGGGTCCTTTCCCCTGCCCCGCAAGAGCTACGCCGTGTTAGTGGAGAAGCTCGCCGTCGATGGCGCGCGCGTGGTTGCTTTTGATGCCACGTTCCCGACTCCGGAGACCAACTCGGCTACCCAGGCCCTCCATCGCCTGCAGGACGAACTGGGAGCCTCCAGCCCTCCGGCCGTCACCGAGAAAATCAGGCAACTGGAAACTGCCAGCAATCAGGATATGCGTTTTGCCGAGTCCCTGAAGCGATCTGGCCATGTGGTACTGGGGCATCTCTTCCTTGATCCTGAACGCGCTAAGAATGCGGATCCCAAGCTTGAGGAAGAGTACTTCAATATCGTCTGGGCCAAGGCCTTCCCCCAGGTGTTCAAGGTAAAATCAAAAGACGGCCGCGACTTCGACCTGGGCAAAGCCTGGGTTGAGAACGGGGGGACAGTCGCCGCCGGCGCGGAAGCCAACATCACCCGGCTCGCCGAAGCGGCGGCCTCGTATGGTTTCATCGACATCAACCCCGATCCGGACGGAACGCTGCGACACGCACTGCTCGTCATGCGCTATCGTGACCAGGACTTTTTCCCGTCCTTGGCGATTCAGGTCGTGCGCGAGTTCGAGCAAATCCCGGACCAAGGCATTGCTGCCTACATTGCCGAGAACGGTCTGGAACGGATTCAGCTGGGCCAGCATGACCTTCGCCCCTCGCGTGACGGCACGGCCATCATCAACTACGCGGGTCCGTACGAAACCTACTCTCATTTCTCCATGTGGGACGTGATGAATGACGCGGTTCCGCCCGGGACATTCAAGGACAGAATTGTTCTGGTGGGCGCCACGGCCAAGGCGATTGGGGATCTTCGCAATACACCCCTTCAGAGTGGAGAGGCGTACATGGGTGTCGAGGTGCACGCCAACATCATCGACAATCTCCTGCACAGCGGCGAGCTGGGGAAAAGTTTCCTTACGCGCGGATCACGCGAAGAAGTGATGGACCTTGTCTTCATCTTGTTATTTGGACTGGGGCTGGGGTTGTGGTTCGCGCGCGTGCCTCCGCTGTACTCAACTCTGTCTTTGTTGCTGGTCCTAGGAGCCTTCGGATGGTTTGTGTATTTCGCTTTCGCCCACTGGGGACGTTGGCTCAGCTTCGTGATTCCGGCGGGGACCCTGGTGGCGAACTACGCCGCCATCACCAGTTTTCGCATGATCTTCGAGGAGCGCGAGAAACGAAAGATCAGGAAGACATTTTCTCAATACCTGTCTCCCGGTGTCATCGCGCTGATTGAGAAGGATCCGCAAAAATATATTCGGCCCGGCGGAGAGACGAAAGAACTGACCGTGATGTTCAGTGATATCCGCGGTTTCACGACCCTCTCCGAAGGGCTAACGGCGGACCAACTCGTTCATCTGCTGAACGAATATCTGGGTGAGATGACGGATACCCTTTTTCGAAACCTGGGCACGCTCGACAAGTACATCGGCGACGCCATCATGGCGTTCTGGGGATCGCCGTATCCTCAGGAGGACCATGCTTTCCGCGCTTGCAGCTGCGCGTTGCAAATGGTGCGCAATCTCGACGCCCTGAACGCGAAGTGGGAAGCCGAGGGCCGCAAGCGCATCGCAATCGGTATCGGCCTGAATACCGGCCCGGTGAATGTCGGCAATATGGGCTCCCCCAAACGCTTGGCCTGGACCGTGATGGGAGACAATGTGAACCTCGCCTCGCGGTTGGAAGGCATGACGAAAGAATACCGGACGCGTCTCGTCATCAGCGAAGCGACGTACCGGCAAGTCGCTCATCAATTCGTGTGTCGCGACCTCGACAGGATTCGGGTGAAAGGGAAATTACAGCCGGTTGGAATATACGAGGTCCTGGACGTCGCGGAGAACAGGGCGAGTTACGCCGCGCTGCGGAAAGGTTTCGACGACGCAATGAGCGCCTACCGCGGACAGGAATGGCAGGAAGCTGCAGGCAAGTTCGGAGTTCTTCTCACGTCCTACCCCGATGACGGCCCCACGCAAGTTTTCCTGCAGCGCGCGCTGGACTTCATGGAGAAGGCGCCCGATCCCGATTGGGACGGCGTGTACGTGATGAAAACGAAGTAGCCGATCCTACTTCTCGAAGTTTCTCCAGTGCCGTCCGTCGTGTTCGAGCAAGGCCTCTGCCTCTTTCGGTCCCCATCCCCCGGCGGGATAGTTGGGAAAACTACGAGGCGGCAGCGCCTTCCAGACATCGAGCACCGGGCTTACGACACTCCAGCCCGCTTCGACCATATCGGCGCGCTGGAACAGGGTCGCATCGCCCACCATGCAGTCGTGCAGCAGCCGTTCATAGCCGGTGCTGGGCTGTTTGCCGAAGTAGTCAGCGTACTCGAAGTCCATGTCGACGGTTCCCAGCCGCATGATCGGGCCCGGAGTCTTAGCGGCAAAGCGCAGCGAAATCCCTTCTTCCGGTTGGATGTGGAGAACGAGTTGATTGGGCATCAGATTTTCTACCGTAGTGTCGCGGAAGAGGACGAATGGAGCCTGGCGAAACTGGATGACGATGTGCGTGTTCCGCGCCGCTAATCGCTTTCCCGTGCGGATGTAGAAGGGAACTCCGGCCCAGCGCCAGTTGTCGATCTGCAGCTTCATGGCGACATAGGTCTCGGTACGTGAGTCCAGGGGCACACCTGCCTCAGAGCGGTAGCCCGGTACGTGTTGCCCCAGGCAGTCCCCATCCCCGTACTGGCCGCGCACAGTACGGCTGAGCACGTCCTCAGAACTCAGGGGCTGGATTGCGTGCAAGATCTTGGCCTGCTCGTCGCGCACTGCGTCTGCCTGGAATGAGATCGGAGGTTCCATGGCGGTGAGGCTGACCAACTGCATTATGTGATTCGGAACCATGTCCCGCAGGGCGCCGGCGCGGTCGTAGTACCCTCCGCGCTGCTCGACGCCGACCGTCTCTGCCACCGAGATCTGGATGTGGTCGATGTAGCGACGATTCCAGATGGGTTCGAAGATTCCGTTGGCGAACCGCAGGGCCATGATGTTCTGGACGGTTTCTTTCCCCAAGTAGTGGTCGATACGGTAGATCTGCGTTTCGTCGACGACTTTGAGTAGTTGTTTGTTGAGGTCGCGAGCGGAGTCCAGATCACGCCCGAACGGCTTTTCGACAATCACTCTCCGCCAGTGATGGTTTTCCTCCGTTACCAACCCGACCGTGTTGAGTTGCTCCACGACGGGACCAAAGAAATCGGGCGCGATCGCCAGGTAGTAGAAATAGTTGCCGTGGGTAGCGTGATCGGTGTCCAGTTTCGTTAGTAGATCCTTCAATTGCTGGAAGGTGGCCGAGTCACCGAACTCGCCGGTCAAGTAATACATGCGACGTTCGAACCACTCCTGCAAGTCCGCCTCGAGTTCGACGTCGGCAAACTGTTGGAGGTCCTGCTTGAGCTTGGCTCGGAAATCTTCTGTAGACATGGCATCGCGCGCGACGCCCACCACCGCGAACTCTCGTGATAGCAAGTGGTGCTTCCCCAGGTTGTAAAGGGCCGGGATCAACTTCCGTCGGGTCAGGTCGCCCGATGCCCCAAAAATGACCATGACGCATGGATCGCCGGGACGGCCGATCGGTTCTCCGTTCGCTTCTGCAGCAATCTGAGGCATGAGCCCGCTTCCTTCGAGAGTTCATGAAAGTCTAGCAAGCAAGGCGCCCCGATTTGTTTCAACTGTGGATACCGTTGACGAACCAAAGTCCCGCGAAGCAGTTATCTTGCACACGGACTATGGCTGTGGTACCAAGAGAAACATTACTGTCAACGTAAGGTGCGAAGGGTGCGGATGAGCGGGCGTGTGTCCCGGTGGCTTCTCTCGCGAATCTTTTTCTGGATGTTCTGGTCCGCATTCTTGCTTTGCACGTTCCACGGGTTCACCGTGGTTCTTCAAGCACAGCAGTTGGAGATGCCAAACTCCCAAAGTCAAACCGAGCGGCGAATTCCGGAGCGCATTCCAGCGAATACGGTGAGCCTACAGGGCGTTGTCCGCGACCAGCAGGGACGAGTGGTCCCAAGGGTGGCGTTAGAGCTCCGAAAGGGAGAGTTAAGCTACACGACGGTCACGGACGCCGAGGGGATTTTTCGTCTGCGTGAGATGCAGCTCGGAGTCTATGAGCTCACGCTTACGCGGACTGAGTTTGAGACCCTGCTCATCCTCGAGGTGGACCTGAACCAGGCTGGTCCCAAGAATCTCGAACTCAGGATGCGGGCGTTGACACAGGGTGGTGCGGAGAGCAAAGGGCCATCGGGCATGCCGGGAACGCAGCGAACTCCCGTAAGGCCCTCCAGCCCTGCGGCAGCTTATCCGGGATCGCGTAGTCCTTCTCCCGATATCACTGGATTGGAGCTCGGCGCGGCACGACCCGTACCACCTTCTTCGGCAAACTTTGCTCCGCATCCGGACCGGTGGAATGTCACGATTCCGGAATGGGAGCGCTACGCCCAGCAGCGCGATGTTCCGTACGTGAAAGGACATTGGTACGACCCGTTTAATCGCAACAAGCTCAAGGGAGACTATCCAATTTTCGGGCAGCGCTGGTTCCTCAATTTCACGGGGAGGAGCGAAACTGGCATCGATCTCCGCCGCCTGCCGGTGCCCAGTGGACTTGATTCTGCTGATCTGGGCAGTAGCGGCTTTTTTGGTCGAGGGGAGCAGGCGCTTGCAGTAGAGAATCTTCGGTTCTCCTTTGATCTCTTTCGCGGGGACACCAGCTTTCGTCCCGCCGATTTTCGGATTCGCTTCACCCCCGAAGTCAGCCTGAATTTCCTGCACACGCAAGAGCGGGGCATCGTGAATGTGGATCCGCGGAAGGGAACCGATAGGTTCGATACCCATATGGGCGTTCAGGAAGCTTTCGTTGAAGCAAAGCTGCACGATCTTGGCCCCAACTACGATTTCGTCTCCCTACGCGCTGGAATTCAACAATTCACAAGTGATTTCCGAGGTTTCCTGTTTTCCGAGGAGCAACCCGGAGTTCGCATTTTCGGGAACCTCCGTTCGAACCGGTACGCTTACAATCTGGCTTGGTTCTACTTTCTCGAGAAGAACACCAACAGCGGTCTTAACACGCTGCAAAATCGCGGACAGCAAGTCTACGTAGCCAACGTCTACCTCCAAGATTTTCTGACCAAGGGATATACCACCGAGTTCAGCTTTCACTACAACCGCGACAACGGCAGTCTCCACTTCGATGACAACGGATTTCTCGTGCGCCCTGCGCCGGTGGGAGGAGTTGTTGTCAACGGAACGATCAGGACTCACAACATCCAAGCCTATTACCTGGGATGGGCGAGCAACGGCCATATCGGAAGGCTCAACTTGAGCCACGCGTTCTACCAAGCGTTGGGGCACGACGATTTCAATGCCATCGCGGGACGGCACGTCGATATCAACGCCCGCATGGGCGCGCTGGAGCTTTCGATGGACCGAGACTGGGTCCGATACCGGGCGTCGTTTTTCTACTCATCGGGCGATTCAAGCAGCCGTTCGGGCTCGTCTCGCACCGATGGTACCGCGCGTGGTTTCGACTCCATTGTGGATAACCCGCACTTTGCCGGCACAGATTTCAGTTTCTGGGACAGCGAAGGTATCCGCCTCACGGGGACGGGGATCGCGTTGGTGAGTCCCACCAGCCTACTTCCGAGTTTGCGCGCCAACAAAGAGGAAGGCCAGGCCAACTTCGTCAATCCCGGATTGATCCTCGTAAATCTAGGCGCGGATTTTACCCTGACACCGAAGCTGCGCGCCTTTGTGAACACCAACTACCTGCGTTTTGACCGTACCGAGCCGCTCGAACTGTTGTTGTTCCAGCGACCGATTGATCACAGCATTGGCACTGATTTCGGGGCGGGCGTGGAATACCGTCCACCCCTCAGTGAGAACATTGTGCTCCGAGGCGGCGCCTCGGCAATGGTTCCGGGAGAAGGCCTGAAGCAGATCTACAACGGGCAGGTATTGTTCTCACTCTTTACCAATATTCGGTTTCAGTTTTGAAAACGACCACTTCACACCTAAGAGTTGCCTGGCGGAAAGCGGTCCTGAGGCTCGCGACAGGAGCATCTCTCGCAGCGATTGCCATTCCAGGTTCATTGCGTGCGCAATCGGGGACCACGCAGCAGCCCGATGTTCTCCTGCTGCAGTCCTCATCTGAAGCAGGCCGCAAGTCGAAGGGCTGTTTGACGTGCCACACCTCTAGCGACAGCCCAACAATGCACACTACCGACACAGTTCGCCTCGGGTGCACGGACTGTCACGGTGGCAACCCTGATGTTGAAGGCAATCGGGGGGCGCCGTCGAATTCCCCGGAATCGCTTCCGGTGAAAAGACGGGCTCACCCCAAGCCGCGATTGCTGGACAACGATGCATCCCGGAATCCCGAGCGCGTCTACACCGAGTGGCTACAGGAGGATTGGGACTACATTCGCTTTGTAAATCCTGGAGATTTACGTGTAGCCGAGAAGACATGCGGGTCTTCCGGTTGCCACACGGAAGAGGTCAGAAAAGTCCAGACCAGCATGATGACCCACGGTGCCATGCTCTGGGGGGCGGCTCTCTATAACAACGGCGCCTTTCCGCTGAAGACCCCGCACTTCGGAGAGAGCTACGGTCCTGACGGCAAGCCGCGGCGCTTGATGACTTTCCCGCCTCCGACGGCGGAAGAGACCGAGAAGAAGGGAGTCCTGCCGGTTCTCCTCCCCCTGGAACGCTGGGAGATTTCTCAGCCCGGAAACGTGCTCCGAGTATTCGAGCGTGGAGGTCGAAAGCGACCTGAGATCGGCAACCCTGATCCAGACGAAGACCCCGGCAAGCCCGAGATCAAGCTCAGCGAACGCGGCTTGGGAACTGAGCTTCGGACCGATCCCGTGTTCCTTGGTTTGCAGAAAACTCGTTTGCTTGATCCGTTATTGTCGTTCCCCGGGACGAACGAGCAGCCGGGAGACTACAGAGCCAGCGGTTGCACGGCATGTCACGTGATCTACGCGAATGACCGATCGGCTGAACACTCGGGATCATTTGCAACTTACGGGAACCTGGGACAAAGCGCTACGCAGGACCCGACCATCCCTCGAAACGAATCCGGCCACCCGATTCGTCATGAGTTCACGCGATCGATTCCGTCGAGCCAATGCATCGTCTGTCACATCCACCCCGGGACCAACATGGTGAGTACGTATTTTGGGTACACCTGGTGGGACAACGAGATGGACGGCAAGAACATGTGGCCGGCGCAGCAAAGGCATCCCGGTCCCACGGAACAAAGCCGAATCCAGGCGCGGAATCCGGAGCGCTCTGCGATTCGCGGCTTGTGGTCGGATGTGGAGTTCCTCGAGAAAACCGGCACGCCGGAATTCAATCATCAGCTGAGGGACACGCAATTCGCCGACTTCCACAGCCACGGCTGGATCTTCCGCGCCGTGTACAAGCACGATCGCAAGGGCGTGCTTTTAGACGCTCAGGACCACGCCGTTTCCTTCGACGACCCGGAAAAGTTCAATAAGGCGGTCCATCTCAAAGACATTCATCTGGAAAAAGGAATGCATTGCATCGACTGCCACTTTGAACAGGATAGTCATGGCAATGGAAAGCTGTACGGGGAAACGCGCAATGCGGTCGAGATTGACTGCGTGGACTGCCACGGCACAATTCAGCAGCACGCAACCCTGACGACTTCGGGAACCGCGGCGCCCACGAATGGGACGAATCTGGCTGCCCTGCGCACACCATGGAACGAACGGCGCTTTTACTGGAAGGAAGGCCGTTTGTACCAGCGCTCGATGCTCGACAAGGACAAAGCATGGGAGATCGTGCAGGTGCTGGACACGATCACCCCCGGGAACGAGCACTACAGCGAGAAATCGCGCGTAGCCAAAACTCTCGAGCGGGATGGCCAGACCTGGGGAGACCCGACCGACGAAACCAAACTCGCGCACCAGAACAACCGGATGACCTGTTATGCCTGCCACTCGTCGTGGGCGCCGACCTGCTATGGCTGTCATCTCTCCATGACTGCGAACCAGAAGACTCCGATGCTGCACAATGAGGGCTTGACCACGCGCAACTGGACCTCATACAACTTTCAGGTTCTGCGCGACGATATCTATACCCTGGGAATCGACGGGACTGTGACCGGGCATCGCGTGGCTCCGGTGCGGTCGGCATGTGCTGTTTTGGTCAGCTCGCAGAACAGCGATCGCGATTGGCTTTATTACCAGCAGCAGACGATTTCAGCAGAGGGTTTCAGCGGGCAGGCATTTTCAACCTTCGTGCCGCATACCGTGCGTTCGAAGGAAACCAAGGAATGTAGCGACTGTCATGTATCACGGGCGAACGACAATAACGCATGGCTGGCGCAACTCCTGCTGCAAGGTACCAACTTCATGAACTTCGTGGGACGGTACCTGTTTGTGGCCACAGGAAAGCTCGGGTTCGAAGCGGTCGCTGTAACCGAGCATGACGAGCCGCCAGCGGTGCTCGGAAGTGATTTTCAGAAAATTGCCTACCCAGCAGACTACACAGCTCACCTTCGAAACCAGGGAGAGTTGAAAGAGGCTTACCGGCATTCCGGGTCTGAGGTCCTGGACGTGCAAACACGCGGCGAATACTTGTATGCGGCCATGGGCAAAGGCGGCCTGCGAATCTTCGACATCGCGAACGTTGACAATAAAGATATTTCGCAACGCATGCTGACCGCGCCTACCTCGCCTCTCGGGCAGCGCTTTTACCTGCCAACCAGATACGCGACGGCGGTCGCAACCCCAACCACTCTCAGTGTCGACCCCTTGCGCTCTCACCGCAAGGAGAACGAAGAGCAAGCCATCCACCTTATGTACGGATTTCTCTATGTCGCCGACAAGTACGAAGGGCTGGTCATCGTCGGCGATCCAAACCTGAAGGGCAAGAGCCCCGGAGTCGGTACACTGCTCGACGGCAATCCAGCCAACAATTTCCTCGAACGCGCGCTGGCCTTCAATCCCGGGGGGATTTTGAGCGGGGCTCGCAGGGTTACCATTGCCGGAACGTATGCGTATCTTCTATGCGATCGCGGGCTGGTCGTGATCGACCTCAACGATCCTCTGAAGCCTCGCGTAACGGCTGAAATAGGTGCACCGTTTCTCGTAGAGCCACGCGGCCTTGCGGTTCAGTTTCGCTACGCCTTTGTCGTAGACCACCAGGGGCTGAAGGTGCTGGATGTGACCCATCTTGACCAGCCTAAGCCCCTTGCTGGCGCATCCGTTGCTTTGGAGGACGCCCGCAACATTTACGTGGCTCGCACATACGCCTACGTTGCGGGAGGGCGGCAAGGACTGGCAATCGTGGACGTGGAACGCCCAGAACGCCCGAAGCTCGACCAGGTTTTCAATGCCGACGGACGGCTGAATGACACCACCGATGTCAAACTGGGCATGGTGAGCTCCAGCCTCTTTGCGTACGTCGCCGATGGAAAAAACGGGCTACATGTTTTGCAACTCTTCTCCCCGGTCGACAACCCGGCTTTCAGTGGATTCAGTCCCAAGCCCACGCCGAAATTAATTGCGAGCTATCGTACGCGGGGTCCGGCGCTCGCAATTTCCAAAGGGATTGATCGCGATCGCGCCGTCGACGAAAGTGGCAATCAATTGGCGGTTTTCGGACGTCGTGGGGCTCGTCCGTTCAATCGAGAAGAAATGGAACGCTTATTTCTTCATGACGGCAACCTATACACGGTGACCGACGCTCCTCCCGGCACGCCTCATGCCCGCACGAGTCAAAGCGCACAAAATCCTCAGTGAGAGATTGGCGTTTGTTCTTGCGGCAAGGTGAGCTGGGCGGTTCCTCGAAGTTCGTGGATGCTGAATCGTCCGTTGGTCCGTTTGGCTCGGCTCCAGTCGTGGTACTGGTGACATTCAAAGCAGCGACCTTCCGCGACCTCCTTGGATGATCCTTCTTTCCTGTGACATTGCTGGCACACTGCAATCCCGGGCAGAAGTATATCGGCGGTGTCGTGACTCTCGAGCGTGCGGGTATGGCAGGCCACACACGACATCATGCGATGAGCGTAGTGATCAAATTCAGCATGAAACAGCCAGCGCGGAGTGATATTCGATTTTGCTATTTCAGGCAGAGCTCCAGTTCCGAAATTGAGAACGTGGCATTGTTTGCAGGTCTTCGCCCATAGCACCCATTCGGCATCCTCAACGCGGAACTGCACCCACTCCGCGCGATCGCGTGCCACCCGCTGGATGTGTTCGCGTTCCGGCAGTTGCCGGTTCGGAGGTTCGACCTCGTGGACGGCAGCCGGATGAGCTGCCACATATTCTGCAAATCGTTTGGCCAGAAGAGCGTGGATGACACCGGGCCGATCGTGCGGGACTTGTTCGTTACCAAAGCGCCGATCGAACTGCAGCGAGTGACACGCGGCACAATGTTTGGCGAACTGAACTGGGGCCATGTACGCACCGAGACCAATCGGCCGGATGGAAGCCCGTTCGACAGTGGCGTTTTGGTCTGGTGCGCCGTACGGCCAGACGCTGGCATCATTGACGGCCCGATGACAGTCATCGCAGGTCATTTGCACCCGTTGGTTCGCAGGACCTACAAGATTGGGCTGGAGGTGAAGGTAATGGTTCAGCTTGATCTGGCCCGGATCGATTTTGCCCTTACCCAAGGGCGAGAATTCCGGGTGACTGCGATCAAATCCGTTAATCGAACCGGCGTAGCGCGGTTGACCATCTCGCGTGCGAAGATGCGAGTGACACTGAATACAACCCGCGTCCGAGGTGGCCGACAAACGCTGGACTCCCTTGTGCTCCACATGGCACCACGAACAATTGGGGAAGAACGTCTGGCTCGAGTGGTGCACCGGCCCGTCGTGACAGGTCAGGCACGCTTGGTCAGTGACCTCCTTGAAAAAGGTTCCCGCGCGGGTGACGTGACACAGGCCACACTGCTGTGTAAAGACAGCGTGCGATCGAGAGAGTTGGCCGCTCGAGTAAACCCTTTGCCCTCCCTGGGCTCGCTGGGTCAGCAGCCATCCGAGAGCGAGCGTCGGGACTGCGACCGACAGCCAGAAACGCCAGCGCCGAAAAGGGTGCGGCCGGGAGAAGTACTGCAGGTCGATCCGACGAGCAAGCTTCTTGGTTGTGCGCGTGCGTCGGAGCATCGCCTCAGAACCTCACTGCCGCCACGGCATGCCAAGTGCCCAGGATCAGGAGCGCGTAGGACAAGGGAATGTGCACGAGCAACCAGCCGTGCAAGATCTTGTGAAGACGGTTTTGGTCATCGAGCTGTCGCTTTTCTTCGCAAATGTTTTCGAGATCGTCGATGCACGAGTGCAAGGTGGGGGGGAAGAGTACGCGCAGTTGCCGGAACATGGCTTGAGCCAGCGCGGCATCGCCCATCCTAGTTCCACGCGCTCCCGTTCTTGCCAGGTAGGGCTGAACCTCCACGCTGAGAAATCGGCGCAATTCGTTGCTCGCCTGCTCATCGGCATCGAGGCCCGCTGCCACGGTCACGTCCCAGTTTGCCCCAGCCGCCGCCGCCGTGGCCCGCTGACGCGCGCTCGCGCTTGACACCTCACCATCGAGCGCAGCACAAGCCTCTTCCACCAGGTTCCGCGCTTCTTCCCCAAGTTGCCCGCGCACGCGATCAATTTGCTCGTAGATCGTCTCCAGGGGAAGCTGCGCCGTTTGGAGACGTGGCATGAAATGCTGAAGACCCGCGCCGAGAACACCGCTGGCGAACACCAGGACAAACAGCCACATCAGTACACGGGTAAGAAGCCCCCCGAAGTGAAAGCCACCGTGCAGAAGGATCAGCGGGAAACTTACAAATCCGAGCCACAGATGGCCTCGCATCCAAGTCTGTGCCCGGCCCACCCGCCAGACCGGGAACTTCTTGCGCAGCCCCAGCAGTCCAGCGAACAGCATGAACCCAAAACCCACGATGCCATAGACCAAGCCTAGTGCGCTGCCGCCGCGGGGGCCCTGCGACGATTGCAAACCATACGGAATATAGAGCGCGGTGGCGACCGCCAACCCAGCGACGCTTCCGATGAACCATTTGCGATGAGTGTGGTCAATCAGCAAACGTCACCTCTTCAGCGGACTGGACTGGTGGAGTAATCCAGCGAAGAATTCGGGAGGATTCACACGATGAGCCGCATCGTGCGGGCAGGCATAAACACAGCTGGGTTCAGAGTGGTCATGACAAAGATCGCAGGACGTGGCCTTCACGCGCACGCTGGCCACCTTTCGTCCCGGATGCGCCGGGTCGTCGAGGTCTACCGGAAATGGATGCAGGTTGATGTTGCCATAGGGGCAGCTGTTGGCGCACAGGCCGCACCCGATGCACCAGTCCTCGATGATGACTTCGAGGGAGTCACGGCGGCGGATGGAACCGACCGGGCAACCGACCATGCAAAGCGGATCACGACATTGGCGACAGGAGGTGGCGACCAGGTATTTGTCAAAGCGCAGTCCCTCGCGCACCAGGCGGCTCACTCCGTCATGGGCGTCGGCACACGCTCGTACGCACTGATCACAGCGGGTGCAGCGTTCCAGATCGAGCACTAGCAGGCTTTGCGCCTCCATCAAACCGTTCGCAAGGAATTGGTCCACGGGCAGGTTTTGCACTTGCGTCAGGCGCAAGCGATTTTCTTCGAGGCGCTCCCGGGCGATCAATTCCAGGCGGCCTCGAATGTCAGGAAAGCGCTCGAGCATGAGCTCAAAGTCGTCGCGCGAAATACGCACTGCCTCCACATGGTCCAGGGCCGCGCAAGTAGCTGTGCGCGAGCTACCGCTGAGCAACGCGATCTCGCCGAAATACCCGCCACGAGCCAGGTAAGCGAGAACGAGTTCGCCTCCCGGGCGCTCCTCGGAGACTTTCACAAATCCAATGCGCACCAGGTAAAAGCTGTCGGCTGCGTCGCCCTGGCGGCAAATGACTTGTCCGGGGTTGAAGCGCAGCAATTCCACACGATCGCGGAGGTGATCGATGAAGTCTTTAGTCAGAGAGGCAAAAATAGGCACGCTGCGCAAGTGAGAGTCAAGCGCCCGAGCGCGGTAATTTCGCTCCAGTTGGGCCCGGAAAGTCTTGTTGCGCTGCAAAATGTCGAGCACGTTCCGCAGCATTTCCAGCATGACGCAATCGGTGCTCGCGCGCACGGTAGCCGACCGCGGATAGTAGCTCATGCAGGTCATCTCACCGAACAGATCACCCGGGTGCAACTCCGCGATCGGATGGTCATAGGGAAGATCAACCGAAGCGTCGATGGGGATGTAAGGCCGGTCGGACTCTTCGCTCCTGCGGTGCTCTTCCCGCGGGCTGAGCATGCTTTTCAACGTGCTAAAGAAGCCTTTGCTGCTGCCCTCGGTTCGGACGTGAGCCATCGGGCTGGAGAGAAAGACCTCGGCTTTGCCTTCCAGAATGTAGAACGCGGTCGAGCCGTAGTCGCCCTCTCGGCAAATGATTTCGCCTGCACGGTGGTTCCGTTTCACGACTGCTTTCTGATTCAGTTCGAGAAACGTGCCGGAAACGTTCTGAAAGATCGGCAGCTGCAGTAGTTCGGCGGGATCGAGTACTTCGCCGGAACCAAGTTCCGTGCCGACCACTCGCTTGTTAGTGAGAGCGCCCGTAGGACAGGAGACCATGCACTCACCGCACGAAACACAAGAGGATTCTCCCATGGGCAGATTGGTGTCGAAGGCCACGCCCGCCTGGTAGCCCTTCCCGCGGCGGGCCAATACCCAGTTGTGCCGTATATCGTCGCACCCTCGAATGCACCGGTCGCACAGGATGCAAGACTCGTGGTCGACCGCAATGACGGCGGAAGAATCGTCTCTTCCACGGGGAGTCGCGCGGCGCGGAAAACGAGGCTGATCGATGCCCGCGGCGGTTGCCAGTCGCTCCAGTTCGCAGTCCCCGGAATGCTGCTGCCGCGCGCAAGGCGCCGGATGGTCCGACATCAGCAGTTCGATCAGTGTATGACGCGCGGCTTGCACTTGCTCGGTTAAGGTTTTGACGGACATGCCCGGTTCGACCTGACGGATGCAAGAGGCTGCGTAAACGCGTTGGCCGACGTCGACAACACAAACCCGGCATACTCCCACCGGATTTTCGTTTTGCTGATGGCAGAGGGTCGGGATCGCGATGCCGTGAATGCGCGCCGCATCAAAAATCGTCGTGCCCGCAGCCACCGAAACAGCTACGCCATCGATCGTCAGCTGAACTTCGAGAGCCGGAGGGGAACTCATGCCGTTCCTCGATTGCGGAAGCACACGCCTGCCGAGCAGCGCCGGGCGGAGAGATGCTCTTCGACCACTTCAGGGAAATGTTTCAATACCGATGCAATCGGAACCGGAACTACCTGCCCAAGACCACAGATCGAAGTCAATTTCATGGCGGTCGAGAGTTCGTCGAGCAATGGACGGTCTGTGCTCGATGAGCGCCCCTCCGTCCAGCCGGCTAGCATCTCAACCATCTTCTGCGAGCCCACGCGACAGGGGACACACTTCCCGCAAGATTCATTTCGATAGAAGCGCACGGCATTCAGCGCCATGTCGAGCATGCAGCGCCCTTCCGCACACACCACGATCGCTCCCGAGCCAACCATGGACCCGGCTGCCGCCACTGCGTTCCAATCGAGCGGGAGGTCCGCCATGGAAGCAGGGAGGTACCCGGAAGAGGGGCCGGAAGGCGCGAAGGCGAGTAGCTTTCGGTTTTCCAGAACTCCGCCGGCAAGCTCGTGGATCAGTTCAGCATATTTTGTGCCCATGGGGACTTCAAAAACTCCCGGCCGGTTTACATCCCCACTGACGCCAACGAACTTCATGCCAGCCGATCCGTTTTTCCCTTGCGCCTTGAACCAGTCCGCACCGCGGGCGAGGATCACGGTGGCAAACGTGAATGTCTCCACATTGTTGATGGCGGTCGGCTGGTTCCATAGACCGTTGGTGCCGGGGAAGGGAGGCTTGTTACGGGGTTCAGCGCGCTTGCCTTCGATGGCCTCAAGCAGGGCGCTTTCTTCCCCGCAGATGTAGCCGCCAGGGCTGACGAAGATCTCGAGGTCGAACGCGAGTTCACTCCCTAGAATGTTCTTGCCGAGGAGTCCCGCGCGGTAGCAGCGGTCAATTTCCTCCCGCAGGACTTCTTTGGGCTGCTCATATTCGTGGCGGATGTAGAGGATTCCCTGGCGGGCGCCAGTGACGAGTCCCGCAGTGATCATGCCTTCGATCACCAGATGAGGGACCGTTTCCAGGATGAACCGGTCTTTGATGGTGCCCGGTTCGCTCTCGTCTGCGTTGCAGACGATGTATTTCGCTTGGCCCGGCGCGTTGCGGACGATTTCCCATTTGCTGGCAGTGGGGAATCCCGCACCACCCATGCCTCGCAGGCCGCTCGCTTTGAGGGTCGCGAGAATGCCGCTCCAGTCGCGCGTTTCGACGAAACGACGAACCACCGAGTAATTCGGCGAACCACTGTAGGGGTCGGACAGCACCGGTGTCCCCGGGTGGTCCCGCGCCTGTGGCGGAAGTTGGCGACCCGCAAGCGCATCGCGGACGAGGACCAATGCGTTCGGTGTTTCCAGATTGGAGTAGATGGAGTCATTCAGGGAGAAGGCCGGTGCTTTGTCGCAGCGGCCGAGACAGGAGACATCGCGAATCGAGATACCTTCCGGGCTACCTCCGCGAAACGCTTGTTCCAAGGACGCTTTCAGGTCTCGACCGCCGCGCAGGTGGCAACTCATGTCCGCACACACTTTCACTTCGGCTCGGGGAGGCGGTGTGAGGTGGAAGTGCGGATAGAAACTGGCGACGGTGTGGATCTGGCTGACCGGCACGTTGATCTTGGAAGCGAGTTGCTGCAACTGATCGGCCGGCAAATATCCAAACTGTTGCTGGATCGCCCTGAGTTGGTCGAACAAGGCGCTAGTGTCCCCTTAGCCTCGCGAGTTTCAGAGATTGAGAAGAATCTTATCGTCAACGGTTCGTGCCGGGGAATGCCGATCTTGGGACACGAGCCTTACCAGCGTACCTGTACGGCGGTGTTGGCCACGTACCAAACTGTCAATTGATTCCAGTGTGCAGAATAGGTAAAAACAGCCAAGCCGCCGCCAACGATCACGCGCGGAATCCTTATCGACGTCAAAGAAGCCATGAGCAAGGCAGCGAACTCGGCGTGGCAAGTAGTGGTGTGCCTCGCATTGGCGCCAACCGTCCTGGCTCAAAATGCCCCAGCCGGCAAGTACAACGGTCCCGGCGGTTGCGCGAGTAGTGCCTGTCACGGAAGCATCCAGCCGAAGCAGATCACCCGCGTTTCACAAAACGAGTACAGCATCTGGGCGGGACAGGATAAGCACGCGCGGGCATACCAAGTTCTGTCGAACGCGGTGTCGGTGCGGATTGGAACGTTGCTCGGCATCGGGCGACCGGACCAGGCGCAGAAATGCCTTGCATGTCACGCACTGTCGGTTCCCGTTGATCAGCGGGCGGAGACCTTCGAGTTGGTTGACGGCGTGAGCTGTGAAAACTGCCATGGCCCCGCCTCAGGGTGGCTCGGCCCGCACACGACTCGTGGCTGGCCGCACGAGAGATCCCTCCAACTCGGAATGTTCGATACCCGCGATCTCATCAAGCGGAGCGAGCGTTGTCTCAGTTGCCATCTGGGTACGGCTGAAAAATTCGTCGACCACGAAATGATCGCTGCCGGGCACCCTGACTTGACTTTCGAACTCAATCTATTCAGTGCCGTTATGCCGAAACATTGGAACCAGCCGCCCGAATACGGCTGGCGGGGAGTTCAAGAGTGGGGAGTCGGCGAAGCCGTGCAACTGCAGAAAGGGTTGGAACGGCTGGCCCGTCGGACGAGCGGGACAACCTGGCCGGAGTACGCGGAACTGGACTGTTTTGCTTGCCATCACAGTCTGACCAAGCCGGAGGATAGCTGGCGACAGGAACTGGGATATCCCGGGCGCAAGCCTGGAGTGCCGGCGTGGAATGACTCTCGCTATGTCGTGTTCCGCCATCTCGCGAGAAAAACCAATGCCGACTTGGCGACTCAGTTAGATGCCGACGTGGCGAAGCTGGCAAGTTTGCTCGGCCAGTTGAATGGGAGTCCACAAGAGATCAGCTCCACTGCGAATCGGGCTGCAGCCGTCGCCGCGCAATTTGCTCAACAGTTGAATGCAAAGGCTTATGACCGGTCCTTCACGATCGGGTTGATGCGCGCAATTGCCCAGGATAGCCAGGCAATCTCGGCCCAGGGACAGCGTGCCGCCGAACAGTCCGCGATGTCTTTGGACTCGCTGTTCGTGGCTTACAAGCAGAACTCCAAGGATGCAAACGAGCCCGACCTTCGTGAGAGCATCAACGGACTTTTCCAGCAACTCGACAATCCTTCCGCATACAACGCGCCTCACTTCGCTGCGCAGATGCAGAAAGTGAATGCAGCTCTCGTACACGCTGGGCGAGACGAGAAGGCGGGGCAGTAAGTATGAGTGCATCCTCCAGCAGGTTTCCGAGCAAGGAGCATGAACGCCTGGCCGAGCCCTACACAGGGTTTGTTGCCCCCTGGCGAAAATGGGGGCCATACGTCAGCGAACGGTGCTGGGGAAGCGTGCGGGAAGACTACAGTCCGGACGGCTGTGCCTGGGAGTTCCTGACTCACGATATGGCGCGTAGCAAAGCGTATCGCTGGGGCGAGGACGGAATCGCCGGGATCTGCGATCGTTATCAACTCCTGGTTTTTGCGCTGGCCTTGTGGAATGGCAAGGACCCCATCCTCAAGGAACGCATGTTCGGCCTTTCAGGAAACGAGGGCAACCACGGCGAAGACGTCAAAGAGTACTGGTTTTATCTCGACAACACCCCGACCCACGCATACCAGAAAGTGTTGTACAAGTACCCCCAACGAGCATTCCCATATTCCGCACTTGTGGAAGTGAACCGTCGCCGTTGGGGTCAAGTGGGCGCGTCGGAGTTTGAACTGTTGGATACAGGGATATTCGATGACGATCGATACTTTGACGTCGTGGTCGAGTACGCAAAGAACACTCCAGAAGATATTTGTATTCGAGTCGAAGCGATCAATCGGGGCCCGGATTCGGCCGAGCTGCATTTGCTCCCGCACCTCTGGTTTCGCAACACTTGGGCCTGGACTGACACCCCAAGCCCCGAGCCCACCATCGCGTTGGCGCCGGCTGAAGCTGGAATCACGTTGGTTGCCGATGACACGCGAGCGATGCCGCCGCGCAACCTGCAGTTCCCATATTCGCTGGGGAAGCGCTATCTGTGTGCTCCAGCGAACGGCGAAGCCCTATTCACCGACAACGAGAGCAATGCGATTCGTTTGTACGGGTGCGACTCCAATCGTAAGCCGTTCGTGAAGGACGCATTTCATCGGCAGATCATCCACGGGGAGCAGTGCACGAACTCGGCAAAGACTGGCACGAAGTCCTGTATCCAGTACAAATATCGAGTGGCGGCGGGTGAGTCCGCACTTCTGCGACTTCGATTAAGCCCAGATCGATTGACTGCTCCCCTCGCAGAAGTCGATCGTATCGTCGCCCAGCGAAAGGCCGAAGCCGATGAGTTCTACGCGGCAATTCAGCCTCCCCGAGCGACGGCCGATGAACGGAACATTCAACGCCAAGCCCTTTCCGGAATGCTCTGGAGCAAGCAGATCTACTTGTGGGATGTGAATCTGTGGCTCGACGGCGACAACCCCAAACAGCCTCCACCCGACTCGCGCAAGCGGATGCGGAATATCCACTGGCGCCATCTGAATTCGATGCGGGTGCTGTCTATGCCTGACAAGTGGGAATTCCCGTGGTTTGCGGCATGGGATCTCGCGTTTCAGTGCATCACACTCGCGCTGGTAGACCTTGAGTTCGCCAAGGAGAATCTGTGGATTCTCTTGTTTGAGCAGTTCCAGCATCCCAACGGTCAGATCCCCGCCTATGAGTGGGAGTTCTCCGATATGAATCCGCCGGTGCACGCTTGGGCGTGCTGGCGCGTCTATCAACTCGAGAAACAGCGCACCGGCAGGGGCGATACCGCATTTCTTGAGAAATGCCTCCATAAACTCCTGATGAACTTTGCCTGGTGGGTCAATCGGGTCGACAGCCAGGGGAACAATGTCTTCGAGGGCGGGTTCCTGGGGCTCGACAACATCGCCGTGGTTGATCGCGGAGAAAAGTTTCCCAACGGCGCGATCCTCGAACAGTCGGATGCCACGGGTTGGATGGGTTTTTTTTGTCTTTACCTGATGCGCGTCGCTCTCGAACTGGCCCAGTCGAATCCCGTCTACGAAGGCGTAGCCACCAAATTCTTCGAGCACTTTATCTACATCGGTGCCGCGATGAAGAAGATGGGTGGCCGCGACTATCAGTTATGGGACGAAACTGACGGTTTCTTCTACGATGTCCTCCGTTATCCCCAGGGCGAATTCCACAAGTTTCGGTTGCGCTCCCTGGTTGGCCTGATTCCGCTCTATGCGATCGAAGTGTTGGAGCAGGAGGAACTGCAGTCTCATCCAAACTTTCTTCGAGACGTGGAGTGGTTCATTCAGAACCGCCCCGATCTTGTGGGAGACGCGTGCTATGCAGTAGGCAACGGAGACAAGCGCTATGTTCTTTCGATTGCCGACCCGAACCAGTTCAAGCGACTGCTGGAGCGGATTTGGGATCCTGACGAATTCCTGTCGGCGCATGGGATCCGCAGCCTCTCGAAGTATCACCACGAGCATCCATTTCGATTTGGTGACCGCTCCCTTGGGTATGAGCCCGGCGAAGCTGAAGTAAGACTTAAAGGGGGAAATTCTAACTGGCGGGGGCCAGTCTGGTTCCCAACCTCGTATCTGCTCATTCAATCGTTCCTGCAGTTTGATCGGGCGCTGGGCTCGTCCTCCGCGGTACATCCGCGCGGCAGCAATGGTCATCCGATTGCGCCGAGCGCCATGGCGGAGGAAGCTGCGAATCGCATGATCGGTATTTTCAAGCGAGACGCCTCCGGAGCAAGGCCGTGCTTCGGATCATACGCGAAGTTTCAGAGAGACCCGCACTGGCGCGAATGCCTTTTGTTCAACGAGTACTATCACGGCGACACTGGGATGGGACTGGGCGCGAGCCACCAGACGGGTTGGAGTGGACTCGTCGCCAACTTGATCGACGAATGGCGGAGGTGACGCGATGGCCCTGCGAAACCGGTTGCTATTCGCGTTAGGGTTGCTGGTGGTTCTGATCGCCATCAGCGTTACCGGATACCGCGTGCTCGGCGGAGACTCGGTCACTTTCCTGCAAGCGTTATACATGGCGGTGATCACCTTGGCGGGTGTCGGCTACGGGGAGATCGTCGATACCAGCCACAATCCTCTGCTGCGGGTTTTTAACATTGGGATTGTGCTGTTCGGGGTCGGCATTACCGTGTACGTGTTCTCCGTCGTGGCCGCCTTCCTGGTGGAGGTGGAGGTCGCGAATCCCTTCTGGAGGCGTAGAATGCAAAAACGCATCAACGATTTGAGCGGCCACTTCATTGTCTGCGGCTTGGGGGACACCGGCCGGTACGCGGTCGCCGAACTCCAGAAAACCGCCACGCCGTACGTGGTGGTCGACCTCTCGGAAGACAACTTCAAGAAGTCACGCGATCTTCACGCGGAAACGTTGAACGAAATCCTATATGTCATCGGAGATGCCACGGAAGAGGACACTCTCGAGACTGCTGGCCTCGATCGTGCGCGGGGCCTGATTGCCGCTCTCCCGAACGACAAGGACAACCTGGTAATCACGGTCGTGGTGCGGCAGCGTTTTCCAAAGATGCGAATTGTCGCTCGCTCAGCGGACAAAAAGTTCGCGGACCGAATGATGCGGGCGGGGGCAAGTTCGACGGTTTCCCCCAGTCAGATCGGGGGGTTGCGCATGGCCAGCGAAGTGATCCGGCCCCACGTTGTGGGATTTCTGGATCGAATGCTGAAGGAGCAGGGAAGCACGTTGCGTGTGGAGGAGATCGAAGTGGATGCCTCTTCGAAATGGGCGGGGACCGCTCTTCACGACCTCGACCTGAAAGGTCAATACAACCTGCTGATTCTGGGATTGACCAATCACAGCGCTGGCAGCGATTCCGAACTGCTCATCAACCCTCCCGACAATGCCGTTGTCCCCAGCCAGGGGGTAATCATTGCCATGGGGGACATGAAAGACATTCAGCGCGCCCGACAGGCTGCTCGAACCTGAATCCACCCATTTTTCCTTCCGCATCTGCTCTGAAAGAAAAAGAGGGAAGCTCTCGCTTCCCTTAAATTCATTGCTTGGAACGTCCTTCAGAGTGCGGTGCACACCGCTTTCACCTCGGTGTACATTTCGAGGGCGTCGTGACCCATTTCGCGTCCCCAACCGGACTGCTTGTATCCGCCGAAGGGTAACGCGGCGTCGAAGATGTTGTAACAATTGATCCAGACGGTACCAGCCCGCAGCTGCGAGGCGATCCGATGCGCTTTCTGGATGTCCCGCGTCCAGATGCCTGCCGCCAGTCCGTAGACCGTATCGTTGGCTTGTTTGACCAGGTCATCGGTATCCTTGAAGGGAATTGCCGTGACCACGGGACCGAAGATCTCCTCCTGCACAACCTTCATGGTTTCACTGGTGTTCACCAGCACGGTCGGTTTTACAAAATATCCCTTGTCGCCCTGCCGGCTGCCTCCAACCACTGCCTTGGCGCCCTCGGAGAACCCGGAGTCAAGGTAGCCACAAACCCGATTCAGCTGCTCTTCAGAGACCAGCGGGCCCATGTCGGTTGTGGGCTCCCAGCCTGGTCCCACCCGGATTTTGGCAGCCTTGGCCGAGACACCTTCCACCACTTTGTCGAAGATCCCGTTCTCTACGTACAGCCGCGAGCCGGCGCAGCAGCACTGCCCGTGATTGAAGAAGATCGCGCTCGCGGAACCGGCAATGGCTTTGTCCACGTCGACGTCTCCGAAGACCACGTTCGGAGACTTCCCGCCCAGCTCCAGCGAGACCTTTTTCAGATTGCCGGCGGCTGCCTGCAGAATTAGTTTGCCCACCTCGGTGGAACCCGTGAAGGCCACTTTGTCGACATCGGGATGGGCAGCCAGCGCGGCCCCAGCCGTTTCACCATAGCCCGGGACAATGTTTACCACGCCGTCGGGGATTCCCGCTTCCTGGATCAACTCGCCCAGCCGCAGGCAGGACAACGGGGTCTGTTCCGCTGGTTTCAGTACCACTGTGCAGCCTGTAGCCAACGCCGGACCAAGTTTCCAAGCGGCCATCAGCAAGGGGAAATTCCAGGGAATAATCTGCCCGACAACTCCGACCGGTTCCCGCAAGGTGTAGGCCAGATACTTGGCACCCGGCGTGTACGGAACCGAGATGGGAATGGTATTGCCCTCGATCTTCGTGGCCCAACCCGCCATGTAGCGGAACAGGTCGACCGCCAACGGCACATCGGCGGCACGCGCGACCTTCAGGGGCTTGCCGTTGTCGAGCGTCTCTAATTCAGCGAACTCCTCCAGGTTTTGTTCGAGTAGATCCCCGAGCTTCCAAATCAGGCGTCCGCGCTCGGAAGATGTCAGTCTTGACCATGGCCCGGTCTCAAACGCGGCACGAGCGGCCTTAACCGCGCGGTCGATGTCCTCACGATCGCCCTCGGCCACGCGGGCCAAAACTTCTCCTGTAGCCGGATTGTAGGTCGGAAATGTTTTGCCGGATGCGGCTTCGACCCATTTGCCATTAATGAGCATCCTACGAGGCTTTGAAATAAAGTCCGTAACCTTTTCTTCCATTTGGATTGTGGCTGTTGCCATAACGTTCTTCTCCTATTGCCAGCGACGGGGCTGCCGGATTGTTTGGTGGAAGCTGAGGCTTTTGCGACCAAGCGACGTCCGCCCGTTCTGCAATAGCGAGCGATGGAACGACGCTTCAATTGCCATCCTGAGACTAGCTGCAAGATTCTAGCTCTTTTCCAAGCGCTGCGGAGGGACAGTTTCGGATTTTCTTCTGCCCCGAGAATGGTGCATCGATGAGGCCCGGAGCTGGACCTCTGCGATTCTGTACGCGGCAGTTTTCCCCCACGACTGCTGCCACACCCATTAGAATCAGCGAATTCCAGGTCCGGTCCTGGGCTGATAGGTATGCCGCTCAACAAGGATTCAGTGAGAAAGCGATGACCAAGCGATTGCTGCTCTTCGTGGTTGTCTTGTTAACACTCAGTGCGGTTCTCAGCGCGGTCAGCCACTGGGTTTCACCCCTGCCGACCAACGCTCTGGTCGCGGCTCGCTGGTTGGCGATCCTCGCGTCCTGTGTCTATGGATTCTCGAGACGTTCGCTCACCACCTGGATCTTCATCGCCATGTTCGGCGGCGCAGCCATCGGACATGATTGGCCCCAGGTGGCTTTGAACCTGCGCGTGATTAGCATGATTTTTCTGAGGCTGATCAAGGCGATCGTAGCGCCGCTCCTCTTCGCGACTCTTGTCAGCGGGATTGCCGCCCATTCCGACCTCAAGAGAGTCGGCCGCATGGGTATCAAGGCGATCGTCTACTTCGAGGCTGTTACGACCCTGGCGCTGCTGATCGGGCTTGTCGCTATCAATGTCAGTCGGGCTGGCGCCGGTGCGAAAGTGCCGGCTGCCAGCCGAGAGGGGCTCGCAGGCCAGAAGGTGTCGGCGACGGATACCATTCTCCACATTTTTCCGGAAAATCTGGCGAAATCTGTTTCGGAAGGACAAATCCTGCAGCTCGTGGTGTTCAGTATCGTGTTCGGCATTGCCTTGGCGATGGTTCGCGAGAGCCGGCGGCTCCCCCTGCTGAACTTCACCGAGAGTCTCGCCGAGACGATGTTCAAGTTCACCAACATCGTGATGTACTTTGCGCCGTTCGGCGTGGGAGCCGCGATCGCCTATACCGTCGGGAGCACCGGCACGGGCATCCTGCTAAACCTCGCGAAACTGCTGATTACTCTCTATGTGGCCCTGTTCGTCTTCGTCGGCGGTGTGCTTCTGCCGATAGCGCTGCTGGCCGGCGTCCCTCTCAGGAGATTTGTGGCTGCCGTTGCAGAACCCGTTTCCATCGCGTTCGCAACCGCGAATTCCGAGGCCGCTCTGCCGCGCGCGATGGCGGCGATGGAAGGCATGGGCGTGCCTCGCCCAGTCGTGGCGTTCGTTATGCCGACAGGCTACAGCTTCAACCTCGACGGAAGCACCCTCTATCTCTCCCTGGCTTCTATCTTTGTCGCACAAGCGGCCGGCATCCACCTGAGCGTGGGGCAGCAGTTGCTCATGATGCTGATCCTGATGCTAACCAGCAAGGGAGTCGCCGGCGTGTCGCGCGCGTCTCTGGTGATTTTACTCGGAACCGTCGGTTCGTTTGGGCTTCCGGTCGAGCCAGTTTTTATCCTGCTCGGCATCGACCAACTCATGGATATGGGGCGAACCTCGGTCAACGTTCTGGGCAACTGTCTTGCGACGGTGGTGATCGCGCGCTGGGAAGGCGACTTCGGGGGGGATCAGCTCACGCAGAGCTCAATAATGAAAGGTAGGGGAATACCCTCGACGTAAGCTCATCGCTAGAATGCAATCGTGAACAACACGCTTCCTGGAAGTGGATACCGTGGCCGCTTGGCGCCTTCGCCAACAGGCTTGCTGCACATTGGGCATGCCCGTACCTTTGCGATAGCGGCCCGCCGTACCCAGGAAAATGCCGGCGTGCTCGTCCTGCGGAACGAGGACCTTGACCCGCAGCGGTGTCGAGCTCGCTTCGTCGACGCTATGTTTGAGGATCTCCGCTGGCTGGGCATCCACTGGACCGAAGGGCCGGATTGTGGCGGACCATACGCGCCCTATTCACAGAGTGAGCGCCGGTCCCATTACCTCGCAGCCTGGCGAAAGCTGCGCGACGAAGGCTGGATCTATCCCTGCACATGTTCACGGAAAGACTTGGCCTTGGCCGCGAGCGCACCGAATGAAGGGGACGACGAGCCGATCTACCCGGGGCGCTGTCGCGTGCGGACTGATGCAGAGGATTTCGCGGCGCCTCCGGGAGTCAACTGGCGCTTCCGAGTTCCGGACGGGGAAGCGATCTCCTTCGTGGATCTTCGTCTGGGGCCGCAGACGTTTCTCGCCGGTCGGGACTTTGGAGATTTTGTCGTGTGGCGAAGAGATGACGTACCGGCCTACCAACTTGCGGTGACTGTGGACGATGCTCTAATGGAAATCACCGAGGTCGTCCGAGGTGTCGACCTGCTCAAGTCCACCGCTCGGCAGATATTGCTGTTTCAAGCGCTGCGATGTCCCCCGCCCGCTTACTACCACTGCGACCTCGTAGCAGACGAGTCGGGCCAGCGCATGGCAAAACGAAATGACTCGGCGAGCATTCGGCATCTGCGCGAGAGCGGTTGGACCCCGGATGATGTACCGCGGCATGCCGCCACGCTTGCGAGGTGAAAGGGTGCGCCACCCGGCGGCCAGTCGAAGGCCTCTTCTCCGCAGACGTGCCGGTTCAGTGAGCCGACTTCTGACCCGCTTCGAAGGTTGTCCAGGGGCCTGCCTTCATATCGCGCAACACGGGTTTCTGCCAGGAGTATTCCTGGTGCCGATCGAGAAAGTCTTTAGCGATAAAGTCGGCACCACAGGGATGACCGGCACGGGCTCGCATGCTCATTCTGGCTGCCATCGCGCTGTTGGTGGCCTTGCCTTGAACGGCTCCGCCGGGATGAAACGCGTCCCACTCGAACTGGCTGTCGCGCGCAAGCATCGCGTCGCCATGCCCACACAGGGTGCGGCCATTCGCTGCTTCCTTCTTTTCATAGGCGTCATGATGGTCTGCCATGAATTTCTGCGCCAGGTCTACGTCGATCTGACCTTTGTATTGCACCATCAGTTCTTCCCAGCGAAGTTTGCGCGCATTGGGTGAAGAAGCGAGATCAGTTGGGTCAAACGTAGTTTCTTCCGCAAGCACCTTGGGGTCACGCGCGAAGTTCGAGCTGATGAAGTATCCGTCCCGGGTCCGCCACAGCGGTGTGTTTTTGAGGCCAAGTTCGAGATACGCAATCTCCCCAGTCTTGCGGTCTCCGATCAGCCAGTCGTTGGCATAGCCGCCGTTGTTGCCGTCCTTGATGATACGGACATAGTCGTCGATAGAGTTTGCGTACTGCAAAGCCTTGCGTGAGCGCACAAACTCGGGCTTTCCATTGGGGTCCCATCCCTGGAATTTGCTGATTGTGGTTTCGGCAATCATGAGCCCGGAGGAGTTGATCCCGAAGTCGTCGTCACTGGTAATGACACCGGGGAATCCGTCCATCAGGACGCGGTTGCCGTGTTCGGGGACGATGTCGAACATCATGACCCACCGCGATCCCTCGATGTAGCTGGTCCAGTTGTTGTGCGCGATGACGATTTGATGATCCTTTGTCGCGCTGCCAGTCGCAATGAAAGCACTGCAATTGCCGGGCGCAACCAGGTTGCGAACCGCTGCCTTCTTCTCCTGTACATTCAGCCATGGCACGTAGTAGTCGGGAAGCTCGGAAAAGGCATTCAAGGCGACCAGGTCATCGATATCCATTTTTATGCCCTTGGCCTTGATTCCATCTGCGATGCCCTGAAGTTCCTGTTGATATTCAGCATCGATGTGGGGCCAGAGCATCTCGTGTGCCGCTTTGCGGAAGAAGTTCCAGCCGCGCTCAGTGCTGTGGGTTTCTTCGAGTTGTATCGCGTGGAAAGCGTCTGCTATCTCATCCGCGAGCAAGTACCCATGTTGAAAGCCGATTTCTGAAGGCGACCCTTCCAGGTGGACATAAGTCCAGCCGCTTTGCTGGAAGCGGTAAGCCTTGGCCAGGCGAACGTCGCGTGCTGCGGACGAAGGGGCAGATGCCGCCACCGGTTTGGTGGCGGCTCTGAAGAGCAGGCTCATTGTCACCGCCAAACAAGTAACCACCACAACCGGCGCATAGCGATAAGTTTTTTCAGGCATAAGCTTCACCAGATTCGGCGGCGCGCCACGCGGCACGCCGTCTTGGGGATGGCGGGATGGTAGAGACCGCCCGCGGGCTTAGTCAAACACGAGGGAAAATCCCTCACCCTTAAAGAAGCGCGGTTGGCCGGCGCATCCAGTCCTTGCCCTTCTCTTTGGCGATTCCCTCCATATCCTTCACGTACGCTCCGGCCTGCGTGAGGACGTGATGCAGATCATTGCCTATGCTGATAAAAGTGAAGCCTTTTTCCAGAAACTCTCCCACGCGAGAGGTCCCGAAAAGGAATAGTCCCAGGATCACATCGTTCTTCCGTGCATGGTCGACGAGTTTCTGCGTCGCTGCTCCCAGTTCTGGAGATGTGTACATATGGGGAAACTCGTACTTCTCATACAGCCCCATCGACATGCACAAGTCGTTCTGGCCTAGAAAAAGAATATCCACGCCCGGCACCGCCGCGATCTCAGCCATGTTCTCGATGCAAGACGCCGTTTCCACCTGCAAAGCCACGATCCCGTTGTGGTTGTAGTTTCCTGCATATCCGAGGAGGCCAGCTTTGTTCATGCTACGTTGCGGAAAATAGACGGAGCGGGTCCCTGTTCGCGGATACTTTGTGCAGCTCACAGCCTGGCGGGCTTCCTCAGCAGTGTTGATATAAGGAACAAGAACTCCATCCGCTCCTAGATCGAGGGCTTGTTGGATCCCCGGGCGGTCGTCATAGCCGCCGACGCGAACCATCGACTTCGCGCCGCCGTTGGAAATTGCCGAAAGCATCGCCGACAGTTTCTCGTAGCCCATCGGTCCGTGCTGGGTATCGACGAGTAGCCAGTCGTATCCGCTGTGAGCCAACTGCTCGGCTACCGTTGGACTGTGCGCGTTGAGAAATAACCCCATTTTTGGTTTGCCCTCGCGCAGTTGTTTCTTGAATTCGGCGCCACTCAGCGTGGCTTCAGACATAAGGAAATCCTCCTGAGGAGTGGTCAAAGTTTGCTAGTGTATCCCACGACCCGCATGCGAACGTCACGACCTGCGTGAATTTTCATAGCTCAGTGTGTCCGCAAGTCACCTCTGGGGATGAGCTCCGCACACACCGGGGTCACTTGAATCTGGTTGTTCACAATTCGCCCGATGGAGCGGAAACAGGCCGGAAGCGGCCTCAAGTGATGGAGGGCGAAATCGTTGCAACGCATTGAGTAATAAATAGATAGCTGAATATCCAATTGAGTTGTGCCCGCGCCTCGCCGACAGTGCCTGATCTAGGGTGACTCATGGGAGGTTGGCGGCTCCTCTTATACTGTTGACATCCGGTTGGGGTGACGCGTGGCGCAACCTGGCCCGACTGTTCTATTTTCATCTCCACGGAAATCTGATGCAGGCTTCGGAACAATCTCGCACGAACTTGCAGGAAATACTTGGGAAGCCGATCCGGGACCTCGGCCTGAAACTGGAAGGCTCGCCCGTCGAGCGGTTCGTGCACCAGTTGTACGTCGAACTCGCGAGCAAAGGGCTCGCGAAGTTTCGTCCCGCCTGCTACCTCACCGATGAGTGGGGATGCCCATCGGGCGAGCCGATCATCGGCATTCCTTTCTACTTGGCAAACCCAGACCTCGCCTCGCTTGAGAAAGAGGTGAATGATCTCGAAGATAAACGCGAGATCATGATGTACCTGCGCCACGAAGCGGGCCACGCATTCAACTATGCCTACAAGCTTTACCGCACGCCGGAATGGAAGACATTGTTCGGCCCTTTCCGTCGCCGTTATCTCGACAATTACCGGCCCGTTCCATTCTCGCGAAACTACGTGCGTCACCTGGCGGGATGGTACGCGCAAAAACATCCCGACGAGGATTTTGCCGAGACCTTCGCGGTATGGCTCACTCCGCGTTCTGCGTGGCGAAAGCGCTATCGTGGCTGGGGTGCAATGACGAAACTCCGCTATGTGGATCGCATCGCCCGTGAATTGGGGAACGCCGACCCAGTGCGGCGCCGCGGATATCCCGACGTGACGGTCGACGAGATGGAGTCGACCGTCGCCGAGTTCTACCATCAGTCGGTAGCAGAAGAGATCCCAGTTGTGGACTTGGCGCTGGACAGCGACTTGGGAGATATTTTCAACGTATCCAAGAGACAGAAGAAGACAGTTCGTCCGGCTCACGAATTTCTTCACCAGCATCGGAAAGCGGTAGTCGACAAGGTGGCGTACTGGACCGGCGTCCAGCGCCCGCTCATCAAGAAGCTCATTGAAGTGATCGAGAAGCGGATGAACGAGCTTGGGCTGCGCGCCGATACCAGAAGGGAAGCGGAGCATTTGGCGGAAATGACCGTGTATACCACGACACTTGCCACCAACTACATGATGCGCGGAAAGTTTGTGCAACCGTGATTCTTCCAGAGGAAGCGATATGATGAGATCTGTGCGCGTCATCATGGGATGGGACTTGCAATGAAGATTGCCGTGCTCTATGACGTGTGGGAGGAGGAAGCGGCCCCGGCCGAACCGCCCGAGCCGAAGCCGCCTGCGCGCAAGAAAAAGTCCCGGAAGAAGGCCAAGCGGGAAAAAGAAGACCGGGAAGAGATCTTCGAGGCGCTGGAAAAGCTCGGACACGAGCCTTTCTATCAGATCCTTGACGGCACGCCACAATGCCTGAACTCGCTCGCGAAGTCCGAATCCGATCTCATCTTTAACTTGACCGAGTCCTTCGCCGGCGACGACACGAAAGAGATGCACGTCGCGGCCTATCTCGACTTGTTGGGCAAGCCCTACACCGGTGCTGGCCCCCACGCGAGCTTTCTGGCGCAGGACAAAGCCATCGCCAAAAAGATGTTTGCCTTTCATGGCATCCGCACTCCTTATTTTGCAACTTCCTACCGAGGCAGTATTGAGCACGCCCACGACATTTCCTTTCCACTCATCGTTAAACCACTGGCCGAGGACGGCTCTATTGGCATCAATGCCAACGCCGTGGTCACCAGCGTGAAGGAGTTGATGGAGCGAGTGGAGAGCATACAAAACGAATTTGACTCGCCGGCAATCATCGAGGAATACATCGAAGGACGCGAAATCTATGCCGCGATTCTGGGCAGCTACGAATCCGCTCAGGCGCTCCCGCTTGTCGAACTGGACTTTTCGAAGTTGCCGAAGGGAACTCCCAAGATCGCAAGCTACGACGTCAAGTTCGAGAAGGATGCAGAAGCGTACAAGCTCACCAAGTCGGGTGTGGCAGAAGATCTCGACGAGGAGACTACAGCTCGGTTGACCGAGACCGCTCTTGCGGCCCATCGAGCTGTCAAGTTGCGCGACTACGGCCGTATCGATATGCGACTTTCCGCGACGGGCGATGTCTACGTAATCGAAGCGAATCCAAATCCGTGGCTGTCCAGCAAGCAGGAATTTGCCATGGCCGCCAAGGCTTCCGGGCGCTCCTATACGCAACTGATCGGAGAGATCGTCGATCTCGCCATGGCTAGATATCGTCCTCGCAATTGAGATTCGACGCCATCAAGCTGGGCATGGGTCGAGCTTCATCCGGCCTGAGTAGATGGCCATCCCAACCACCGCATCAACACCCATCTGGTCGAGCGCGTCGACCTCGGCTTGGCTCGTGATTCCGCCGGCTGCGATCAACTGTTTGGTCGCGATGCCACGCAGCTCGCGAACGACTTCAAGTGGGATGCCCTGCAAGAGCCCCTCCGTATCGATGTGCGTATACAGGAAGGCCCTGCAGTACGGTGCCAGCGTCTGAATCATTGCAGACGGAGTGATGGTTGTGAGTTCGCGCCATCCTTTGATTGCCACCCTGCCACCTTTTGAGTCGATCGCAAATGTCAGTTGGTCTTGTCCGAATCTCTCGGCGAACCGTTGGGCGGCGCCGGTGTCGATTCCGTTATTTTGGACCAGAACCGAACCGAGGATCACGCGCCTCGCTCCCGTTTCCAGGACTTGCTGAGCAGTCTCGATAGACCGTATCCCCCCTCCCACTTGACAGGCGAGACGCCCGGTAAACTCGCGCAATAGCGCTCGGTTGCTGCCGCTCCCAATCGCCGCATCGAGATCGATCAGCTGGACCATTGGATATTTCGAGAATCGTGCGATCCATGGCTCGAAGTCATCGAACTGCAGCGCCTTCTTCTCACCTTGCACCAGCTGCACGATCTTGCCGCCCATGAGATCGATCGAAGGGATCAGCACGGCCACCTCACCGGAATTCCCGCAGCCGCCAGATCTCGCTTCAGCTCGGCAAGTGGAGTTGTCCCGTAGTGCAGGATCGAGGCCGCCAGGGCCGCGTCGGCGTGACCCTGGCGGAAGACCTCGACAAAGTGTTGAGCTGATCCTGCCCCGCCAGAAGCGATCACCGGAATGCGGACGCCGTCGGAAATCGTACGCGTAAGCGTGCACTCGAACCCGTTGCCAGTGCCGTCCCGGTCCATGGAGGTGAGAAGAATCTCGCCCGCGCCCCGTGACTCCGCCTCGAGCGCCCAGACCACCGCGTCGCGACCCGTGGGTGTTCGGCCGCCCCGGGTGAACGCTTCGTACGTGCCGGTGCCGTTGGCGCGCTTCGCATCGATAGCCACGATCACTGCCTGCGAGCCAAACCGGTCCGCAATGCGGGTGATCAGGCTCGGGTCTGTGAGGGCTGCAGAATTGATGCTGACCTTGTCCGCTCCGGCGTCGAACACGCTCCCTGCTTCCTCCAGCGTACGAATCCCACCTCCCACCGTAAAGGGAATGAACAGTTCTCGGGCTGTCCGCTTCACCGTATCAAGGAGCGTCTTGCGCTTCTCCGCGGTCGCGGATATATCGAGCAGCACAATCTCGTCAGCGCCGGCTTGGCTATGGGCGGCCGCCAGTTCAGCAGCATCTCCGGCATCCCGCAGATTCAAGAACTGGACGCCTTTCACCACCCGGCCGCCAGCGACGTCGAGACAGGCAATGATGCGTTTGGTCAGCATGATAGCCCGCAAAAATTTTCGAGCAGCTTCATACCCACTGCACCGGATTTCTCCGGGTGAAATTGGACGCCGAAGAGATTGTCCTTTTCGACCGCGGCTGAGAAAGTTCCGCCATACTCACAGGTAGCAACCGTTGCGTCGACCAGGGGCACGCGATAGGAATGGGTGAAATAAACAAAGCATTCCGCCGGCATCCCGCGGAACAGTCGCGAATCGCCGCGAGTCTGGAGCGCGTTCCACCCGACATGAGGCGACTTTACTTCCGCCGGGAAATGCACACTCTTGCCGGGAAAAACCCCAAGGCCTGCTACGCCGTGGGCTTCGCTGCTCGAATTGAACATCCATTGCATTCCGAGACAGATTCCAAGCAAGGGCGTGCCCTTTCCGATAGCTGACACAATGGCGTCTTTCAGCCCGCTGGTCCAAAGGGCCCGGGTGGTTGCAAAATGACCGACCCCGGGAACGATTAGCTTGTCGGCGCGCACAACCTGGTCGGCATCCGAGGTGATCACCGCAGGTTTGCCCAGAAAATCGAACGCCTTCTTTACCGATGTCAGATTGCCAGCCCCGTAATCAACAATTGCGATCGTCACAGGACCCCTTTGGTGCTGGGAATGAAGCGGGCCATGCGCCGATCCCGCCAGCATGCCGCGCGAACCGCACGGGCAAAGGCCTTGAAGAGAGACTCGATCTTGTGATGGTTCGAGCGGCCGTACAAGATGCGCGCGTGCACGCTGGCCTTCGCGCCGCGGGCAAAGCCCTCGAAGAAATCATGAACGAGTTCGGACTGCAAGTCACCCACCAGCCGAACTCGCACCTTGGTATCGACGGAAACCGATGTTCGGCCGCAGAAGTCGACGGCAGCCAGCCCAAGAGTTTCATCCATCGGCATCAAGAAGTAACCCGCTCGCAGGATGCCTCGTTTGCTGCCCAGCGCCTTATCGAAGGCTTGTCCGAGCACAATCCCGACGTCCTCTACGGTGTGGTGTTGGTCTACTTCAAGGTCGCCCTTGGCTTGCAGGTCAAGATCAAAGCCTCCGTGATGGGCAAACAGCTCTAGCATGTGGTCGAAGAAATGGATGCCGGTGGAGATTTTGTACTGTCCTTGGCCGTCGATATTCAGGGCCGCGCGAATGGCGGTTTCCTTGGTCGGACGATGTATGCGCGCTTTTCTCATGGACGAACCTCGCCCGCCAAGGCACCAATCTCCCACAGAGTCTCTCGAACCACGGGTAACAACTTATCCGTCTGTTCGGTGGAGCCCAAGGTAATACGGACGCAGCCTTCGCACCCAGGATCGCGAGAGCGGTCTCGGACCAGAATGCCTTGCTCGCGCATCCGGCGAAGGAAGTCAGTCTTCAAAGATCCGACGCGCATCAAAACGAAGTTCGCCTGACTGGGCCAGAAGGGAATGCCAAGAGCCTTGAGCTCGATCTGCAGCCGTTCGCGTCCTTCACGTACTTCTGACACGTAACGCCGAACATAAGCTTCATCGGCGAGCGCTTCCGGCAAGCACGCCAGCGCTACGCTGTTGACGTTGTAGGGGGAAGCCACTTTCCGCACCATACTCATCTGCTGCGCGTGGCCCATCAGCACTCCCACGCGGAGCCCAGCGAGGCCGTATGCCTTGGAAAGAGTGCGAGCGACGAAGACGTTCGGCCGCTCTTGCCACCGCTTCAGCAGCGTCTCTCCGTGAAATTCGAAGTATGCCTCGTCGACGAGCAACGCAGTCTCGGGCGCAGCCTCGGCTACCCGCAGAACATCCTCTATTCGTGCCGCCGAACCAGTCGGATTGTTGGGATTGGCGATCGCAATCAGCCGAGTAGCATCGGTGACCTTGTGCAGAACATCGTCCAGTGGGAAAGAGAAATCCTTTCCCGCTGGAATCTTAACGACGCTTGCACCCGTTGCCGCGGCAAAGATCTCGTACATCGAGAATGTCGGAACAACGATGAACGCCTCATCTCCGGGTCCCAAGTAGGTTTCCGACAAGAGATGAATGGCCTCGTCGACCCCATTTGTCAGTAGGAGTTCTTCCGGCCTGGTCCCCAGATAGCCTGCGGCGACTGCCTCGACTGGTTCGCGTTCAGGGTAGCGCGCTAACTCTTCGACATCAATCCTGCGTAAGCGCTCCAGCACTCGTGGAGAACACCCGACCGTATTCTCGTTGAAGTCAAGGCGCAACCCGGCACGTCCTGCGAGGGGCGGGTGATATGTCGGAAGGTGGCGCACCGCGGCGCGCGGGCTAAGCATCGGGACACCTCACTCGGATCGAAGCAGCATGGGCCTGCAAGCCTTCGGTTTCGGCGAGGTAGACCACCGTTTGGCTGATTTTTTGAAGTCCTCGCGCGGAGAGCTCCTGCACAGTAATGATCTTCACGAAGTCCATCACGGTAAGTCCTCCGCGGAAGCGGGCGACGCCGGCTGTGGGTAGTACGTGGTTGGGACCTGATGCGTAGTCACCGGCCGCCTGTGCCGAGTAGTCACCCACAAAGACAGATCCTGCATTCGTGATCGACGCTAAATCTTGGCGCTCGACGGTGATGTGTTCGGGAGCGATCCGATTCGCCCATTCAATGGCTTGCTTTCGGGAAAGTGCGAGCAGCACACATCCGTTGTGTGCTACTGCCTCACGGGCCGTAGGATTCGCTACCGTCAGCTTCTTTACCGTCGTTCCCACCGCATGAGCCAGCCGGGTTGAGGTTGTGATAAAGACGGGGATCGCGTCGGGGGCATGCTCTGCCTGCGCCACCAGGTCTGCCGCGATGAACTCAGCGCGGCCCATATGGCTCAGGATGACGGCCTCCGTTGGCCCGGCGAGAAAATCAATCGAACAATCAAATGACACGACCTTCTTCGCTAGCGTAACGAATTGGTTGCCGGGGCCTACGATCTTGTCCACACGCAGAATACTCCGCGTGCCGTAGGCGAGCGCTGCGATCGCCTGAGCGCCTCCGATGCGGTAAAAGTCCCGGATCCTCAACATGTGCGCTGCTGCCAGGACTTCGGCTTGAGGGTTTGGTGAGACCACGCGGATTTCGGGGACTCGCGCAACCTGCGCGGGAACGACCGTCATTAGTAGCGTCGAAACCAGGGGATGGCGCCCGCCCGGAATGTAGCATCCGACCGAGTTTAAGGGGCGAACGATCTGTCCCAACGTCATCCCACCCGACGTGTGCTTCCACTCCCGCGGTCGCTGCCAGTTGCAGAAGCGGCGTATGTGCGCCGATGCTTCCCGCAATGACGCACGCAGTCTCGGCGGGGCCATCGCCCATGCCGCTTCCAACTCCGCCTCGGGAACTCGGAGAGAGCGGTTACGAGCGAGGCCGTCCCATTTCTCCGCATACCGCCGCACGGCCCCGTCGCCTTTGCGACGCACGTCTTCCACAATTCTGCGCACCTTCGGTTCCAGAGGGGCGACCTCGGAGCCGCGTGCTTCAAGTTGGTCAACCCGGCGCGAGGCGGCGACTCCGCTCAGAATCCGCATTACATCACCACCTTGTTCAACGGGTACTCGACGATGCCTTGCGCTTGCGCCGCTTTGAGGCGTGGGATTACCTGCCACGCCTCCGATTCCTCGATCACCGTGTTTACGGCCACCCACGCCCCGTCACTCAACGTCGAGATCGTCGGATTCTTCAGCGCGGGCAGCACCGCCAGTACGCCTTCCAGGTGTTCCTTCCGTACGTTGAGCATCAAGCCCACTCGGTCCTGCGCCTCCATAGCGCCACGCAACATCAGAGCCAGGTTCTCAATCTTGCGCCGTTTAGCGCCGTCCGCCCACGCTGCTTTGTTGGCGATCACCTGGGTGTTCGATTCGAGGACCGTATCGAGGATGCGCAGTCGATTTGCTTTCAAGGAACTGCCCGTCTCTGTGACTTCGACAATCGCATCCGCCAGCATGGGCGGCTTCACTTCCGTAGCTCCCCAGGAGAATTCGACCTGCACGTCAATGCCTTTGCTCCGAAAATAATTGCGCGTGACATTCACGAGCTCGGTGGCGATGATCCGCCCGGAAAGATCCTCCGCCCGCTGAAAGGGTGAATCCTCAGGGGCTGCCAGGACCCACCTGACCTTGCCGCGACTCCTCTTCGCATAGATCAGGTCCGCAACGGCGACAACTTCCAGTCCGCTTTCCACCACCCAGTCAAGTCCGGTGAGGCCCGCATCGAGCGCGCCATGATCGACGTAGCGTGCCATTTCCTGCGCGCGGATCAGCATGCACTCAATCTCAGCATCTGCCGTAGAGGCGAAGTAGGACCGCGCACTCGTGTACACCTCGAGACCAGCGCGCGAAAAAAGTTGAAGCGTCGCCTCTTGCAGGCTTCCTTTAGGGATACCCAGTCGCAGCTTCATTAGCCGATCTCCTGTCCCGAGGCTGGCATCGAGGAAAGAGTTATCTCCTGGGTAAAGCAAGAGCGAGTCCCCAAATGGCAGACCACGCCAGCTCCTTCCACCTGCACTCGAATCAGAAACGTGTCACGATCGCAGTCGGTGCTGACCGAAATCACCTTTAGACGATTACCGGAACTCTCGCCCTTCGTCCAAAGCTCATTGCGCGTCCGACTAAAGAAGGTGACATACCCGCAATTCAGCGTTCGTTCGAAGGCTTCATGATTCATGAAGCCGAGCATCAGAATCTCCTCCGATCCCGCATCCTGCACGATTGCCGGCACCAGTCCCTGCATCTTGTTGAAGTCAATGTCCAAATTCATCGGAGGCATCCTTTTTCACGGAGAAACAAAAAGCCCGCTGAGCTCTCGCGCTTCAGCGGGCCTAACTCGTATGAGTGCTCGTCTATCTAGAACCGCACCCCCGCCGACGCGCCGCGCGCGTGAGGATGATGGCGGTGGTGTTCCTGAGTCAGCATGAGACACTGCCAGCGTAGTAGAGAAAAACCATCGAGTCAAACCCTGAACCGCACTGTGCTCCCTAATTTTCCGATTGGAACTATCCAAAATTTGAATGACGGACTTCCATATCCGCATTGACAGGTGCGCCTGGCGCCTCTATGATCGCGGGGTCATGTTGTCTTCTTGTCAGACGTGCACCGTGTGTTGTTGTTGTACTTGCTGTCACACGCGTGTGTCTTCTGGCTCGGGGAGGCTGCTGACCTAGTAAGTTATTAAATAATCAGCACTTATAACCCACCGCCAGGAGTAGCTGGCGGTGGGTTTTTGCTTTTTATGACAAATTCCATCAAAGAGACGAAAGCCCAGCGGGTTGAGCGCCTGAAGCGCGAGAAGAACCCTTGGGAAGGGTTAGACGAAATCCGCCGTTTTGCGAGGGAAGGGTTTGCGTCCATTCCCCCCGAATGGATCGGCACTTACTTCCGCTGGTGGGGCGTCTACACCCAGGGAGACGGTGCCGGGGTCGTGGGTGGAAAGGGTGGGGAAGGCAAGGCGCTCCCTTACTTCATGGTGCGCATTCGCATTCCTAACGGCCTGCTGCAGGCTCACCAACTCCGCGCCATCGCCGAAGTGACCGAGCGCTATGCCCGGGGCAGCGCCGATCTGACGGTTCGACAGAATGTCCAGCTTCACTGGGTGACCATCGAAGCCCTCCCCGAAGTCCTCGATGTTCTCTGGCGGGCTGGACTCACAACCAAGGGCTCCTGCGGCGATGATACGCGCAACATCACAGGATGCCCGCTGGCGGGGGTGGACGCGGACGAGATCTTCGACGCGTCGGCCCTCGCTCTTGAAGCGAACCAGTTCTTTGTCGGCAACGCGGATTTCTATAACCTCCCCCGCAAATTCAAAGTCTGCATCACGGGCTGCCGTTCCTGGTGCGCCTACCCAGAAATCAACGATGTGGGTTTCACGGCGGTCAACCGGCGAGTGGGGGGCAGGGACGAGGTCGGCTTCTCGCTGCGGGTGGGCGGTGGGCTCTCCACGGACCCCTTTCTGGCTGCGCGGCTCAACGCCTTCGTGCGCCCCAATCAGGTCGTTCCGGTTCTCGAGGGGATTGCCCAGATCTTTCGCGACAGCGACGTTCTCCGTGAAAATCGCGAGCGGGCTCGCCTGAAATTCCTCTTCCTTCGACATGGCTGGACCGTCGAAGCTTTTCACAGGGAGCTCGAAAGCCGGCTTGGATTTGAGCTAGAACCCGCCGCCGACGAACAGCCCCCCAACGATCTTTACCGGGATCACGTTGGCGTTCACGCCCAGAAACCATCAGGCCACTTCTATGTTGGCGCGGCGGTCCTGCGCGGGCGCATCACGGCTGAGCAAATGCGAGTGGCCGCCGATCTTGCCGAACGCTATGCCGGCGGACAACTGCGCGTGACGAACATGCAGAACCTCCTTATCGTCAACGTTCCACAACGGAACGTCGACCCTTTGGTGAAGGAGCTGGATGCGGCGGAGCTGCGGGTCGACGGATCGGCTTTCTGGCGAGGAGCGGTAGCCTGCAGTGGATCTGAATTCTGCAAATTGGCAATCACCGAAACCAAGAGCTTCTCCCGGTGGCTGGTGGAGGAACTCGAAGAGCGGCTACCTGGGTTCGAGCAGCACTTGAAGCTCCACGTCACCGGATGTCCAAACAGTTGCGGCCAGCATTGGATCGCCGACATCGGGATCGAAGGCAAGAAGATTAAGGTTGGGAACCGGATGGAGGACGCCTATTACTTTTGTTTGGGTGGTGCGGTTGGTCTTCATCAATCGATTGCGCGTCCCGTTGGCTATCGCTGCCTCGCGACCGATGTGCCCGATGCAATCGAGCGTTTGCTGAAGCGTTATCTCGAGGATGGAAGGCAGGGGGAGAACCTGCGCCAGTTCTTTGCGCGTCATAACGATTCAGAGTTGCGAGAGTTTCTAGCCGGCGACGTGGTTGCCGCAGTGCTGCGCGATGGCTCGCCGGGAAGGGTGCCTCATGGCTTGGAGGGGTAGCGCGATGGGTGCCAGACCGGCACCGGAGATGGAATCATGAGCCTGTTTCCCATTTTTCTGAAACTCGTGGGCCGATCTTGCCTGGTGGTGGGAGCCGGGACGATCGCGGAATCGAAAATCCGCAGCCTGCTCATTTCGCGAGCGAATGTCCACGTGGTAGCGCCCTGGGCCACTCCGGCGGTGTCGGCCTGGGCGCGAGCCGGGGCCGTGCAATGGAGCGCACGTCCGTTTCAGCCGGCCGATCTGGACTCGATCTTCCTCGTAGTCGCTGCGACCTCCATGCCCGCGGTCAACGATCTCGTTTATCGCGAAGCTCAGCTTCGAGGGACCCTCTCAAACGTCGTCGACGATCCGGAGCGCTGCGATTTCTACTATCCAGCTGTCGTTCGGCGCGGGGACCTGCAGATCGCCATTTCGACCGGCGGGAACAGCCCCGCCCTTGCCCAGAGGCTGCGGCGGGAATTCGAGGAGCAGATTGCGCCTATCTACGCGGGGTGGCTCGAAGAGTTGGGGCAAGCAAGGAAGCAGCTCTTTGCCACGTCGATGGACCCAGCGCACCGCCGCGCGTTGTTGCATGCTGCCGCAAGCCGCCAGTCGTTCGAAGAGCGCCGAGCTGTGCCAGTTCTACGCGGAGGGCGCTCATGAAAGGCAAAGTGTTTCTGGTCGGCGCCGGGCCTGGCGACCCTGAATTGCTCACCCTCAAAGCTCTGCGAGTGTTGCAGGCGGCCGACGTTGTGCTCCACGACGAGCTGATCAGTGAACGCATTTTGGAGTTGATCCCAGCAGCCACGCAGATCCGGAATGTGGGCAAGCGCTGCGGCCGCAAGAGCGTTCAACAGGAAGAAATCAACGCGCAGATGATCGCCTTCGCCATGTTCGGACTTATTGTCGTTCGGCTCAAGGGAGGAGATCCCCTCATCTTCGGTCGCGCGGGAGAAGAGATTGCGGCACTTCGTAAGGCAAACGTTGCGTTCGAGGTGATCCCGGGAGTGACATCCGCGTTGGCATCTGCGGCTGCTGCGGGCGTGTCTCTTACCCAACGGGAAACTTCTTCCGCGGTGGTCTTCCTCACGAGTCATCAGGCAAGCACGAAAGAGCCCGCTTCCTGGGCGGGGTATGTCTCTTCCGGTGCTACGCTTGCCATTTACATGCCAGGCTTCAATTTTGCGCAGACCGCGTCTCAACTCAAGTCAGCCGGCCTGGATGACGATACTGCATGCACGCTGGTTTCACGCGCCGGCTACGAAGACCAGAAAATCTATCGCACTACCGTTCAGAACCTGCGTTTCGCACCACGGTTGCTGGCGCCCACACTCCTGCTGGTTGGCGACGCAATCGCGCTGAGAAACACCGTCGAGCAACGGTTAGGGGGAAATCGGTCGGGACTGCTGGAGCATCCGTTCGTGCCGCCGCCAACTGCACTCGACCTTTTTGTAGATAACCAGATTTTTTGGGGTGACTAGGAGCCGACCGTGATCGAGAACTTGGAAAAAACGCAAACGTTAGCCGAGACGTGGACCTCCCAGGAGGTGCTGCGTTGGGCGTTCAAGTCCTTCGGCAACGCGGTGGAAGTGGCCTCGGGTTTTGGGGTGGAAGGCATGGCCCTCATCGATATCGCGTCCCGCGTTAACTCCAATCTCCGGGTCTTTACGATCGACACCGGCTTTCTTTTTCCGGAGACGTACCAGTTGATCGAGAGGGTGGAAAAACGCTACGGAATCAGCGTTGAGAGAGTGCGGTCGACTCTGACTCCGGAAGATCAGTCGGAAATCTATGGGCCCGCCCTGTGGTCCGCAAATCCAGATCAGTGCTGCGCCCTGCGCAAGGTGGAACCTTTGAAGGAGAAACTCGCAGGCGTGCGGGCTTGGATCACAGCCATCCGTCGCGACCAGACGTCCCACCGGGCCAAGGCGCGCAAGGTCGAATGGGACCAGAAATTCCACGTCGTAAAGATCAACCCGATCGTTGACTGGAGCAGTGAGAACGTATGGGAATATGTCAGAGCGCACGATGTTCCCTACAACCCTCTCCATGATTTCAACTACCCCAGTATCGGCTGCACTCATTGCACCCGCGCTGTACGCCCCGGTGACGACCCGCGCTCGGGGCGTTGGGCCGGATCGCAGAAGACCGAGTGTGGCTTGCACCTGGCTGAGCCGGTGGTCGTCTCCCCCCCGCTGGTTCAATTGAACGTCGATCGTGAGTCCTAAATCGCGTTTGTCTGCCACGGAGTCAACGAGTCGAGTTTCTGCCCACGCCAGGCGAACTTGTCTCAGACCGATTCCTAGAACACCGCGGTTTAGCTCACCTCTGCGACCAGCATCCCGCCGCCTTGTGGCACACTTGTTCCGGAGGCGGAATGAACATTCTGGGGTTCACCATCCTGGTTGGACTGGGATCGTTCATGGCTGGGTTTCTCGGGGCACTGACCGGGCTTGGCGGCGGCGTGGTGCTCGTTCCCATGCTCACCCTGCTGTTCAAGGTCGACATTCGATACGCCGTGGGTGCGTCGCTTGTTTCGGTCATTGCTACTTCGTCCGGCGCGGCCGCAGCATACGTGAAAGACGGGTTCTCGAACATTCGCATTGGGATGTTCCTCGAGATCGCGACTACGCTGGGAGCGCTTTTCGGCGCGTACCTGGCGGCCAGCGTTTCCACCACCGCAATCGGCATCATTTTCGGCCTCGTTCTCCTTTACTCCGCCTACTCTTCTGTTCGACCTCCGGCTGAGACAGCGGGGGACGACCAGCCCGATGCGCTTGCAACGCGGCTGAATATGAACGGAACCTACCCCTCCTTGAGTGGGCCCAAGCACTACTACGTGCGGCGTGTTCCCGCCGGCTTCAGCCTGATGTTTGGTGCTGGAGCTCTGTCAGGACTGCTGGGGATAGGGTCTGGCGCCGTGAAAGTCCTCGCGATGGATCAGGCCATGGGTGTCCCCTTCAAAGTTTCAACCACGACCAGCAACTTCATGATCGGGGTGACCGCCGCAGCAAGTGCCGGTGTATATCTGAGCCGAGGGTATATCGATCCGGGGCTCTCGATGCCGGTCATGCTGGGAGTACTTGCCGGTGCGATGACCGGAGCGCGCGTCTTGGCACGGACGAAAACGCAACAGCTGCGCTGGGTCTTTGGCGTAGTCATCCTTGCCCTTGGCGGCGAGATGATCTACGGCGCGCTCACAGGGAAAATCTGATGTTCAGAAGAGCTGATTGGACGGATCAGAAGCTCGAAACCATCATCGCCAACTTGTTGCGCGCAGGTGTAACCCTATCCGCGGCCTTCGTACTTACCGGGGGGCTGGTGTTCGTTATTCGACATGGCCTTGCCCCGGCGGACTACAGCGTATTCGCTGGACGGCCGGCGGATCTGCGGCACTGGGTCGACATCTTGCGCGCCGCTGTCTCTCTCCGAGGCCGCGGTATCATCCAACTCGGGTTGCTGTTCTTGATCGCAACGCCAGTGGCGCGGGTGGCGTTTGCCGTCTTTGCGTTTGCTATGGAGCGAGATTGGCTCTACGTGAGCATCTCGGCCATCGTGCTAGTTGTGTTGCTGTACAGCCTGCTTGCCCGGCACGGTGGGATCTAAGCCAGGGGCAGCAAGAAGTAGAACACGGATCCATGCCCAAGCTGGCTAGTGACCCCAATCGTTCCTCCGTGCGCCTCTACGATCGCCTTGGCAATCGCGAGTCCCATGCCCGTGCCTTGTACCGCTAGCCTCTGGTTGCGACCTCGATAGAACTTGTCGAAAATCAGTGCTTGCTCGAAATCGTCAATCCCGGACCCTCGATCCGACACGCTCATCATTAGATTTCGATTCCGAACTTCTCCCGTGATGTGAATCGGAGACTCCGGAGGCGAGTACTTGGCAGCATTTTCGAGCAAATGCATGAATACTTCCTTAATGCGGGTCACATCCATGCGGACGGGCGGCAGGGTGTCAGGCAGTCGAATCTCCAGCGGGTGCTTGCCCAGGATCTGCTTACAGTCCTCAAGGCTCGCGTCGAGAGCTTCGCGGATCGGGTGGGGGCCAAGATGTAACTCCACCTGGTTCGCATCGAGTTGTGCCATCTCGGCCGCTTCCCCAACCAGGCGATTCAGGCGGTCGCTCTCTTCGTTGATGACCGTCAGCAATTCTTCCTTCTGCGCAGCGTTCATTTCAGGATTCGACAAGAGCGATGTCACCGATACCTTGATCGCCGTTAATGGAGTGCGGAACTCATGAGCGACGGAATCGAGGAGCACAGACCGCAATTGCTCGCTCTCGCGGGCAGCCTCGGTACGGCTCAGGTTTTCCATCGCCCGCGCGCGTTCGATGGCAATCGCGATCAGGCTGCTGACTGCGTCCAGCGTCTCCCGCGACAACCGGCTGCCCGATACGCCGAGCGCACCGACCGTGCGCACTCCCATGCGCAGCGGCATGATCGCCAGGTTCCGGTCAGGATCCATCCGAGGTTCACCGCGACTGCACACGAGTTGTAGAGCATGAGCCTCTAATTCGCCAATATCTGGGGTGGAGCGATACACGTCGGGCCGCTCGGGCAGGGAGATGGCAGCCGCTTTTACATCAAACGCTTCCACGATATAGCGAGGGAGTACGTTCAGCAGTTCTACCACATTGTCGGAGGAGAGCAGTTGCTGGCTGAAGCCGTACAGGCGCTCGACCTCTCTCCGTCTCTCGTTCGCATTCAGCGCCTCCCTGCGCGCTCGGGCTGAGAGTTGGCTGGCGATCACGGCGGTGATCAGAAACGCAAACAACGCGACCCAGTTCTGGTGATCGGCGATCGTGAAAGTACCGACCGGCGGCAGAAAAAAATAGTTGAAGGCCAGGGTCGCAACCACCGCGGTATACACCGATGCTCGCAAGCCCCAGACCGTAGAGATGATCAGAACGGTCAGCAGGAAGGTGAGCGCTACCGTGGTTGGATTGCTGACGTGCATCCCGCGGTACGCAAAAACGATGACGAAGACCGCGCCGGTCGCTACCACATAGTGCAGCAAGCGCCTGACCCATCTCTCGTTCACGTGGCGATTGTAGCTGACGTTCGACATTTTCATGCCGCTAAAGCACAATACTCGCGATGACTAAGACTCCGGAACAATGGCTCGAAGAGGCCGCGCCGGTGAAGAAGGGCGGCGTTTTCAAGCTGTTTCTAGGCTACGCGCCGGGCGTAGGGAAGACCTTCAGCATGCTCAGTGAAGCCATCCGGCGCCACAGCCGCGGCGAAGACGTCGTGATCGGCGTGGTCGAGACTCATGGCCGAAAAGCCACCGCGGAACTCGCATCTCAATTGGAGCAGGTACCGCGTCGGAGGGTCGACTATAAGGGTGCACTCTTCGAAGAGATGGATGTAGATGCGATTCTGGCTCGCAAGCCTGCGGTCGCAATTGTTGACGAACTCGCCCACACTAATATCGAAGGCTGCAAACACCGGAAACGCTACGAAGCTGTCTACGAGCTTCTTGACGCCGGTATCGATGTTCTGTCCACGATGAACATTCAGCACCTTGAGAGCGTTACCCCGACAGTGCAGGGCATCACCGGAATCCAGGTGCGGGAGACCGTGCCCGACTGGGTCTTGAAGCGCGTAGACGAAGTAGTGATGGCGGACCTCACTCCCGAAGCGCTGCAGAACCGCATGCGGCGCGGGGATGTGTATCCCTTGGAAAGAGTGGAACGTGCCCTCGGCAACTTCTTCCGTCCCGGAAACCTGATCGCGCTGCGCGAATTGGCATTGCGTCAGGTTGCGCACGCCGTTGACCGTAGCCTGGAGACCTACCTCGACAAACAGGACACCCGCAGGAATCTCGGCGTGCGGGAACGCATCGCCGTCTGCATCAGTTCCAACCCTGCCGCCCAGCATCTGATTGCGCGTGGCGCCCGGATGGCGCAAGCGCTTGATGGCGAACTGTACGTGATCTATGTCGATCGAGGCCAGGACGACAACGAACGCAATCAGAAAACCTTGCGGGCCAATGTCCAGTTCGCCGAGAATGTGGGCGCGACCGTAATTCGTGTGAACGGAAAGACCGTTGCTGAGGCGGTTGCCGAGGTGGTGCATGAGAAGCACCTCACTCATGTCGTGTTCGGCCGCTCCGCGACCACAGGATGGAAGCGGTACCTGTACATCTCTGCGATTCACCGTTTCCTGCGAGACGCGCCCGCGGTCGATGTTCACATCGTTACTCAGGAGCCAGCACATTGACCAGCACTGAACATCGCAAGATTCTGGTCGTGGACGATGAGACCCAGATCACGCGGGTTCTGCGCACGAGTCTCTCCAGTCATGCCTACGATGTCCGGGTCGCCAACGACGGTGAAACGGCTCTCGAGATCATGAAGGACTGGACCCCCGACCTGGTGATTACCGATCTTTCCATGCCGAACATGGACGGCCTGGAGCTTACTCGACGGCTCAGGGCCACCAGCAAGATCCCGATCCTGGTGTTGTCAGTGCGTGGCGAGGAACGAACCAAGGTGCAAGCTCTTGACGCTGGCGCCGACGACTACGTTACGAAACCCTTCAGCATGGTGGAACTGCTGGCGCGCGTTCGTGCTTCGCTGCGACGAATCCCCATTCCGGATGAGGCCGAGCCGGCCAAGATCGAAGTCGGGGATTTTCGCATTGACCTGGCTGCGCACAAAGTCTTGGTCCGGGAAAAAGAAGTGCATCTAACGCCCAAAGAGTTTGATCTTCTGGTCTACCTAGCCCGCCACGCCGGCAGAGTCGTACCGCACCGCTCGCTGCTGGCTTCAATTTGGGGCGGGCAGAGCACCGAGCAGGTCGAGTACCTCCGCGTCTTTGTGGGCCAGCTTCGCAAGAAGCTGGAACCCGAGGCGTCCTCGCCGCGCTACATTGTGACCGAGCCTTGGGTGGGCTACCGCTTCGACCCCGGTAACGACTAAGTTCTGGCAGTACACAGATCTGCAGTCTTTACGAAATCTTTATAAAACCCTTACCCACGTCTTACGGCACGCGCGTTCTACTGAGGACGCTTCGTCACTCGCCAATTCCCGAGAAGCTCGAAGGAGAAAGCGTCTATGCAAGACTTCGTCTTCGCCGTAATCGCGATCGCGTTTTTCGCGGTGTCGGTCGGTTATGTGCGATTCTGCGATCGAATCCGTTGAGGTGAAACCGACATGAGTTCCGAATCCATCGTCATGCTCCTGGTGAGCGTCGGGTTGATGGTGTATTTGCTCTACGCGTTACTGCGACCGGAGAAATTCTGAACATGACTACGAATGGCTGGCTGCAGATCGTGGTGTATCTGGCGATTATCTTTGCGATTACCAAGCCACTCGGCATATTCATGACCCGGGTTTTCAGTCGCGAGCGCACCTTTCTCGACCCCGTGGCTCGCCCCATCGAACGGTTGCTTTATCGGTTGACGGGCGTGGATGAAGATCATGAGATGCGTTGGACGGAATACGCAGTGACCATGCTTCTGTTCAGTGGTGTGACGATGCTCCTGCTGTACCTGATTCAGCGTGTGCAGCACCTCTTGCCTTGGAATCCTCAGAAGTTCGGAGCTGTCTCCCAGGCACTATCGTTCAACACCGCCGCATCATTCACCACCAACACCAATTGGCAGAACTACGCCGGCGAGACCACGATGAGCTATCTCACCCAGATGGCTGGGCTCGCGTACCACAACTTCGTTTCAGCGGCCATCGGGATCGCGTTGGCGATCGCGTTTATCCGAGGCATTGCCCGGCGCGAAAAAGAGACGATCGGAAATTTCTGGGTCGACATGACGCGCTCGACTCTATGGCTGTTGCTACCGATGTGCATCGTCTATGCGCTGGTCCTGGTTTCCCAAGGTGTCGTGCAGAACTTCAAGCCGTATGACACGGTGAAGCTCGTCGAGCCGCAAAAGGTACAGCGAACCGGAACGGACGGTAACCCTGTAATTGGGCAGGACGGCAAACCGGTCGTGGACACGGTAACGGATCAGAGTATCGCGCAGGGACCGGTGGCCTCGCAGGAAGCGATCAAGATGCTGGGGACGAACGGGGGAGGCTTCTTCAACGCCAACAGTTCTCATCCGTTCGAGAACCCCACGCCCTTGAGCAACTACCTGCAGATGCTTTCCATCTTCGCCATTCCTGCAGGCCTGACGTATACGCTCGGCCGCATGACGGGGTCGCAGCGCCATGGTTGGGCGGTATGGGCAGCCATGGCGATTTTGTTCCTCTGCGGCGTTTCGGTTGCCTACTGGGCGGAAGCAAAAGGCAATCCTCTGCTCAAAGGAGTGGATCAGCACGCGAGCGCCTACCAGTCCGGCGGCAACATGGAGGGCAAGGAAGTCCGCTATGGCATCGCTGACTCCACCTTGTTCGCCACCATCACCACCGACGCCAGCTGCGGTGCGATCAATAGTTGGCACGATTCCTTCACCCCGCTGGGCGGAATGGTGCCGCTCGTCAACATCATGCTCAGCGAAACTGTATTCGGTGGAGTGGGAGCAGGACTGTACGGCATCCTGATCTATGTGGTTCTGGCGGTGTTCATTGCAGGCCTTATGGTCGGCCGGACGCCAGAATACCTCGGGAAAAAGATCGAGGCTTACGACGTCAAGATGGCGATGCTGGTCACGCTCGTTTTTCCTCTGATCATCCTGGTCCTTACGGGTATTTCTGCAGTGGAAGGATTTGGCACCTCAAGCATCAGCAACTCTGGTCCCCACGGTCTCACCCAGATCCTCTATGCATTCACGTCCATGGCGGGCAATAACGGTTCCGCATTCGCTGGTCTCAACGGGAACACCGTCTGGTACAACACCGCGGGCGCTTTCACCATGCTGGTGGGGAGATTCTTCATGATCATCCCGATGCTGGCCATCGCGGGGAATCTGGCACAGAAAAAGACCGTGCCGGCCTCCTCGGGCACGTTCCCGGTGACCACTCCCTTATTCGCGATCCTGCTGGTTTCCGTGATCGTGATCGTGGGCGCACTCACATTTTTTCCAGCCTTGAGTCTGGGACCTGTGCTTGAACACCTGCTCATGATGGCTGGCAAGACCTTCTGAGGGTGTCAATGGCAAAGCAAGACAGATCTAAGAGTAAGAGTCTGTGGGACGCAAAGATCATAAGGCGGGCCTTGCTCGATTGTGTGCTGAAACTCGATCCACGCACCATGATGAAGAACCCCGTCATGTTCGTGGTTGAAGTCGGCAGCGTGCTGACCACGCTGCTCTTGTTCCGGGGCAAGGAGAGTTTCGCGTTCAATCTCCAGATCACGCTGTGGCTGTGGTTTACCGTGCTATTTGCGAACTTCGCCGAGGCCATGGCCGAGGGCCGCGGAAAAGCGCAGGCGGAGACGCTTCGCAAAGCAAAGTCTGAGACGATCGCGAAACGCTTGTTGCCCGACGGGAAGACTGAAAGCATTCCCAGCGCGAAGTTGCGGGCTGGTGACGTTGTACTTGTGGCAGCGGGTGAATTTATCCCAGGCGACGGAGAAGTCATCGAGGGCGTCGCATCGGTCGATGAGTCGGCCATCACTGGAGAGTCTGCTCCTGTAATCCGCGAAGCGGGTGGCGACCGCTCGGCGGTCACCGGAGGCACGCGGGTTCTCTCGGACGTAATTAAAGTCCGCATCACGTCCAACCCCGGCGAAACTTTTCTTGACCGCATGATTGCTCTGGTCGAGGGAGCCGAGCGCCAGAAGACACCGAATGAAATTGCGCTCAACATCCTGCTGGCGGGCTTGACCATTATCTTTCTGCTGGCGGTCGTTACCTTGCAGCCGTTTGCCATTTACTCTGGGACGCCGCAAACGGTCTTCGTCCTGGTGTCGTTACTGGTTTGCCTGATCCCAACCACCATTGGTGGACTGCTCTCGGCTATCGGAATTGCCGGGATGGACCGCTTGGTGCAACACAATGTGCTGGCAATGTCGGGACGAGCGGTAGAAGCGGCTGGCGACGTCAATACTTTACTGCTCGACAAGACTGGGACGATCACCTTGGGGAACCGCCAGGCTGCCGAGTTCCTTCCATCACCCGGCATTGTGGAGGCCGATCTTGCGGATGCGGCTCAGCTTTCGTCGCTGGCCGATGAGACGCCGGAAGGCCGGTCGATCGTAGTTCTTGCCAAGGAACGCTACAACCTCCGCGGGCGCGAACTGGCCGCGCACGAAGCTGTTTTCGTGCCGTTCACCGCGCAAACCCGCATGTCGGGCGTAAACCTCGATGGCCGCGAGATCCGCAAAGGCGCGGTGGATGCCATCACCAAATACTTGAATCAAAACGGCACGGTTCTTCCAAAGGAAGTCCAGGCCTCGGTCGAGCAGATCGCGCGATCAGGTGCTACACCCCTGGTGGTCGCGGAGAACTTCCGCGCCATGGGGGTGATTTACCTCAAAGACATCGTGAAAGGCGGCATGCGCGAGCGCTTCGATCAACTGCGCGCCATGGGCATCAAGACCGTCATGATTACAGGAGACAACCCGCTCACTGCGGCCGCGATTGCGCGAGAGGCGGGGGTCGACGACTTTCTCGCCGAAGCTACCCCCAAAGACAAGATGGACTTGATCCGTCGCGAGCAGGGCGACGGCAAACTGGTTGCTATGACGGGCGACGGCACCAACGACGCTCCGGCTCTCGCCCAGGCCGACGTCGGAGTGGCGATGAATACCGGGACTCAGGCAGCCAAAGAAGCTGGGAACATGGTCGACCTCGATTCCAATCCCACGAAGCTGATTGAGATCGTGGAAATCGGCAAACAGCTCTTGATGACGCGTGGCGCGCTGACGACCTTCTCGATCGCGAACGACGTGGCCAAGTATTTCGCGATCATCCCAGCGATGTTTGCCGGAACCTTTCCTGTGCTCAACGCGCTGAATATCATGCGCCTTCAGACTCCGCAATCAGCGGTGCTGTCAGCCGTGATCTTCAATGCGTTGATCATTGTCGCGCTGATCCCGCTGGCACTGCGCGGCGTCAAATATACGCCCATGAGTGCGGAGTCCTTGCTACGCCGTAACCTCTTGGTGTACGGCGTGGGTGGACTTGTCGTGCCTTTTATCGGGATCAAGCTGATCGACATGTTCATCACACGCATCGGGCTGGCCTAGGGAGGGAATCATGAAGAAACATTTGATCACGTCTGTGTTGATGGCCATCGTGACCACCGTCTTGCTTGGGATCGTCTACCCGTTGGTGGTTACTGCCTTCGCCCAGGTCCTGTTTAGAGACAAGGCCAACGGACAACTGATCCATCGCAACGGAGTCAACATCGGCTCCCGGATCATCGGACAGCCTTTCGTGGGGCCGAGCTACTTCCATTCGCGCCCCTCAGCCGCGGGAAACGCAGGCTACGACGCGGCCAATTCCCAAGGCTCAAACTACGGCCCGACCAATCAGAAGCTCATCGATCGCGTAAAGGGCGACGTTGCACGAGTCCAGGCGGAAAATCCCGGCGTGCCCGTGCCCGCAGATCTTGTGACGACATCGGCTTCCGGTCTCGATCCCGACATCTCGCCGGCCGCCGCCGAGTTTCAGGTTCCACGCGTTGCCAAGGAACGCGGTCTGTCTCCCGACCAGGTTCGTCGCTTGGTCGCAGCACACACCAAGTCGCGCGATCTCGGCTTTCTGGGCGAGCTTCGCGTGAATGTGCTCGAATTGAATTTAGCCTTGGACGCGAAGTAGGCCGGCCTGGATCGCGCGGAGTTCAGGTGGGTTCGTGCATATATCGCGTAAGGCGTTGCAACTAAAGAGTTCAACGGTCCACCCGTGCTTTTTCTGGCGGGTCGCATCGCTTCTCCTTCGCGCATCATCCAACTCTGTGACCGTTTAGCTCCGCCAGGCCCACGGCCCCCGTTTGGTTGTTTGCAGCCCATCTCGTACCGCAAGGAGCATTCCCATGGCCAAGAAGGACACAGTATCCGCAAACCCCAGCAAAGTGAGTGCGCAACCTCGTCTTCATCAGAAGGCTCGCGAGATTCAAGCGTACGGCACGGTTTCGTTTCTGCTGCCTCTCGAACTGGAAGAACCGGTTCGCCTTGAAATGACCGAGCAGCTGAACCAGCTGTTGGCCGACACCATTACCCTGCGTGATCTTTACAAGAAGTCCCATTGGCAGGTCGCCGGTCCAACCTTCTACCAGCTTCACCTCTTGTTCGATAAACACTACGAGGAACAGAACGAACTCGTCGACACGATTGCCGAGCGAATTCAGCTTCTCGGCGGCGTTAGCTTGGCCATGGCGGCGGATGTGGCCGAGACGACTCAGATCGAACGCCCCCCGCGTGGTAGGGAAGAAGTGCCCGTTCAGCTTTCCCGCCTGTTGGATGCGCACCAGGTGATCATTCGTCATTGCCGTACACTCGCGCGTCGCGCGTCTACCTTGGGCGACGACGGAACCAACGATGTCGTGGTGAGCGACGTTCTGCGCACCAATGAATTGCAGGTATGGTTCATCAGCGAGCATCTGGTGAACGTGCCTCTGGTGATAGCGGCAGAGCCGGGAGCTGCGGCGTAGCGAGCCCAACCTCTGTCAAAGAGTTTCCTCTGGTATCAGGGTCCACTGACGGTGTGGATATTTGGAAAAACGAAAGGCCCGTTTGGGACGGGCCTGCGTTTGATATGTCAAACGGCGAGGTGACGACCTTCTACTTCGGTACCGCTTGCTTGTCGTGGTCGTAGTATTCGAACGCCGACATCGGTTTGGCCCCGCCTTTTTTCCAGATGCGGTCATCGGGCGGCAATTTTCCCAAGGCCTTCGCCATCTCCCGAACGTGCGACGAAACCGACCCGCAGCATGAGCCGATGTAGTTGATTCCGATTTCCCGGGCCCGGACGGCGTAGTCGCCCATCTCTTTGCGCGTAAGCTGAAGCGGATCTAGCGCGTAGGGAAATTCCGGCAAACTGGTGAAGTCCGGTTTGTCTTTGGGCGTGCGATATCCGACCGGCTGGCAGGCCAGATAACCAGAGACCGCTTTTCGCATCTCTTCCATCGGCCCCAGCATGTGCTCCGGAGGACGCAGGCAATTCATCCCGACAATGTCAGCGCCTGCGTCCAGCAAGGCTTTGGCCGCGTCCGCGGCGCCAGTACCCTCCATCGTCGCGTCTTTATTCTCGAAGCAGATTGTGACCATCACAGGCAGACCTGTCTTGCGGGCACGTTCAACTGCTAGTAGAGCTTCCCCCAGCCAGGAGAATGTTTCTCCCACGATAAAGTCCACGCCCTCCTCGACCTGAACCCGGAGCTGCTCGTCGAAAGTTTCGCGCACACGGTCAGCGGCGGCCGGACTGTTCGGCTCGTATATCCAGGTAAGGCTCAAGTTGCCTGCCACCAGGCAGTCACCGCCCGCGACTTCCCTGGCAATGCGGACCGCGGATCGGTTGATGTCTTCGACCCGATCCTCCAGGCCAACGGTAGCCAGTTTGTCGCGGCTGGCGTAGAAGGTCAGCGCCTGCAGCACCTCGGCACCCGCTTCACGAAATTCGATGTGTAGTTCTCGTAGAGCCTCGGGATAGACGATCGCCACCTCCGGTGTGAACGGACCCGGCCGCACCCATCCCCGCTTCTCCAGTTCCAGCAGGTAGCCCCCATCCCCCAGAACTGGCCCTTCCTTCAAACGCTCGAGAATCCCTTTCTTGTTCACGTATTGCTCCTTCTTCCTAGTCGTCTACGTATTCGAACTCGGCCTTGATCGGCTTGCCTTCAGCGAACCGGCTCGGACGAAAGGCGCTGATGTCCACGGTCTTGGCGGCACCATCTAGTAGCAACTCCGACATCACGAGCCCAACAGCTGGAGAGATCTTGAACCCCATGCCTGAGAAACCGGCGCAAACATAAAGCCCGGCGTTGCCCGGGATTTCACCCAGCAGTGGCCGGTTGTCGGGCGTCATATCGTAGACGCCCGTGACCCCGCGCAGAAGCTCGGCTTTTTCCAGTTTGGGTACCCGGCGACAGGCGCGCTCAAGGACATTTTCCAGAGACTCGTCCGAGGCCCGCTGCGGAAAGTTGTCCGGATCAGCCGGCCTTTGCCCGTAAAAATCCCCCACCAGGAATTTTTCCGCACCGTCGGGCCGAAAGTAGGTTTGATTCCCGGAGTCAATGCAAGCGCAACCACCACTTTTCATGTCAGGTGCATTGATCAGAATCGCAACCTGGTGATACTCGGTTTCAATAGGAAGATCGAAACCGACTTTCTGAAGCAAGGGTCGGGTCCACGGGCCGGTGGCCACTACCACCACCGGCGAATCAATGACGCCCTGATCCGTGGTTACACCCTGAATGTGGCCATCCACCACTCGCAACGCGGTTGCCCGGGTCCGAGGCAGATAAGCCACGCCAAGGTCACGGGCTCGAGTCAAGAAATCGTTCGCCACCGTGGCGCCGTCGCCGTAGCCGGAATCTGGTTCGTACGCCGCGAACTCCACGTCATCCACTACCCAATCCGGCTGGAGTTCCTGAAGATCTTTTCCGCAGACCAGACTCACGTTAACGCTCAACTCGCGCTGCATCTCCACGTTCCGCTTAAGCCGTTCCACTTCGTTGGGATGAACAATACGGACGAATCCGGTCTTCTGGAATAGCGGAGCCTCCCCTACCAGTTCTTCCCAGCGCTCGAACATGCGAAGGCTTGCCAGCGCCAACTGCACCTCGGGGGGAAAGCTATAGTGCATGCGAATCAATGCGGAGGAACGGCCGCTGCCGCCGCATCCGACGTGATCCTTGTCAATGACGACCATGCGTCCAGCTTTGCGCCGGGCCAGGTGGAAAGCAATGGAGGTGCCCATCACCCCTGCGCCCAGAATCACAAAGTCTGCCGTCCGTGTGCCGTTGTTGCTCATTCCGCCGCCGACCGAAAGCGACCCTTCTTCCAGTCGCGCAGTGCCTGTTGTGCTGCGTTATGACCCGGAGCACCCGTCACCCCACCCCCCGGATGCGCGCCCGCTCCGCACAAATACAGCCCATCAATCGGTGTGCGGTACTGCGACCATCCCGGCACCGGCCGCATGAAGAACAACTGCTCCAGCGAAAGATCGCCGTGAAAGATGTTGCCTTCCGTAAGGCCGTAAGTCCGCTCCAGGTCGAGTGGAGTTAACACCTGCCGCGTGAGAATGGAACGCGAGACGTTGGGAGCATGTTCTGCAATCTTGCGGACGACGCGGTCTCCCAGAATCTCCCTGTTCTCGTCCCACGTCCCCCTACCCAAGTGGTAAGGCACGTATTGCACAAAGCAGGTCATGATGTGCGTGCCCGCGGGCGCCAGGGAGGCGTCGGCATTCGACGCGATCACGCAATCCACCCATAGCTCTTCAGGAATCTCGCCAAACTTGGCGATGTCATAACATCGCTCGGCAAATTCAAGACAGGGGACGAGCGTGTAAAACGTGCGCTCCAAAGCCGTGTGGCTCGCTGGAGTGCCAGTAAAACGTGGTTCCCCGGAAAGTGCCAGGTTCACCTTCGCGCACGGGCCCGCCATTTTGATTCCGCGCACTGCCTGCACAAACTCCGGAGGAAGTTGGCTCTCAGGAAGCATCTTTAGAAATGTGCGCTTCGGGTCCGCATTCGAGAGGATCGTCCGCGCTCGAATCTCCGTGCCATCTTCCAGCACCACCCCACGAGCTTGCCCGCTGCGGGTTGTGATCTGCGCGACCGCAGCCGATGTTCGAATCTCGACCCCAAGTTTCCTTCCGGCAGCGACCAGTGCCTGCGTGATCGCCCCCATCCCGCCCATGACGTGTCCGTAGAAGCCCTGCAGTTCGTGTTCGCCCCCGCTCAGCAAGTGGAACAATAGCCCGATTGCGCTGCCCGGCTGGTAAGGCCCTCCGTGCTTGCCGTACACAGTGTTGGCTAGAAACATGGTCTTAATCGTTTCTGATTCGTAGTTGCGATCAAGAAACTCGCCCAAGCTCCCCGTCAAGAACGAGACCAGTTGAGCGATCTCGTCGCTCGAAATCCCGCGGAAGCGCTTGCCTACCCGCAGCAAGTCACCCCATCCCGCGACGCTAGCTGTGTCGATCTCGGGCGGTGGCTCCAGAAAAAATGGCTGCAAGTACCGGGCAAGCTTCTTGAGCCGATCTTCGACTCGCACGAAGGTTTCCGCATCTTTCGGCGAATGCTTGCGAAATTCGGCGACGGCGCGGTCGCGTTCCACCCACCATGGCACCACCCGTCCGTCGGGGAACGCGACTTGGATCGACGGATCACACGGCACCATACGCAACCCGTGTTCCGCCAGCTTCAGGTCGCTGATAACCTCGGGCCGCAGCATGCTCGCAATGTAGGACGTGGTCGAGGCCCTGCAACCGGGTGCAATCTCCTCAGTCACGCAACAGCCGCCGACGATCTCCCGGCGCTCGAGCACGAGCGTGGTCAATCCGGCCCGTGCCAGGTAAGCCGCCGCGGTGAGCCCGTTGTGGCCTCCACCGACGACAATTGCGTCGTAGATTCTGTTGGTAAGAGTGGGCACAAAATCAATGACTCGCGGTCAATTGCTCTCCCTCAAGTGGGTCCATACATTAGCGCAGAACACTGAAAAAATGAAATTGAAATGACAAAGATTCTTCTGTATCGTTTCCTGACTTGAGGTCAATGTCATGAGCGGAATTTCCAGCAGCCTGGTCACCCCACCCCGATACCGCAGCCATGTGCCACCGCGCCCGCGTTCCGAAGCCAAACGCGCCCGAATTATCGAGGTGGCCATGCGACACTTCGCTGAACAGGGCTATCACGCCGCTCGCGTCGGGGACATCGCTGCGCAACTCGGTATCGCCAAGGGTTCGGTCTTCCAGCACTTCGGCAGCAAGGATGGACTGTTTTTCGAGGTCTACAAGACGGCAGTTCGTGCCTTCCCCGCCTACCTCGATGCTCCGGTAGAAGTACAGGCAAAGGGCTTTTTCGAGGTCTTGCGCTACTGGCTAGCCTGCACAGAGCATTTGTTGCATGAGGACTGGATCCCCTACCGGATCTCATTGCTCGGGAATTATGGAACTGATCTCACCCTCAAGCGCGAGATCAACCGTTTTCTTATGACCGAAGATCCCTACGGCACCGTGGCTTTCGTGCACTTCGGCCTGGACAGAGGCGAACTTCGCAAGGACCTTGATCTGGAAATGATCGTCTCCATTCTCGACTGGACGATGGAACGCTTTCAGGACGCGTTGCTCACCGAAGAACTCGATCCCGGGCTCTTTCGACACCAGGGCGAGGTGGGTGAAAGGAAAGAAGCGCGCATCAACCAGTTTCTGGATATCCTGCGTCGAGCCATTGGAGCTTGAAGACCGGGGGAGCGATGCAAATGATCAGACACCAGTCCATCGAAGCGATGCTGGCAGCCTACAACGACCAGGCACCATTGTCGGAAGCCTCGACCATCCCGGCGCCCTGGTACGTCGACCAGCGTATTGCAGAACTCGAAAGCCTCACCGTCTTCAGCCATGCCTGGCAGGTTCTGGGGCGAGCCGATCAGGTCCAGAAGTCGGGCCAGTTCGTCACGGCCACGGTTGCTGACGAGCCTGTCTTTGCCGTACGTGGCGCCGACAGCCAGTTGCGCGCTTTCTACAATGTTTGCCGTCACCACGCTGCCAAAGTCGTGACCGAGCCATGCGGGAGTGCTGCAATCCTGCACTGTCCATATCACGGATGGAACTATGGCCTCGACGGGTCGCTCAAAGGTATGCCGGAGTTCGATGGTGTGAAGAACTTTGATCGCCAGGAAAATGGACTGGTCCGCATTAAAGTTGAAATCTGGGAGTCGTTCGTGTTCGTCAATCTCGATCCCAACGCGGAACCACTCGCCACTTTCCTGGGCGGGTTGGTCAAGCGCTGCCAGCCTCTTGAACTCGGCAGACTGCAATTCTTTGATCGCAAGGTCTACGACATCGCCTGTAACTGGAAGGTCTTCGTCGACAACTATCTCGACGGCGGCTACCACGTACCCCATCTCCATAGAGGCCTCAGCAGCGTTCTCGACTACAAGCAATACACCATCGAAAACGAAGACCGGTATTGCCTGCAGTCGAGTCCCATGGTTCCATCCGATGAAGACGCAGCCACGGGTGCGACCCGCAAAGGCGATCGCGCCTGGTACTTCTGGCAATATCCCAACTTCATGATGAACTGCTACGAAGGCTACATGGATACAAATCTCGTGATTCCCGTCGACGTCGATCACTGTCAGGTCATCTTCGACTTCTACTTCAGCGACGTCACCGAGTCTCGCCGCGAGTACAACACGCAGAGCATTGCAGTCGGAGATCGGGTGCAAGACGAAGACCTGGGAATTTGCGAGGACGTACAGCGCGGACTCAAGTCGCGCGCCTACGGTGCGGGACGTTTGTCAGTCCGCCGCGAGGCTGGCGAACAATTGTTCCACCGGCTGCTGGCTGCTGATTTGAAAAGCGGACTCCGCCGCTCCGCCGCCGCTGCGGATTGAGGCGAAGGCAGCAGCGTACAGGTTCCGTGGAGCCTTTGTCCCTCCTGTTCTTCGCAAGGGGAAATAGATGAAACGCATCACCCTATTCGCGATGGTTCTCTGGCTGCTGCGCCCGCAGGCAGCTTTTTCTCAGGTCACCGCGATCAAGGCCGGACGACTCATCGATCCAGATGCTTCCGCTGTCCTCGACGACCAAGTTGTTCTGATCCGTCAAAACAGAATTGAGGCCGTGGGGAAAGGACTGGCGATTCCAACAGGCGCCCGCATCATCGATCTGTCAAACATGACTGTTCTTCCTGGCCTCATCGATTGCCATACCCACCTCGCCGACGGTCACAGCGATGGCGAACCGTTCAACGTGCTGCGGAAGACCGCGTCCCAGATCGTGCTCGAGTCCGTGCCCAACGCCAGAAAGATGCTGGAGTCCGGATTTACCACCGTGCGCGACGTGGGCACTGACCGTGCCCTAAACGATGTCGCCCTGCGCGATGCGATCGTACGCGGCGACGTACCCGGCCCGCACATGTACGTTGCGGGCGCCTACATCACTATCACCGGCGGCGCGGGAGCGATGACCGGCCAGGCTCCCGACATTCAATTGCCTTGGGATCTGCACTACGGCGAAGCGAACAGTCCTTGGGAAGTGCGCCAACGCATCCGCCAGCTCGCCCACGACGGCGTAGACCTCATCAAGGTCCTTGATACCGGAGCCGTGCTGACGCATGGGAGCAATCCGATGTCACTCGAGTTCACACTGGAAGAATTGCAAGCCGCTGTGGATGAAGCTAGCCGCTTCGGATTGCGTGTTGCCGTCCATGCCCACGCCACCCAAGGAATCAAGAACGCGATCTTGGCCGGCGCCGCTTCCGTCGAACACGCGGAATTAGTCGACGACGAAGGCATCGCCATGGCTCTGAAACACGGAACTTATTTCGACATGGACATCTATGACGAGGAGTGCATTCAAGAGAGTGGAAGAAATGGAACATTACCTAAGGATTTTCTCGAGCACGACGCCGAGCTCGGGCAACTCCAACGGGACAATTTCCGCAAATCGCTGAAAGCCGGAGTGAAGATGGCTTTCGGCACCGATGCCGGCGTTTGCCGCTATGGCACCAGTGCGAAACAGTTTGCGTTCATGGTGAAGTACGGAATGACGCCCATGCAGGCCATCCAGGCCGCGACCACGAACGCCGCTGACCTGCTCGGGCACTCGAAAGAAGTCGGATCCATCAAGCCGGGCAAATACGCCGACGTAATCGCAGTTTCCAGCGATCCGCTTCGCGACATCTCCGTGCTGGAGCACGTTGACTTTGTCATGAAAGATGGTGAGGTCTACAAAGAAACGAAGCCGGCTGCGGGCGGCTCGAATTAGCTGCACCCGTCTCTACTGCAGATCCCTCGGAATCGTCTCTTCCCACGTCTTCGTTTTGACCACTTTCCCGTCCTTGCGGAGCTCCCGGGTGTACTTGTAGAAGAAATTGCTCGTGTCGCTCGTGACGGACAGGTGCCCGCTCCACACCAGCACTCGGTCTTTCAGATCCAAGGTGGTTTCGGCTTCTCCGTGAATCATGCTGATCTCCGGGTGGGCGTCATCGATCTTATACGTGAGCTGTTCAAGATCGGTTTCCTTTCCCCACGGATACTCCCCACCCATCTTCCCCTTCCACAGAACGGTCGTCTTCTGCCCGGCTTCATCGCGGGTCACGACCCATTCGCCTGGCCACGAAAAACCGAAGGACTTCAAGTCTGAACGTTCCTCGGAAGGCTGCGGCGGCGAAACACGGGGTTGCACTCCATGGAGCGGAACTACCGGCAACGCGATTCGCGAACCGCTGACTCCGCCGAGCTGCAGGCTGGTGGTCATGTTATGGGGCGTCGAAAGGACCATGGGCCATAGCGCGTTGGAGACCGACAATCGAATCCGATGTTTCTTCGAAAAGACCCAGGAGGTCAAGTGCATCTCGACATCGAGCGGATACAGCTTCCCTGGTTGCAGCCGCTGCGGTGCGCTCATCGATTCGCGCTGGGCCCCACTGAGACCCGCACCCGTAATTTGGGTGACGCTGCCATCGGGTGCGACGTCCGACAGTCGCGCGAACCAGTTGGCCAGCGGTGCATCCGCGGACGCCTGCAGCAGCGCATGTGGCCGTCCCAAGATCGCCAGTTCCTCGGTCAGGGGAGCCGAGTCATACACGAGGCTGAACGCGTCCACCGGCCGCTGGTCGGAAAGCAATTCACCCCACCAGAACCCAGCCTCCACGCCCACCGAGGGGATGTATTTCAGGCGATGCACCTCGGCGTCGGATGTTGTGTGGGTGAGCGTGTGGTTGGGTTGTAAGTATAAGATCGAATTGGCTACGCCTTGCGGCGGCCAGCCGTTCTCTGCTCGCCACTCTCCCGGAACAGATTCCAGATTGGGATTCGGCGGAAACCAGTGACGCATATAGATCACGACTTTCGGATCCTGCAGCACACCCGTGTCCTTCCCCTTTAGCCAGTAGTCCCACCAGCGCACGGCATCCTCGCGCCACTCGATCCGTGGTCCAAAATCAGCGTCATTCGGGTACGAATGGTTCCATGGGCCCACCAGTGCGCGGACAGGTGCCTTGACCTGCTCCAGCATGCGCGGGATGCTGTCCCGGTAACCATCCACCAATCCGCCGATCAAAAAGCATGGAACCTTAACCTCGCTGAGCGGCCGTACCGGGCTTCTCCAAAACACTCCGTCCCGCTGGTGTTTGAGATACTCCAGCGACCATGGCGCGGCGTCGAAGCGGGGCCCGAGGACCTTCTCGTCCAGCGTGTAATCAGGCGCCCCCGTCATGCCAGGCGCCATATCCATGTTCAGCTCGAACTCATCGATGTGCATCATCCCATCGACGTAGTGGATATCGTCGTGGAAGAGTTCCTCAGTCGCATCGGCAGCGATGATCGCCTTTAGCTCGGGAGGATTCCGCATCGCCATCTGAATAGCGTTGAACCCGCCCCAGGAGATTCCGTACATGCCCACCTTGCCGTTCGACCAAGGCTGTGCCGCCAGCCAATGGATGACCTGTTCGCCATCGATCTGTTCCTGCTCGGAGTACTCGCGATCCGTCGGTCTTCCTTCGCTCGCCCCAAACCCGCGAATATCCACGCGTGCGCCCACATAGCCCCTACGGGCAAAATATGCATTTTTCGGATAGTCGCTAGCAGCCGTACCATCGTCTTTGCGATAAGGCAGGTAGTCCAATAGCGCCGGAAACTTGTCGCGCGGCTCGGCGCCATCCGGCATGTAGAGCGTAGCGGCAAGCCGCACCCCGTCCTTCATAGGGATCCATGCCGACTCCACACGGACTCCGTATACAGCTGGGGACGGCGGTTCGGCCGCAAACAGCTTCGTGATGACAAATGTCAAGACAAGGAAACGCGCCGTTCTCAATTTTCCTCCGTGGTTCTGATTGGACGGATGCCGAGCTCGATCTTAAGGGAGATCCTGTTCCTTGCGCACGGCGCGAAGGTCGACCCCCAATTGCTCCGCCTTCTTGTAAAAATGGCTGCGCTCCAGGCTCAGCGCTTTGGCGGCAGTCGTGACGTTGTAGCGACTACGTTTTAGTTCGGCCAGAAGTACCTCGCGTTCGAACGTCTGTACCCGATCGGCCAGCGAGCCTGAGTCCGGAATCCCGGTCGCCGGCACGCTTGAACCCTGCGGCAACGCCAATCGAACCGTGGCCAAATCCACCTCCTCATCCGGCGCCAACAGCATCAGCCGCTCCACCATATTTCGTAGCTCGCGAACATTCCCTGGCCACGAATGTGCCTGTAGCCCGGCCAAGGCTTCCGGTGTGAAAGGCACCGGCTTCCACCCATTCTGGGCAGTCACCTGCGCGGCAAAGTGCTCGACCAGCGATGGAATGTCCTCTTGCCGGTCGCGCAAGGGAGGCAGGGTCAAGGGGAAGACATAGACTCTGTGGAACAGATCCTGTCGAAATTTGCGCTCTCGGACTTGTGCCTCGAGATCAAGGTGGGTTGCCACCAGGACACGAACGTCGATTGGTACTGGCTTTTCTCCGCCAACGCGTTCCACCTCGTTCTCTTCTAACACCCGCAGCAACTTGGCCTGCATGTGCAGCGGCATATCGCCAATTTCATCGAGAAAGATGGTCCCATGTTCTGCCTGCTCAAACTTGCCAACGTGTCGGCCCGCCGCCCCGGTGAACGAACCCTTCTCATGCCCAAACAGTTCAGACTCGATCAGCTCTGCGGGAACGGCGGCACAGTTTAGTGTGATGAACGGTCCAGAAGCTCTCGCACTGCGCTCGTGCAGCGTACGCGCCACCAGCTCTTTGCCAGTCCCGGTCTCACCGAGAATGCAAATGCGGGTCTCGCTTGTGGCCACCCGTTCCACCTGTGCCATGACCCGGCGCATGGCTTCTCCCTTCCAGACAATCTCATGCTTTCCCAGTCGTTCTCGCAGTTGCCGGTTCTCGCTCTCCAGTCGCTGTATCCGCAGTGCGTTGTCCACAGTAAGCAACAGCTTTTCCGTCGAAATCGGCTTCTCCAGAAAGTCGAGCGCGCCCAGCCGCGTTGCGCGCACCGCCATCTCGATATGCGCCTGGCCCGACATCATCACAACCGGCGCCGATACTCCTTGGGCCTTCAAATCCTCCAGCAGGGAGAGCCCATCTTTCCCTGGCATGACAACATCGGACAGGATCAAATCAAATTTCCGCACCTTCGCCAGTTCGAGTGCCTTCGCCGCATTGTCGCAAACCATCGCCTCGTGGCCCGCAAGACGAAATGCTCGGGACAACGAAGCAAGAGTATTAGCCTCGTCATCCACAATCAGCAGTTGAGCTTTCTGGGGCAATTCGTTCTCCTCTACTGACTCCGAGTCACGACGTCGGATGTGAGCGGAACCGGCGCGCGCAGTTTATCCAAGTTCCGTGGTAGTTCAATCAGGAATGTGGCACCCTGGCCGGGCTGGCTCCGCACGTTGATCGTCCCGCCGTGATCGCTGATTACCGACTGCACGATCGCCAGTCCCAGCCCAGTCCCGTGCTGTTTGCTGGTGTAGTACGGTGTAAACAAACGTTCGCACTCTTCCGGCGTAAGGCCCACCCCAGTATCGCCAACCTCGATGCGCACAAGGTCCAGATCCTGCCGCGTACGAAGCGTCAGGGTCCCGCCGTGCCGCATCGCATCCATGGCGTTCAGCACCAGGTTGGAAAGCGCCCGGTGCAACAGTTCCGGATCGCCGGCGATAGGAGCCAGACCTTCTTCCAGATCGAGCTGACAGGCGATCGCCGCATCGTTCCTGGACTCCAGCTGCGCCTGAAACAGTCGTGCGACACCCCCGACCAACTCATTCACCTGCACCCGTTGCAGCCGCGGTTGTGGCATTTTCGAAAATTCACTGAAGCGGGAAATGATCTGCTTCAGGTTGTTGATCTCTGCCAGCAGGGTCACCGAACTTTCGCGAAAGATTTCTTCAAACATCTCCGGACTGTGCTCGCGCGCCCGAATCAGGTTCTCAACCGTCAATTGCAGGGGGAAAAGGGGATTCTTCAATTCGTGCGCCAGCCGTCTTGCCAATTCCCGCCAAGCCGCCACTCGCTCGGTCTGGATGAGACGTTCCTTCTGCTCCAGAAGTTCTCGAGTCATGCGGTTAAAGGCCTCGGCTAAATCGCCCACCTCATCATTGGACGTGACCTCAACCTCCGTATGCAGATTCCCGCCCCCCACTTCACGAGCGGCGGCCGCCAACTGCTCCACCGGGCGCGTCACGCGAGCGGCGGCCCAGCTACTAAGCAGAATTGCCGCTAATATCCCGCCACCTCCGACCAGCATGGCTGCCGACTGGATGCGTTTCTTCACCTCTACGTAAGGCCGCCGCGAGCTGCCAATCAAGAGGATTCCCAGAGTCTTGTCATCCGGCCCGTTCAGCGGGATCGCATGGATCGTCTCGTCGTCCACTAGGTCGGGGGACCAATGCATCAGCACCGTGGTGTCATGTCCTTGTTTCTGGACCTGATCAATGAGTGGCGACAGTTTTTCGGCCTGCTTCATCGGGCCCGAAGCGTCAATCAGCAGCTGTGGGGCAAAGAGCGTCCCCGTGCTCCGATAGAGCATCGCCCGCATTCCCGCTGGCAACTCCAGCGCAGCCAGAAAATCCCGGTCCATACGCTGCCCGCCAATCACGTAAAGAGGCTGATCGCCGACCGTGGCCGCACGCACCGCAAACTGTCCAAGAACGGTTCCATCCGAAAGCTCCTCCTGTTTCAAGAAAGCCGGCTTGCTGACCAGAGATGGCCAGTTTGCAAGCGAATTCTCCGGATAGCCAAACCTCGCCGGGGATTGTGCTGAGGACACAATGATGCCGTGGCTATCGACGAACTCCAGGAAATCCAGCTGGTGACTCTCGGCAATTGGCCCTGCTTCGTTCAGGTAGCCGCCACCCTCCCGGGTGCCGCGGCTCACCGCAAGCGCCATCCTCGTCGTTGCCTCGCTGGCTGTGATCGCCTCGACACGATGGACGACATCGCCGGCGTTCCGTTTGAATTCGCGCTGAAACTGAGCCACCAATGCGGCTGTCTGTTCTTCATTCGAGCGTTCGAACGCCCGTCGTGTCACTAACGACACGATCCACGCCACTGTCGCCACCGACAGGAAGACCGTCAGCGCGAATACCAGCAGCAGTTTGCGGCGAAAGGTCAAGGCCTGGTACTCCCCAGCCACACATCGTCCATATGCCACGTGCCGTCCCGATCCTCACTCCAGTCCTGCAGGGCAGAACTCAGCGCAAAACCGGCGGGCAGTTGAAACAACGGCACCAAACGCTGCGTTTGCAAAATCGCATTTTCCGCCTGATACAGTTCGTCGATCGAGTTGCTGTTCAGGTTCGGCGCGCCCACTCCTGCGGCAGCGGCGACAGCCGGGAGAGCGATGCGCGGATTGGGGGATGACAACACCAGCCGCGTAAGGCGCAAATCTGGATTGGCCGACATGGTGGTCTGCACGGTGATGCCTGCATCGCGGGCGTTCAGAGCGATCCGCTCCGCGATCACGCGTGCGAGTGGGTCTCCGGCATCGTACCCCAAAGTCCAAGCTGGAGCGTGCTGGATCTCGCTGCGCTCCTGTCGCGCCCGTCCCAGGTTCTGGTCGCTGGAGAACACGAACGCATAACCCGTAACCCAGTTCGGAAGGAGTGCCCCTGAGGGCTCCCCGACACCCTGCAACACGACGCTCCGGATCGACGCGCGATCGATGCTGAGAGCCAGCGCGTCCCGCTGTTTGCCTTCTTCCGACGACTGCTTGTCTCGCGAAAAGACCAGTGCCATCAACTCCACTGGGGCCGACGTCACCACGCGCCTGCCATTGCCGATCGTACGTTGAGCCTGCTCTGTAGCCACCTCGGCGATATCCGTTTTGCCAAGCTCCAAGGCGATGAGTTGATCACGATTGCTTCTGCCCATTTCGACTTCGATCGCATCCAGGAACGCCCGCCCGCCCCAGTATTCTTCGTAAGCCGACAAACTCAGCTTCTTTCCGGGTTGCCAATCGGAGGCATGAAAAGGACCCGTGCCGATCACACTTCCCCCGGCGCCACGCTTCGCGATCCCATTGCGCGCACGAGCGAGCTCGGCAGGCAGGTCAGGAGCCGCGGCCTCCCGCTCAATAACCACGGAGTCTACGCCTGCCGAGACGTTCCAGCCTGGATTCGGCACCCGCAGCGATGCCGCCACTGCTTCCGGAGTCAATGGCAAACCATCATGAAACTTGACCCCTCGTCTTAGCCAGAACTGCCAACGCTGGCTCCCGGGCGCGGCCTGCCACGAAGTAGCGAGCGCCGGTTGCAGGTGCCCTCGATGGTCCATGACGACGAGCGTGTCGAACATCAAACGGCTAAGATTCCGACGCGCGACCGAGTCGGGCTGAGAATTGTCCGCCGGATCGAACGAGGCCGGCGCAATACGTGTCGCCACATGAAGCGTGCCGCCGTACTGTGGACGTGTCTCCGCGGTCGCCACCATCCCAAACAGGAGGCTACTGACCACAAGTGATCGCCAGCCGAAAAGCATCATAGTTCCCCGTTTCCGCGTTTCTGGATACCACGATTGCCGTCGAACCTTTTGCCTCGGTCCACAATGCCGTGACCCCACCCGCGAAGTCGACCGCTTGGCTTGCGAGGACCGGCTCCCGGTCCGGCAGTTCGTAAGCCCGCACCGAATCCGTCACGTTGTCGCTCGGACGCGTCGCCAGAATCTGCCAGCCTGATCCGCACAACGTCTTGACGCTGGTCAGATCACTACCCCAGTTCCAGCGCGTCGTCTGATCCGTGATGCCATCGAGCAGATGGATCTGTCCATCCACCGTGGCAAACATCCACAAGGTGTAATTCTGTCGCGGAATTGGCGCGGCCGAAAAGAACTTTCCGGTCGAGCTCAGTTTGCCAATCCCCGGCGAAAACACACCCGTAAAGTAATTTCGCGTGGGCGCAAAGAATCCCCCCAGTGTGAAAGAGCTGGAGAGTGGCCAGGGATCATCGCTGGCACGGCACGCAAGGCTGATGGGCGTACTGTTCGAACTTTGACAGATAACTCCGGGCAGATACGCGTCCAGCAGATGATCCTGGCGCGGCACGAGCCGCCCGCGCATGTCCCGTGGCCAGGGCCGCGAATGGATCACTTCCATGACCTGTTCCCTTTGCCAGCGGCCATCTGTGAAGCGATAGAGGGCGACCTTGTCCGGGTCCAAAACCGCCAGATGCGACGGGCTTGAGCCTTCCTCCAGCACCGCCACGTCCAGGATGCGTTCCTCTTGCGACCACAGCGGAATCTTGCGAATGTTGAGAGGCGCAGGTTCCCCAGCGAACGTTGCTTCATCAAGACGTGGCGCCGTGACCATCACCACAGAGAATTCCCCCGCGCCCTGATGAATCTCAGCCACCCAGACGGAGCTCTGCAAGTTTTCCGAGAGCGAAACCTGCACCGTCGCAGCTGCCTGCTCCGGCTTTACAGCGCGCAATCCCAGCGTTTCCAGGTGCACCCGTAGACCCCGGCTGATGTCGTCGACATCTTTCTTGTTCAACGACGCACGATCCACCACCTCTAGCGCCACGGTCCCCGGACCTGTGACCGCAGCGATCTTCCTCGCAAGCTCCTGCTCCGGAGTTGACCAATCGGCGCCGTAACTCAGCGGAGTCAGCCAAAAACAGAGCACAAGCAAGAGGGAAGAGGCACGGCTCGAAAAGCCTGGTGAGGGGATGAGCATCTCCGCGATGGGCGAATTATAAACTGCGGGTTGCCGTGGGCTGATCATGGAGTCCCTACTCACCAGAGTTATCTTCGGTTCCGAACCCCTGGAGGCCGCCATGGCCTGGCGGTCGCGGCCCCCACTTGCAGCTGTATAAAACCTACTTGGCCTGCGGATCCTCGGGTGCTTCTGCCTGACTGGTGTGGCTCGCAACATTCATGCTGCGCAGAACATCATTGGCAAAGAAAAACTTGCCGTCCGCCGGAACCATCATGATCTGCAACTTGTCCGACAGCCGTTCGGCAACGATCTTGTTGATCAACAACGGATTCTGCTTCAGGATCGCGGCTTCCCCTTTCATCCTTTCGGCGTCCGCGGCCGCGGTCACACGGATGCGGTCTGCCTCGGCATCGGCCAGCAACTTCCGTCGTTCCATCTCTGCCTTGCTGTCGATCACCTTGGCTTCCGCGGCGGCTTCGGCGTTCTTGATGGTCGATTCCTTCCGCGCCTCGGCTTCCAGTTTCGATTGCTGAATCTGCTTTTCCTTCAATGGCAAGGTGTACTGCATCGCATCCGCTTCGCCTTTGGCTTGCAGAACATGCACTTGCGCTTCTCCTTCGGCCTGCTTCACTTGTTGGACCTTGGTTGCCTCGGCCTGCAGCTCGGCAATTCTCACTTGCTTTTGCTGAATCTCGGTGTCGACCCCCATCCGGTCGTTTTCTTGCTCCTTCAGCAGCAGTGTCTCCAGCCCCTTCGCGTATTCCGGCGGCAACTGGATATCCCGCAGCATCACTTCCTTCACCACGATGCCATCGGCCGCCAGTCTCTGCGTAATGATGTTTGCCGCTCTAGTCCTCACCTCTTCACGTTTGGCTGCGAAGACATCTCGTACCGTGTAGTTGGGGACCAGTTCCCGCCATACGCTTGCCACCACCGGTGGAACGATCTCTTTCTCCACCGGCTGGGGCAAGTTTGCCTCCACATAGTCCAGTCGCTTCGGATCAACCCGGTACCGCACGGTGATAGCCAGCCCCAGCGTAAGCCCTTCCTTGGCCTGTACGTTGAGTGGCTGAGCTTTCACCAATGCCCCTGATGCTGTCCTTCCATCTTCGATTGACCCGGTGGTGAACAATTGGTCACGCGTATCGAACAGCTCGACTTTCTCGAGCAACGGAGCCACGAAGTGGATACCGGGATACAGCGTTCCGGCCAATGTTCCTTGTGTCTGGCTCACTCGAACTCCCGCGGTCCCGCTGGGGATCACGACAATGCTCAATGCAACCAGGATCGGTACCCACGCCAGCATCGCTACCGCAACCGCAGTGCGCCAGCGCAGCTCTGGGATTGCCGGCAGGGGTCCCGAACCTTCCACCGCCAGTGCACGCCGATTCCGCATTGCCATCGTAAGGTCATACGCCAGGGTTCCCAACCCGATCAGGATCAGCCCGACGCCGCCCGTCATCAGCACATACTTCAGGAACAACATGGTAGTTCTCCTTCTGCGCTCAGCGCTTCTGCTCTGCCTTCACTCGTACCGCCTGCCGGGCAAAGAACAAGCGGAACACTTCTCCGAATATGAACTCTTCCACTAACAGTGCGATTGCCAGTGAGAAGACCATCCCGGCCACGATTGCCATAACTGTGATTGCTAGTTGCATGACCTTTCCTCTCCAACAGACTTTATTGCGCTACTGCCCGCCGCCGACCGCTGCGGTTGTTGTCGGCTGCACCTGCGCCAGTGCAGTCGTTGTGCTGCTGTCGGCGCCGAAGATCTGGGCGATCTGCTCATCCCGCTCGCCATGGATTTCCACAGGGTCGCCGACTTTGACCAACGCAAAAAACTGCACGATGTCGCGGTTGCGCATCCGAATGCAGCCGTGTGACGCGGCTTTGCCGACAGACGTCGGGGCATTTGTCCCATGGATCCCGTAGCCCTGTTTGTTCAATCCCACCCAACGCGGACCAAGGGGGTTGTCCTTTCCGGGCGGGATCACGACACCGGCGTGGTAGTACGTGGGAAAGGTCAGACGGCGGGCGATTGTGAACATTCCAGTTGGGCTCGGGCTAGCGGATGCCCCAACAGCGATGGAAAAGACTTGGATGACAGCGCCTTTCTCGATGACGATGAGTTTGCGATCCGGAATGCTGATGATGACCAGCCGCCTCGGCCGGGCTGCGGAGGCTTCCGGAGCGGGTGCCGTGTTCTGTGCGAAGGATGCCGACGTCACCATAAGGGTGAGAAACCATCCAAGAGTCTTGACCACGCCGGCCGCGCCTGTCCGCGCCATTTCTCTGCCTCCCGCTAGCTGTCTCGCACAAACTCAAGTGGCAGGCCGGGCACCAGTTGCCATGAAATTGATACAAATGTACTTATGCAGTATCGGAGCGCAAGAAACAGTGTCTCGCCGCAGACGTCGTGTCAAATTTGACACAACGAAGCGCTCTTGCGGGAGATGGGACTGAACGAGGACTGACAACCGTCGGGCCCGTCGGATGCTCAACGATGCGAGGTCAACGAATTGTCAAACGGATGAGCGACGACGGACGACTTGGAGAAGTCCCGGCCCCGCCGCTGAGGTCGGCTTGATGGGGTCTTGGAAGGGAGGCTGGGCAATTTTCTGGGGTCAGTACAATGCGTCTCTGTTGGACGTTTTCCACCGGCAAACCGACAGACGTCTGATGACGGTCTGAACTACGTGTGACCCGCAACCCCGGCCCTGATATCCTGCCTGCCGGGTTTCTATGAATGTCGTCAAAGCCACAGCTCGATTCGAACACTGGCTCGCGTCCCACGCGTCCTTGATCAAGCCCGATTTGCAGCTGAAGCACCGGAGAATGGCAGAGGCCGTCTTCCCATTCTTTCGAGCTACCTTCTACCGATGGGCACAGCTTTGGCCCGAGATCTGTTTGGACCTGGCCAAGGCGCCCACGATCCTTGCCGTCGGCGATCTTCATGTCGAGAATTTCGGTACCTGGCGGGATGTGGAAGGCCGGCTGATCTGGGGCGTGAACGACTTCGACGAAGCCTGCGAGCTTGCCTACACGAACGATCTGGTCCGCCTGGCCGCGAGCGCCTTGCTGGCCATCGAGGAGGGCCACCTCGCCGCCAAAGGCAAGGACGCTTGCGCGGAGATCGTCGATGGCTACAGCAAGTGCCTGACAGAGGACGGCCACCCGTTTGTTCTGGAGGAAGGCAACAGGTGGTTGCGACAAATCGCGTTAAATGAACTGCGGGATCCTGAGCGTTTTTGGAAGAAGATGGATGCTCTCCCCACCATCCGCGGGGAGGTTTCTCCTGGTGCGCTCGACGCGCTGGAGCACCTTTTGCCCCACCTGGGCCTTCCGTACCGCCTGGCACGTCGCGTGGCTGGACTCGGGAGCCTGGGGCACCTTCGCTACGTCGCCATCGCCGAATACCAGGGAGCAAAGGTTGCCCGCGAGGCGAAGATGCTGGCACCCTCTTCGATGTATTGGGCGCAAGGCATCGAAGGGCCTGTGGAGATTTTGTACCAGGCCATCCTTGCCCGCTCTGTTCGTTGTTTAGACCCTTTCGTTCAGTTGCGCGGACGCTGGATCGTCTCTCCCCGCACTGCTCGCGAATCGAGTTGGCGGATCTGCCCACCGATCGTGAGGAATGCCGCTTGCTGTTTGCGATGGGATGGGAAACGGCCAACATTCACTTGGGGAATCGCGCGGTCGTGAAGAACATTCGCAAGCACCTGAGCCAGCAGAAGTCGAACTGGCTGCACGCTGCGGCCACCCAAATGGCGGCAGCGGTGCGGCAGGACTGGCAGGTTTGGAGAAAATCCGGCGCGGCCTGACAACATCACAACATAACCAGGATCATCAGTTTCGTCGTCTTCGTGATTGCTTTCTTCTCCTGCGAAATCTTTACCAAACTGGCCGCTGGCATAGCCTCCTGCGAAAAAAGCGCTGTAACAGAACTCAGCAGGCTACGTCCCTAAGTGTCGACTTCTACAACCAGATCTGCTGTCATTCGAGTCACTTCGAAGCGTGACCCAGAACGGGTGCGAAGGTGCGCCTGACACCGCCGGGGCAAGCGCAGAACACGAACTCGCGTGAGCACTAGACGCCCGCTAAGTCCACGGGAGTGAAGTTTTGGGGTGTAGCCGCAGAGCGGAGAAAAATGAAGCCACGGCGCAAGCCGTGGGAAAAGATGGGGGAGACACACAAGGCCCAGCGGGGCGACGTAGGAAGTTGCCAACCTTGCTCGCATCGCCCCGACTGCGACAGGAGAAGTGAGTGCTCAAGAGATCGTTCCGCCACACCGCCGGCTAACGCACCAGGAACCCCGTCACCGCCACGGCCAAGCCAACAATGCCCATTAACAGGCCCAGATACCAAAACATCCGGCGGCCCGAAAGCAGCGTAATGGAAGTCACCACCAGTCCGATCTCCAGGAATACTTCGCCCAGATCGTAGCGGTCCGCCCGTTTTCGCTCGCTGACCACCTCCAGCTCCAGTTTGCGGGCCTCGCCCTGGATTTCGTTCTCGTCGTCCTTGTAGCGCGCGGATTCCTGCAAGAACTCCTCCCGCACCTTCGCTAGGGCTTCGGGGTTGCTGCTGGTGGCGATTGCGGTCAGGTCGGCAAAGATCTTGTCCTCGTGCCCCCGGATATTCTTCGCCTGGTAATACGCCCACTGGTCGGACGCCTGTGCCTGCCGGATGACTTCCTCGGTGTGGGCCCGGTGTCCCAGCAGAGAGACCACCGCCACCAGAACGGCAAGAATCGCCATGGTCAGAGAGACTGGAGCCAGCGTCGGGTCATGCTGGGCGTGCTCAGCGTGTTCCTGCAGTTCCTGAAGCTCATCAGAACTCATGTTCCCTCCTGCGCAATCGACGCCTGGACCGTCAAACAGTGACCCACGAACAGACTCCACCGCCGTGCGAGGTTGCGACGGAATGCTAGATCATACGGACTCACCTTGCATCAGGCAAGAAATGCGGCAAGTAGTTTGGCCGACGACCAACGACCGACGACCGGTTCTTCACTCCCCCATGACTTTCACGATGACACGCTTATCTCTCTGCCCGTCAAATTCGGCATAAAAGATTCGCTGCCACGTCCCAAAGTCCAGCTCGCCCGCCGTGATGGGCACGATCACCTCATGATGAATTAGCAACGCTTTCAGGTGCGAATCGCCGTTATCTTCCCCGGTGTCGTGGTGTTTGTAGCTCTTCCGAAACGGGGCCAGCCCCTCCAGCCACTGATCGAGGTCTTCAATCAATCCGCTTTCGTTGTCGTTCACATACACGCCGGCTGTAATGTGCATGGCCGACACCAGCACCATGCCTTCCTGCACGCCGCTCTTTTTCACAATTTCCTCCACCTGGGGCGTGATGTGCACGTAAGCCCGATGCGTGCGCGTATGGAACTTCAGGTACTCGGTAAGAACTTTCATGGTCCGTCCTCAGGAAATGACGTGAAACCGGTCTCAGTTTCGCAGATAATGCCGTAGAAATCAGCCCAAGGAGTCCAGTGGACCCTACGCAGAACGATCTGCAAGCGCTCCGCGAGATCGTCCGTGATCTGGTCGCGCGGGTGGATCGCCTCGAACGCCGGTTGGAGGCGGGCGAGCTTTCCGCGGTTGCGACTCCGGCAGTTCCGGCTCCGAAGGTTGCGCCCCCACCAACTCCACCCGCTCCAATGTCTTTACGCCCACCGCAAGGTGAGCCTGTGCCAATTCCCAGCATTCCGCCGAGGCCGGTTCCCGCATCTCCCGAAGTTGAAGCCAATCTCGAATCGCGCATCGGCTCCCACTGGCTGAACCGGATTGGCATCGCCGCCGTCCTGATCGGTGTTGCCTACTTCCTGAAGTTTGCCTTCGACAATAACTGGATCGGTCCCGCTGGACGCGTCACCATTGGCCTGCTGGCCGGGATCGCCGTGGTCATCTGGAGCGAGCGTTTCCGTACCCACGGCTACAAGTTCTTCTCGTACTCTTTGAAGGCCGTCGGCATCGGAGTGATGTACCTTTCGCTGTGGGCGGCCTTCCACGTATACGGCCTCCTCCCCAGCGGCTTGGTATTTGTTGCGATGCTCGCGTTGACCGCATCCACCGCCGCGCTGGCGATCGCCGAAGATGCCGAGATTCTCGCCGCTTTCGCGTTGACCGGTGGCTTTTCCACCCCCTTCCTGCTCTCCACTGGCGAGAATCACGAACTGCAGCTTTTTTCGTATCTGGTGGTGCTCGATCTGGCCGCGGTCGTGATGGTCGCTCGCAAGCCTTGGCGCCGCCTGCTGGCCCTCAGCTACCTCGGCACTCTCGTGCTCTACGTCGGCTGGTACGCAGAGTTTTACAACCGCAGACAAATCAGCTCAACCGTGGCCTTCGCCACCTTGTTCTTTGCCATCTTCGCGATCGCCCCTCTGATCGCGCAGCGGCCTGAGCAGGAAGCCGCTCCGTTCACAGGCATCCCCCTGATTTTGGCGTTCGTGAACGCGGGCGTCTACTTCCTCCAGATCTACGGGATGTTCGAGGAGAGCGACCGACACACCATGGCGTGGTTTGCCCTCGGACTGGCGGCTGTATACATTGGGCTGAGCCGCCTGGCGGGCGAACGCTTTCCCGACCCGGACAAGGCTCGCAAGCTGCACTTCCTTCACCTTGCCGTCGCCATCGGCTTTATCACCATCGCGATACCCATTCGCCTCGATGGTCACTGGATCACCATTGGCTGGCTCGTAGAAGCGGGCGTGCTGTTGTGGATAGGTGACCGGATCCGTTCCACCTTCATGAGCGGACTGGCCGTCGCTGCGCTCGCCCTCGGGGTTATGCGCCTGCTGACCAAACTCGATGACTTCACGGTGACCACCCTGGTGTTCAATGCCCGCCTCAGCACTTTCGCCGTGGCCATCGCAGTATTAGGCGGGAGCGCGTGGTACGGCATACGGCGCGCGGATGAAGTTGGTCGCCTGGGCGCAGCCATCGCAGTGATAGCCCTAAATGCCCTGGCGCTGGTCGCGCTAAGCCTGGAGGTGTCGGACTACTACGCGCGGGAGTTGGCCGCCAACGGTCCTCTGCAAGGTGGCTACAATTCACCGAGTTGGACCGCGTTGCGTAGCATAAGGATCGCCGAGGGTTTCACCTACTCCGCGCTCTGGATGGCCTATGGCGCCATGCTGATGGTCGTCGGCTTCTGGCGCCGGTCGGCTTTCGTCCGATGGCAGGCGCTCGCTCTCATTGCTGCCACCACCGTCAAGGTCTTCGTGTATGACGTCTCCCAACTCGACCGCGGATACCGTATCGTGAGCTTCATCGTCCTGGGCGTCATGTTGCTGGCGATTTCTTTCGTCTACCAGCGGGACTGGCTGCAGCTGTCTGGGGGCCCCAAGAAATCCGAAGGGACGAGTCCCAGCGCATGAAGATTTTGGCCTCCGTCTTATTGTCCGCTCTTGTTTTCGTTGCCCCGGGCGATCCTGAGCCCAGCATCGCCTATTTCACCCGCGTGCGCGACGTCACCATCGCCACCCCGGACCGTCAAAGCTACCTGGTTGTCGATCGCGACGTCTGGGCCCACGCGCGGCCGGACCTCGTCGATCTTCGGCTCTACGATGGCACAAACCAGGTGCCTTATGAACTCAAGACCGAGTTGGCAGGGAGATCCAGCCAGGAAACCGAAGTGAAGATCCTCAACCTGGCCCGTCGGGGCGACCAGACCGAGTTCGATCTCGACGTCGCGCCTGTGACCGAATACAACCGCATCCACCTGACTCTGGACCGCAAAGACTTCCTCGCGACGGCCGACGCGGAAGGCCGCGACGCGCTTGTCGGAGGCACCGCGGCCCCGTGGCCCAGTCCTTCCACACTGTTCGATTTCACCCGTGAGAACCTAGGCTCGAATTCCACCATCACTCTACCCACCTGGAGCTTCCGCTACGTCCACGTGCGGCTTTCCCCGGGGATTCTTCCCGCGGAGGTAAAACGGGCCACGGTTGCGCACCTCGAGGAGAAGACGGCGGTATGGACGGATGCGGGCACGTGCCGGGTCGGCGACCAGCAAAAGCGCAGCACTGTGATAACGTGCGATGTGCCTCCCAAGACGCCCATCGACCGGATCCAGTTCGATGTTTCGACCGCGAGGGTCAACTTCCGAAGGGTCGTGACTGTTGCAGACGAAAAAGGAGTTCAATTCGCCGCAGGCAGCATCAGCCACATCCGGATGAATCGTGGCGGAACGACCGTTGACTCCGAAGACGTGGCAGTCAGTGTCTTTAGCAATCATGCGGGCAATTTCACGATCGTCGTCGATAACGGCGACGACCCGCCCCTGACCTTTAACGCCGTCCGGCCTCAGTCCGTACAGCGGCGCCTCTGTTTCGAGCCCCAGGGCAGGGCAAATCTCAAGCTCTACTACGGTGACGAAAAACTCGCAGCTCCCGTCTACGACTACGCCAAGTTCTTCCACGAAGATGCGAGCGCGACGCAGGCGCAACTGGGCCCCGACATGCAAAATGCCGCCTTTACCGGTCGTGCCGATGACCGCCCCTGGTCCGAGCGCCACAAAGCGGTTCTTTGGCTGGCAATGCTGGCGGCAGTGGCCGTGCTGACACTGCTCGCAGTCCGCGGCCTGCGTGCCGATCCCGGATCCGGCAATTAGGTTTTTTGCAGAATCATTTGGCTACGAATGCAATTCAGGCGCTTGCGGATTGTTTCTCCAGGAATTCCTTCCGACGAAGTCGCGCGACCACCAATCGCACGTCTTCAAATGTAATCTCTGCAGGCAGAGCCTCTTTCAGTGGCTTCAGCCACTGCGTCCCGAGGCGGGCGCAGGCCGACTCGATCTGCACCCGCTTGCCAGAGTCCACCCAGCGCTCGTCAAACTCGACCTCCCCGGCTTCCACCAGGCTGGCCACCGTGCCCACCACGGTGCTCAGCTGCCGCTCCCGAAGGCCCGCGATCTCGGCCAGAGTTTTTCCCTTCCCGAGCAATCGCAACGTCTCATCGGCTGGCGAGGTCCTCTTGGTGGTGGTCGGAGACGGACGCGCCCCCCGCCCAAAGTCCGCGAGCGCCTGAAGTATCTGTTCTCCGTACTGCTCCACCTTGCGCTCCCCGAACCCTGTGACGGCCCTGAGTTCGAGCGCCGACCGTGGACGCACCCGGCACAGTTCTTCGAGGGACGTATCGTGCATGACAACGTATGCCGGCACACTCTGCCGCTTGGCCGTGGCGCGCCGCCATTCGCGAAGATATTCACGCAGATCCGCGTCAACACCCCGGGTGGCTGGAGCCTGCGCAGCCAGAGATGGTTCGGAGACCGCGACGGTGGGCAACAAAGCTCGGCCACGCCGCCGTGGCACGGTTTGTACGGGTACCGCCATCCATTCCGGCTTCGACCCACACACATCGCAAGCGCCACACGACTCCCACTTCGGGGTTTCTCCGAAATGCAAACAGATCTGCCGGTGCCGGCACCGGTTCGCCTCCGCAAAGTCGCGAATGTTCCGGTATCGCTGCCAGGCCCGGTCCTTCTCGGCCGGTTCAGTAACCTGCTCGATAAAGTGGGCAAGCAACCCCGCGTCGCGCCTTTGCCACAGCAGAATGCAGTCGGCCGGTTGGCCATCACGGCCCGCCCGCCCCGCTTCCTGATAATACTGCTCGATCGACTTGGGCAGCGAGAGATGGACCACAGCGCGCACCGACGCTTTGTTGATGCCCAGCCCGAACGCGATCGTGCCCACCAGCACCCGCACCTCATCCGACATCCAGCGTTCCTGGTTTCGCCGCCGCTCGTCCGCTTCCATCTTGCCGTGGTAAGAAACCGCGGGAATGCCTTGCTCTTCCAGAAAGTCGACGGTCTCCTCCACCCGGACGATCGTGGGCGCGTAGACGATGACATTGCCTTCGCGCACGTGCTTCAACGCCCGCACCAGCAGTTGTGGCTGAAAATTCCCGGCGCACTCCTTCACCACATAGCGAAGGTTCGGCCTGTGGAAGCTGGCAATGTACTTATCAGGGTTACGCAGTTGCAGTTGATGCAGAATGTCGTGCCGCACCCGTCGGGTTGCGCTCGCTGTGAAAGCAGCAATGGGCTGATCCGGAAAGTGCGTTCGTAAGCGGCTCAGCTGCCGGTATTCTGGACGGAACTCGTGCCCCCACTCTGAAATACAATGGGCTTCGTCAATCGCGAAGAATGCAACCGGCACCTGCTGCAGCCACCCGATCGTGTCCTGCCGCGCCAGGCGCTCAGGAGAGAGATACAGCAACCGGTACTCACCCTCGCGGGCCTTGCGCATGACCTGCGCCTGCTCACTCGCCGCAACCATGCTGTTCAGCACGGCCGCGGCGATGCCCATCTGCGCCAACTGTGCGGCTTGGTCCTGCATCAGCGCGATGAGTGGCGAAACCACCACCGCCGTCTTGCCCAGGGCCAGGGCGGGCAGTTGGTAGCAGAGGGACTTGCCTCCGCCCGTGGGCATAACCACGCAGGTATCGTGCCCGCTGAGAAGGCTTCGCACGATGCGTTCTTGCATCGGACGAAACGCGCTGTACCCCCAGTAGCGATGGAGCGCGGCGAGCAGATCGGTCTCAGCACTCACGCAAGGAGTATAGCGGTTGGGAATTCCACAGGGTCTGTGACGAATAGCCGTTCCGGCGGACCACGCCGGGCGCGTGGGGACGGCCATTACCGCATCGATTCTTCCACTTCCGAAAGCCAGTCCGGACGCTTCAACACCTCGCGCGGCTTCGGACCATCGGCCGCGCCCACGATACCATCGTGTTCCATCAAGTCGATCAAATGCGCCGCGCGCCCGTAACCAATCCGTAGCCGCCGTTGCAACAGGGAAGTAGACGCCTTGCCGAACTCAACCACTAGTCGGACGGCATCGTTGAAGAGCGGGTCGTTGTCCAACTCGCCACCCTCTCCGCTGGCGTCGCCCCCTGCTTCGCCAGGCTCGCGCTCTTCGCGCGGTGCCTGCAGGAACGATTCCTGGTACTCCGCCGTACCCTGCGCGCGCCAGAACTCGACGACCGCCGCGATTTCCTTCTCCGTGACGAACGGAGCGTGCAACCGATGCACACGCGCCGAGCCAGCTGGCAGGTACAACAAGTCGCCGCGTCCCAGCAGCGCCTCGGCACCGTTGGAGTCCAGAATCGTGCGCGAGTCCACCTTCGTGGCCACGCGGAACGAAATACGCGCCGGGAAGTTCGCCTTGATAAGCCCCGTGATCACATCCACGGAGGGCCGCTGCGTCGCCAGCACCAGGTGGATTCCTACCGCGCGCGCCATCTGCGCCAGGCGGGTGACCGACTCCTCGACGTTGCCCGAATCGAGCATCATCAAGTCTGCCAACTCGTCGATAATGATCACGATGTAGGGAATCGGACGTTCATCCGAATCTTCCCCGAACAGGCTGGGCGTGCCGTCGTCGTCAAACAGGCGGTTGTACTGGTCAATGTTGCGCACGCCTTTTTCTGCCAGCAGCTTCAGCCGCCGCTCCATCTCGCGAACGGCATTGCGCAAGGCATTCGCGGCCAGCTTCGGTTCGGTAATGATCGGAGTAAACAGGTGCGGCACGCCTTCGTAATTCCCCAACTCCAGCCGCTTCGGATCCACAAGGATCAGGCGCACCTGCTCGGGTGTCGCCTTGTACAGGATCGACATGATGAAGGCGTTGATGGCCACGCTCTTGCCCGTGCCTGTCGAGCCGGCGATGAGTAAGTGGGGCATGCCTGCCAGGTCGGCGACGGCGATGCGCCCATTGATGTCCTTGCCCAGGCCGAGCGTTAGCTTGGACTTCGAGCCGACGAACTCCGGCGCTTCAATGTTCTCGCGCAGCCAAATGATCTCGCGCTCGCGATTCGGAACCTGGATGCCGACTGTCGACTTGCCGGCCATGCGCTCCACCAGGATGCTTTCGGCCTTCAGCGCCAAGCATAGATCCTCGGTCAGGTTCGTGATGCGGCTGTATTTGATCCCTGCCTCTGGTTTGAACTCGAAGGTGGTGACGACTGGTCCGGGGTTGATCTGGGTGACTTGGCCGTGTACGTCGAACTCGGCGTACTTCGCCGTAAGCATCTGCGCCACCAACTTCAACTCGTCCGCATCGACCGAATTTTGACCGTCCGGACGGTGGAGCAGGGCACTAGGCGGAAGTTTGTAGCCTCCCGCAATCCGCGGCATCGTAGTCTTGGCCTTCTGGCCGACATCCGCGCGCGCCGTGACTTCGGGAACGATCACTCCCGACTCGGCAACTGGCGCAGCCAGCAGAGCGTTCGTACTCGCGCCGCCGACACTTTCTGGCTCGGCTGTCATCATGCGATCAATTCCAGTCCGCACTGGACCAGCGGCCGCAGCGCCGGCATCCTGCTGGCTGTCTCGCGGGCGTCCCGCCCGCGACTCAACAGTGGGACAGGCCGTCAGCCGACCCGGCACCAGTTGCGTATTCACCACCGGCTTGGTCGCCCGCCGCAACTCCAGTTCCTTCTGCATCTTGCGCTTGGCGCGTTCTTCCCGCCAATCGCGCCAGCGGTCCCGCAGGGCCAGCACAAACGCAAAACGCGTGGGCAGCCACACCTGCACGCTCGAGAACGAAAACGCCGTAGAAAGATACAGAGCAACCGCCACCACGGTCGCGCAAACGATGTAGGCCCCCGCCAGGTTCAAGTAGTGGATGAGCACGTCCCCCACAATCCTGCCCAGGAGGCCCTCAATCGGTATCACGTGCAGCCAACGCAGGTTCCCCGGCAGCAGCGACAGGAAGGCCGGCACGAACACCAGGAGCCAGATCCCACCCATGGTCTTCGCAACCGGGGATTGCACCTTTCGCGAACGGAACCAGCGTGAGCCCAGCAGGGCGGGGAACACCGGCAACAGAAACGCCCCAATCCCCAGACCCTGCAAACACAGGTCGGAGACGACTGCCCCGACGATGCCAATCCAGTTGCGCGCGGCGCGTGCATTGGTCAGCACGGAGGCGCTGTTGAACGACGGATCGAGCGGCGAATACGACGCGAGAGCCAGGCAGAGAAGGAGGGCCGAGACACACAGCAGGAACCCGATCAGCTCGTTGAGCCGGCGGTTGCTGGTCGGATTGAAAATGCGTGAAAAAAACTTCATTTGGGCGTATTCCGCACCGATGGCTGAGTTTGAGGACACAGCAGCCGCCAGTGTCCGAAGCGCGCCAGAGCCTTACGATTATGCCAAGAATCGATCCAGCCGACAATCGGGGAATCCGCCGCCCGTATCGAACTAGCTTCAGGGGCGAAGGACAAGCAAACACAGGGTTCGTATGAGGCTGTCCACGAAGGTCTTATGGCAGGAGCGGCGTGCGAGTGCGACTAGGCCGCCAGCCTCGCCGCGAAAGCTAGAACCGCGATTCCCACAATAATGCGGTAAACCGCGAAGGGCGCAAACCCGCGTTTCCGCACCCACGCCATGAACCAGGCCACGCTGGCATAAGCCACCACGAAGGAGACCACGAATCCTATCCCGAGGATCACCCATTGCGACGAACTGATCTGCGAGACGCCAATCGGGTTCTCGCCTTTGCCGCGCAACGACTTCAGCAGCGTATAGCCGGTGGCCACCACCATGGTTGGAATCGACAGGAAGAACGAAAACTCCAATGCCGAGGCGCGCGACATGCCCGCCAGTTGTCCGGCGGCAATCGTCGACATCGATCGCGACGTCCCCGGAAACACTGCCGAAAGAATCTGGCACGCGCCAATCCAGATCGATTGCCCGAGACTCATGTCTTCCATCTTCCAGACATGGATCGTGCTTCCCGCCGTGCCTTCTCCAGCCTTTTCCCACGGCGCCTTCATCGCATCCACCACCCACATCACGATGCCGCCCAATAGCAGGGAAGCTCCCATCACGTGTAAGCTCTCGAGATTCTTCCCGATCAGCTTGGTGAGCAGATAGGCTGGGATCGAAGTCACAAGAAATGCAGCCAAGATGAACTGAACGGGCCGGGATCGGAACACGGACACAACCAAGCACTTCAACACCTTGATGGGTGCAAGCGCGAGCGCGGTACTTCCACCTTCGTATCCGATGAACTGTGCGATGCGATGGCGAAAATAGACCGGCAGGCAGAGAATCGCTCCCAGCTGAATGACAATGGAGTACATCTTCCAGTAGCCATCGGACAGGGAAACATGCAGCAGACTCTCGGCGATCCGCAAATGCGCCGTCGAACTCACGGGCAAGAACTCCGTCAACCCCTCAACTATGCCGAGAAGCACAGACAGCATGTAGTCGTTCAAGCTTCCTCCCAGGAAAGCACAGTATCCCAGAGATTCGTTGCGGCCAGATTAAGACCTGCCCTCCTCACTCCACCGCGTTCCCATAAGTCGGCACGTTTCCTTGCACCAGAAACATCAGGGCCTGCGCCCGAGCCGCCCAATCCGACTGCGGATACTGCTGGACGGTTTTCTGCGTAAGCGCAAGGGCCCTGCCCCGCGACTCATCGGATTTTTTCTTCTGTTCCTCGGTCTTATAGATGTCAATCAGCGCGGCCCAGCGGTACGCTGCCAGGTAGATAGCCTCCGCGGCCGCGGGAGACTGCGGGCGCTCGGCAGCATATTTTTCATAGTGTTCAGCCTCTTTTTCAGGACACTTCGACGAGCCTTGCCAGTCCCCACACAGCTTGTTCTCAATCAGATGGAATGCAGCCAGGTCCGCCCATTTGGTCCCCGGAAATTTCTTCATGACCTGCTTCATCCACTCTTCGTTCATGCCTTCGCGCAGAATGGGATCGCGCTCCCGCGCCGAAGGCCGCGACATTACATCCGCCCGCTCCACCTGCCAACGGATGTCGGCCGCACGATACAACGCCTCCCCGGCCAGCGGGGAAGCAGGAAAGAAGTCATACACGCGGTAATACAAGCGCAGAGCATCCTGATCCGCTCCCTTCCGGCCATGCCGCCGGCTAGCCTCGTCTTCCGCGTCTGCTCCTTCCCCGAACAGAATCTTGTCGCCGTCCGGATTCGTGCTGCGCACAAAGCCCTTGTCCAGAATCCAGCCGCTGACGGTCTTCTCCTCGCCCAGCAACGCCTCCACGTGCACCCAGTCTCGTGAACTCTCGAGAATGACAAGCTCTCGTCCGCGCTCGATCTCGGCAAGCTTGGCGGAATTGACGTCGGGGGACAGGTAGATGTTCGCCACCCGCACCAGCGCTCCGCGTTCCCCCACGGCGAGTACGACCTGGGTAGTGGGTTTGAATGCAAGGCGGACGAAGAGCAAGAGAAAAACTGAAGCGACAATCCGCGTACTCGCGGAAACCGGCATGGAATGGACCTCAGCGTGAAGATGGGGCGGAACCTGAATTTTACACTGTGATCGGTTTTGACGTGGCGCGGGCGCTCTTGCTGCGCATCGATAGAACTACTGCTTTCGAATCTCCTCCAGCATCGCGGGATCGATGTTCCCTCCGCTGATCACCGCCACATTGATCGTAGTGCGCGGCAATTGCTCTGCGCGAAACATGAACCCCGCTACGGCCACGGCTCCGCTGGGCTCGGCTACGGTCTTTGGGTTGACGGCCAGCCGCCGCATCGCCTCGCGAATTTCATCCTCCGAGACGGTCACGATATCGTCCACGTATCTACAGATATGCGCGAAATTAATAGGACCGATGCTCTGCGTGCGCAGGCCGTCGGCGATCGTTTGCGTGACCTGTTCCGCGGGGAAGTCGACCAGTTTCTTCGCCCGGAAACTGGCCTGCGCGTCTGCCGCCAGCTCGGGCTCAACCCCAATCACGTGCACCGACGGCTTGCTGAGCTTAATCGCCGTGGCCGCTCCACTGATCATTCCTCCACCGCCGACCGGTACCAGCACGGTTTCGACCGTGGGAAGTTCGTCGAGAATCTCGATGCCCATTGTGCCCTGCCCGGCGATGATCTTCTCGTCGTTGTAGGGAGGAACGATGACGTATCCATGCTGGGCCGCTAGTTCTTCCGCCTTGACTTGCCGCTCGCGGCTGCCCGTTCCCACCGCGACGATCTCCGCACCGAGTGCAGCCGTCGCCTCGCGCTTGACCGCCGGAGCATTGCCAGGCATCACGATCACAGCCTTCGTGTTTAGCGCCCGCGCCGCGTAAGCGACCCCCTGCGCATGGTTGCCGCTGGAATAAGAAATCACGCCCCGCCGGCGCTCTTCCGACGATAGTGATGCGATCTTGTTGTAAGCCCCGCGAAGCTTGAACGCACCGATGGGCTGAAGATTCTCCAGCTTCAGATACAAGCGGCGGTCGTCTGTTCCCAATCCGTCCGCCTCGAGGAGTGGCGTGTGCACGGTGATTCCGCGGAGACGAACCTGCGCCTGCCGAATATCGTCGAGAGTTACGATGGAAAACTGCTCCTGCGGCTAGATCTCCAGAATCACCGGCATGATCAGCGGCCGCTTCTGCGTCTGTTTTGAGATATATCGTTTGAGGTCCGCCCGGATCTTCTCCTTGATCACGCCGTAGTCAGCCTTCTCTTCATCACTCGAAACGTCCAGCGTTTGCATGACGATCTGCTTTGCACCGTCCATCAGGCCATCTTCACCCGGATTGAAGCCGCGCGTCACAATCTCCGGCGCGGTCTCCACTTCGCCCGTCAGCTTGTTAATCGCGATGATAGGCAACACGATGCCGTCTTCGCTGATGTGCCGCCGGTCTTTGATGATCAGATCTTCCACCACGTCCGTGTGCGAACCCGAATCGATACATACCCGTCCGACGTTGATTCGGCCGGCCTTGCGCGCGCCGAGTTCATCGAACTCAAGGATGTCGCCGCTTTCGATGAGCATGACCTTCCCCACGGATCCGTGCATCGCTCCCGCCATCTCGGCGTGCAGCTTTAGTTGACGGTACTCACCATGGATTGGAATGAAATACCGCGGCTTCACCAGGTTGATGATGAGCTTCAGCTCATCCTGGCTGGCATGCCCGCTGACATGGATGGGCGGCGACGACCCGTCCTCGTAAATCACGTGCGCCTCGCGCCGGAACAGGTGGTCGATCATCCGGTAAATTGCTTTCTCGTTCCCCGGAATGATGCGCGACGACAGCACCACCGTGTCGCCCTTTTCGATCTTCGCGTGCTTATGGTTGTCGACCGCGGCTCGCGACAAAGCCGACATCGGCTCGCCTTGCGTGCCGCTGATCAGCACGCAGACTTTCTCCGGAGGGAAGTTCTTCATTTCGCCGGCATGCACCAGCAGCCCGTCGGGGATCTCGACATACCCCAGATCCTCTGCGATCTCCGCCGAGCTGTTCATCGAGCGCCCAATGAATGCGATCTTGCGGCCGTGCTCGTGCGCCAGTTCCACCGCCAGCTTGATGCGGTGGATCGATGACGAAAAACACGAGATGAATAGCCGACGTTCGGTCCGCGCGAATACTTCGTCGAACTTGCGGCGCACCGCCCGTTCGCTCGGGGTATAGCCCTTGCGCTCCACGTTGGTCGAATCCTGCAGCAGGGCCAGCGCGCCCTCTTTGCCATATTCGGCGAACCCGTGCAGATCGAACAGCCGGTTGTCGGTGGGTGTCGGATCTACCTTGAAGTCGCCGGTGTGTATCACGACGCCGAGCGGGGTGTGAACTGCCAGCGCGACGCAGTCCACCAGGCTATGCGTCACCTGGAGGGGATGAATCGTGAACGCGCCCACCTTGAAGCGCTCTCCTGCCCGGATCTCGCGCAAGTCGGCATCGTCGAGCAGGCCATGCTCCTCGAGTTTGTCCTCGACGTAGGCGAGCGTGAACTCCGTCCCCCAGACGGGAACATTGAGTTCGGAAAGAATCCAAGGCAGGGCTCCTATGTGGTCCTCGTGACCGTGGGTGAGCACGATCGCGCGAACCTTCTGACGGTTCTCGATCAGGTAGGAAATGTCAGGAACAACGATGTCGACACCGAGCAGTTCGGCTTCGGGGAACATCAGGCCTGCGTCGATGACGATGATCTCATCGCCCCAACGCACGGCCATGCAGTTCATGCCGAACTCGCCCAGTCCGCCCAGGGGCACGAGTTGCAATTTTCCGGATGGCATTCGCGGTACTGATGCTAGCACACGCATGGACTGACAGAATCGGGGTCCGGTTCGCCCACTAAGCGTGCACCCCCCACCCGCGGTCATCCTGAGCGGAGGATCGCCTCTCGCTTGCCAGAGGTGATCAGGAGTCGAAGGACCCCATGTCTCGCGGCGTTAGCTGAGGCCTCAACGACATTTTGTCCACTGGCCGAAGCACCATTTGCTTTTCTCGGCGAGAAACCCGATCGGCCAGAACCCGGACGGTCGGGTGACCTTTGCTCCGAGCCTCGTGATGCGATAACGTGGGTAGTTCGCCTGTCATGTGCCCGAGCTCCACAGGCGCGCATCTCACACCAATGCCCGAAGACCACCCAAAGTCCTGGCTCCGCCGCCGCGTCGAGACCGCTGTCGCTCATGGCCTGACCCGCGCCTACGAAACCGTCAAGGTCGACCCCAAAAGATTTCTTATCCAGTTGCGCGCCGCCTACGATCTCCCCATCACCGGCTTCGGAGGAATGTACAAACTGGAACTGACCCGTCTCGACGACATCGCCGACTCGATCATCCGCAGTAGCATGAAACTGGCCGCTGCCCAGGGAGCGGGTTTCGGCCTGGGTGGAATCATCACGGTCGTCCCCGACATGGGTGTTCTCTCCGCAATCACGATGCGGACGATTCAGAAGCTGAGCTTGGTCTACGGTTTCGAGTTCAACACGGACGAGGAAATGGCAGAACTCTGGATCGCCGCCGCCAGCGCCGCCGGAGTGGATATCAGCCGCGAGCTGCTAGAGAAAGAAGTGATCAACCGCTTCGTTCCGCGAGTCATCCAGCGGATCGCCGTGCAAGCCAGCGGGGAAGTGGTGGAAAAGTGGGCCGGACGCCTGATCCCGGTCGCGAGTTCCTTGATCGGCGCCGCCCTCAACTACTACTTTGTTCGCACCTGGGGAGAGCGGGCCCGGGCGCATTTCCGGCGCAAGCATCTGGAGATGCGGAGTCGTATGGCGTCAGAAAACGCAGTGCCACAGAATGTAGCCGCCCCTGAACTGTCGTCCGGCTCCTAAGGGGGACTCTTTGTCATCTCCGTGTTCACGGAATTTCATCGGGATCAATCGTTGTTGCTCGATGCCGAAGGGGCATGAGTTGGGGGCTCACGCGGGCCGGAAAGAAACCCTTAGCCCTCCTCATCCCAGAACTTGTCAAACGGAACAAACAGGGAAATCAAGGTTCGCTTTCTGCTGTCATTCCCATCGAGGCCAGTAATATTTTTCGGTTGTACACACTTAGGGAGAGCTCATTCCATACCCTACCCTATTCGACGGCCGAAAATGCTGACGCGTCTTCTCGAAACTTCACGTCTTCAACTAAGCTCTACACGTAATGTAATCTCTGAAAGTCTATGCCCTCTTTCCGGTGCTCCGCCATCCTCTTCGATCTCGACGGTGTTCTCCTCGACTCCACCCGCGTCGTTGCCCAGCAGTACACCATCTGGGCGAACGAACACGGGCTCGACCCCACGGAGGTTCTGAAGGCCTCTCATGGTGTCCGCACCATCGAGGTTATTGGTTGGTTCGCCCCGCATCTCGACGCCGAAGCCGAGACCAGGAAGATCGAAGCTCGCGAGGCAGCCGCGACCGACGTGACCGCCATGCCCGGAGCCCTCGAACTCTTGGCCTCGATTCCAGAAGGCCGCTGGTGTGTAGTCACCTCCGGCAGCCGCCACCTGGCAACCACTCGCATGCGAAGGTTCGGAGTTCCCATCCCAAAGATTCTGGTCACAGCTGATGATGTGAAGCATGGAAAGCCCGATCCCGAGCCTTATCGGAAAGGCGCCGAACTGTTGCAGATGAATCCAGCGGAATGCGTGGTGGTGGAAGATGCCCCCGCCGGCATTCGCGCCGCCCACGCCGCAGGCATGAAGGTGATCTCGCTCCCGACAACCTATCCGGTCTCAGAACTACATGAAGCCGAAGCGATTGTCTCCGGACTCCTGAAGATCAATGTCAGCCTTGACGGTGCCGGCGGCAGGAGTCCGCTGCTGGTGACGCTAGGTTGAAGAGAAGCTACTCCTAAGAAACGGGAGGGGCGCGGCTTCAGCCGTGCCGTTTCACGCCGATGAAATGGGGCTTCAGCCCTGGGGGATCCCAGGCTGAGGGAAACGCCCGCGGCGAGGCTGTCACCCATGCCCTTCACCGCAGCCACTCCTCCAACTCAATCCCGCGATCCGTCTTCTCATCCCGATACTTCACGATAACCGGCGTATAAAGCGACAGGTTCCAATCCCCCGCGGGTCCCTTCTTCACCGCCCGCGATCCAGGCACGACTACCGCATTCTCCGGAACTTCCAGCGGCTTGTCGCCCGAAGCCCGGTACACTTCGCCGCGCACCAGGTCATAAAGCGGCGTAGATCGCGTCAGGATCGTCCCCGCTCCCAGCACCGCACGTGCCCGCACCAGCGTGCCTTCGTACACCCCGCAATTTCCGCCCACCAGCACGTCGTCTTCGATAATCACGGGTGCGGCATTCACTGGCTCCAGAACCCCGCCAATCTGCGCGGCCGCGCTCAAATGCACGCGTTTTCCCACCTGCGCGCACGACCCCACCAGCGCATGGGAGTCCACCATCGTCCCCTCATCGACATACGCGCCAACATTGATGAACATCGGTGGCATGCAGATCACCGACGGGGCCACATACGACCCCACCCGCACCGACGACCCGCCTGGCACCACCCGCACTCGGTCCGCCACCGCGAATTTCCGCGCGGGGAAGGTGTCTTTGTCCACGAACGACAGACCGCCATCGCCCATCTCGCTCAACACCCCGAGCCGAAATCCAAGCAAGATCCCTTGCTTCACCCAGGCGTTGACCACCCACTGCCCGCCCTGCTTCTCGGCAGCACGCACCTTGCCCTGTGTGAGCGCATCGCGAAACTCGAGAAAGACCTGCCGCGCCTCAGGCTTCTGCTCGACCTCGCCCCTGGAGGCAAGCCGCTCGATGGAAGACTTTAAGGAGTTCATCGGCGAGCAGTATACCCGCTTGGTTTCGTGTCCAGTAAGTCCTGGGATTCGCGGGAAATCGAGCGCCATCGCTCGTACTCAATGAGAACGAAATTTCCTAACGACTAGCGACGGAAGACTAGCGACTGCCCTTCAAATGCACTTGCACTCGCTGCGGATCAGCACCCCCTGCATGTCGTGCGCGATCTGGCGCGCTTCCCCGAGCGTTGGATACGGTCCGTGCCACTTCGCATGGTTCGCATCATGCCCTGTGGGACGTCCCTTGCCATGATTGCACTGCCCGCAGCTCGAACGATGCAGAACAATCTTGTGCGGCCCGGCCAGCCAGTTCTCGTACACATAAAACTCGGCAGTCTCCGCCGCTGGCGCAGCCGGCTTCGCAATCAGCCCCACTTCCGTTGCGACCTTCTGCAGTTTCGAGCGCGTATCCCGCCGCATGGGCAGAAGCGGCAGCCGGTACACTTCCTCGATCCTGCCCATCATCGCCAGCACCGCCTTCACCGGAAGCGGGCTCGACTCGATGAAGTTCGCCTGCATCAAGGGCAGAAACTTCCGCTGCAGCGAGCGAGCTGTCGCCCAGTCATTGTTCAGGGCCGCGCGCGTCATCTCCGCCATCTCTCGGGGAATCTCGTTCGACGCCACCGAGATGATGCCCGCGCCCCCCAGCGCGATTACCGGCAGAGCGATCGCATCGTCGCCGGAAAATACGAGGAAAGTCTCCGGTACCGTGCTGCAGATCTCGGCGATCTGCGTCATATTGCCGCTGGCTTCCTTCACTCCCACAATGTTCGGGACTTCCGCCAGCCGTCCCAAGGTCGCTGGCTCGAGGTTCGCTCCCGTGCGTCCCGGAACGTTGTAGAGGACGATCGGCTTGTCAACCGCCTCAGCGATCGCTTTGAAATGCCGGTACTGACCTTCTTGGGTGGGCTTGTTGTAGTAGGGTGTCGCCGTGAGGATCGCGTCCACGCCCGGCCGGGCAGCAACTTCTTTCGCCTTGGCGACCGCGGCCTGGGTGGAGTTGGAAGTTGCACCCGGCACCACCGGCACGCGCCCGGCCACAACTTCAATCGTGATGTCGATGACCCGCAGCCACTCGTCGTGCGAGAGGGTCGGGGTCTCCCCGGTCGTGCCGCAAGGAATCAGGAAATCGATTCCCGACTCCACCTGCCAGGCAACCAGGTTGCGCAGGGCAGGTTCATGGATCGAACCGTCCTGATGGAACGGAGTGACTAGAGCAGTTCCACATCCACGCAGTTGCATATGATTAAGATAACGCTAACGGGGGTCGCCGGGAAACCCGAGCTATCGGTTCACGAGATGCCGATTCCGCGGAAAGAGGTTGGCTGGAGTGTGGCGACGACGATCCACTCGCGGCGCTATAGTTCGCGCCAGATATCCTTAAATTCGAAAAAACCCTTCTTTGCACCCAGCCACTCGGCTCCCAGCACGGCCCCCTCGGCGAATCCGCGCCGCGACTTGGCATCATGACAAAGATAGATCCGGTCACTGGGTGAATCAAAAATGAGTTCGTGCATCCCGACCACGTCGCCTTCACGAAACGAAGTGATCTCCAACTCCGCGCCGCCGCCTTCCTTCACCATCCCCTGCAACACCACCGCTGTGCCCGAAGGCGCATCCTTCTTTTGCTGGTGATGCCGCTCAAAAATCTGCCCGTGGTAGCCGTGCCGGCACGCTTCCGCTGAGGCTCGCGCCACCTCGAAGAACAGGTTTACGCCGACCGAGAAATTCGCGCCGTACAGAAACCCCGTCCCTGCCTTTTCCACCAGTTTCCGGATGGCTGCCTTCTCGGCGTGCCAACCCGTCGTCCCCACCACCATGTTCTTCTTTTCCCGAAGGCAGGCCTCGATATTCCCCAGAACCGCTCCCGGCGTCGTGAAATCGACGACCACATCCACATCGCGCAATGCGTCCTGAGTCAGCGCGCAGCCGTCCGTATTGCCCTGCTTTCCGAGCACGCGAATATGATGGCGCCGCTCGCGAGCCACCTCCGCGACCAGCGACCCGGTTTTCCCGCGGCCCAGAACCAGAAGGTTCATGAATTCCGCTCTCCGTTAACTACCCGGATGCCGTTCTCTGCGCTCTCGGCACCCGTTCTCCACGCTCTCTGCGGTAAAGGCCTTCGAACCTAGGCAAATACCTCGGGATCCAACTCGGAGAAGAAAGTAGTGTGCAACCGCCGGATCACTCCCGGTACATCCTCTTCTTCGATCACAAAGGTCAGATTGATTTCCGAAGCCCCCTGCGAAATCATGCGGATCTTCAAGTCAGACAACTCCCCAAACACTCGCGCCGCAATTCCCGGAGTCTCGCGCAAATTCTCTCCTACCAGGCACACAATCGCCTTCCGCCCTTCATACTTTACATCCGCCAGCTTCGCAAGGTCGGCAGCCAGGGCCGGAATCGCTTCATTCGAGTCGACCGTCAGCGAGACGCTAACCTCGGAGGTCGACACCACGTCTACCGCCACCTCGTGCCGGTCAAAGGCCTCGAAGATCGCCTTGAGAAACCCGTGGGCCAGAAGCATGCGCGGCGCCGCTACGTTCACAATCGTAATGCGTTTCTTGGCGGCAATGGCTTTGAAAATGTTCTTGCATCGCGGCGCACGGGCGGTGATCTTTGTCCCTTCACACGTGGGATTGCGGGAGTTCAACACGAACACCGGAATGTTTTTCTGGATGGCCGGCAGGACCGTGGCAGGATGCAGCACCTTCGCGCCGAAATAAGCCAACTCCGCCGCCTCATCGAAGCTGATTACGCGAATCCGGTGCGCGTCCGGGCAGAGATTAGGATCCGTCGTGAGCATTCCATCCACGTCCGTCCAGATCTCAATCGCCTCGGCGCTCAGCCCCGCCCCCACAATCGCGGCTGAAAAGTCTGACCCGCCCCGCCCGATGGTCGTCGTGACCCCGTTGCGAGTAGATCCAATAAAGCCGCCCATTACCGGAACGCGCCCGGCGTTCAGCAACGGTCTCACCTTCAGCGCGAGCCTTTCGTTGGTGGCGTCGAAGATAGGGAGGGCCCGGGTATGGGTCCCGTCGGTGACAAGGCAGTCCCGCGAATCGACCAGTGCGGCCTCCAGTCCGCGAGCGCAGAAAGACTCAGTCACGATCTTGCTGGAAAGCAATTCGCCATACGCCGCAACGTGATCCGTAGTGCGCGGGGTCAACTCCCCTACCGCTGCGATGCCACGCAAGAGCTCATCCAGCGCGTCGAAGTCGGCTTCCAGTTCGCTGTGAAACTTCGTGAACACGCCGGTCCCGAGAAGTTCTCCTGCGGTGTTGTAGTGCCGTTCGCGCAGCCCGCGCGAAAGCCCGAGCGCCGCCTCACGATCTCCAGATCCCGCCGCCTGAGCCATCTTCAGCAGCGTATCGGTGACCTTGGCCATGGCGCTGACCACCACGACCGGCCTCCTCGCCACCCGTCCCTTCACGATGGACGAGGTGCGATCGATCGCCCTGGCATCCTCCACCGAGGTGCCGCCGAATTTCATTACGATCATCGAATGGAATCCCGTTCCGGAAAGTAGCGCCCGCGTCCCGCCGGCTATCGCGAGGGCATCTTACCCTCGCCCGCAACGCCAGGGCGCATCGGATCCCAGCAGGACGTCCGGCCGTATCACCCCAGGTACCCTTGGGCTTTCAGCAGTTCCGCATTCAATAACGCTGCCCCAGCCGCTCCGCGAATCGTATTGTGCGAAAGCACCGTGAACTTCCAATCCAGCACCTTGCACGCGCGCAGCCGCCCCACCGTCGTCGTCATCCCCGCTCCGCGTTCCGCGTCGAACCTAGGCTGCGGACGGTCATTTGCTTCCAGGTACAACACCGGCTGATCCGGGGCGCTGGGCAAACGCAGTTTCTGTGGTTCTGCCGTGTATTCGTTCCAGGCCGTGATGATCTCTTCCGGGTTCGCCTTCGTCTTCAGCTTCACCGAGACCGACTCGGTATGGCCGTCCTCGACCGCTACGCGGTTGCACTGCGCGCTCATGCCAAACGTACCCGGCACAATTTTCGTCCCGTTGAGCTTGCCCAGTAGCTTCTGCGTTTCCTCCTCCATCTTCTCTTCTTCTTTAGCGATATAAGGAATCACGTTGCCCAGAATGTCGAGTGATGCCACTCCGGGATAACCTGCACCGCTGACCGCTTGCATGGTGACAGCCATCACCGTCTCTAATCCGAATCGTTGGTCCAATGGGGCCAGTGCCAGCACTAGTCCGATGGCCGAGCAGTTGGGATTGGTCACGACAAAGCCGCCGGACTTGCGCCGCCACGTCTGGGTTTCGATCAGCTTGACGTGCCCGGCGTTCACTTCCGGAATGACCAAAGGAACGTCGGTGGCCATACGCAAGGCGCTGGAATTCGAAACAACGGCACAGCCCGCTTCCGCGAATCGAGGTTCGAGTTCAGCAGCAATGCTCGCATCGAGCGCAGCAAAAATAACTTTGGGCGCGCCTTCAGGGCTGGCCGGCGAGAGCGTCATTTTCGCGACGCGATCGGGAATGGATGTCCGCAGCCGCCAGCGCGCCGCTTCGCCGTAAGCGCGTCCTTCCGAACGGTCCGAGGCCGCCAGCCAGGCGACTTCGAACCACGGATGGTGCTCGAGCATTTGTACAAAGCGCTGCCCCACGATTCCGGTAGCGCCCAGGATTCCGACAGGGATTTTCGTCCGCATGATGTCGCTTTGAATTTTACAACACCCGTTCGCAAGACCTGCCACGGGCGACCAACACAGTCGCTGCTGACCGTTCGGCGTCGATTGACATTTTGTTTCCGAACTAAATGTTTCGGACGTTAGGAGCAAGCCGCAATGCCAGAACTACGGCAGAACTTCTTCACCAAAGAATGGCGGTCATTGCCGGAGAACGAGCAAACCACCGACCGCTCCCAGGCTATGGCGCTCATGTCCGATGTCCACGTCACTGACGTCTTGCGTATCTACAAGGCACGCTACGATGAGCTCAGCGTTGACCCCCGCCTTGCCCATGTCACCATCTTCAATCATTGGGGTCGACGCGGGAACCAGCCTGGAGCACCCTCATCCCCAGTTGATCGCTGAGCCCGTCATTTCCTCAGGTTCGCCAGCGCTTTTCCGAGGCTCTCTGTCACCACGACGACTTTGGCGTTTGCATGTTCTGTCAGATGATCGAAGAGGAACTGGAACTCACCGAACGTATGGTGCTGGTTACGAACACTTCGTGGGGTTGCAGCCCTTCACGTCACCACCCCGTTCTGTACACACATTTATCCGCGCCGTCACATGGCCAGCTTCGGCGATATCAGTGCAAAAGAAATTGTTGATCTGGGCCGCGTTCTGCGAACCATCTTGGCCAAGCTGTACCATGGCCTGAATGTGTGGGAGTGAAGTACTTCCACGGTGCTTGAGCATCATCGCGCGCCTGACCCGCGTTGCCCGTTTCGAACTCGGCTCCGGCATGTTCATCAACACGGTCTTGCCCGAAGCCGTCGCCGAATTTCTCTGCCATGTAAAGATAGAAACCACGGGAGGCGCACAACAGGCAATGACCGCAGGGGCGGCCGAGTGCGCCGCAACCGAAGACCTGAAACCTGAGACTTGAGACCTGAATCTCTACCGTCGCGGCTGAATCTCGCCTCCGAATGCATACTCGTTCAGCGGGCCAAAGCGCTTCTTCTCAACATAAATGCGCCCCCGCCGCCAGACGATCCGCAAACTGGCCATCACCGGAATAGAGAGGTACACACCCAGCACCCCGGCGATCTCTCCCCCGGCCATCACGCCGAAGATCGCTGCCAGCGGGTGCAGTTCCATGCTTGTGCCCATCACCCGGGGCGATATCACATAGTCCTGCACTACCCGCCACACCACCAGAAAGACCAGCAGCATGAGCCAGTGCGGGTAGCTCATCAGAACCGCCACGCTGAGCATGAGAAGAGCCGCGACCAGCGGCCCGACCACCGGGATAAACTCCATCACGCCGCCCGCCGTCCCCAGAACCAGGGCGTACGGTGCTTGGGTCGCTCCCAGAAACGCGGTATACACCACCAGCGACAATGCGGCCAGGGTCAGTTGCGCCCGAATGAAATGCGCCAGCATTTGGTTCATGTCGGTCAGGACCGCCTGCAGAAACTCCTTCTGCGGCCGGGACTGCACCACGGAAAGCGCTACGTCGCTGAACGTCCGGCCGTCTTTCAGAAAGAAAATCGCAAGTAACGGCACCAGCAGAATCAGCCAAGCTTGCTTCGCGACGCCGGCGGCGCGCAGTCCAAAACGCTCGGCGTAATGCTTAATGTCATCGGAGTGCTTGAAGAGAAATTGCCTGAACTTTTCCTGAGTAGTTTTGTCCCAGCCATGCTCCGTACCTATATCCTGCGCGATATCTCCGGAGCTGACTCGGGTCAGCAGGTCAGGCAGCGATTCTCCTAGCCGCCCGGCTTCACGCCCAATGCGCGGCCCCACTGAAAAGAAGAACAGGCTCAGCCCCGCCAGAAGCAGGACGTAAATCACCGCGATTGCCCGGGCCCGCCCGTGCAACCACTTTTCCAGGCGCGATACCGCGGGATCCATCAGGTAGGCAAAAAAAATGGCGAACAGGAAAGCGATCAGAGTTCGCCGGGCGACGTACAAAAACCCAAGGCCCAGTGCAAACAGCAACGCCGTGAACAAAATGCGCGAGGTGCGTGTGTCAATCAGAGCCATCGGCATTGTAGGCTGGCCCACTCCCCGGCTACTTGCTACTATCGGCGCCCGCCTGCTGTCCCTTCAATCCCTCACGACTTCTGTAGCGTCGCTTGCGATCAGAATCCGTTGCAGTTTGAACTGATCGTCCACCCACATCGTCCAGTCTCCACCTTCGCTCCGCAAGACAAACTTGTTCAGTTCCCGGTCCACGCCGCGAATCGTAACTTTATCCCGGCCGGTGAACTCGAGGCTCAGCGGCACCGAAGAGCGCTGGTGCGGGTTCATCGTCCCAAACTGCGTCTTCTGGCTGGCCGGACACTGGATCGCCCCTTTTTCCTGTTTGCAGGCCGTGGCCAGGTACCGCCAGATCAGAATTTCCCGGTGGATGAAAAAGTAATCGTCCAGAATGCTGGTCGAAGCGGGCAACAGGAACGGCTGCTCGACCGGTTTGTCGTCTGGCCCGGCGCTGATGTGTTCCATCAGAAAATCATTGTTAGGTGCCACCGTCGCTTGCGCCTTGCCCGGGCTCAGTTCCTTCCATTCGTATTTCCGGATCTCTGCGCCCGGCGTCAGTTGCAGTTCGGAACTCTGAGCGGCCTTATTGGCCGCATCGTCTGTCTTGAACTGGGAGCTCACCACACTACCGTTGGCGGTTTGCTGCACGGAAAATGTTTCCGTCGCCACCCGTCGCCCGTTCATGAAGACGCCAAAGGAGCCTGAATCCACCATCTGCTCCCCGTCCTTGGGCTTGTCCTTTTCTCCCGCGTTAACAACCGGCATCAACAGGATGCCCGTCAGTCCCACGCTTATGATCGCTCCAAACTTCACGTCACTTCTCCTCGTCTGGAACGGCGTGGCTCAGTCCGAGACTATTCACGATCTCGTCCACGATCCGTTCGATCTCTCTGCTCCCGGTCTCGACCCGCAGCCTGGCATAAAGGTAACGGGGACGGCGCTCTTCATAAAGTTGTCGAAACTCGTCTTCCTTCCGCCGCAACGGCCGATCGATCGTGTCTGCCACGCACCGCCGCCACAACTCATCCACCGGCGCATCGAGGAATACCGTCGGGGTTTCAGCGCGATCCAGCAGGGATGCGTTCGCGGGTTGCACGAACGCCCCGCCCCCCACCGCTAGAATCCGGGCCTGACCGGTCTCCGCTTCGGCCAGTGCTTCGCGAAGGGCGCGATGCTCGGCACGCCGAAACTTCGTCTCGCCGGATTCCCGGAAGATTTCCGCGATCTTGCGCCGCTCTCTCGCTTCTACCCGGTCGTCGAGATCTTCGAAAGTCCAGCCCAGCCGTCTGCCCAGAGCCCGGCCCACACTGGTCTTCCCGGCGCCCATGAATCCTACAAGGACCACGACCCGCACCGTCGCCGGGCGCCCGCCCGCGGGCGCTTCAACGTCCCGGCGCGAACCCGGCATGCCCTTCATCCTGATCGTTTTTCCGGCGGCGCTACCGCGCCCTCCGGTCCATTTTTAGCGTTTCTTGAGGTGGATTTTACCACTGAAGGTTCGCAGCCATACCGAGGAAGCCGCCTTGTTGATGGTACCTGCGAAGGAACTCCCCTCTTTCACCAGGAAGGAAGAGTGGGTTTTGGGTTGGAGCGGCACATCGTCCTGCACCTTGCCGTGCACCGACTGCGCCTTTACATCGACCGACGCGTCTTCGGGAATCGTGGCATCGATATCGCCGGAGTGACTGTTAAACCGGTATTCCCCGGCATAGCCAAAATCGCCGTCATAGCGGATCTTGCCGCTGGTCGAACTCACCCGCACCAGCGGACCAGTCACGGAGTTCAAAGTCACATCGCCGCTGACCGAATCAATTTCTACATGCCCATCCCGAATGTTGGTCAGCGTCACCGGGCCGTTCATGGTTTTCACATGTACGTGACTATCGGAGATCTCACGGACGTCCACGGTAGCCCCGGCGCCTTCTACTTCCACGTCTCCATGCAGTTTCTCGGCGTGCAGGGGGCCGGTGGTGGACTGCATCGTGACGCTGGCATCGGCCGGCACAAGCACTTCGTAGTCCACCCGCGCATTGTCCGCAGTCGCACCCGGGAGCAGATGTGATTGCACGTCCACCCGGTTGCCGCTCTGGCTCTGATCCACCTCGACCTTGTCGGAGTACGTGGTCGCGTTCACCAGGACGTAATTTCCCGTCGAGGGCCTTACGGAGATTCCGCCGTACTGGTTCACGATCGAAACCGTCGCCTTGACTCCAACGTTAAAGCGGTATTCCTTCCGTGTTTCCGCAACGGCCAATGCAGACAGGGTGGCTAGGACAACGATCACGACTCTCGTGGCCTGCAGACTGTGCTTCATAAACCCTCTCCCCGAGCGGAGTGCGCCCGCCAGCCCGAAGCTGCCGGTTGAGTTTCACCATTATGGCAGAGAACGATCCAGGGCCATCTCATAAATCATCGACCTCTGTCCGTACGCGTCCATCAGCGCCTGCTGCGCCTCTTCATCGTTGGGGTCTGCGTTGACCGAAGCCTGTGCGTCCCGAATGTAGGCATTTACATCCCGCAAGTTGCTCTCGTAGGCTGCCCGCATCATGGGCGCGCGTGTGGAAACCTCCTGCAGCAACTGCTCGTCGTTCAGATCGCCAGAAACCGCCATGATTGGAGATTGAGAAGCATTCAGCGCCACCTGCCTCGTATTCGGACGTTGATACAGGAGGATGGCTGCTCCCACCAGCAGGGCCGCCGCAGCCGGCACGAGCCAGGCTGCCATGCCCCAGCGCCGGGTCAGTGAGGGCAGCACCAAACGGTGACCGTGGGGCCGGGGCTCGTGGATGAGCCCCTCCCGCCGCAAGGCAATCTCGAGAGAATTCCACACTCTCGGGCTGGGTTCTTGCGAAGCCTGCAACATGCGGGCTTCCCGGGCAATCGACTGAAGACTCGCGGCCAATCCCGAGCAATCGCCGCAACTCTTCAGATGTGCCTGCAATTCTATGTTGCCGCCTTCATCAAGGAAGTCAGGCAATTCACGCTGAAACTCTGCACAGGTCATACAACCTCTCCCCAGCAATACTCCCACTTTTACCGCTTGCGCTCGGTCCTCACGGCTATCCGGCCTTTTCGGCTCTGCTCGTTTTGAGGAAGTCGCGCAACTTCATCCGCGCCTTGTGCAACTGCGACTTGCTGTTACCGATCGAACAACCCACCATCGTGGCAATCTCGTTATGCTCATATCCTTCGACATCATGCAGTACGAAGATCGTCCGGTATCCCGGAGGCAGCCGCTCGACTGCACTCTGCAACCGTAACCGGTCCACCGACCCGGCAAGCCTCGGGTCATCGGCTCCAAAGTCCTTTTTGGGCGTATCTTCGTCGCCCTCGGTCGTTTCCTCCAGCGAAACCACGGGCAGACCTTTTTTCCGCAAGTGCATCAGCACGACATTCACTGCCATGCGATGCAACCATGTCGAAAACGCCGACTCGCCGCGAAACGTCCCGATCTTGCGGAACAACTGCAGGAACGCTTCCTGCGTCAGGTCTTCCGCTTCCGCCGTATTGGCGGTCATGCGCAGGCACAGCGAGTAAACCCGCCGCTTGTGCAGGTTATACAGAAACTCGAAGGCTTCCGCGTCTCCCTGCTTCGCTCGTTCAATGGCCTGGGCTTCGGATAAACCATCGCCCTGCTGTCTTCGGTCGGTCAAGTCGCCTTTTCCGGCCGCATGTTTTCAGATGCGGCTAACTATCTTTACGTTGTACTGGTTGCAGCCCGTTTTGGGTAGCCCGCCCGCAGTCTGCCCCTCCAGCATAGCAAACCTCTTTGCGCTGGTTCGACTTGCCGATTCGACGTTCACGGATGACCTTCGTAACGTCTAGAAACCGGTCGGTAGAGAAGCAGGCTCACCGCGTCTACCTGAAACCCAAAGACCCAAGACCCAAGACCCAAGACCCAAGACCTAAGCCCCAGTCTTGGTCGTAATCGTCTCTAGCCCATGCCCGTGCGGCCCCAGTTCCCGCTGTCGTAAGAGGAACGCGAATGTCACACCCAGGAAACCCAGTATGGAGAAAATCCACATCCCCAGCCGGTAGCCGGTCGGGTTCGCGGCGCTGGCGTGGCCATAGTCGTTGGCCCAGCCGATCATGAGGTTAAAACCGAATAAACCAATATTCTGAATCATCGTCATCAGCCCGTAAGCGGTGCCCAGCTTCGATTGCTCCACGATGTAGGCAACCGAGGGCCACATGATCGCCGGGATTAGTGAGAACGCGATACCCATCATTGCCATCGTGAGCAGAAGCAGTAATGGCAGTTCCAGTACGCCAAAAAAAGGTACGTGGAGCAGTGCTCGCTGAGCGGAGGGAAGGTAGGCCATCATGAGGTAAACCGGGATCAGCAGGACCGAACCGATCATCATCCATAACGCCCGTTTGCCTATCCGATCCACCATCAAGCCGAATAGCGGCGTGGCCACCATTGCGAACAGAGTCAGAATGCTCGACAGGAAGCCCCCTGCCTCACGCGACGTATGGTGAGCTTCCATGAAGAATTTGACTGCGAAGGTCTGAAAGGGAAAGATGGCAGAGTAGAAGACGATGCACAGGGCGACGATATACCAGTAACTCAAGCCGAACTTGAATAAATCTCCGAAAACCACTTTGTCTGTCGAAGCTTCCCCCAAGTGGAAGTTTCTCTCCGCGTGTACTTCCATCACCCAATAGATCAGTGCACCCAAGAAACAAAGGCTGGAGAAAACCAGTGCAATCAAAAACGGTGAACGCCAGTTGGCATAAGCAGCGCGAGCCCACGTGGGCGAATTCAGGGCCGCAAAGGAGCCCAGCCGCGATATCGTCAGGTTAATTCCGAATGCGAAGCTGAGCTCTTTGCCCTTAAACCACTTGGCTAAGGCGGTGGTGACCGCAACGATGAGCGATTCTGCCCCCATTCCGAACACAAGTCGACCGGCAGCCATCAGCCACAAATGCGGACTGGCTGCCGTGATAGCGGGCCCAACGACGCAGAGGATGCCGAAAATCAGCAGTGACCTTCGTAGTCCCAGCCGGTCAATGATGAAGCCCCCGATGAGGACCGTGAAAATGTTGGGGAAGCTGTAGATTGCCTGCAACAGACCGATGTTCGAATCCGAAAAGCCAAGCTGCTGCTTCAGAACGTCGGCCAGCGGGCTAAGGGCGTCGTACACATAGTAGTTCCCAAACATCGCCAGGCTGACAAAGATCAGCACCATCCACCGGTACATTCGGGAAGGCTCAGGACGCAGGGTTTCCGTCATGATTTTTTCGACGAAGCGGTACAACGCGAAGGTGTCAGAAGCAGTGAAGATAGCAGATTCAGGACCTGGTCGCACGGACCAAGTCGCCCCGAGACGGACTCGCCCAAACTGATCCGAACAGTGGCCGACGCAAAACGAAAAGCCCGGCATCTCTGCCGGGCCATCGAGATCCAAACACCAGACCGCGCCTACCTACTTCCTACGGAACGGCTCACTCTTCGCACCCACGCGATCCACGTCCTCGTTCGTATACGTCCGCGCGGCCCGTTTGCCTCCCTTCGCGGATGCCGACGCCTCGACCGGACTGCCGCTCGCCCCCGGACCGGCATAGTAGGTCCAGTTCGCGCGAGCCTGCTCTCCATGCTCATGTTCCAACTGCATCATGTGCTCGTCGTGCCTCGCCATCGGCTCCGGATGCGGCAGCCGCACCGCTGCCGAGACCAGCGGACTCCCGCCCCCCGAGTACCAAACTACCTGGGTGTGCACCGCGTCGGTGTTGCCAGGGATCAGCGACAGCGTAGAATTCCGCGCTCCGGCCTGCAGGCCGCCCGTCGCGTTGCTGGCGCCGACCGGTGACGATGACACCGTTTCAAACGCAACCTCCGGCGTCGTGATCAAAGGGATGTAAGGACCACAGGTATTCTGGCATCCCGGAATCCCCCGGGTTCCAGCTTGACCCAGCGCCAGCGCCGAGAACAGCAAAACTACCAACCCCACCGTGAATCCGCGCATATCGACCTCCATGGAGACGAAGCCTCGGGGGAATAGAAGCAGGTGATGTGCCAGGATTCGTGATTCCCAGGATTTGGCCACGATGTGCCGCTTTTTCAGGCTTTTCGAACGGTTCAGACGACCGCGCGGTTCATGGAATGCGCAAGAAGATGCGCACAAGATGCAGAAAAACAACGGCTTCACGGATGCCGCGCTAGCTGCCTATGTACCTTGCGTAGAGGCTTCGTGCCACCCCGGGGTCCGTCGTCCCCTTGATGATTGCCCTGCCATCCGGAAACAGCGTCATCTCGTACGGCTCCCGCCAGAACTTCAGAACGAAGCCGTTGTACCGCACGGTCCCCAGCGACTTGAGCCGCTCATTCACCTCGCCGAAATCCACGGGCCGGTGCCGCTCGTGAATCTGCACCGAGTTCCTCCCACACAACGTGATGTGCGGCCGTCCTTCCCCGGCCAGATGAACAAACTCGCGATCCGCGCAGGCCCGGCAGCCGGTGCGAGGCTTCGCCGCAGCGACTTCCGCCCTTTCATTCGTCCACACGTCGAACGACAACAGCGTTCGTCGGCTCTTCTCAACTGCGCCCACCAGCAACTTCAGCGCCTCCGTCGCCTCAATCGACGCCACCAGGTTTACCGCTGAATTCAGGATCCCCGCAGTCTCGCACGTCTCAAAGGTGCCCTGCGGAGAATCCGGAAACACGCACGCCAGGCACGCGGTCGTTCCCGGCAGCACGTTGAGCGTGACCCCATAACTCCCCACGGCTGCCGCGTAAATCCACGGCACCGAATTCTTCACCGCGTGATCGTTGACCAGGTACCGGGTCTCGAAGTTATCCGTCCCATCCAGGATCAGCTCCATCCCTTCAAGTAACCCTTCAATATTTTCCGGAGTCAGGTCCGCGACCTTCGGCTCAACCACAATCTGTGAGTTGAAGGCGGCGATCCGCCGCGCGGCCGCCACCGCCTTGGGCAAGGACTCGCGGGCGTCACTTTCATCGAACAGCGTTTGCCGCTGCAGGTTGCTGGGTTCGACGTAATCGCGGTCGATGATCCGAATCGTCCCCACTCCCGAACGCGCCAGCAGGGAAGCTACGGCAGATCCCGTTGCCCCGCACCCGATGATCGCCACCCGGGCCACTGCCAGCCTCCGTTGGCCCTCCTCGCCCACGCCGCGAAACAAGATTTGTCGCGAGTATCGTTCGTCGAGTTCCAAAGACATAACCAATCCCAGTCCCCGAAACCTTTATTATAAGTCCCGGCACGTTTGCCAGATCGCAGGCGGAAGGCTGCGCGGACTCAGTTCCAGGCCTGCGAGCCGGAAGCCTGAGGAGGCCCTGGTTTGAGTGGAGGGGCGGACATCAAGGTCCGGACGGTCGACGGGGAGGAGTCCGCTGTTTCGTACGGCTAATCACAAACCGCACCGAACGGCGCCGGTTCGGGTTCTATACAAGGCAGCTTTCTCCCTGTTCATCGAAACCGTGAGCCATTCAGAGGCGGGTCGAGAACTCTTCTTGCGAGCAGCGGCAGTCTGGTGTGTGATCGTGGGAGTGTCCCTTCTGCCCCCGAGTGCACTGGCGCAGCAGCCTCCTGCCCATGGAGCTGCCCTTTCCCAGCAAACTCCCAGTTCCGCGGGGTCAGCAGCGCAATCGGCTTCGCCGCTCGGTCCCGTCTCCGCCTACCTTGAGCTCCTCGTGCGCGAGATCCGCTTCTCCGGTGTGGCCGAGCGCGAAAAGGATCACCTCCGGCAGTTGCTTCCCCAGAAAGTAGGGCAACCCCTCAACCGCGACTCCATCCGCGACAGCGTGAAGGTTTTGTACGACAGCGGGCTTTTTGTCGATATCCAGGTCCGGGCCGAAAAAACCGCCGACGACCAGGTGATCCTCACCTTCGCCACCATCAACAATTACTTCATCGGTTCGGTCAACGTCGAAGGGGAGCCCGGCCGGCCGAGCGCCAACCAGATCATCAGCGCCACCAAGTTCCAGCTGGGTGAGATCTATACCCAGGAAAAACTCGACCGTGCCCAAAAGAACATCCTGCAGCTGATGTCCGACAACGGTTTCTACCGTGCCTCTCTCACTCACGACGAACATCTGCATCCCGAAACCGACCAGGCCGACGTCATCTTTCGCCTCTCTCCCGGGGCTCCGGCGCAGGTCGGGCAGATCACCGTAAAGGGCGATGCCGGATACTCCAAGGGCCAGATCGAGGACATCGCGCGCATGCACCCCGGCGCCCGCGTCACGTCCGATCGCATCAGCGGCGCTTTGCAACGCATCCGCAAGAAATACCTCAAACAAAAGCGCCTGCTCGCGCAGGTTTCCATTGCCGAGCGCATCTATCGCTCCGATGCCAACAAACTGGATTTCACCTTCCTCATCGACCCCGGTCCCACCGTCGATATCGGCGTCGAGGGTTTCAAAATCCGCCAAGGCATTCTGCGCAAGAAAGTTCCCGTCTACGAAGAGAACGCCCTCGACGACGACCTCCTCAACGAAGGCCGCCGGAACCTGCTCGACTACCTGCAAACCCGCGGATATTTCGACGCCAAAGTCGGCGTCAAAAAGCAATCCGACCCAACCCGCAACGAACTGCGCGCCATCTATGTGATTGATGCCGGCGTCCGCCACAAGCTGGTCAAGGTCACGATCGCCGGCAACAAATACTTCGACCAGGAAGCCCTTCGCTCCCGTATGCAGGTGCAGCCTGTCACCCGTTTCCTCACTCACGGCCGCTTCAGCCAGTCGCTTCTGGCAAGCGATCTCAATGGCCTGCAGGACCTCTATCGGGCCAACGGGTTCCGCCAGATCGAGATCAAGGGCAGCGTCGAGGACAACTACGGCGGTAAGGAGAAACAGCTCGCCCTTGCCCTCCAAGTCACCGAAGGACCACAAACGCTGGTCGGCACCTTCAAGATCCTTGGCAACGCGAAGGTCCCACAGGAACAGCTGCTGGCGCTCACCGAAGTAGGGCCGAACCAGCCCTACTCCGACTACAATCTGGCCGAGGCGCGCGACCGGATACTCAACTATTACTTTAACAACGGATTCCCCGACGCCAGCCTCGAAGTCTCTACCCTGCCGGTGTCCAACCCGCCCGACCACATCGACGTAAACTTCACTCTGCAGGAAGGCGAACAGTTTTCTGTCGACCAAGTCCTTGTCTCCGGCTTGGTTCACACCCGTCCTTCGGTGGTGCAACGCAGACTTAAGGTCACCCCGGGTTCGTCCCTCAGTCAGGAGGACATGCTCCAGACCCAGGCTTCCCTCTACGACCTTGGCATCTTCGGCCAGGTCGACACTGCCGTTCAGAACCCCAACGGCGCCGATCCCACCAAGAACATCCTGGTCGATATTCACGAGGCCAAGCGTTACACCTTCAACTACGGCCTCGGCCTCGAGGTGCAGACCGGGCAGCCTGCCGCTAGTGCCAACGTACCCCAGGGGAAGACCGGCGCCAGCCCGCGGGTTTCTCTCGAAGCCACCCGACTCAATTTCCGCGGCCTCGATCACACCATCACCTTCAAAGGACACTTGGGTCGCCTCCAGCAGCGGGCGCTCGTCAGCTACAACGCGCCCGGCTGGTTCGACAATGACAAGCTCACGCTCTCCTTCACCGGCTTCTACGACAACACCCTCGACGTCACCACCTTCACTTCGAAGCGCCTGGAGGGTTCTGCTCAGGTTCATCAGTGCTTTGGCACGACCGACCAGTGCGCTCCCGGCGGCCGCCCACCCACCGAGACGGTCTACAGCATGACCTATCGCAGGGTGCAGGCCAGCAACCTCGTGATCAGTTCGAATTTGATCCCCCTGCTGTCCCAGCCTACCCGGGTCGGTATCCCCAGTTCCACCTTCATCCGCGACCGGCGAAACAACCCCATTGAATCCACGCGCGGCACGTACACCACGGTGGACGCCGGAGTCGCGGCCAGCATTTTCGGTTCGGAGGCTGACTTTAGCCGCATCCTGGTGCAGAACTCCAGCTACCACGCCTTCGGCAAGCATCGCCCCGAAGCCAAGCGCTTCGTTTTCGCGCGCTCGACCCATGTCGGGATCCAGACACCTTTCGGCGAGACGGTGATCCTCGAGCCCAGCGAGCTCCTGACCGCGCCCACCGGTGTGGACCTGATCCCGCTCCCGGAACGCTTTTTGTCTGGTGGCGGCAACTCTCACCGCGGTTTTGGGTTAAATCAGGCAGGGCCGCGCGACTTGAGGACCGGCTTTCCCGTGGGAGGCAGCGCTTTGTTTCTGAACCAGGTGGAGTTGCGCCTTCCGCCCGCGGATCTGCCCTTTGTCGGCGACAACATCAGCTTCGCATTCTTCCACGACATGGGCAACGTGTTTGCCAAGGCCAACGACATGGCCAACAACCTGTTTCGCTGGCATCAGAAGAACGCCGATGCTTGCCTGCACCAGGACACCTATAGCCAGTGCGACTTCAGCTACATCTCCCACGCCGTCGGCCTCGGGGTGCACTATAAGACACCCATCGGTCCAATTCGCTTCGATTTCGGCTACAATCTGAATCCGCCCGCGTTTCCCAGTTTCAATACCGTCATCAACGATGTGAACGGACAGTCGACCACGACCCAGTTCGTTCCGCAGCGGGCCAGTCACTTCAATTTCTTCTTTAGTATTGGTCAGGCATTCTAATGCAAAAGCTCTCCCACGTCGTGCTGCTCCTGCTGTTGGCTGTAGCTGCAACTCGGGCTGAGGCGGCCGACGTCATCGATCGCATCGTGGCCACCGTCAATGGCCATGCGATCCTGCAGAGCGATTGGGACGACGCCGTCCGTTTCGAGGCCTTCGTGGATGGCCGTCCGCTCGATCGACTCACAGTCCAGGATCGGAGCCGCGCTCTCGATCGCCTCATCGACCAGGAATTGCTTCGCGAACAGGCTCAGGGCGCAGATTCTCCGCAGCCCCCCGCCGATGAAGTCAAGAAACGCGTTCAGGAAATTCAAGCCCAGCAGTCTGCGACTTCCGCGGACGCCTGGCAGGCTGCCCTCGCCCGCTATGGATTCGACGAGAAACAGTTCGAAGCCCGCGTTGCCCACGATCTCTCTGTGCTGCGGCAGGTAGACGCCCGTCTTCGTCCCAGCGTGCAGATCGACGCCCAGAGCATCGAGTCCTACTACCACGACAAATTCCTACCCAAACTTCACCAGGTCGGCAGTCAGGAGGTTCCGCTGGCCGAGGTTTCTGCCAGGATCCGTGAGATCCTTACCCAGGAGAAAGTCAACCAGCTGTTCTCCTCCTGGCTCCAGTCTCTCCGCGCAGAGAGCAAGATCCGCACCGCCGTCGCCGGCTCCAGCCCGCCGGCAGCTTCCGGGGGCCAAGGGCAGTGACGGATGTTCCTCCCAGCCCCGCGCGCCGCCGCTGGTGGAAATATCTCCTGATCCTCTTCGTCGCCGGGGTCGTCTGCCTCGGCGTAGCCGCTTGGTATATGACCACCGACTCCTTCCAGGCCTACGTGCGCGGTCGAATCGTCTCCGCCATGGAAAAAGCGACCGGGGGCCGCGTAGAACTCGGCACCTACCACACCATTCCGTTTCGCTTGCAGGTAGAGGTTCGCGACCTTACTGTCCACGGCCTCGAAGGTCCAGGAGAAGTCGCCCTGGCACATGTGGATCGGGCGGTTGCTCGTATCAAAGTAATCTCGCTCCTCGAGACCAGCTTCGGCTTCAAGTCGGTAGTCCTCGACCACCCCGTCGTGCACCTTATTGTTTATCCCGACGGTCGCACCAACCTCCCGGAGCCCAAGATTCGCGTCGCCTCCCCGCAATCCCCTGTGGAACAGCTCTTCTCGTTGTCCATCCGCCAGTTGGAAGTGCACCGCGGAGAATTCTTGTGGAACGATCACCAGGTCCCGTTCGATTTCAATGCTGCGGATGTTTCCGCCGACATGACCTACTCCTTCTTCCGTGGTCGCTATGAAAGCAATTTGCTGCTCGGAAAAGTCGACACCCATTTTCAGAACTACCAGCCCTTCTCCTGGATGGCCTCGGCGCACTTCAGTCTGGGGAAGAACGATGTCGAAGTCAGTTCCTTGAAATGGAACTCCGGCCGCTCCCGCCTTGAAGCCAGCGGCCGGGTTACCGGCTTCCAAAAGCCGAAGATCGAGGCGACCTACACCGGCACCGTGGATCTTGCCGAAGTTGCAGCCATTAGCAAACAACGAGAGATCCACGCCGGCCTGCTTGACCTCAACGGCAAGGGAACCTGGTCGGCCGAAAAGATCTTCTCCGACGGCAAAGTCGCCTTGAAGAATTTCGAGTACCGCGACGACCAGCTCGCGCTCCGCGACGCGACCATCAGTTCCGACTTCTCCGTCAGCGAGCGCCAGATCAAGCTGAGCCGGGCCCAGGGCCGCCTTCTCGGAGGTTCCGTAACCGGCGATGCCGAGATTACCAACTGGCAGGCTCCGCTTCCGCCCGTGCGCGGCGTCAAAGCGACCAAAGAGAAAGAGAAGAAGCCCGAGGAGCAGCGCGGCATCCTGCGCCTTCACCTCAAAGATGTCTCCGCGGGCGCCATCGCCGCGGCTTTCAGCACCAGGCAGAATCCCCTCGACGGGCTCAACCTGGCCGGTAGCACCGACGGCACCATCGAAGCGGACTGGACCGGTTCGCTCAGCCGCGCGGACGCGGAATTCGGGCTCAACCTCGTCCCCCCCGCGAATCTTCAACCCCATCAACTTCCTCTGACCGCGACCGCTCGCGGCATCTATCGCGCGTCCGCCGATGAACTCGAACTCACCCAGCTCGATGCCAATACGCATGCCACGCAGGTCCACGCCAGCGGGAAACTAGCCGCTGCCGCGTCGCTGCAAATTTCTGCCAGCACATCCAATCTCGACGAACTGCAGCCCTTCATCGTCGCCGTCCATGGCCCCAGCCATTTACCCGTAATCCTTCACGGAAGCGCTCGTTTCACAGGGCTCGCCAGCGGGAAGCTCTCTACCCCCAGCCTGGCCGGTCACCTGCAGATTCAGGACTTCGAATCGCTCCTCCCCGCCACCGATCGCGAGCCGCAACGGCCGGTCCACTGGGACTCCTTCGCCGCCGACGTCCAACTCTCTCCGCACAACGTCGCGCTCCGCCATGCCACCGCCGTTCACGGCGACACCACCGCGCATTTTGACGTAAGCGCTGCCTTGTCCCACGGTACGTTCAGCCCAGACGACACCTTCACGGCAAACCTCAATCTGCAGAACGCTGACGTCGCGGAAATCGAGGCCCTCCTCGGCTACCAGTATTCGGTCACGGGCAGCCTGAACCTCACCGCGCAAGCCGGGGGCACTCGCGACAACCCGCATGCCGACGGGCACCTTCAGCTTAACGACGCCATCGTGGACGGTGAGCCCCTCCAGCAGTTCGACTCTGACCTGCGCTGGTTTGAGGGAGAAGCTTCACTGAACAACATCCACGTCAGTTACTACGACGCGCAGGCTACCGGAGGTGCAGCCTACAACCCGGCCACGCGCACCTATCATTTCAACTTCACAGGGAAGAACTTCGATCTGGCACGGGTCCCCGTGCTGCAAACCACGCGCATCCCCGTGGAAGGCCGCGTCGATTTCACGGCCCAAGGATCCGGCACTCCCGAAGTCCCTGCGATCAACGCGAAAATTCTCGTGCGTGACCTCACTCTCGACCACGAGCGCACCGGCAATCTGACCATCGATGCCGCCACCCAGGGTGAAACGGTCCACCTCACTGCGGCCTCCGACTTTGAACACTCCCAGTTCAACCTCGATGGTTCCGTCCGTCCCCGCGAAGACTACCTCGCCGACCTCAACCTGCACTTCAGCCACCTGGACCTGGATTCGATCCTGCGCGAGTACCTCCATGGTCGCGTGGCTGGACACTCGGGCATTACCGGGCACCTTCAACTCCGCGGATCCTTACGCCGCCCCCGCGAATTGAATGTCGTGGCCACCCTCGACGGTTTGGACATGAATGTCGACGAGGTCAAACTCAACAACCAGGGTCCGATCCGCCTGTCCATGGCGCAACAAACCGTGCGCCTCGAGCAACTCCATATTCTGGGCGAGGACACCGACTTCTCCGCCCACGGCACCGCCTCTCTCATGGGCAATCATGATCTCGACTTCGCCGCCGACGGACACCTCAACCTACAGCTCATCCAAACCCTCAACCCCGGCTTCACCTCCTCCGGCATGGTCGATGTCGCCTTGACCGTTGCCGGCTCAGTTGCTGACCCGCTCCTGCAGGGAAAAGTGAACGTCAGCCATGGGTCCATTGCCTATCTCGACCTCCCCAGCGGCTTGAGCGATATGAACGGCTCGCTCGTCTTCAACCGGAACCGGTTGCAGATCGAGAACCTCACCGCGCACAGCGGAGGCGGCACTCTCACCCTCAGCGGCGAAGCCTCCACCTACGCGGGCCAGATCAACTTCGACTTTAGCGCTAAGGCGCAGGACGTACGCCTGCGCTATCCGCCCGGGGTGAGTTCCACAGCCAACGCTGACGTGCGCTTCTACGGCACTCGTGAAAGCTCCACCCTCAGTGGCGACGTGATGGTTACGAAGCTGGCTATCACGCCTGGTTTTGACTTCGCCGCCTACGCGTCCGGCGGCCAGCAGTCCGTCGTCGTCCCACCCGCAACTTCGCCCCTGTATCGCGTGAAGCTTGATGTCCACGTCACCACCGCGCCCGACCTGCAGATGCAGACCGCCATCGCCCGCCTCTCTGGTGACGCCGATCTGCGCTTGCGCGGCACCGCCGCCAAGCCTGCTCTTCTGGGCCGAGTCGAAGTGTTGGAAGGAGAAATCAATTTCAACGGTGCGAAATACCGCCTGGAACGCGGCGAAGTCATGTTCCAGAGTCCGGTCAGCATCCGGCCGGTGCTTGATTTGCAAGCGACGACACGGGTCCGCGATTACGACATCACAGTCAGCATCAATGGCGACACGGGCAAGCCGCTCGGCGTAAAGTACCGCTCCGATCCGCCCTTGCCGGAAGCCGACATCGTCGCGCTCCTCGCCGTAGGCCAGACCCGCGAACAGTCCGCCCAACTCGCGCAGTCGGGAAGCTCGCCCTTCAGCGAAACCGCCTCCAACCTCATCCTGAGCGAAGCCCTCAATGCCACGGTAAGCAACCGCGTGCAAAAACTGTTCGGCGTCAGCAAAATCAAGATCGATCCCCAGGGGCTCAGCACCGAAACCAACCCCACCCGCGGCCCCCAGGTGACCATCGAGCAACAGATCTCGAACATGTTCACTCTCACCTACAGCCAGAACGTCTCTCAGGCCTCGCAGCAGATCATTCAGGGTGAGTACTATCTGAAGAGAAACGTCTCGATCGTCGGTACCCGCGATCAGAACGGCGTAGTCAGCTTCGACGTCAAAATCCGCCAGCGCAAGAAATGACCTGTCATGGGCCTGAGTGGGTGTTTCAAGTAACTGTCATCCTGAGCGCAGACGCAGCGAAAGCTGTGCCGGAGCCGAAAGCCTGACCTGAGTGCAGTCGAAGGGACCCCATACACGCCGACAGGGCTCCCCAGCGCATAAGAATTTGTTCTGGGCCTCGGGCGAATCCCGAGAGGTAATTCCCCGGCGATTCGCCGCCATCTCCCCACTAGTCGCACGCATCTAAGGCTAAATCATTCTCTAACAGGAGGAAGTCCTTGTGTGCAGAAACCAAGTGATCGTACTGTTGTCCTTCTTCGCTTTAACCTCTTTCGCCGCGGCCCAGGTCCCCAAAGGCAACGTGTTCTTCGGATACTCCTACGTTACCGCCGACCTCAACGTGAACGACCGCTCCAACCTGAACGGGTGGGAAGGCTCTCTGGAAGGCAAGGTCCTGCCGTTCGTCGGCATAGTGGCCGACTTTAGCGGCCACTATGGCTCGAACAACTTTCCCAGCAGCACTCAGATCATTCACGTCAAGGGCAGTGAGCACAATTTCATGTTCGGTCCTCGTGTCTCGGGTTCGATCGGAAAGTTCCGACCGTTCGCCCACGCCCTGATCGGCGCCGGCCACGTAAGCGTCAACGCCACCGGGTTCACGGCGTCCGACACTTCCTTAGCCACCGCCATCGGAGGTGGCCTCGACTACCACCTCGTTCCCGCCCTCGCCTGGCGTTTTCAGGGCGACTACCTCCAGACCCGCTTCTTCAGCAACACCCAGAACAACGCCCGCCTCTCCACCGGCATCGTCCTCAACTTCTGATACACTCCGGCCCCGCACAAAAAGAGCCGGTCCCGTTGCTAGGACCGGCTCCTTCTCTAAAGGTATTGAATACGCAGTCGTTTACTCGTCGGCAACGCCCCGATCACCACCGACCCACTTGAAAATCGAAACCCGAAACTTGAAACTATCCTTGCAACCTTGAAACCCTTCTCCTCCACTCCGGCCGACCATGGTCTCGCCCGCCGCCGCGAGCGGATGTTGGAGTTTCAACTTCGCCAGCGCCGCATCCGTGACGAACGCGTCCTCGCCGCCATGGCCCGCGTCCCCCGGCATGAATTCATATCCGAGCCCTACCGCGACCAGGCCTACGATGACAATCCTCTCCCCATCGGCCAGGGCCAGACCATTTCACAGCCATACATCGTCGCCCTCATGCTCGAGCTGCTCAACCTATCGCCCGAATACACAGTCCTTGAAATTGGCACCGGCTCCGGCTATCAGACCGCCCTGCTCGCCGAACTCAGTCGCCACGTGTATTCGATCGAACGACAAGTCCAGCTGGCTGCGCAAGCCGAGGTGGTTCTCCAACGCCTCGACTATTGCAACATTACGATTCTGGTCGGAGACGGCACGGCCGGCCTGCCCGCGCTCGCGCCCTTCGACGCCATCATCGTCTCCGCCGCCGCTCCCGAATTCCCCAAAACGCTCTTCAACCAGCTACGCGAAGGCGGCCGCCTCGTCGTCCCGGTAGGGCCGATCGATTGCCAGCAACTCCAACTCATCACCAAACAGCTGGGAAGTCCGGTCATGACCAGGGAAGTCGCTTGCCGCTTCGTCCCTTTGATCGGGGAGCAGGGCTACTCCTCCAAGTAACGTCCGAAATTCGCTCAACGATTACTCAAACTCTATCAACAGAATCTCGGGCCGCGTGCCGACTCGCATCGGAGGACCCCAGGTCCCGGCCCCGCTCGACGTATAGACAAGCAGCTCCCCGAACCGCTTCAAACCGTACGTAAACTCCCGGAACACGCGCCGCGTAAACCACGTGAACGGGAAAATCTGTCCGCCGTGGGTGTGTCCGGAAAGCTGCAGTGAGATACCTTCCTTCTCGGCGATCGCTACCCGGTGGGGTGCGTGGGCGAGGAGAATGCTGGCCCGGTTACGGTCCAGACCCGCTCGTTGGAGAATCGTGCGAAAGCGGTCAGCGTTCGCCAGGTCGCGGTCCTGCACGCCCACGATCTGCAAACCATCCACCGTCACCTTCTCGTTGTTTAACACCCGAATGCCGGAACGAGTCACGGCCTCAAGATACTTGCTGGAGTCAGAAAACTCCTCATGGTTTCCGGTCACAAAGTACGCGCCAAATGGCGGAGAGATCTCCTTCCACGGCTTGGCTACCGCGTCCTGGTCCACCTTGCTCCCGTCATACAGGTCGCCGGTGATGAACACCGCGTCCGGCCGCAATCTCCGAAGTATGGTGACGATCCGCTGCATGAACCTGTACCCGTTGACTGGTCCAAGATGAACGTCCGACACCATCGCGGCCGCCCGGCCACGCCAGGACTGCGGCAGGTTCGGTAACTTGACCCGGATCCGTTTCACTCGCACCCAGGCCGCGTTGATAACCCCGTAGATGCTAGTGAGAATGGCTAGTCCAAACATGAGGTCTGCAATCGCGGGGCGCCCGACATGTACTCCGGACACTCTTACCCCCACGTACGCTAGCCAGCAGAAACAAGCTGCCACAAACGAGAAGTTCAGAACTCCCAGCCAGATGCCCGCGATTCGGTAGATCAACCGCACTATAAAATTGGAATAGCGAAAGGCCAGCAGAGTGGCCGCCACAAAGCTCACGGACAACAAGCCGAGCGTGAGTTGCAGTCCTCGTATCCCCGGAGGATTTGGAGCAGGCCGGAAAGCAGTCCAGGTCTTATAGACAAACCAGTGGGCGAGAAAAAGAATCGATTGAATCACTACGACAAAAATCGCAATTCTGGTGCGCAACCCCGCACTTTCGGCTTTCGAATTCGGCATGTCGATCCTTATATTCCTCGAAGTGAATGTGCATTCCGCACGCTTCTCGTGCTCCCTTGTTAGATGGCCGCTTCGCAGGTGGGGTTACTTTTGTTGTGCGGGGCGCGAGAAACGCAAACGCAGGCAACGCTGTGACTCGAAGCTATCGCATGGGCGGTTTTGGGAAGGGCACGGCTTCGGCCGTGCCGCTGCGGGCCGCCAGGAGGGCGGGCTTTTAGCCCCAGAGGGCATCGGCAATTTACTTTCTTGCTTCATTGTGAGATGACTTCCAGCACGAATTGGAGACATAGAGGTACACAGCTGCGTCCCGCAAGGCTGCTAAAATTAGCCCGTGCCGCTCCTTCACAATCTCCGCACCACCCTGGAGATGATCAAGTGGGAGCACTCCATCTTCGCTCTACCGTTCGCGCTCTGCGGCGCGATGCTCGCAGCCGGAGGCTTCCCCACCACTCATCAACTCGCCTGGATCATCGTTGCCATGGTCTCGGCCCGTTCCGCCGCGATGGCCTTTAACCGGGTTGCTGACGTCTCGATCGACGCTGCCAACCCCCGCACGCGAACCCGCGCGCTCCCGGCCGGAAATCTGACGCCCGCATTTGTCACTACTTTCGTCATCGCTTCCTGCGCGATCTTTATCCTGGCCGCCTCGCAGCTCAACCGCCTCAGCCTGAGCCTCTCGCCCGTCGCCTTGGCGATTGTCCTTTTCTATTCGTACACAAAACGCTTCACCCGCTGGTCGCACCTGGTCCTCGGATTTTCCTTGGGCATTGCTCCCGCCGCCGCGTGGATCGCGGTCCGAGGCACACTCAACCCGCGCATCCTTCTGCTCACTGCCGCTGTCACCTTCTGGGTCGGAGGCTTCGACGTTCTCTACGCCTGCCAGGACTACGATTTCGACCGCCGATCTGGCCTCCACTCGATCCCACGCCACCTCGGAATCCGCGGGGCGCTTGCTGTCGCCCGCCTGTTCCACGGGATCATGCTGCTCCTGTTGATCTTGCTACTCCTCGCCTTCGGCCTGGGTAAACTCGCCGTCGTCGGAGTCGTCGCCGTGGCCCTCCTGCTGGCCTACGAACACTCCCTCGTCCGCTCCTCCGATCTCTCCCAACTCAACGCGGCTTTCTTCACCATGAACGGAGTAATCTCGGTCGTATTCTTTGTCTTCATCGCCGCCGACGTTCTGCTGCGGCGTTAAGCGGAAAGCGCGTGAAATTGCGATGCTGGGACGGTGTGTCGATTCGAAGCCCCAAGGCCTGATACCCAAGCCCTAAGACCCAAGAACTCAGCCCCAAGACCTCAGCCCCAAGACCTCAGACCCAAGACCTCAGACCCAAGACCTCAGACCCAAGACCCGCCCCCACCATCTGCCACCTGACACCTGCCCTTCCCTGCGCTATCATCAAGAGGCATGCCCACCGTGCACCCATTTCAGACCCATGCGTTCCAGACTGACGACGCTCGTCTCCACCCGATCAAAGATAAAGTCATCGTCGGCGAGCGTCTTACCGGGGACGACGCCGTCACCCTCTACCGCACCGGCGACATCCTCGCCGTCGGCTGGTTGGCCAACTACGTCCGCGAGCGCCTGCACGGAGACAAGGCCTACTTCAACGTCAACCGCCACATCAATCCCACAAACGTTTGCGTCGCCGCCTGCCGCCTATGCGCCTTCGGCCGCAAGAAAGACACTCCCGGCGCCTATACTATGGCGCTCGAAGAGGCTTTTGAGACCGCTGCTTCCGGATACAGCGAAGCCGTCACCGAATTTCACATCGTCGGCGGCCTCCATCCCGACCTGCCGTTTCAATATTTCCTGGATCTTTGCTCCGGGCTCAAGCAGCGTTTCCCGCAAGTGCATCTCAAAGCCTTCACCATGGTCGAGGTTGCATACCTCGCCAAGCGGGCAAAGCTGTCGATCCGCGAGACCCTGGAGCAGCTGAAAGCCTCTGGTGTCGACTCGCTCCCCGGCGGCGGCGCTGAGATTTTCGCCGATCGCGTGCGCCACATCATTTGCGATCACAAGATCGACGGCGACCAGTGGCTCGACACGGCCAAAATCGCCCACCAGCTCGGACTTAAATCCAACGCCACCATGCTCTACGGCCACGTCGAAAACGACGAGGACCGCGTCGACCACCTGCTCAGACTGCGCGCCCTGCAGGACGAAACCAACGGCTTCCAGACCTTTATCCCGCTCGCGTTTCATCCCGACAACACGCCGCTGCAGCATTTGCCGAAGACCACCGGCATGCTCGACATCAAGCAGATCGCAGTGAGTCGCCTCGTGCTCGACAACTTCCCGCACATCAAGGCCTACTGGCAGATGATGACCGCGAAAATCGCGCAGATCGCGTTGCGCTTCGGCGCTGACGACATCGACGGCACCGTGATCGAAGAAAAGATTTACCACGATGCCGGCGCAACCACCCCACAAGGCATGCGTCGCCAGGAACTTGTCCGCCTCATCACCGAAGCGGGCAGGGAAGCGGTTGAACGCGACACGCTCTACCGCAACGTCACGCGGACGGAGACCTCGGTCACGGTTGCGGTGTAGAACGCAGGTCTTGGGTCTCCGGTCTTAGGTCGTAGGAAATCAAAGTTTAGCGAAGCGCCAAGCCAACAGCTGTGGGCCAAGAGCGATACGCTAAGATATGACGATTCTCGTGATAGCCGCTTTGATCGCGCTGATCGTTTCCGGCGTCATGGTGCTGCGCTTGAAAAGCGACCCGTTGGAAAACAAGGCGATCAAAAAAGTCCTCGCCGACTCCGACCGCACAAACGCCACGGCTTCCCGAACTTCCTCGCTAGACCCTGATTCGACGCTCCCCAAGACCTAACACCAAACACCCGAGACCTGGAGCTCAGAGCTTGCTCCCTACAGCGCGTACCTACGACCTAATACCCAAGACCCAACACCCGATCCCCCGCAAGTGCACGTCACATTTCCACCGTCCAATCGATTGCCTAAATTTGCGCAAATCATGCTTGCACCATTCCCGGTGGGTGTAGAATCCGACTTGTAAGGGTACTGATAGCTTCACCGGATCTACTCCCGGTTTCCGAGGCTCTCATGAACGTTCATATCGGTTATAAAGTTCGCAAGACTCCTGACATTGAAAAAGAAGTGCACCAGCAGGTGGAAAAACTGCGCAAACGTCTGCAGGCGTTCCGCCCCGAGCTCGTTCACCTCAAGGGACTCATCGAGGAGAATTCGCCCCGCGAGGGCGTCGTCGTGTCCCTAAATCTCCGGTTGCCTTCCGGCCAGATGGCCGCCCAGAAGAAAGCTTCCACACCGTCCTCGGCCGTGAAAGCTGCTTTCGACGATCTGCTCGGGCAGATCACCCGCCACAAGGATCTTTTGCGCTCCACGCACAAGTGGCCGCGCTGGCGGCGAGGCACCGAGACACGTCCCGAACGGCAGGTTCCGTTCGAAGACACGCTCGCCTCCGTGCAGGCTCCACTCATTTCCGGCGACGACGTCCGCACCTATGTCAACGTCAACCTGGCGCGCCTCGAACGTTTCGTCGAGCGCGAACTCTATTTCCGCGAAACCTCCGAGCAGATCGAAGGCGAATCGGTCACCAAGGACGAAGTCATCGACGAAGCCATCGCGCGTGCCTTGGGCGGCGGTGACAAGCCCGAACGCGTCGCGCTCGAACCCTGGCTGTACCGGCTGGCCCTGCACTCCATGGACGAGATGGCGCGCCGCGCCCACGAGCACAACGGCAGCGTGCACCTGGAAGACTCCGCCCGAAAGCGCAACGTCAAGGCCAGCGACGAAGCCGAGCTTCAGTTTCATCAGCCCGACGAGGCCATCCTCGGAGCAACCGTCATCGCTGACCAGCGCGTTTCCACGCCCGAGGAGATCGCCTCTTCCGACGAATTACTGCGCCTCGTCGAAGCCGCCCTGCACGGCACCGACCGCTCCGCCCGGGAAGCCTTCATCCTTTATGCGGTGGAAGGTTTCACCCACGACGAAATCGCCGTCATCACCGACCGTAAGCTCGACGACGTCCGTGCTTCCGTGTTGGTTGCCAGCGAGCACCTGCGCAAGTCCCCCCTGTTCGCCGCTCCGTCCAAGCAAACATTGGCAGCACGAAGCACCGCGTAGTTCATTTCTCAGCACGTAGGAGAAAATCGTGATGATCACCCGCGAAGACATCCGAGAGCTGGCCGCATTCCAGTCCAACGGAGACGGTTCCGCCCTGAGCTTTTACTTTCAGCCTCACACCCCGCAGAATCGGTCACACAAGGAAGAAACCATCTTCGCCAAGGATCTGGTTCGCCAGGCACTCCGGGAAGCCGAGAAGCATGGCAAGAGCGCCTGCGCCCGCGAAGACCTGGACCGCATCCTCGAAATTGCTAACAACCTGCACGGCAACCAGGCCAGGGCCAAAGCCGTGTTCGCCTCCAGCACGAAAAAAATCTGGCGCGAGTTCGACCTGCCTCCGCAGTTGCCCCGCACGCAGCTGTTCGTGAACCGCCGCTTCCAGCTGAAGCCTCTGGCCGCCCTGCTGGGCGCGCAGCCCAAACTTTGTGTCGCCCTTGTCGACCGCCAGCGCGGCCGCTTCTTCGACCTCCGCCTCGACGAACTCAAAGAGCGCGATGCCCTGTTTCATAACCTGCCTCGCGGCCGTAGCGACGGCTACGCCGGATACGATGCCGGCCACGTCCAGCGCCGGGTCGCCAACGAAGCGCGCCAGCACTACAAGTCCGTCGCCGATCGCCTGCAGGAAGAGCTCGAGCGTGGCCTGTGGGAAAAGCTGGTCATCGGCTGCCACGACACCAATTGGTCCGAGTTCGAAGCTCACCTCCACCCCTACGTCAAGCAACGACTGCTCGGCCACTTTCCCGCCGATGTCGCCACCCTGACCCTCGACCAGATCCGCGAGCACGCCAACCGCGCCCTGCGCCTCGCTCAGGACAATCGCCGTGAAACCCTGGTCCGCGACACGCTCAGCTTGGCCAAAGGCAACGGCCGCGCCGTCACCGGCCTGCGCCGCGTGTTACGTTCGTTAGAACTAGGAGAAGTGCAGGTCCTGCTGCTGGGTGAGAACTACACCGCCCGCGCCGTCGAATGCGGCAGCTGCGGCCACGTCGACTCGCACATGGTCCCCTACTGCGTAATCTGCGGTAAAGCGACGCGGGATCTCGAAGACGTCTGCGATGCCATGGTCCCCATGGCGATCCGTCGTGACATCGAACTGTTCTACGTGAACAACGACACGGAGTTCGATAATGTCGGCAACATCGCCGCGCTGCTCCGCTTCCGTGCCGACAAGAGCGGATCGCATATCGCCGTAGCCTCTTAGGGCAGCGCCCCGTTCCGGCGGCTGTCGGGCGGATGTTCAGCCGTTGCCCCAGCCTTTCTCCTCCCTTGGGGAGGCCGGGTCTCTTACGGGAGCCTGAAGGGTGGGAGAGTTGAGCCGCTCGCGAAGATTACATCGTAGCCCGACTCATTCGCGCCGGGGGTCAATTCAGCCTCCGATAGCCTCGGAGATCAAACCCAGAGCATCGGGTTCACGCCTAACCCTTCCGGCATCCTAGCCAATTTCACCTATCCCAATGAGAACTTGATCTCGTGCGTAAAGAACCAAGGGCAACGTGGGACCTGCCATATTTTGGCCGCCACTTCCGCAGTGGAAGAACTCGTCGCGCGCGACAGACAGCCCTCGCAAAGAAGGCGAAAGGCTGGCCACCCGCGCTATATATGCGCTTTGCCGTTATGGCCTTCACGATGGGTGAGGTCTTGCCCGTGGCCAATGCCGTTCCCAAACAGCGCTTCTGTAACATGCGCGGTTGTCCGGATCCGGCCCATCTGTTCATAGAGATATTGCCGAAGGTCGGCTACGTCGAGGATGCGGCTCCCATTGTTGAGGCGGGCATAAGCCAAGTCCTCGCGTAGACTCTCGAGCACGGAGAGCGCAATTTGCCGTTCGTTCATATCCATAACAAAACCCCACTGCGAACGAGACTACTAGCAATCGTAGGATGCATTATGAATGCACCTAAAGCTGTCTAATTTTGTACACTTTCGCATCGAATTCAAAATGCCCACGTTTGCCTGGAAAGCGAATTCCGCGGGGCAAATCGTCGGCACTTGGACGGCCTCCGGCAGCCTGTATCACGGCTTCGTACGGAATTCCAAACGGGAGTATCATCGCGTTCGACGTCCCCAAAGAAGCCCAAATTTTTCCGCAGGCGATCAACACGTCGGGCCAGGTTGCGGGTTTGGTGTGGGACTCGGTGGACGTTCTTCATGGGTTCACCGGCACCGGCGGCGGTTCCTATAGGATTTATAACTTCCCTTCCGGTACCCAATATGCCTCGGCGCAGTTGAACGACGCGGGACAAGTTACGGGCTACGATGCCGACAGAAATTTCACGGCGCATGGCTACCTGCGGGACACCAACGGGACATTCACGACATTGAACGAACCGGGGCAGGTGCTCGCCAATGCCATTAATGCCGCAGGAATATTGTTGGTGTGGACGGTGGCAAGGACAGCGGCAGGAAAGGCGGTTTCCTCAGAAGGACCGACGAGACCTCGGCCAAGATCGAATACCCTGGCGCCAGCGGGATCAATAGCAGCACGATTCCGGAAGACATCAATCAGTCCGGCGGCATCATGGGTCGATACCAGATCACCACCAGCAGTGGCGGCGATACCACCTGGCACGGGCTTATCGTTACTGGAGTCCACTAGCTGGGAGTCTTGAAGGAGAGAACCGGCGGTGAGTCACGGACGGAATCAGAGGGCACGGGTGACACTCAAGCCCGGTTTTGGCTTGAGTGGGGATGTCCACATCTCACAGACTTAGGCCGGCGAACAAAACCCAGATTGTCCTCATGGCGCGGTTTCACCACGGCGAGCAGATCCTGGGGGAGGGCGGTTCGGGCGAACCTCCCAGAAACTCTGACCAAGGGAGTCTGGGACGCTTCGTCAAACTTCCCAAGAAGCCGGCATCAAGCCGAAAGCACGCCTACTGCAGCAATCGCCGTTCATGCTTCCGGGCCTCATACCACAGTGCGAGTTCAACGCGGTTATTGACTCCAACTTTGTCGTAGATGGCGGTCAGGTAGTTCCGGACCACGTGGGCTCCGATCCCCAGCTTGGTGGCGATTTCGTGGTTCTTAAGTCCCCCCGCGACGAGTTCGGCGACTCGCCGCTGCCGCTGGCTGAGCATCCGGGTTTGATCCAGAGGCCCCTTTTTAACCGGCAATACCGCCTCCTTGCGACGAAACGGGGGTCAGGTCAACTCTGCGCGGGGGGGCGGGTGCACCAAGTCTTCTTTTTTACGGGTTCTTGCCGCGAACCAGGCTGATCATCCCGAGTATCAGCGCCAGCACCAGAAGAACGTGGACGAATCCCCCCATGGTGCGTCCCGTGACCAGCCCCAGAACCCACAGCAGCAGCAAGGCGAACGCAGCGAGTCTGACCACGGGAGTCCCTCCGAGTGTCGCCGAACGATCGATTGTTTGGATTTAAGTCGGACCCCGAGAGATCTTGGAAGAGGGTGTCAAGCGAAGGTGAAAATTACCTGAAGAAACAGGCAAGAAGGAATGTACTTCCGAGATTCAACCCACGCGAACAATCGCAGACGGCTGGACGCTGGTCCACACGGAACGCGGCGTCGAGGGGTTCTGCGTTACGTGAGCCGGCCTGGGTGTTACCCAGCGCTCCGGTTGCGGAGCGGAGCGTTGGAAGAGGGGCAGGGCAATTACGAACAAAGAGCACAGAAGGCCAGCCGCCAGGCCGATCAGCAAGCGATCCACTCGAATCGCCCACTGTTTTCGCTGATCGCCGTCCTGCGCCACTAGAACTATGTAGGACTTCATTTCCTCGAAACCCTCCACGATCAAACACCTGGAATCACTGCCTGGACCGACCCTAATTGCTGCTTGGCATTGCCGGGAATGGCACCTGTGTGGGTAGTTACTGGCACCAAACGGTAGGATGGGGATTGTCGGCGGATATTTCCGCGACACCCGCATCAGAAATTCGACATCTTCATCGATATTCGTGAGGTTTCCCATCCCTTCGCCCCATCCCCGCGCAGGGCCGCCTCTCCATCCGACGAGGATTTGACATATTCCTATATGGGAATGTAATGTATTCTCCATGCCCCGAGCCGCCACCACGTCCGACGCCTTCAACGCGGTGGCCGAGCCGCGCCGGCGCGACATCCTCAACTATCTCGCGTTGCAGGAACGTCCGGTGGGGGATATCGTGGATGCCCTCGGCCTGGAGCAGCCCTCGGTTTCGAAGCATCTTCGCGTCCTGCGCGACGTCGGTCTCGTCCACGTCCGCCGGCATGGCCGCCAGATGCTCTACCGCACCAACGCCGAGGCGATCCGACCGGTCCACGAATGGACGGCCAAGTTTGAGCGCTTCTGGCGCCACCAGTTGACTCGCATCAAGGAGCGAGCCGAGGCCAAGATGGCCGAGGCCAGCATGCAAGAGGGAAAAATCAAACCAGATTGAGGGGCAATCTCTCAGGATTCTGCACAAGGAGACGAACGCGTGATCGCAACCGTACCCGGCATCGAGACTCTGACTCTGAACATCACCCAGGAAATCCACGTCCGCGCTTCGCTCGACGTGACCTTCGCCGCGCTGCTCGAACAACTCGGCCCGGCCAACGAGAGCGAACACGGGCCCATGCCCATGAAACTCGAGGCCCGGCCCGGCGGCCGGTGGTTCCGCGACCTCGGCAACGACAACGGCCACTTCTGGGGAAACGTGCAGGCCATCAAACGCCCCACCTTGCTCGAAATCAGCGGACCATTGTTCATGTCCTATGCTGCCGTCTCGAATCTGCAGTACCGGCTGAGTGAGGAGCCCGGCGGAACCCTCATCAAGTTTCACCACAGCGCTCTGGGATTTATCCAGGACGAGCACCGGGCTAACGTAGGCAAGGGCTGGACTCATACCCACGCCCGTCTCCGTGCCCTCGCCGAAGCCAAACGTTAGTAGTGAACCTCTCTGAAGGAGGAGCAACCATGTGTCCAGCATGTATAGCCAGCGCAGCGCTCGTCGCGGGCAGCGTCACCACTACCGCTGGCTTCACCGCGCTCCTCGTGAAAGTTTTTCGCTCGCGCAAAGACGCGCCGTCCGCCGGCGCGAAAATCGCAACCCGATTCAAGAACGCAATCCGAAGGAGAAAAGATCATGGCAATACTGACGAACAACACTGAACTCTCGAAAGTGGTTTCGCCGGCGGGATGGCTGTCTGCGCGCAAGGATCTGCTGCGCAAAGAGAAGGAATTCAACCGCTTGCGCGACGAACTCAGCCGCCAGCGCCGCGCAATGCCCTGGGAGAAAGTCGAGAAGAAGTATATCTTCGACGGCCCCAAAGGAGAAGAAACGCTGGCCGACCTCTTCGCCGGACGCAGCCAGCTCATCGTCTATCACTTCATGTTCGGTCCCGGCTGGAAAGAAGGTTGCCCCAGTTGCTCCTATCTCGCCGATGGTTTCGACGGCAACGTCGTCCACCTCGCCCACCGCGACACCAGCTTCGCCGTGATCTCCCGGGCACCGCTGCCCGAGATCCAGGCCTTCCAGCAGCGTATGGGATGGCGCTTCAAGTGGCTCTCGTCCTCTGGCACCGACTTCAACTTCGATTACCAAGTCTCCATGTCGAAAGATGAAGTCGGAAAGGGCAAGGTGTATTACAACTACGAACTCGCGGACTTCCCCTCCGAAGAGCGCCCCGGCGCCAGCGTCTTCTACAAGAACCAGGCGGGCGAGGTCTTTCACACTTATTCCACCTATGCCCGCGGACTCGACATCCTGCTTGGCACTTACAACTTCCTCGACATGACGCCTAAGGGGCGCAACGAAGAACATCTTGCGCACCCCATGGCGTGGGTCCGTCACCACGATAAGTACGAAGACGGCTATGTCGTGGATGCCAAGCAACTGTACGTGCAGCCCGCGAAAGCCCACGACTGCTGCTCCGAGAAAGAATCCGCATGAGCAGTTTTGTATCAGGGGGCGCCTTCAGCCGCGTCGCAGAGCACGAAAAATAGAGTCGGCTTCAGCCGCGGTTGCGGCCGTGCCTTAGCCGTGGACTTCCCTAGCGGAAGGGGCGCGACCGCACTGCTCGCGGAGTTTTCTCTCCGTCCGATCGCGGCCGCCGTCTTCCACCTTGTCATTCCGACGCGCGAGCGTAGCGAGGCAGGAGAAATCTGCGGTTGATCACGGATTGAAGCTCCAACGTAATTTCTTCACGGAAGGTCACGACTTCAGTCGTGCCGCCAGGCCCTCGAAGGTACTCTGCGCTTCAGCGGCTGAATGATCTCTTTGTTGGGACCTTATGCATTGTCCGGCACTTACATATCTAACACGAAGGAGATGCTCGTATGACCCCCGCGTTCGAACCCATGCTCAACGAATTCCACGAGGAAGCCGCCGTCACCAAGCGCGTACTCGAACGCGTGCCCGCCGACAAACTAACCTGGAAACCACATCCCAAGTCAATGTCCCTCGGCCAGCTTGCCCTTCACGTTGCGCGCATTCCCGCCAACCTGACGCGGCTCACTCAGCTCGACGAATTCGATACCTCGCAGGCGTCGTTCGATCCGCCCGCCCCCGCCGACATCCAGGAGATTCACGCCGCCCTGGAAGAGAGCATTCGCTCGGCCGGAGACTACCTGAAGGGCATGACCGAACCAGCAGCGCAGAAGAGTTGGCGTCTGACCTCCAAGGGGCGCGAGGTGTTCCGCAAACCCCGCATTGCCGTGGTTCGTTCCATCATGCTCAACCACTGGTATCACCACCGTGGCCAGCTCTCGGTCTACCTGCGGCTGCTGGAAGTCCCCGTGCCCGTAATTTACGGTCGCAGCGCCGACGAGAATCCGTTCGCATAAGGCCCGGGCGCGGAGTGTAAAGGATGTCCCGGGACAGTCTGTATGTCTGCCATAAAACTGAGCCCGCTCCTCGCGAGGGAGTGGGCCTCGTGGAGCGCACCTCGCGCCCAGCGAGCAGGCTCGCAGGCGATCACTTGGCGCAGGGAAATGGGTTCCAATTCCAGGACTTTCCCCGCGCCTAGAAGTCCCCTTTAGTACAATTCCGTCATGTCTAATCTAGTTTCGGCACTTCAGCAGCTTCAGCGCGAACGCGCTCTCCTCCAGGCTCGAATTGAAAGCCTAGGCAAGGCCATCTCAGTTCTTCAGGGGATACACTCCGGCGGACCCGCGAAAGGGAAGAGATCAAACGTGGTTTCCATCGCTCGCCGCAGGCCCAAGTTGTCCGCCGCGGGAATCGCTCACATCCGTGCCGCGCAGAAACAGCGCTGGGCGAAATGGCGGAAGACCCACAAAGGCTAGGCGTTCGTCATGGCTAGCATCGGCGACACGTTCACTCCGGGACAAAAAGTCCCAGAGTCAGGAATCTACGACGTCGTGCACGACCTGGTGCATCGCGACCGCCATCAGGCCACGTGCCTGGAGGGTGAAACCTTCCCCCCGTGTACTCAGTGTGGCAACAACGTCCGCTTCCGCCTGGCCAAAGCCGCGATCGAGTTGAGCAGTCACAAGCACTTTAAGCGCAAGTAGCCGACCCGTTGTCGAGTTCGAGGGCCGATCTTGTCCCTCTGCGCCCCTTTCTCTGCGGACTTTGCGGTTAAAAGCTTTTCTCAGAGGTTCTTTCCTCTCACCTGCGTGCTCCGACCGCCGTGTCCAGAAACGGCGTCACCGCCGCCGCCAATGCCGGCGCCGCACTGATGCTGTAATGCGTAAGCCCGGGCAAAATCGCCAAGTGCGCCACCGGACGTAGCGATCCATCCAGCCCCGCATCGCGCTGACCCCCGCCGAGCACGCCGTAGAACTCCACCATGTGTGCTGTCCGGATCGCATCGGCATCAGCGAACACGAGCATGGTTGGTGATTTGATGGCCGCCACTTCCTTCGACCAGTCGTAATCCTTTTTCAACAGCTCTCCCAGTTTGGTGAACAACACCGCCCAATTGACCTTCGGATACATCTGCGCTAGCGGCGATTTCTTCATCCCTTCCGCCGCCCCGGGACCCATCTGCGCCATTGCCGCCAGCACCTCGGGATAAAATCCATCGCGCTTGTACGGAGCCGAAACCACCACCAGCTTCCGCACCAGCCCCGGATGCCGGATCGCCGTCTGCAACGCCACCCCGCCACCCAGCGAATATCCCATCACATCGGCTTGTTGAATGCCGAGATACTTCATCAGCGCGGCGACGTCGTCGGCCATCGCCTCATAGCTCAGCGGCCGGTCGATGTCGGCCGTGTGCCCGTGCCCCTGCAACTCTGCCGCGATGACCTGCCGTTTTTCCGCGAGCGCGTCCACATTCGGACCGAACATCGTGATCCCGACCACACCACCGTGCAGCAGGATCAGCGGTTGTCCGCTGCCCCGTATTTCGTAATAGAGCTTGAGGCCGTCGACGGGCGCGTACCCGCTCTTCACGCCCCCAGGCGCGTGCTCCTGGGCCAGCGCCAGGGAAGCAGTCGCCAGCAAAACTCCGGCAGCCGAAGTCGACAGCATCCTTCTTCTCAGTTGCATGGAATCTCTCCTCACAAGTATTTCGAACGGAGCGGCGCCGAAATTGACAGGCTCGCGCCCACAGGGGTTAGAAAACAGCGCAGCCGACACGAACCACTCGTCCGGACCGCTTGTGAAATTGTCGCGTCACGAAGAATGACGGCTTCACTTAACGTCGGCCGGCACCGGAATCGTCACCTGCCCGGTGGCCGCCCACTCGGTCCCGCGCTGCAGCGTGACCCGGAACCCCGGACTCTGCATGGACTTCGCATCATGTCCAAGCGCGGTCGTGAACACTCGGCCCGCCCCGTACGGCAGCGTCCACAGCATCGGCTCGTCTTTTCCGGTTCCGCAGCGCTCACCCGGCTTGGAGCAGAGTTTGGGATCATCGAACGCCGTCGCGAGCACGTGGATATTCGGTTGCATGGTCAGCCCGTGGTAAAGCTCATCGTTCGTAGCGAACGTCGTCAGCCCCTGGGTGATCGCATGGCTTGGGTCCGCCACGCTCACCGTGAACGAGTGATAAGGCGCGTGTGCCGCCGTATCGCGCCACGTGCCTCCCACCAGCTTGTCGTATTCCGGCCAGCCGTAGAACATGCCGTCGGCGCTGTGGTAGCAGACTAGTCCCTTCCCATTTCTTACAAAGTCGAGCATGGCCTGCCGGGCACTGTCGTCCCAGTAAGGGCCCATGCTTTTTCCGTCGTTGTAGTTCAACAGCAACACATCATACGGCGCAAAAGTTGTCAGCGTGTTCCCGCGCACTTCTTCATTAACGTGAACCTCAAACCGTCCCGTGCTTTCCAGGATCTCCCGGAGAATCGGTGTGGTCATTCGCCAGTCATGGTAGGTAATGAATCCAGTCAGAATCAGCACCTTGATTTTCAGTGGCGCCTGGGTGCTCGGCGCCTGAGCAGCCAGAAAGTGTGCATCAGCAACTACCAGCAGCATTACCAGCAGAAGTCTGCGCATTAGCGACAAAGCCTCCGTTTCTACGAACAACTGCGCGTTCCTCACGTCGACAGCGCGCTCGGAAACCGCGTTTTGAAATCAAGCAGCCCGGCCCATTCCGGTGTAATCGTAATGCGCACCATCCCCGAAATCATGCCACGCAGCTGCTTCACCCACGCCGGGCCCTGTTCGGGTCCGAAGTAGCGCTCGGCGGCCATGACATACTCGGGCACAATCTCATCCATCGGCTGCAACTGCGCCGTTCCTCGAATCAACAGGACCCGGTGCGGAAATTCATTGTCGTCGATCGTGAGCGACACCTTCGGATTCTTCGCCAGCGCCTTCAACTTCGGCGCCTTCGGCGGAGTCCCCATCACCACTGCGCGCCCGTTCCAGTGGAACCAGATCGGCACGACCCGTGGTGTTCCATCCGTCCAGACGTACGCCAACCGCGCCGGGATCGTGGACTGCAGCAACTCCTTCGCAATGGGATGCTGAAGGAGTCCCAGATCTCCTTGCTGAACGGGCATACTTGCCTCCTCGGCGCCGCAGCGAATCGGACCCCCGAACATCTTCACCAACCGGAACGACGCGCATTGTGCGCCCCCCGCGGACCAACGGTCAAGGGCCCCTTCACCCCTTGCACCACGCGCAGAAAGATCAGGGTAGGGATCTGAAGCCTGGAGCCGTCTTGGGCATCTGCGACGTGATGCGCGACGGCGACGGCGCGCTGAGTTTTCCGTTGCCCTGGGCCGCCAGCCCTGAGACCAGTTTTGTAGAGAGCGTCGCCACCTACCGCGCCCTGCTCGACGCCACCGGATTCGAGATCCAGAGAGTGCGCAGCCACCGCGAGTTCGCCCTCGACTTCTTCCGGCAGATGCGCACATGGGCTTGGCAATGCGACGGTCGTCCCGCCCTCGGCCTCAACATCCCGATGGGCTCAACCTGGCGGCAAAAGATCGATAACCTTATCGTCAACATCGAGCACGGCCTGATCGCCCCGGCCGAGATCGTCTGCCGCGCCACCTGAAACTCCGTCCCCCTCTTCGTCACCTGCCGGCCTCAGGCTCGACGCGCTCAAAGCCTTCATTCGTTGACTAGCGGATGGTGCGTCCGTAAGATGAAGCGACTCGGGTCGCCCGCCCATCTCTCTGAATGATTGGCCAGACCATTTCGCACTACCGCATCCTCGAGAAAGTTGGCGGCGGTGGGATGGGTGTCGTGTACAAGGCCGAAGACACGCGCCTGCACCGTTTTGTCGCTCTCAAGTTCTTGCCCCCCGAAGTTGCTCGCGATCCGCAAGCCCTGGCTCGCTTTCAACGCGAGGCTCAAGCTGCCTCCGCGCTCAATCATTCCAACATTTGCACGATTTACGACATCGGCGACGAAGACGGCCAGGCTTTCATCGCCATGGAGTTTCTCGAGGGCGTGACGCTGAAGCATCTGATCGTGGGGCGCCCCCTGGAGAACGAGACCCTGCTGCCGCTGGCCATCGAGATTGCCGACGCACTCGACGCGGCTCATGGCAAAGGGATTGTCCATCGCGACATCAAGCCCGCGAACATTTTCGTCACCGCGCGCGGCCACGCCAAGATCCTGGATTTCGGCCTCGCCAAAGTCGCGCCCAGCGCCCGCTCATCCAGTGTGCTCGCAGGGGAAACCCAGGCCGCCAGCATCGACCAGCAACATCTCACCAGCCCCGGCGCCGCGCTGGGCACGGTTGCTTACATGTCGCCGGAACAGGCCATGGGGAAGGAACTGGATCCCCGCACCGACCTGTTTTCCTTTGGCGCCGTCCTCTATGAGATGGCCACCGGAACCATGCCGTTTCGTGGCGATACTTCTGCCGCCATCTTTAACGGCATTTTGCAGCATGCTCCGATCGCTCCGGTCCGCCTCAACCCCGATATCCCGACCAAGCTCGAAGACATCATCAACAAGTCGCTCGAGAAAGATCGCAATCTTCGCTACCAGCACGCCGCCGATCTTCGGGCCGACCTGCAGAGGTTGAGACGAGACACGGAATCCGGCCGCACCCCCGCCGTTACGCCCACTCCACCGCCTGGCGCGACGACCTCAGGCTCAGCCTCGGCAACACAGATATCCGCGCCGGCGCCGCCTTCAACAAGGGCGGGCGTTTCTTCCTCCGCCACGGCTGCGCTTCCACCGCCGATTCCCACCCCGGGGCCCGCAGCCAGAGCTTCCCGGAAAAGCATAGGGCTGGTCATTTTCTCGGCGGCAATCCTGCTCGCCGCAGTCGCGGGTTTCTTTTTCCTGCGTGGTCGAAGTACCCGCTCCGATGTCAACCGGCAGCACAAGTCCGTGGCCGTGCTTTACTTCAACAATCTCTCGCAGGATCAGTCGCTGAACTGGCTCGACAACGGTCTCACCGACATGCTCACCACGAACCTGGCCCAGGTGAAGGGCCTGGATGTGCTCTCGACCGAGCGCGTGCTGAGCGCGGTGCAGCGTGCCAGTAAGGATGGCAAGTCCTTGGATCCGGCCCAGGCGCAACAAGTTGCGCGCGACGCCGGCGCCGACGCTTACATTACCGGTGCCCTGCTGAAGATCGGACCCACACAACTGCGCCTCGACGTTCGCGCCCAGGACACCAGCACCGGCCAGATCTTGTTCTCCGACAAGCTGGAAGGACAGGACGTCCAAAGCATCTTCGGGATGGTGGACCGGCTCACGGCGAGCCTTGCCGGCAGCTTTCTGCCCGCATCCGACGTGCCCCAGAAGGCGCCGGAAATCGAGCAGGCCTCTACCTCCAACGTCGAAGCCTACCGCCATTACCAGTTGGGCATCGACTATGGTCGTCGCTTCCTCACCCCCGAATCCATCCGAGAATTGGAGGAGGCGGTCCGGTTGGACCCGCAGTTTGCACTAGCCTACATGCGCCTGGTCGATCAGTATCGTCTCGAGGGCGATCTGCGGCGTGGCCATGAGCTGGCCAGCAAGGTCGATCAACTGCAATCGCGCCTACCTCGGTATGAGCAACTGTCGTTGCAGGCGATCAAAGCCGCCCGCTCCCAGGACCCGGAGGCCGAGTTGGTCGCCCGTCAACAGCTGGTGTCCGAATTCCCCCGCCGCGAAACTTTCGACCGGGCGATTCTGGCCACGTTTCTGTCGTATTTAGGCAAGCGCGAACAATCGGCCGACGTGTTCCAACAGGGGCTGGCGGCAGATCCGAAAAACGAAGATCTGCTCAACTTCCAATCCTACGAGCTAGCAAAATGGGGCGATTTTGATGGCGCTCTGAAGGCCAGTGACGGCTACGTGGCGGTTCGGCCCGGGGATCCCAATCCGCTCGACAGCCGCGGCGACGTCCTGTTTATGGCAGGCCGGGATGACGAAGGCGTGGCCTCCTACCGCAAAGTGCTCGAACTCAAACCGGACTTCAGCGACTACGGAGAGTACCTTAAACTGGCGATCGTTTACACCGATCAGAAGAAGCCCGACATGGCCAGTGCGGCCTTCCAGCAGTACGCCCGGCACGCGTCTCCCCTCTCGCAGCTCTATGTTCCAGCCTTTGAGGCGCAGTTCAGACAAACGGAGGGTGACTTCGAAGCCGCGCTCGCGAGCTATCGGAAGGCTGTGCTCCAGCTTGGGCACGCGAAACAGAACGAGGCTGCGGAGGAGTTGCTGCGGCCGTTTGCTGCGCTTGCTGTGCTGTTGGGGGGGGAGGGTTCCTCCGCGCTCTCGTTTGTCCAGCAACAGAAGCTCGATGGCGACGAACTGGAAACGGTCGCATTCCTGCAAACCCTGGCGGGGAATCAATCGGCCGCACAGGAGAGTTTGCGGCAATTCGCCTCCGTCCATCCCTGGATCGCGCCCCGGGCTCTCGAAGTCGACCAGGCTTACGCTGATGTAACCGCAGCGGTGCACAGGGGAGATGGGCCCACGGCCTTGAGTCGTGCCGCCAGTATGCCCGATTTCCAGGAACCCTATCTGCTCTTCCTCAAGGCCCGCGCCTATCTGCTCACCAATGACTATTCATCGGCCGAAAACGGGTTTCGCGCGGCATTACGGCGCGAGCGCTCGCTCGAAAACTCCCAGGTTCTGAACGACCGGTTTCCTGCACTTGGAATCCTCTCTCACTACTATCTTGGCCAGCTCTACGAGCGCACCAGTAAACGCGACCAGGCGATCAACGAATACCAGGAATTTCTCTCGCACTTCGCCAGCTCGCAAGCCCGGCTCGCCCAGGTCGGCGAGGCTCGGTCCGCGCTCAAGCGATTGATGCAGTGAAGAGCTGCGGAGCCGTGCGGCGTGCCCTGACTCAACTTCCCCCTCAGCGCAGATCGAGCTGAAGCACCTGAATGGAGTATGCGGGCGCCGTGTAGTGCAGGTCGCTCGCAACGTTTCGCAGTGGGCTCTCGACGGGCACGATATTGGTCGGCTCGTCGATCGTGTTTGTGGCCAGCGTGCTCTTGGCCTTCAACAACATCAGTTTCCCCGTATTTACGAGACTTGCGTCCGGGAACTTGATATCGATGGATTGCTGAGTTGACGCGGCGTTGACCAGCTTCAGGTACAGGCGTTTCTTCTTCGTGTCTCGTGTGACCGAGTAGAACAATTTCGGTCCACCACCTGTAAGCTGCGAGTCGGGCGTTTCATCTCCCAGGTAGGTGGCGAACATGGCCTGCGCGTAGTAGCTGGGCGACCCGTAGCTCCGCAGCGCATCGTAGCCGATCACGTCGGTCTCCCACTGCATGCCCCCGGGATTGACGTTGACCAGCAGCGGCGCATACGCCGCCATCACGATCACGTCGCTGTTGCGTTCCATGCCTGTCATCCACGCCGCATCGCCCAGGGTCGCGCCGAAGTTCGGCGTCGGCGATCCCTCTCGCGTAGCCCATTCGCCCACAAAAATCTTCGGGCCACTGCGATCGGTCTTTTCGTAGTGCGTGGTGTCGTGGAAGAACTCCGTGGCCCGCCGATAGTAGTGATCGTCGATCACATCCGGCCGGATGCTCTTCACCGGTGTCGTTGCGATGATCTGGAGATTCGGATGCTTGGCTTTGATTGCCTTGAAGAACTGCTCGTACCGTCCATCGTAGCTTCCCGACTTGTCGAAGAAATCCTCGTTCCCGACCTCTACGTAAGTCAGCGCGAACGGCTCCGCATGGCCGTTTTGAGCGCGCACCGCGCCCCACTTCGTGTCCGCTCCGCCGGTCACGTATTCGATTTCGTCGAGTGCGTCCTGCACATACGGATCGAGATCCGATCCGGGATTCACGTGCTCCTGCTGCATCGAGTATCCGCCGTACACCGCCAGCACCGGCTGCATCTTCAGATCTTCACACCACTCCAGAAATTCCAGCAGGCCCAGTCCATCCGACGAGTGGTAACGCCACGGGCTGGGATGCGTCGGCCGGTCCACCAGCGCGCCAATCGTTTTCTTCCACTCGTAGCGCTCGGGAATGTGATCGCCCTCCAGGTAGTTCCCGCCCGGAAAGCGCAGGAACGCCGGATGCATCCCGGCCAGCTTTTCCATCAGGTCGATGCGGTTGCCGTTGTCGCGGTCATGGTAAGTGGGCGGAAACAAAGATACGAGACTGAGCCACAGAGTCCCGGCGTGCCCCACCGTCAGCACCAGGTGATTCGTGGACGACGCCTGTATGGCGCCGGTCTTCAGTGAAAAATGGTATTGCTTCCAGGCCGTCGTCAATCCGGTAACCGTGGTGGCTGCCAGGGTCTTATCTTCCGCATCCGTCAGCAGTTTTATGGTCACCGCGCCCAGGGCGTCAGAGTCTGCCTTCGCGTAGAACGAGCCTTTGTAAGTCGTGTTGGGTTTCAGCGGCATGCCCCAATAGCCGGCATTGAGCACCCCCGCCTGATTTTCAACGTCGGCCTGGCTCACTTCCATCCGCAAGCTGTAGTTCAGCGCCTCGCTGGGGCCCGTCTGCGAATCGACTTCCATTTTGGCCTGAGCATTTCCGTTTTCCACCAGCAGCCAGTTCGGCACATCCCGGCGTCGGGCGCGGAATGTGCGATTGCGAACCATCTCCGCATAAAGCCCGCCGTCGTAGGAGAAATTGATCTCCTCGGTCATGAGCCCGTAGAGCATCGGGCTCACCTTGGAAACCGGCTTATCGGCGTGAATGGTGAGGACCGCGGGCTGGACTTGAGCAAGAGCGGCGGGTAGGACGAAGGTCGCGACAACGACGATCCAGGCAAACGCTTTCTTCTTCATGGGGGGAATTTTGCTCCATTCAGAGATGCACAATGGTGCGCGCGCCGGCAAGTATAGCGCAACGGAAGAAGCAAACGTTTGCCCTGGACAGCGGCCAGAAGACGAGAGCCAGAGCCCGATCTTACCTGGGGGAACTCTTAGCGCGCTTCTTTCACTTCTTCCATCCCCACAATCTTCGACTCCGCGTGGAACTTTTTGTAGTCCTTGTAAGTGAGGTCCTCATCGACGTCGAAGTTCTTCAGCAGCGCGACCCTTGCGTCCAGATGCACGGCAACATGTTGCGGCAGCCACACTTCGTCGTTCACTCGCGTGGTCTCGATCAGCAGATGCGAGCCCTTATGAATGCGCGCCAGGAACATGAACAAGGAGACCGTGTCGACGCAGGTTGCGTCCAATTTCACCCACTGGTCCTCCTCCCGGTCGAGCCACAAGCGGAAGCGGAATTTGGGCAGAATCTTTCCCGCCTTTGTCTTGGCCTCGAACCCGCGACGTGGTTCGGCATCAATCACATAGCTGTCGCGCCCCCCGAGGCTCTCGGTGCCCACAAACGAGAAGTTGTAAGCGTCGGCGACTTCTTTCACAAACTCGCGGGCCTCTTCGCGGCTTTTCTCCTCTTGCTTCAGCCGTTTGGCGCGGTCCGAGTCCGATTCAGTCTTGCGGTGATCGATCACCTTCTGGATCCGCTCGTCTTCCTTGGCTGCCTCTTTGTCCGGGAGCGGCTTGCCGTCTTTGGAAATCAGCCGCCGCATCTGCTCGCCATAAATCTCGAGCACGTCGTAAACGCGAATCTCGGTAGACTTTACCTCTCCGTGCCCGCTCAGTTTGTGCTCTTCCACGCGCTCGCTGTAGGTGTAGTCGCGCTGCTTCTTGTCGTTCTCGATGTCTTTCTCAGCGGCCTGGCGAATCAGGCTCTTGATCTCTTCGGATGACAACGTCGCGTGAGCCGGCGGCGCCACAACGGAGGAGGCCGGAGCCGTGACAACTTTTGGAACGGACGCATCTCCAGGCGCTGCCTCAGCAGAGCCCTGTGCGAAACAGAGTGTCCCGGTCAAAAGCAAGAGAGACGAGAGCGATAGGAGGGAAAGAGAGACCACCGAAGATCGCATACACATACCTCTACATACGCGCCAAAAGAACCCCGGTTCCCAGAAAATGTTGCGGCCGGACGAGACTTCAGCCTATCAAAGGAGTAACGCAAGATGTCACAGCAAAGTGGTCCCGGCGGGTGTCGAATGCCGATCAGCCACCAGCGATCAGCGACCGGCCAGCCGATGACCGACGCCCGAAAGCCGACGACGGTCCTTGTACGCCTTTCCCAGAATCTCCGACTGGTACACGCGTTCGTCGACCCGATGCAGGCGGTTGGCGATGCGCTGGGGAAACAGCGGGTAGTGCTTGATCTCAAGTAAGTGATAGACAATGAACCAAATCGGCTTCTCCGTGGTCATCCATTCCTGCCGGTCGAAGCGCGCCAGGTTGACCGGCCGCGAAAAGCGCCGCAGTGTCCGTTCCTTGCGCAGGTTGAAGTAGATGTTGAAGTAACTCAGCGCAAGTTCGCGCAGCGAACGATACACCGGCTCGCGATAGCGGCAGCCAGTGTAATTCGATTTGGCAATCGCGCCCCAGTAGCCGTCCACGCGGTACACGGCGAGGACGTGGTCGGTGTCATGCTCGGCCTCAAGATCAACAATCAGCGGTGGATAGCCGTTGGCCCGCAAGGCCGTGGCGGCGAACATCGCGCCCTCCAGGCAATGCGAAGTATTCTCCGCCAGCACGCGCCGTGGCGACCAGGCGGTGTCGGCCAAGTGGTAGGGCATGGCATCGAGATATTTCTGAATGCCATGTGGATCCTTCAGGCTGCGCAGCTTGCGCAGTTCTTTCGGCGTAAAGCCAGCGTGGTTGCGGTTCATCGGGACTGCATTCGAGTGTAGCGCAGGATGCTGTCCGGTCCGGTTGCCGGGGAAGGTGCGGGGGAGGCGCACCTAGCAATTAGCACTTGGCATTTAGCTTATAGCCTTGAGTCCTGAGCAATGAGCCAAGGGCCAGAAGGTTCTGCTCCACCTTCTTGGCCAAACGCTAAATGCAAAGTGCGATTCCCGCGTGGTAGTCTCTTGGCGCTATGAAAAAAGGCATGGGTGCACCCGCGAGGGATGTCGATGAATATTTGGCCGGCGTCCCGGAACCGGCGCGCACCACCCTGCACAAGATGCGCGCCATGATCCGCTTGGCGGTGCCACCGGAAACGACGGAGACCATCAGCTACCGCATTCCGATGTTCAAATACAAGGGAATGCTGATGGGGTACGCGGCGTTTTCCAATCACTGCAGCCTGTTCCCCACGAGTGCGGCGCTGGTCGTGAAGTTCAAGAAAGAACTCAAGGGCTACGCGACCGCCAAAGGGACCGTCCGCTTCCCAGTGGACAAGCCTCTTCCCTTCGCCCTGGTGAAGAAGCTGGTCAAGGCGCGAGTCGAGTTGCAAGAAGCCAAGCAGAAAAAACGCTGATGGATTGCTCCTCCAGAAACTCGCAGAAGTTGTCGATCGCCCATTGCCCCTGAAGGGGCAAGGACCATGGATGGGCTACGAACCGTTCGCATCTCCCGTTGCTCCCGGGAACGGCCCAGCGTCGCGAGGTGAGCGCTGGGGGGAGCTTTCCCAGAGAAATCAACCACATAGCCCTGAGATAACGAAGAAAACAGACATTCCGCGAGCTGCGGCGGGAAAACCTGGGTCTGGCCGTTGCGTAGAGTGCCCGCCAGTTGCACAGAAACGAGCCAGGTTGAACGTTTGACCCTCTGGACGGCCCCGGGGGGGGCTGTCTGCGAGGCCCGACGCGCCCTAATCGCGTTTAAATGTAAAATTATCTAAAAGATAACGAGTCGCGTTGCTTGGCAGGAACCCGTTGAGGTAACCAAAGGATGGGGTCATTTTGAGGTGATTTTCGACGCTTCAGGTTGGGGCAGAAAAACGCGAAGAATGGCATGGAGCTAAGCCAGTCGCCTCTTGGACAAAATCCTTATCACAATCTGTCCCATTACGGGAGGCCGCGGATCCTTGGTGTAGAGACGCGTCTTGCCGCGTCTTGCATACAACATGACGGTACGCGGTGTCGCACGGGGGAGACGCGGCACCCACGTCTCTACCGAAACACTTCTGCGAGTTCTCCGGGCGTGTCGACCAGCACGTCGGGCGGGGTCAGAGCGAGCGAGTGGGGCGCGAAGCCGTAGGTGACGCCGACCGTCCACAGGCCGGCGTTACGGCCGGTGAGGATGTCGTTGGACGAATCTCCGACGATGGTCGTCTGGTGCGGTTGGCATCCCGCTACCTCGAGCAATTTCTGCGCGCCCAGGGGATCGGGTTTCTTGGTGGGGAAGCTGTTGCCGCCGTAAACCTGCGCAAAGAACCCGCTGAGGCCGAGGCCTTCGACGATGGCACGCGAAGGATTCACGGGCTTATTCGAAAGCACGGCCAGCGTGCGTGGCTGGCCGTTGCCCGACTGGCGGATCGACGCAAGCGCCTCGACGATGCCGTCATAGACGCGGGTGTTGTCGAGCTTGTGTTCGCGGTAGTAGGCCAGAAAATAGTTGAGCGCTTCCTGCACGAACTTCTCGTTCTCGGGATCGCCGAGCGCCCGCCGCACCAGCATGGGTGCGCCATCGCCCACATAGGTCGCAATCAATTCGCTGGGCAGTTCGGACTTCCCGAAGTGCCACAGCATGGCGTTGATGGAGTGGACGAGGTCGAGCTGCGAGTCGATCAGCGTGCCGTCGAGGTCGAAGATCAGGAGCTTGACGGCGGCAGGATCGAAGGCGCGGCGGGTGTGGATCATGGGATGAATTTCAAGATAGCAAGTTGCCGGTTCTGGCTACGAGCTGCGGAGCGACGAGCAATCCGCGCTCGGCAATCAGCATTCAGCCCAGGCGGGCAACAACACTCAGGTTAGCATCCAAGGAGCGGACGCGACTGCGATCTCCTGGCCGTGAGCTTCGAGGCACGAGCTTCTCGCTAACGAGCCACTGCGTGTTCAGTGGGAAGGCACCAGCCCAATGCGGTTGAGTTTAGGCGCGCGATGCGAGGCCCGCGCGGGAAAAGATGTCCTAAGGACTGCCGAGCTGGAGGACGTACGCCTCGGCTTTCTTTGCGCCCGCCTGCAGCCCTCGGAACGTCGCCACCGTGTCCTGCAGCGGGTAATAGAAATCCGGGGTCTGGCTGGCGTGGGCGTAGCAGGCGGCTTTTTTCGTGTCGGCTACGGCGGTGATGTCGACATATTGAGTCGGCGCAGGGAACTGGGTCGTATCTTCGCCATCGGAAACTTCGTAATAGTACAAGGCGAACCGGCGTTTCAGTTGTTTCCACGATTCATAGGTCAGGTTCGCGATGGCGCGGTGATCGGAATGATTTTCGGCAAGGCGCGTCGCCGAGGAAGTCTGCGCCCACGCGCCATCGTTCAGATAGAGCAGCACTACCTCATGCCCCAGGGCGGTGAGCCGGGCGACGGAGCCGCCACAGCCATACTCGGGATCGCCGGGATGTCCTCCCGTAACGACGATCTTGCACTTCGACGAGAGCCGGGTCGCGCTCGAGGGATTCTGTTCCGCGGCTTGCGCAACCGTTGCTCCCGCCACCACGCCGACGCGCTTCAGCAACTCGCGACGATTCATGGTTCAGAGTCTCCCTGGCCAGTGTACGGGGACAGGCGGTACGAAGCGATCAGCCGACAGGTATCAGCGATCAGCAATCAGTAAGACATGAGACACAACCATGCCTAGCTTAGCATGCAAAGAGCGGACGCGAACCTGGGGCACTTTGTGAGTGAAAAATGGATTGAGGGGTATAGCTGCGCTCCACTGGGCAGACGAAGGCGTCTGCCCCTATGCAAAATCGCGCGCCTGGACGCTGGAAGTCCCGTATTCCCGGAACTGCAACCTTACGTTTACAATGCACTCTGCGAACTCCCCCCAGCTCCGAGGGTATTGGATGGCCACGACAAAGACGGACCCCAAGCTGAACGCGCTCGCCGACGACAAGAACTCCAAGACCTACGAAGGTCTCACCCGCCCGCAACTGATTGAAGCGTATCGCTGGATGTACACGTCGCGGCGGGTGGACGACCGGGAAATCCTCCTCAAGCGGCAACAGAAAATCTACTTCCAGATTTCGGGGGCGGGTCACGAGGCCATTGGGGTCGCCGCCGGGTTTTGCCTGAAGCCGGGCTACGATTGGTTTTATCCCTATTATCGAGATCGGGCCCTTGTACTGATGCTGGGGGCCACGCCTTACGAGATGCTGCTGCAGGCGGTAGGCGCGGCCGATGACCCGAGTTCGGGTGGCCGGCAGATGCCGTCGCACTGGGCTTACAACAAACTGAATATCGTGACGCAGTCGTCGCCCACCGGAACGCAGATTCTGCAAGCCGTGGGATGCGCCGAGGCCGGCGTCTATTTGCGCAGCCATGGGAATGCCAACCGGAGAGCCGAAGGCGATTACCGGCAATTCAAAGACGTTACGTTCAAAGGGGACGAGGTCACCTACGTTTCGCTTGGCGACGGCACTACTAGTGAGGGCGAGTTCTGGGAGGCGATGAACACGGCCTCCTGCCGGAAGCTGCCCATCGTGTTCGTGGTGCAGGACAACGAGTACGCGATCTCGGTTCCCGTCGAAGTGCAGACCCCGGGGGGAAACATTTCGCGGGTGGTCTCGGGCTTCCCGAATTTTCATTTTGAAGAAATCGACGGCACCGACCCCGTCGCCAGTTACGCCGCCATGAAGCGGGCGGTGGATTACTGCCGCGCCGGCAAAGGTCCGGCGTTCGTACACGCGCACGTGATCCGTCCGTACTCGCACTCGCTTTCGGATGATGAGCGGCTTTACCGGCCCGATGTGGAGCGGCAGCGGGACGCGGCGCGCGATCCCATCACCCGCATGCAGATGTTTTTGATTCGCGAAGGCATCCTCGACGAGAAGAGCATCAACCAGCTCGAAAAACAGGTCGAGGACGAAATGCAGGTGGCGGTAGACCGCGCGCTGGAAGCGGCTTTCCCAACACCCGACACGATCACAAAGTATATCTACTCGCCCGACCTGGATCCGACGTCGTCTTTGTTCGAGACGCAGCCTGTGTTTCCACAGGTGGCGGAGGCGCCTGCGGCCGAGGGCAAGAAGCCGGTGCTGCCGAAGACGATGGCCGAGCTCATCAATGCGACGTTGCGGGATGAGATGAAGCGCGACGAGCGCATCCTGATCTTCGGCGAGGACGTGGCCGACGTCAGCCGGGAAGATTATCTGAGGAAGAAGCTGGTGAAAGGGAAGGGCGGCGTCTTCAAGCTGACCGCGGGGTTGCAGGCGGCGTTCGGTTCCGAGCGCGTGTTCAATTCGCCGATCGCCGAGGCCGGCATCGTGGGGCGGGCGACAGGCATGGCGACGCGCGGGCTGAAGCCGGTGGTCGAGATCCAGTTCTTCGACTACATCTGGCCGGCCATGATGCAGCTGCGCGATGAGCTACCGGTGATCCGGTGGCGGTCGAACAACGCGTTCTCGTCGCCGCTGGTGATTCGAGTGGCGATCGGCGGATACCTCACGGGTGGGGCGCTGTATCACTCGCAATGCGGGGAGAGCATTTTCACGCACATTCCGGGACTGCGGGTGGTGTTTCCATCGAACGCGCTGGATGCCGCCGGACTGTTGCGGACGTCGATCCGCTGTGACGATCCGGTGCTGTTTCTGGAACATAAGCGGCTGTACCGCGAGACCTATGGGCGGTCGCATTATCCGGGGCCGGAGTACATGGTGCCGTTCGGCAAGGCGAAGATTGTGCAGGCGGGCACGGACCTGACGGTGATCACGTACGGTGCCGTGGTGCCGCGGGCGTTGCAGGCGGCGCAGAAACTCGAGCGCGAGGAAGGAATTAAGGTCGAGCTGATCGACCTACGCACGCTGAACCCATTTGACTGGGAGACGATTTCTGCGTCGGTGGCAAAGACCAACCGGGCGCTGGTCGCCTACGAAGATTCGCTGAGCTGGGGCTACGGCGCCGAGATCGCGGCGCGCATTGCCGACAAGCTGTTTCCTCACCTGGACGCGCCGGTCCGGCGCGTCGCCGCGATGGACGTGTACGTCGCATATCAGCCCATCCTGGAAGACGCCATCCTGCCGCAAGCCAATGATCTCTATCGCGGGATGAAAGAGCTGGCCGAGTATTAGGGGCAGTCGTCGGTCGTTGGTCTTCAGTCGTCAGCGAGAGCTGGTGGCTCGAGGGCCCGCGGCTCGCGACGGAGTTGAAGTAATGGGGTGCCCGGTTGGCAATGTGCGATTTTATGATGCGCTTGTAGGTTCGTCACGTCGAACATAACCTCAGGAGCTGAAGCCCTGTTTTGACGTGGCTCGGCGGCACGACTGAAGTCGTGCCCTTTCCCAGTGAAGAATAGTGAAGATTTAGGTCTTGAGGGCTGCGTGCCACGATCAAGAGCAAATTCCTCTGGTCTCGCTGCGCTCGCTCGTGACCAAGGGGCTGGCATCGGCAGCGAGCGGACGGGGACGAATTTTCGCACGTTGTGAGGTCGTGCCGTTCTCAAATCCATTAATATCGCCAATGTTTTTCAGCCAAGGACCAACGACTGACGACCGACAACTCCGTCCATGAGCCCCGTGTCCACTTTCTGACGGGCTGGGTATTTGCCAACACCGTGCGAATCGGTCGCAGGTTACGTTGTCGGCGGTTGTGCCCGATGTCGATGGGCTGGGCATCATTGCCGAGCTGCTCACCCGCAATTCTTAGCACCCGCTTCTGTGGTTCTCTCACTACCATCACTCGTTGCACAATCTGGCGTTTGCGGTCGCGATCGCGCTGCTTGCCTTCGTATTGGCGGAGCAGAGGTGGAAGACGACGGCGCTGTGCTTTCTGGGATTCCACCTGCATTTGATGGAAGACCTTCTGGGGTCGCGGGGGCCTGATGGGGACCAGTGGCCGATCCCTTATCTCGCTCCATTTTCCGGCGCCCTTAATCTGAGCTGGCATGGGCAGTGGGGATTGAACGCATGGCCGAATTTCGCAATCACCTTGGCGCTGCTAGGCGTGACCTCGTACACGGTGTGGGCGCGCGGGTATTCCCCGCTGGAGATGGTGTGGGAGCGGGCGGATCACGAATTGGTGGCTGTGTTACGAAGGCGATTTCGCAGAACCCCGGGGATGGGGTAACAAGGTGGAACAAGCCGGCGGATATCGAAGACGGTGTAAGGCCGGTTCAGGCGGACAGCTTCGTGAGCAACGCCACCATGCAGAGAGCGGAATCTACTATGGCGGCGAAAAACAGGCCTAAGAGGAAACGTCCGGGACCACGCAGGTTCCCGGGTACGACTGCGGAGCGTTTGCAGACCACCGTCTCCGCCCACTTGTCTCCGAGGCGTTGCTCTTGGGCAGTCTGCTGTATGGCTGAATAGGCGACCAGGCCAAAGAAGAGAGCATCAATCGTGTAGGCGAACGAGCGGATGAGTGCCGACCCAATACGGCAGGGAGAGCCGTCTTCCTGGACGACCACCATCCCAAGCGCCCGCTTGCCCGGCGTGTTCCCATGCACGCTCTCGCAGATCGCCTCGAAGAGAATCGATCCGAGCAGGATCAGCACAAAAGCCGACATGCCCGAACCGCGCAATCTCGCAAGCAAAAGCGGAGAGATATGTCCGCCGGCGGCGATGGCCAGCATGATCCCGAAGAGGAATCCGGTGACGGTCGCTACGATGTAGTGGATGACCAGGTCGATCAAGCGCGCCAGGACCCGCGGCCAGAAGCTGACGCTTTGCAGTTCGCCGGGAGCACTCATGTAGCTGGAGAGCGCCGAGAGATGAATGTTGAGTGGGGGAACGGGCGATTCCGGTGTAGACACAGCCACATCCTGAGGACGGCTGGCACGCTGGGCTGGGGGCCGAATCGGGTGCAGAGACTATACAACCGTTGTCAAATCGCCCGGGACAGGTCGGGGATCGCTGGCCTCAGTCGGAAACCGAGGCACCACCCGGGAATCACGTGCCCGGGCTGCGACCGCCTCCGCCGCGAATGGCGTCGAAGGAGATCGGTCCGGGGCCGAGCATGATCAGGGCGAAGGCGATTGTGGCCAGGGCCAAAGGGTATTCGTATCCACCTGCGCCGAGCACGCCGTGTTTCACGTGAAGCTTGGCGATCGCGACGCACATGTTGATGAAGACCGCGAACGAGGCGCAGCGCGTAAACAGTCCCAAGATGAGCAGGATGCCGCCGATGAACTCGGTAAGGGCGGAGACGTAGCCAAGCCAGGCGGGAAGCCCGAGGCTGGCGATATAACCCGCGTATTCGTGCATGTGGCCGTACACCTTGTGGGATCCGTGGGCGACGAGCACGATGCCCAGGGTGAGGCGCAGGGCCAGCAGGGCCAGGGGTTGCAATCGGTCGAGGTAGCGCAAAGAGCCTCCCGGTCGGACGTTAAGCCGTCAGGCTACAGGAGGGTGGGGGGCGGGGAAAAGTGAGAAGGCGGGTAAGAGGTGCGCGCTATCAGCTGTCCGTCGCGAGCATTCAGGCGGAGCAGTCAAGCAGGCCGCGTCGATTCTAGGGGAAAACTCGGGCGTAGAGAGGGCGAAAATTCCGGGCAATTTCGGGGTGAAACGAGGAATCGGCGTGGGGCCTGAGATGGCCCGAAAGTGGGGTTAAAGGCGGGGCGGCGAGGCGGAGTTTGCGCAGTGTTTTCAGCGAGTTCCCCTACGTCTTACGACCTTCGTACCGTCGTTAGTACTTTGGTTATGTTCAGTGGGGTAACGAGGCATCCAAGGTATAACCGCCCCCAGCGGCAGGGGCCACTAGATGGTTAACTACAACCGGTAGCAGTAATCTGCATTTACACCAAAGTAATTCTCCAGAAAACAGGTATAAAACACGGAGAAACACGGAGATTCGGCTTGACTCCGTGTTTTCCGGGGTTGAGATATGCTCTGCACACCGAAATCCGCTCGAACACGAATTTTAACGAGGGGATTTCCTCCCAAGGTTTGCCCTGGGCGCCGGAGACACCGGTGAACGAGGGCGTTGATTCTGTGGAAGGGACATGAACTCTATGGCCGACTCGCGAGAAGTGATGAACATTCGCCAGGCGTCGCAGTACCTGGGGGTGAGTCCGGACACGCTCTACAAGTACGTAAACGAGCAGAAGATTCCGGCTTTCAAACTGGGCAACCGCTGGCGCTTCAAGAAGTCGAAGCTGGACCAGTGGATGGAAGAGAAGTCGAACCAGATGGAAGTGCGGACGAAGAAGAAACCGAAGGTGGCCGTGAAGGCCGCCGGGTCACAGTAAAAGGCGGGCACATGTTTGGATTCGGGTCCAAGTCGATTGTGGGTCTGGATGTGGGATCCTCGAGCATCAAGGCCGTGGAGTTGAAGCGCAAGGGCCGGGAGATCGAGGTGGCGCACCTGGGGCTGGAGCCGCTGGCTCCGGATATCGTGGTCGACTCGATGATCGTGGACTCGGGGACGGTGTCGAGCGCGATCGCGAAGCTGTTCACCGACCATGAAATCAAGGCCAAGAACGTGGCCACGGCGGTAAGCGGGCACTCCGTGATCGTGAAGAAGATCTCGCTGCCCTCGATGAGTGATCAGGAACTGGCCGAAACCATCCAGAAGGAAGCCGCGCAGCACATTCCGTTCGATCTGGGCGACGTAAACCTGGACTACCAGATCCTGTCGGAAGACGCGGGCAACCCGCAGATGGACGTATTGCTGGTGGCGGTCAAGAAGGACAAGATTCTGAACTACACCAACGTACTCTCGATGGCGGGGCGGACCCCGGCTATCGTGGATATCGATGCGTTGGCGCTTCAAAACTGCTACGAGTACAACTATGAGCCCGCCCCGGGACAGGTGGTGGCGCTGTTGAACCTGGGCGCCAGCGTCATGAACATCAACATCGTGAAGGGCACAACACCGTTGTTCCCGCGCGACGTCAGCGTAGGCGGGCATCAGTACACCGATTCGCTGCAGAAGGAACTGGATCTGAGCTTTGACGACGCGGAAGCGCTGAAGCTGGGCCGGAAAGTCGGCACGGTAAGCGAGGACGCGAAGACGCCGATCCTGCAGCAGGTGACCGAGATCATCGTGCTGGAAATCCAGAAGACATTCGACTTCTTCCGGGCCAGCGCGGCGGGCGAGCACATCGAGAAGATCTACCTGGCGGGTGGCTCGTCGAAGGTGCCGGGGCTGGTGGAAGGTTTGCGGCAGGAGTTCTCGATGCCGGTGGAACTGTTCAACCCGTTCCAGCGGATCGCGCCTCCGGTGGAAGGAATGGGAGCTGAACTGATCGAGCAGAACGCGGGCCAGCTGGCGGTTGCAGTGGGCTTGGCTTTAAGGAGTTTTGGCGACCTATGATCCGAATCAACCTGCTGGAAGCACCGAAACCCAAGAATAAGCGTTCGGCGATGCCGTCGATGCCGACGATGGAAGTCGGCGATGTAGGCTCGCCGCGGCTGAAGGTCCTGGTGGCTGTAGGCCTGGCGGCTGTGATCAACCTCTACACCTGGTACCACCTGGACGCGCAGAAGAAATCGATCGAAACGAAGATGGCGACCGCCGAGCAGAAGAATCGTGAACTGGCCGACGTGAAGATGCGCTACATGGCGCGGCAGCACGAGGCGGAGAACTACAAGCGCCGGGTGGACGTGATCGACAATCTGCGTTCGAACCAGTCCGGGCCGGTGAACCTGATGGCCATGGTCGGCGAGACCGTGAACAACACCGAGGCGATCTGGCTGAACAACATGAAGGACTTGGGTCCGAGCGTGGACATCGAGGGCATGGCGCTCAGTTCGGACGCGGTGGCCAACCTGATCTCGAACCTGCAGAAGACGGGATATTTCCGCAACGTTGAGATCAAGGAAAGCTTCCAGGACGACACGATCAAAGACATGCAGGCGTACCAGTTCACGCTGACGTGCGAGAAGAGCAAGTCCTAAAGGCAGGCAACTTATGGCGAATTTCGGGGAATTGTCGGGCCTCAAGCAGTGGGGAGCGGTACTGGGCGGAGCGGTGCTGGTCACGGCGGGTCTGTATTTCACCGTGTTCAAGGCCGAACGCGACCAGAACGCCGCGGCCCAGCAGAAGCTGGAAGCCAAGATGAAGGAAAACGCGGAACTGGAAGCCTACCGGCCGCGGCTGGCAGACATCGAGCGGCAACTGGCCAGCCTGAAGCAGCAGCTAGAGATCGAGCGGCGGATCGTTCCGGACGATAAGGAAGTAGACGGGTTCATGCGCATGGTGGACGCGGAAGCCTCCAAGGCGGGGATTGAAATCCGGCGCTATACCGCGCAGCCGATCTCGCAAAAGGATTTCTACAGCGAAGTGCCTTTCGACATGGAGCTGGACGGCCCGTACTACTCGATGCTGAATTTCTTCGACCGGGTAGGAAAGCTGGAGCGCATCGTGAACGTGTCGAACCTGCTAGTGGCCTCGACGCGAAAGCCGGGCGACGCCAAGACCAAGAAGGTTTATCAGTACGCGCCTAACGAGAGCGTAGTGGCGACCTGCAGGGCGACGACGTTTTTCAGTCATGACCTCGATCCGGGAGCGGCAGGGGCGAAACCCGGCCAGGCTCCGGTGAAAAGGTAGGAGATTCCATGAAGCTGACCACTGGCATCGTTGCACTGGCAATCACGGCGGGCACTGCCTGGGCGCAGAATCCCAACATCATCCAGAACACCAAGGACGCGCTGCAGGGCGTGCAACAGCAGCAGACCGCGGCCAGCAACCAAGCGCTCGGAACGACGTCTTCGGGGAAGCCCTCGCCAGCGACCACGGCCAAGCCGGGTGCGGCACAGGCGAGTACGACGAACTCGGTGACGCCCGCGAAACCAGCGACTGCTCCTGTGAAAGCGACGGCAACTCCGGCAAAGGCTCCCGCCGTGGCGGCGAAAGCTCCGGCTCCCGCGAAACCAGCCGTTGTTTCTGCGAAGGCGCCGGTTGCTAGCGCTGCGACGTTGAAGCCGGCATCGGCACAAACAAGCTCCGCCAGCCCAACTCTGAAGCCGGCGACGGCGAAGGGTGTGCCCGCGACGGCGGCACCTGCGAAAGCCACCGTACCGGTGAAGTCGAGCCTGGCACCCGTGGCCAAGGCAGCGGTGAAAGCCGTACCAGCCAAGCCGGCTCCGGTTCCGGCGAAGACCTCTGCTGTACCTGGGAAGGCCGCGCCGGCGCCGGCGAAGGCGGTTCCCGCGGTAGCGCCCAAGGCGGCGGCCGCGAAATCCGCGCCCGCGAAACCCGCAGTTCCCAACCAGCCGAAAGCCCCTGAAGCTGCGGCCAGCACGACTCTGGAGGCTCCGAAGCCGGAAAAGCAGGAAGACAAGAAATATTCGATGACGGGCAAGCGGGATCCGTTTGTGAGCCCAGTAGTGAACCGGCAATCGGGATCGGGTTGCAGCACGGGCAAGAAGTGCCTGGATATCGAGCAGGTCGCGCTCCGCGGAGTGGTGAAGTCGGACAACGGCATGATCGCGGTCGTGACCAACGGATTGAACAAGGCATACTTTCTGCGGGAAAACGATCCGGTGTTCAACGGGTACGTAGAAAAGATCACGGTTGATTCGATCGTGTTCAAAGAGACGTTTCAAGACCGTCTGGGCAAGCCGTTCACCAAGGATGTGGTGAAGCGGATCTTGACCCCGGCGGCGTAGGGGATTGGCGAGTCCAAATCTGGAAGCGAGCTTGAAGAAAGACACGCGCTCGGCCGAAGGCCAGCTCGTGTGGGGGAGAAGCGAAATGCGAAAGCAACTGCTGGGTGTTGTTCTACCGCTGCTAATGCTGGTCCTAGTGGCCGCAGCGGCTGATACGCCGAACCCGGGCACCGGAGCGGCCACGCACGCTGCATTGCAGCGGCTGAACGTGGTGCGCGGCGACGACGGGATCAGCGTGGAAATCACGGCGCGGGGAACGGTTACGCCCAAGCTGAGCACGCTGGCGTCGCCGGCTCGCCTGATCATCGACCTGCCGAACACGGTCTCGGTGACGGACCAACGTCATCTCGAAGTGGGCAGCGATGGCGTGAAAGGGGTGCGCGTCGGCATGAACGGCCAGACGCCTCCCAGCACGCGTGTCGTGGTCGACCTGGACAAGGCCTGCAAGTTCGAGCTCGTGCCTGGCAGCGACGACAAGATCGTGGTGAAGCTGCACACCGGCAGCACGGTGGCGAGCGCGGCGAAGCCGTCGATGACGGTGGTCGCGCCCAAGGAGCCTGCCCAACCGGCCGTCGTGCCGGTCGTGGCGAAAGCGGCTCCGGCAGCGGCCGTGATCCCGGCGGTTGCGGAGAAGAAGGACCTTCCGGCAGCGGCGCCGAAGCCGGTGGAAATGGCGTCGGCCAAGCCGGTCACTGACTATGTTTTCGTTGAGCCTTCGTACAAGCCGAAGGATGAGACCAAGCCCGAGCAAAAGACGGCGGCGGTTGAGCCTGCCGTTCGCGCGGGCGAGGCAGCGGCGAAGTTTGCCGACAAGCCAGCGTCGGAACTGCTGGCGGCGAACGTCCATGCCTCTATGCAGCCGCAAGCTGCCCAGGCGGCCTCGACAGCTATTCAGCCCGCGGTCAATCTCGCAGCCGAACAGAAGACCCAGATGTCGCAAACCCCCGCGACCAGCGGTCCGAAGTACACGGGCGAGCCGATCTCGGTCAACCTGAAGGATGTCGACCTGAAGGATTTCTTCCGCTTGATCCATGAGATCAGCGGTCTGAACGTGGTGCTCGATCCCAACGTGCACGGCAGCCTAACCATCGTGCTGGATGACGTGCCGTGGGACCAGGCGCTGGACATCGTGCTCAAGAACAACGACCTGGCGCGGGAACTGGAAGGCAACGTTTTGCGCATCGCGACCGTCGACACCTTGAAGAAGGAAGCGGACGCACGGCGCGCCCAGCAGGAATCGGAAGCGCTGGCGGTGGAGAAAGTCACGGTCACGCGGTTCCTGAGCTACGCACACTCAAAGGACGTCGTACCGACAGTCAAAAAGTTCCTGTCGCAGCGTGGCGATGTCATCTCGGATGACCGCACGAACGCGGTCATCATTTCCGATATTCCGAACGTCATTCCGGCGCTGGACCGGTTGCTGACGCAGCTGGACCGCAAGACGCAGGAAGTGGAAATCGAAGCCCGCGTGGTGGCTGCAACCCGCAGCTTTGCCCGCGACATCGGCACGCAGTTCGGATTCGGCTGGGGCAACTCGACGTCGGCGATCGGCGGCGCGTCGCAAGCGGGCACTTCACCGACACAGGTGGGTGGCCTGACTCCGACCTATATCACGATGGGTGGTTCGGCTACGACCGGTTCGACCATCCCATTATTTTCGAACCTGCCAGTCACCAGCCCGACCAGCGGCCTGACCTTGGTGAACGCCAGCAACCACGTGCGCATTGACGCGGTGCTGACCATGGCGGAATCGCGCGGACTCCTGAAGATTCTTTCCCGTCCGCGAGTGGTGACGCAGAACAACATCCAGGCGCTGGTTCGCCAGGGTGTGCGCGTACCGATCGTGACGCAGGCGCAGTTGGGCGGTCCTCCGACCGTGACCTACGTGGATGCGTTCCTGCGGCTGACGGTGGTTCCGCAGATCACGTCGGAAGGCACTATCTTCCTGAACGTGGACGTGGAGAACACCACGCCGGACTTTGGCCGGACGGTGCAAGGCAACCCGACACTGATCACGCAGCAGGCGACCACGCAGGTGCTGGTCACCGACGGCGGGACGGTGGTGATTGGCGGCGTTATCCAGACCAACAACTCGCTCAACGTGCAGCAGGTTCCGCTGCTGGGCGATGTGCCGTTCCTGGGCAACCTCTTCAAGCACCGCAGCGTGACCACGTCGAACCAGGAGCTGATTTTCTTCATCACGCCGCGGATCATCCAGACCTAGCGGCGGGCCGAGCGAAGACCAAAGCCGCCGGCTCCTGCGACGAACCTGTCGATGGGCCGGCGGTTAATTTTTGTACACGGTTCGGGCGGCCTCGCTTCCCGCTCGAACCGGAGTACTAAGTGAGTGAACTCGCGACGATAGATTCTTAGCGGCGAGGAAGAGCTGTGCTAATGTCGGCGCAGAAGGAAAGGGAATCGTGGCTGTGGGAGCCGCGTATGTCCTGTTGTCGGTCCGTCTCGATCGTTCGAATTTGGATGATTTTCGCTGTCTGCATGTTCTTGCCTGCTTCGGTGTATGGAGCCGACCGGGGTGACAAGTCCTGGCACTCGACTCCTGACCTTTCGATGGGTTCGGAGGATGTCCAGCTGGAGGGGCATTGCCTGCGGATATCGGCGAGCATCGTGGACTCGTCACTGGCGAAGCTCCATAGAAAAAAGGGCCCCAGCGGGCCGGAATTTCACCACGGCAAGACCGTGGTGGACCACTTTCCGGACGAGTTGACGGTGGTGGTGACGGTGACCAATTGCGTGTCGCCGTTCGGGACGACGGTGAGTGAGGAAGCGCTGAACACGATCCAGTTTGCTGCCGCCTGGCGGCGCGGAAGCGACGAGCGGCCGGTGGCCGGGATTTACATTCCGCATTCGAGGCCGAAGGATCCCTGGTCGGAATCGAGTGACACCTTTCGGGATTACGAGTTATCCATTCAAAGCGACGGCGTACCGCTCACAGACCACCTGGTGCTCACGGTTTCGGCCGGCGGCAAGACGGTGGCGCAGTTTGTGAATGAGCTGTAGGGGCCGTCTCTGGAGCGAGGCGTCTGAATAGGCTGGTGCAGGAATTTGCCTGGCAGCAAGAACTTACCTCAGGCGGTCAAGCGCAAGGGTTTTCAAAGTCAGAGTGCCGCGGCTAGGTCGTGCCCTTCCTGTTCTGCTCGCCGCGGGTGTCTTCCCCGCCAGCTGTGGAGCCGCGCCCTTCCGGAGAGCTCTTTACGAGGTCGGGACTAGCGTCGAGAAGTGAGCCGTGGCACTTACACCCGAGTCCGAAGCCGAGTTCCAGGTTTTGGCGCGCGACGACCCTTCGTTGATAAACTCCCTGCAATGAATCATCAAGCCCGTCTGCAGTCTCTGCAGCAAACGGTTGAGTCGAAGAAGCTCGATGGTCTGCTGATCAGTCACCCGCCGAATCTTCGTTATCTCTGCGGTTTTACCGGAAGCACTGGCGCGTTGCTGGTGAATTCTGGCGAGAGTGTTTTCTTCACGGACGGGCGCTATACCGAGCAGGCCAATGCGGAGGTACGGGACGCGAAGATCGCGATCGGACGGAAGGCTCCGCTGACCGCGGCTGCGGAATGGGTGGAACGCCGTGGCCGAGGCAAGCGGTCCCGGGTGATCGGCGTGGAGGGAGAGTACTTGACGGTCGCGGCGCGCCACCGCCTGGCGGACGCGTTACCCAAGCACATCCGGTTGCGGGAAGCGCCTCCATTGGTAGAACAGGCGCGGATGGTGAAGGATGCCGAGGAGGTGGAGGCGATCCGGGCGGCAGTGGCGGCGGGGGCTCGGTTGTTTGACCGCGCGCTGGAAGTGATTCGTCCGGGAGTGCGGGAGATTGAGGTGGCGGCCGAAATGGAGTATGCGGCGCGGCGGGCGGGGGCGGACGCGATGTCGTTTGAGACGATTATCGCGTCGGGTGCACGGTCGGCGTTACCTCACGGGAGGGCCTCGGAGGCTGTGATCGGGAGCGGGTTCGTGGTCTGCGACTTCGGTGTTATACTTCACGGTTATTGTTCGGATCGGACCCGCACTGTATATGTGGGCTCTGCGCCGGGTGAAGCACGGCAGTTTTATGCCACGGTCCTTGCGGCGCAAGAGGCTGCACTAGCGGAGGTGGGGCCGGGCGTGAGCGTTGGCCGGGTCGATCGTGCGGCTCGTAAAGTGCTGCAGGGGAAAGGGTTAGCGAAGCACTTTACGCATTCCACGGGCCACGGAGTGGGGCTCGAAATTCATGAGGCGCCACGAGTGGCGAAAGGCCAGCAGGAGGTTCTGCGGCCGGGAATGGTGATCACGATCGAGCCGGGAGTCTATCTCCCGGGCAAGTGGGGCGTGCGCATCGAAGACATGGTGGCGGTCACCGAGCGGGGTTGTGAGGTGCTGAACTCCACCCACAAGGAATTCATAGTCATTTAATTCAGCTACTCCTGCCCGGGCACTCGAATTGTCCGGAGTTCTCCCGCGTGCCGGGTTCGCTTGCGCGGGGTGGAAAGCGGTCCCACCGCATACGATGAATCAAAAAGAGCTGAAAGAACTCATAGATCTGATCATCGATAAAGGCATCACCGAGTTTGAACTGGAACGCGGGGATGTGAAGGTTCGGATCAAGCGGGGAGGAGAGCCGGCGGGGCTCCCGGATCCCCGGTATTATGCAGTGCACGCGGCTCCGCCTCCTGCGCCTGAGTTGGGCGCGGCTCCGGTTGTACCCCAGGCTGCGACTGCGCCTCCGCCAAAAGAAGTACCCGCAGAGGATTTGCACATGGTGCGCTCTCCGATCGTGGGGACGTTTTACGAGTCGCCCTCGCCGGGATCGCCACCTTTCGTGAAGCCGGGGGATGTGGTGGCGGAGGGGCAGGTGCTGTGTATTGTCGAAGCCATGAAGCTGATGAATGAGATCGAGTCTGACATGGCAGGCGAGATCGTGAAGAAGCTGGTGGTGAACGGTCAGCCTATCGAATACGGGCAGGAGCTGTTTGCCATCCGGGCTCGGAAGTGAGGGTGGATGGTGAAACGGGCGCGCTGAGGGCGCGCCTTTTTGTGTTTAGGTCACCGACGTTGACCCAGCGCGCGGGCGGGACGCCCGCCACGGACCGCCGGCAAGATGCCGGTGCTACATAAAAGAGCATGTTCAATAAGATCCTGATTGCGAACCGCGGGGAGATCGCGCTGCGGATTATTTGCGCCTGCAAGGAACTGGGGGTGCGGTCGGTCGCGATTTATAGCGAGGCGGACCGAAACTCGCTGCCGGTGCGCTTTGCCGATGAGGCGATCTGTATCGGGCCGCCGCAACTGGCGCAGAGCTATCTGAACATTCCGGCGGTGATCAGCGCGGCCGAAATCGCGAACGTGGACGCAATCCATCCCGGGTACGGGCTGCTTTCCGAGAACGCGAACTTTGCCGAAGTGTGCGAGGCGAGCGGGCTGAAGTTCATCGGGCCGACGCCGGAAGTGATCCGACTCATGGGGGAGAAGGAGAAGGCGCGGGCGGCGATGAAGAAGTACGGGGTGCCGATCCTGCCCGGCTCGGATGGCGTGATCGCTTCTGAGGAGGAAGCGCGCGAGTGGGCGAAGCAGGTGGGATACCCCGTGATCATCAAGGCCTCCGCTGGGGGCGGGGGGCGCGGGATGCGCATCGTCCGCAATGACGAAGAACTCCCCGGGCTGTACCGCGCGGCGCAGCAGGAGGCAGCGTCGGCTTTCGGGAACGGCGATCTGTACCTGGAGAAGTATGTGGAGCATCCACGCCACATCGAATTCCAGGTGCTGGCGGATGAGCACGGGAATGTGGTGAGCCTGGGAGAGCGCGAGTGCTCAATTCAGCGCCGGCATCAGAAACTGCTGGAGGAGTCGCCGTCGCTGCAGGTGACGCCGGAACTGCGGAAGGAAATCGGCGATGTTCTCAGCAAGACGCTGAGCGCGGTGGGGTACCGGAATGCGGGGACGATCGAGTTTCTGATGGATCAGAAGCGGAAGCTGTACTTCATCGAGATGAATACCCGCATTCAGGTGGAACACCCGGTGACGGAAATGGTTACGGACGTGGACCTGGTGAAGAGCCAGTTGATGATCGCGGCGGGAGCGAAACTGAAGGATGTGCTGCAGGGCCCGATCGTGCATCGCGGGCACGCGATCGAGTGCCGGATCAATGCGGAGCATCCGGAGAAGTTCACGCCGTCGGCGGGACGGATTACGGCGTTTCACCCGCCCGGAGGAACGGGAGTGCGGATCGACACGGCTGCGTATGCAGAAGGGACCATTCCGCCATATTATGATTCGCTGATCGCCAAGCTGGTGGTGCGGGGCAAGGACCGCAACGAGGCGTGCCAGCGCATGGCGCGGGCGCTGGAGATGTTCATCGTGGAGGGGATCTACACCACCATTCCGCTGCACCGCCGGATCCTGGCAGACCCGGAATTCCGCGAGGGTAAGTTTGATACGGGATTCATCGAGCACTTCCTCAGCGCGAAGAAAGACGACCCTGCAGCGTAATGATTTCCGGCAGCATTGGCGGGCGGCGGATTGTGCTGCTGATGATGCTGCTGGCTGCCGCATGCGCGCTGGCCCAGGACGGGGGCGTAGACTCCAACGAGATTCCGATTGAGCGCTGCGACGTGTTGCCAGTGGTGCGCGCTAACGTGGCCGGTCAGGAGATGCGGTTCCTGCTTGACACGGGCGCGACCACGGTGCTGAACCTCAAGGCGTTTTCTGCCGGCACGACGAAGAAGATTCGCATTGATTCGTGGCGGGGAAGGGCGGCCACCAGCGCCCGCGAAGTTACGATCCCAGAACTACAGCTGGGCAGCCATACGCTGCATGATCTTAGGCTGCCGGCGATTGATCTGAGCCCGATCGGCAAGGCGTGTGGGGGCGAGATCGACGGCCTCCTGGGCGTGGATTTGCTCGACCGCCTTGGGGTGACGATCGACCTGCAACGAAAAGTCGCAAGCCTGAAGCAGGCTCCATCGGACACGCAGGGGATGTACGCGGAGATGGAAGGGGCGATGCACCACTGCAATGTCGCCTTCAACGAGGCGCGCGCGAGCGATCTGGAAGCCTGTTTTGACCCGGAGATTGTCTTGTACACGCCCGATGGAGAGTATCGCGGCCGGAAACAGGTGATGCAGTACATGGACAAGACTTACTTCCAGTTCGCGCCGGGGCTGCGGTTCGAGATGACGCCGCATGACATTCGCAGCTTCGGCGACGCGCTCTGGTACTCCTACGACTATCGCATTGATGTCGATAAGGCCGATCAGCATCGAGTGGGACATGGGGTCGCGATGTGTCGCCGGGTGAAGGGCAAGTGGCTCATTCTTAATATGCACAATGCGCTGCTCGAGCCGGGGGGAGAGAAGAAACCGTAGAATGTGTCTGAATCCCCGTGGCGGAGAACGGCGTTTGGGCTGGGGGAACCGCCGTCAAACATGGGGTCCTTCCACTCGGTTCGGCTGGTGCCTCTTCGCTCAGAATGACAGTTTGAGTTTTGTCCACGGCGGTGAAGGCACATCTTAAGGTGAATCAGCGCTTCTTCTGCAACCTGCTCGAACGAGTGGGTAAGTGTTGCTTTCTGAAAAGTGATGCAACTGCCGCGGTTATACGCAATTCTCAACGCTTCCCGCTTGGAGGATACGGCTGCGATGCTGGCGGCGGCGGAGGAACTGCGTGCTGGCGGGGTCACGCTACTGCAGTACCGGAGCAAGTCGGGTGAAGCGCGGCAGATACTGGAGCAGGGAAGAGCGCTGAAGGCGCGGCTGGGGGATTCGGTACGGTTGATTATGAACGACCGCGCGGATCTGTGTCTGGCGGCGGGGTTCGATGGGGTGCACGTGGGGCAAGGGGATCTGTCGCCGGAGGGCGCGCGCAAAGTGATTGGACCGGACCTGTGGTTGGGGGTGTCGACGCATAATCCGGAGCAGCTTCGGGAAGCGAACGAGACCACGGCGGATTACCTGGCGATCGGCCCCGTTTTTGCGACGTCGAGTAAGGACAAACCCGATCCCGTGGTGGGGCTGGAGGGAGTCCGACGGGCGAGGGCTTTGACCCGCAGACCGCTGGTGGCCATTGGCGGGATTACGCGGGAGAACGGGCGAGCGGTGATCGAAGCGGGAGCGGACGCGGTGGCAGTGATATCGGACTTGACACGGGAGCCACGCAAATCAGCAGAGGAATTTTTGCGCATCTTGGGGTAAAGTCGTGTCACTTTCGAAACACCGTCGTGCCAGGGCGGGACGCCCCTTCGACAAGCTCAGGGCAGGCTCTCGCGACAGCCGGCAAGAAGCCGGCGCTACGGAGGGACGTGAGTACCCAAACGAACGAACCCACGCCGGCATCGGTTAACCACGACTGGGATCTCCATTCCCACCAAGACAAGGAACTCGTCCAAGGGCTCGGCCTGACCAGCGCCACCATGCTGGTGATGGGGTCGATGATCGGGTCGGGAATCTTCATCGTTTCCGCTGAGATTTCGCGGGAGGTGAACTCGCCCGCGCTGCTGCTGGGAGCGTGGCTGGTGACGGGGTTCCTGACCATTGTCGGCGCGCTCTGCTATGGGGAGCTCGCCGCGATGATGCCGCGGGCGGGCGGCCAGTACGTCTACCTGCGGGAGGCGCTGGGCCCACTTTGGGGATTCCTGTACGGCTGGACGCTGTTCCTGGTGATCCAGACGGGGACGATCGCGGCGGTGGGAGTGGCGTTCGGCAAGTTTCTGGGTGTCTTCTTTCCTTCGATTTCCTCCACTCATTGGATTCTTCATATCTGGAAAGTGCCAGCGATTCCGATCGGGCCGATGACGCTCGGGAACATGGATGTAGGGCTGAGCACGCAGAACCTGGTTGCGATACTCGTGGTGGTTGTCTTGTCCGTTGTGAACGTGTCCGGGCTAAGGACCGGAGCGATTATCCAGAACATTTTCACTGCTGCGAAGGTGTCAGCCTTGGCGGGATTGGTGCTCCTGGGGGTCTTCGTCGGGCGTAATGCGCAAGCCATCGCAGCGAACTTCAGCGGACACTTCTGGCAAAATGCAGGACTGGGGGCCAAGCATGTGGTCCAGGTGGGAGTTGGTGGCCCGATTGTGCTGGTGGGGACCTTGACGATCCTGGCGGTGGCCCAGGTGGGGTCGCTGTTCTCGGCCGACGCTTGGAACAATGTGACGTTTACCGCGGGAGAAGTGAAGAACCCGCAGAGAAATCTGCCGCTATCGCTGGCGCTGGGTACTGGCGTGGTGATCCTGCTATACGTGCTGTGCAACGTGATCTACCTGACCGTGCTGCCGCTTGACGGCAATCCTGCGGGCGCGACGATTGTGGAGCGCGGGATCAAGTACGCGTCGGAAGAACGCGTGGGCACGGCGGTGATGACGCAGATGTTCGGAGCCGCCGGGGGTGCGCTGATGGCGGTGGCCATCATGATTTCGAGCTTTGGCTGCTGCAACGGCCTGATCCTATCGGGCGCGCGCGTTTACTACGCGATGGCCAAAGACGGCCTGTTCTTCCGTAACGTCGCGAAACTGCATCCAAAGTACAAAACGCCCGCGGTATCCCTCATGGTGCAGATGGTGTGGACATGCATTTTGTGCGTCTCGGGCAGTTACGGGCAACTGCTCGACTACATCATTTTTGCGGTACTGGTGTTTTACATCCTGACGATAGGCGGGTTGTTCGTGCTGCGGCGCACCCATCCGGACGCGGACAGGCCCTATCGGGCAGTGGGTTACCCGATACTTCCGGCTGTGTATATTGTGATGGCTTTATTCATTGATGTCGTACTATTGCGCTACAAACCGCAGTTCACGTGGCCGGGGCTGATTATCGTGTTGCTAGGGATCCCGGTGTACTACGCGTGGAATTCGCGGCGGACACCGCCCGCCGCAACGCTGTCTATCCCGTAATCAAGGAGAGCGTCTCCATGGCCAATTTGCTCGCAACCAAGCCTATAAACATTTTGATGCAGGAGGCGCAGGAAACAGGCGAGCACAGCCTCAAGCGCACGCTGGGCCCCGTCAACCTGACCATGCTTGGCATCGGCGCGATCATTGGCGCCGGCCTATTCGTTCGTACCGCCGACGCCATCGCCGATCGCTCCGGTCCGTCTGTGACTCTGGCGTTTATTGTTGCCGGATTTGGCTGCGCCTTCGCCGGACTCTGCTATGCCGAATTCGCTTCCATGATTCCCGTTGCGGGGAGCGCGTACACCTACTCCTATACGACCATGGGAGAGTTGATGGCGTGGATTATCGGCTGGGATCTGGTGCTGGAATATGCGGTTGGCGCTGCCACAGTTGCCGTCTCCTGGAGTCAATACGCCAACCGCGTGCTCGACTGGTTCGGCCTCCGTATCCCCTATCAATGGAGTCACTCTCCCCTTGAGAGAGCAATGGATACGGGCGTTCGCGGCATGATCAATGTCCCGGCCCTCTTCATCCTGTTGCTCTTGTCGGCTCTGCTCATCAAGGGAACCAGGGAATCTGCCATCGTCAACGGGTTCATTGTCGTTCTGAAAGTGGCGATCGTTCTGCTGGTAATCGGCATCGGCTGGGGCTTCATGAATCCGGCCAATCACACGCCCTTCGTTCCCGCTGCCGCGACCTACGTGACATCGCAGGGTATCACGCACCACTACGGCGGTTTGTTGGGCATCCTGGGTGCTGCGGGCGTGGTCTTCTTCGCCTATATAGGATTCGACGCGGTGTCCACCGCGGCACAGGAAGCACGTAACCCGAGACGCGACATGCCGATCGGCATTCTGGGCTCGCTCGTCATCTGCACCGTCCTGTACGTCCTTTTCTCCTACGTGCTAAGCGGAGTGGCCACGGTGCAGGACTTCCGTACTGCCGGCCGGGAAGCCTCGGTTGCGTTTGCGATCACCAAATACATGCACGGATACGAGTGGCTGTCGAAGTCGGTTACAGTCGCGATTCTGGCGGGGTTCTCTTCCGTAATTCTCGTGATGTTGCTCGGCCAGTCGCGCGTGTTCTATTCCATGAGTCATGACGGGCTGGTGCCCAAGATCTTTTCCGACATTCATCCTCGTTACCGTACTCCGTACAAGTCGAACATGCTCTTTTTCGTTTTCACGGGATTGTTTGCTGCCTTCCTTCCTGAGGATATCGTTGGCGAAATGACCAGCATCGGAACGCTGTTTGCGTTCATTCTAGTGTGTATCGGAGTCTGGATTCTGCGCGTGCGAAGGCCCGACCTGCCTCGCGCATTCAGGGTGCCTGCGGTGCCGTTCGTTTCGACCGCAGGTGTCGTCATCTGTGGTGCGATGATTTACGGCCTCGGTTGGACGAATTGGTTGCGGCTGATCGTCTGGCTGCTGATTGGTCTGGTCATCTACTTCAGCTATGGCCAGAAGCACAGCAAAGTGCAGGCACTGAACGCCGGCGCCTTGGAACCTAAGCCAGCGCCCTCGATGGCGGACTGACATCAGTCGCTAGTCGTCAGTCGCTCGTCGCTAGGGAAGTCTCATCGTTGCTCCGGTTCGGTGCGCTGGGGGTTCTTGCGAGCGTGCAAGCGGGAACTCGCGCCCAGTATTCTTGTCGAGGACCAGCAACTCGGCTCCCTAGCGACCAGCGAATGGCGACGAGCGGCCGCCCTTGAAAGCTCTCCACAATCTTCGCCTCATCGGGCTTGCGCTCGCGTGCGTCATTCTCGCGGGCACCGCGGGATTTCACTTCATCGAGGGATGGTCCTGGTTCGACGGTTTTTACATGGTGGTCACTACGCTGACGACCATCGGCTATCAGGAGACGCATCCGCTGTCGCCTGCGGGCCGCATCTTCAACGTGCTGGTGATTTTCGCGGGCGTTTCGCTGGTGTTTCTGGCGATCGGAGCGCTGACGCAGGCTTTGCTAGAATTCGAACTGCGCAGCTTTTTCGGCAGGCGAAAAATGGAACGCGACATCGAGCGACTCACCGAGCACTACATCATTTGTGGTGCCGGACGCGTGGGACGCAGCTCGGCTCGCGAACTGGCGCGCAAGCCCGTGCCGTTTGTGATCATCGAGAACAACGACGCGAAAGCTGCGCGCTACAACCAACAATGGCTGATGATGGTGGGGGATGCCACCAAGGAGCAAACCCTGCGCGAGGCGCATATCGAGCGGGCGCGCGGGCTGGTCGCGGCCACCACGACCGACGCGACCAATCTCTACATTATTCTGACGGCCCGGGCGCTGAATCCGAAGCTGAAGATCATCGCTCGCGCCAGTGAAGAAGATGCCGAGAAGCACCTGCTGACGGCGGGGGCGGATTTTATTGTGTCGCCGTATTCGTTTGCCGGGCAGCGGATCGCACAGACTTTTTTGCGGCCGCATGTGGTCAGCTTTCTGGATACCGCGACTACGCATTTAGGGATGGATCTCGAGATTGGCGAGATCTGCATTGGGCGGGATTCGGGCTTTGCCGGGAAGACGATCGAGACGTCGCGTATCCGCCAGGAGCGCGGCGTGATTATTCTCGCGATCAAGCGCGAGAGCGGCATGCGCTTCAACCCCGCGCCCGACGACCGGATCGAGCCGGGAGATTTTCTCATTGCCATGGGCGAGCCGGCCCAGCTACGCCAGGTGGAACAGATGGCGGCTTCGAAATCATGAAAATCGTCAGCGCGGCCGAGATGCGGGAGATCGATCGCGCCACCAGCGAGCGGTTTGGTGTGCCGTCGCTTACGCTGATGGAGAATGCCGGCGCTGCGGTAGCGGATTTCGTGTTGGCGCAGTATCCGGACGCGAAGCGGATCGGCGTTCTCTGCGGCCGGGGAAACAACGGCGGCGACGGTTTCGTGGCGGCGCGGAAGCTGCGCGAAGCGGGGCGGAACGTAGGAGTGCTGCTGCTGGCCGCATCGGGCGAGTTGCGCGGAGACGCTGCGGAAATGTTCGGCCGCATGGGGTTCATGCCAGTGGTGGCGGAGTCTGGGGAGCAGCTCAAGTCTGATATAGCGCGAGCGGTGCTCGAAGCTGACTTGCTGGTCGACGCTATCTGGGGAACCGGTTTTCGTCCGCCGGTGAGCGGGGTGTGTGCGGAAGCGATTGCCGCGATGAATGCGCAGCGGATCCCGATCGTCGCAGTTGATATCCCATCCGGCGCGGATGCAGACGCTATGGGGGGGCAGACCGGAGCGATTGCGCGCGCGGAGGCGGTTGTAACATTCACGGCGGCGCGACCGGCGCATGTTTTTACTTCTCTAACCTCCGGCCCCACGGTGATTGTGCCGATTGGCTCCCCGGACGAGGCGATCGTCTCTGCGCTGAAGCTGAACCTGATCACGCCGCACGAGATTGCGGCGTTGATCGGTCCGCGCCCGGCGGAGGCGAACAAGGGAAGTTTCGGGCACGTGCTGGTGATTGGCGGCTCGCGGGGGAAGGCAGGGGCGGCGGCGATGGCGGGGATGTCGGCGCTGCGCTCCGGGGCGGGTCTCGCGACGGTGGCCACGGCGAAATCCGTGCTGGCGACAGTGGCCGGTTTTCATCCTGAGCTGATGACGGAACCGCTAGAGGAGACGGATGCGGGCACGATCTCGATGCGAGCACTGGAGTACGGGCGCATCGACGAACTGGTGAAGGGCAAGAGCGTGGTGGCGATCGGGCCGGGGGTCTCACGGAATGCGGAGACCGCAGAGTTTGTGCGGACGGTCGTGGAGAAGTGTCCCGCGGCGATGGTCGTGGACGCGGATGGGCTCAACGCGTTTCAGGGGTCAGCGAACAAACTGGGCGGCAAGGGAATGTCGCTGGTGATCACGCCGCATCCAGGGGAGATGGCGCGGCTCACGGGGAAGTCGATTGCGGAGATTCAGCAGCATCGGGTAGAAGTCGCGCGGGCCTTTGCGAAGGAGCACGGCGTTATCGTGGTGCTGAAGGGGCATCGGACGCTGGTCGCACAGCCGGACGGGGAAGTTTGGGTGAACACGACGGGAAATCCGGGGATGGCGACGGGCGGGACGGGCGACATACTTACCGGCGTGGTGGCCGGGATGATGGCGCAGAATCCGCAGCGGATGGTCGAAGCGGCGACCAGCTCGGTTTATCTACATGGTCTGGCGGGCGATGTGGCGTGCGAGACGATGGGGGAGCAGTCGCTGGTGGCGACGGATCTGGTTCGGGCGTTGCCGGAAGCAAATCGGCGCGTACGACTAGGAGCGGGCAATACGACTGTGCGATTTGGGGGGTAGGAGGAGCGAGCTAGTGTCATCGCGATATCGCTGCGTTCTGACCATTGTTTGCGTCGAGTCAGGAGTTCCGGTGCGGAAAGAAACCGTTCGCCTCAGACGGGAAGAAGGATTCCTAGAGGGCAGAAGGGGAAGCAGATCCCTCCGGCCTCGGCTGACCGCCGAGTTCGCAAAGAAAGGACGCAAAGGACGCAAGGGAGCATGCTTCAGCTTTGGTCCGCTTCCAAGTCACGAGCGACCACTTTAACGAAGAATTCTTAAGACACTCAAATCACTGTTTCACCGAAAAGGTCACACTCACTTGCGTATGGTCGTTCTCGGTTCCGATGGTGGCCACCACGGTGCGGTTGTTGGCTTTGTCTTGACCAGACACCATGCCTCCGGTTTTTCCGTCTGAAGTGCCGGTCATCTTAGAGACCGTGAAGCCGCGCGACTTCAGCTGGTCCTCATAAAAAGGGATAACTTTGTCCGGCGCGTCGGACGTGGTGAACGTGAAGGCTCCGGTCTGTTCATTGGGATTGCTGGCCGAATAGGTGTTCTGGGGAGAGGATCCCGGATACGCGGGTACCCAAGCGGGGGCTTTGTCGGAACTGGCGCCAATCTTCATGGTGCCTTCGGAACTCTTCACTTCCATTCCGCCCGTTGCGCCCTCACCGGTGGTGGTCATGGTGGTGGTCTTGCCGTTTTCATCGGTGACCACCATGGACTTCTTGTCCGGGTCGAACTTCATGCCGGTAGTCTTACCGGTCTTTTTGTCGCGGACCACGATCGTGCCTGTGCTGTCGTCGCTGGAGACGATCTCGACGTCGGGATTCATGCTGACGGCCATTTTGGCCGCAGCATAGCTCGGGTTCTTCTTCGCCAGATCCGGATCAACCCCGGCCTGCTTTACCTTGTGCATTGCGTAGAAACCGATCACGGCACAACTGCCGAAGGTGAGCAGCACAAGGCCAACGATGATGCCGAGGATCCAGAACAGGATTTTGTTTCCGGAACTTTTTTGAGGGGCAGGGACTGGCGAAACGGCTCCGGGGGGCGGCGGATTGGGCGGGACGGTGGACATGCGAGTCTCCTCTCCTCGGCGGTTCAGCGAGAGAACCGCGCTCACAGACGGCGCTCGGGCAAATGCGGACAGACAGGCCTTGTCACAGAATTATGTTCGATGAGGCATCGCACATGATGCGTGAACGATAAGCGCCCTCGCAACCCTAGATGCTACACTATGCGGACTGTGCCTGAGTTTGTCATCGAACGCGAAATTCCGGGTGCCGGAGCGCTGTCGGAAGCGGAACTGCGGGAGTTGTCTCTGCGTTCCTTGCAGACCCTGAAGGACATGGGCCCGCAGATTCAGTGGCTCCATAGCTATGTCACCGAGGACAAGGTCTATTGCGTGTACCTGGCCCCGGACGAGAATGTGATTCGCGAACACGCTCGCCGGATGGGGCTGCCCGTCGACCGGGTGGCCGCCGTGCGCCGGCTCATCGACCCGGCTAGTCTGAAATAACCGAACGCGGTTCCTCCAGAGAATATTGAATCGCCTGGCCTAGGCTCATGGCCGAGCCTTGTGCCCAGGCATCTTTCCCTTCCAGTTCATTCAAAGATTCCCACGCCGGTTGTAACATCTGATCGAGCTTCAGCTGTTCTGCTCGGGGCAAGAAAGCACTGATCAGACGGCGCAGGTGCGCGGCAGCGGCAGCCAGCTTGAGTGCCCGTGACGCGTCTCCCTGGGCCAGAGCCAGCACCGAACAGCCTTCGAGGGCACGGGCGATTCCGCGACGGTGTCCCAAACTTGCGAACATCTCCAGAGCTTCGCGGTAGGCCGCGTGGGCGGCCATAGCGTCTCCCTGCTCGCACGCGATGGAGCCCAGATCGGCGAGGGAACGCGCCGAACCCCAGCGGTCGTCGGCCTCGCGAAAGACCGAAAGCGCGCGCTGATAGAATTCGCGGGCGGGGGCGATGTCGCCCTGCTCGCGCGCGATGTCGCCCAACTGGCTGATCGACCAAGCGGCGCCGCTGCGGTCACCGAGTGCCTCGAAAATGTCCGTGGCCTCCTTGAGAGCCCAGCGAGCGCGGGAATAGTCACCGCGCACCTTAACTACGTTGGAGAGGTTGTGCAGGCAGCGGGCGATGGCAAGACGGTCAGGCAGCATGCGCCAGCAGGCAAGGCTGCGCTCAAAATTACTCTGCGCCGCCGGGTAGTCTCCCCGGTCCCGCGCGGAGACGGCCAAGGCATTCAAGGACGCGGCGATCCCCCATTGATCTCCCAAGTCCTCGTAGAGAGAGAGGCTCTGTTGCAGAAAACGCTCGGCACTCGCGAAATCGCCCTGAGCCGTTGTCAACGCACCGAGGAACTGAGCTACCCGGGCTCGCTCTTTGGCGTGGCCAGCGCCGGCGAGTTGCAGGACCGTCTCTAGCCGGGCGCGGCCTTCGGCCAGGAGCTCCCGCATGTCCCAGAATCGGAACAGAGCCACACAGAGGCGCAAACTCCAATCCAGATCGGAGGACTGAAACAGCCAATCGAGAGCAAAACGAAAGTTGTCGATGTCGGCGTCGCACTGGGCCAGCCAGCGAGCTCGGTCGGTGGGGCTCAGTTCAGGATTTCCTTCTTCCGCGAGTACCAGACAGTACGCGGCATGGGCTCGACGGGCGACAGATTGCTCGCCGGCCTCAGTGAGACGTTCGAGGGCGTACTCGCGAAGGGTTTCCAACATGGCGAAACGCGCATCGGACCCGTCTCGGTCCACACGCAGCACCAGGTTTTGATCCACCAGCGAGGACAGGCCTTCGAACAGATCGATCCCGAGATCGCGACTGGTGTTGCAGACGGCCTCAGCCGCTTCCAGGGTACATCCTCCGACAAACACGGAAAGCCGTCGAAACAGTGTCCGTTCGGCATCATTCAAGAGACCGTGACTCCAGTCGATGGTGTTGCGGAGGGTTTGTTGCCGCGTGGGCAGGTCGAGCGCCCCGCCGGTGAGCAGTTGGAGGCGACTTTGGAGCCGATCGAGAATGGCGCTGGGCGGGAGCACCTTGGTGCGTGCAGCCGCCAGCTCAATGGCTAACGGCAATCCGTCCAGCCGCGAGCAGACGTCGCGAATCGAGGGGGCGTTTTCGGGAGTCAAGGCAAAATCGGGCCAGACGGCGGCCGCGCGTTGCGCGAACAGTTCTACGGCTGAATCCTGTTCCAGTGGTGCTACGGGGAACTCCTGCTCGCCATAAACCCGAAGGCAGGCCCGGCTGGTGACAAGAATCTTCAGGGAGGGGCAAGCCTCCAAGGTCTCGGCCACAAACGTCGCAGCGGGGAGAACCTGCTCGAAATTATCCAGAAGGAGCAAGAACGGCCCCGAGTTCTGCAGTTGATCGCCGATCAGTTGCGGGACGGTGCGCTGGGGAACTTGCTGGATATCGAGTGCCTCGGCAACAGCGGTGATCACCAACTCAGAATGCTGGATGGAGGCCAACCCAACAAACTGAACGCCGGCGGTAAATGTGTCGGCAAGGGCTGTGGCCACAGCCAGAGCGAGACGAGTTTTGCCAGAACCGCCCGGCCCCGTGAGGGTCAAGAGTCGAAGGTCGCGACGGAGTAGCAGCTCGGTGGCTTCCGACACCTCTTGTGCGCGCCCGATGAGCGATGTACGTGGGACAGGCAGATCGATTCGCTTCCTTGGAGCTTTCGCGGCGGACGGGGCACGCCCCGCCAACAAGTCAAAGGACTCAGGCGCAGGGAACAGCGGGGGCTTCGACGATTGGGTCACCTCGGCGGTAAACAGGTACCCTCGCCGAGGAACAGTCTTCAACAATTGCTGGCTGCGATCGTCCAATGCACGGCGCAACTCGACCGTACATTGCACCAGGGAATCGTCGGTGACGAAGGCGTCGGGCCACACTGCCTGGATCAATTCTTTCTTGCCGACCAGTCGCCCGGAGTTTTCCACCAGGTACCTGAGTGTTTCATAGACCTTAGGGCGAAGCTTGATCTCCTGCCCGGCTTTGAGGACACACCCCCGCGCGACGTCGAGTGTGAATTCGCCGAATTGATAGGTGAGGGGGTTGGTTTCCAAGAGTGGTCCGCTTCCTACAAGCCTAAAGCTGCTTGCGCGCCGTTTTTTGGCTTTTCTTCGGCGTTGTTTCGTTACTTCCGGTTCCTGCGCTTGTTACCTTGCGCCAGATGGCGACGCACAGTCCTGGGCCGAGACTTCCCCAGACTGATCCGGGGCGAGATGGCGCCCGAAGCGGATTCTAGCAAAGCCGCTCTCGGCTAAGAAACCGAGCGCAACCGACAAGCAATCGGCGTTCAGCACCGACTCAACAAAAGGAGAGGTTCTATGAGCACGGCACAAGTTCCAACTCTGGACATGAACAAGCTAAACGCCTTCATCGGGCAGTTCGTAACCGATCTGGGCGCGGCGGTTCACACCGGCATGGTGGTAATCGGGGAGAAACTGGGCCTCTACAAGGCCCTGGCGGGTGGCCCCATGAGTTCGGCGGAACTCGCGGCCAAGACGCGGACGGACGAGCGCTACCTGCGCGAGTGGCTGGCTTCTCAAGCCGCCGGAGGCTACATCACCTACGATGAAACCACAAACAGGTTCGGCCTGAGTGAGGAGCAAGCTTTTGCGCTAGCGAACGAAGACAGCCCTGCCTATTTGCCGGGAGCCTTTGAGTTGGCGTTGGGTTCGCTGGCCGCGGTTCCGCGCATCGCGGACGCCTTCCGCACTGGCGCAGGAATGGGTTGGCATGAACATGTGGATGGCGTGTTTCACGGGTGCGAAAAGTTCTTTCGTCCAGGGTATGCGGCCAATCTTGTGGGTACCTGGATTCCCGCGTTGTGGGATGTCAAGCAGAAGCTCGAGGCTGGGGCACGCGTGGCCGACGTGGGCTGCGGAAAAGGGGCTTCGACGCTGTTAATGGCAAAGGCGTTCCCCAATTCCCAGTTCTTCGGCTTCGACTACCATGACAAGTCGATTGAGGCGGCGCGCGAGTCGGCGAAACGCGCCGGAGTGGCCGGCCGCGTGAAATTCGAAGTGTCCAGCGCCAAGCAGTTTCCGGGCACGAACTACGACTTCGTCGCGGTCTTCGACTGCCTGCATGATATGGGCGACCCGATCGGGGCGGCGGCTCACGTGAGGCAGTCGTTGGCGAAGGACGGGACGTGGATGATTGTCGAGCCATTCGCCAATGACCAGTTGAAGGATAATCTCAACCCCGTCGGCCGGGTGTACTACTCATTTTCAACGCTGCTGTGTACGCCCTGCTCGCGGTCACAGGAAGTCGGACTGTGTCTGGGTGCGCAGGCGGGCGAGGGGCGGATTCGGGAGGTGGTGACCACAGCCGGATTCAGCCGCTTCCGCCGTGCTACGGAGACGCCTTTCAACATCGTCTACGAAGCTCGGCCCTAGCCTTGCTCTGGTGTGTCGGGAGAGCGTGGCGGTCGCGGTGGCAGGATGCGGGCCGCCACGCTTGGAATGTCCCGACAAGGCGAAGTGCTTGAGCGCGAGCGCCAGGAGACTCACCCTTCCTTAGCGCTGTTCCAGCGATGCCGCGTGGCGAGGTCTTTCCACGGAGCGCATGACTTCATTTATCGCAGCGATAACGAGGTCAGGGCGCTCCAGTTGCACGAAGTGGCCGCTGCGAACGGCAATCTCCCACCTGCAACGACTTGACAGGTGCGAGAGGTCTTTCTGTTGCTGTCGTTCATCGTCGTTGACATCCTCACGGGTTAGGATGACTAGCGGCAAGGCGTCGAGCGAGCCCTGTTTGAGAGATGCCTGGTGCAAAACGCTAAACGCGGACCGCCAGGATTCCATCATTTGAGGGCCCTTGTTAAAGTCCAGGGTTTCGAAAAAGTGTCGCTCCAGCCAGAGATGGGTCTGCTGCAAACTTGGCGGAAGCTTATCGAAGGGAGGACGCACTTCCTTGGGTAACGGCGGTTTTTTCAACGAGGAAGGTGGTGGAAGGTTGGCCTGGAGTTGATCCTTGGTAAGAGTGTAGAGCGGTACCTGCTTGCCATTCACTGGCGCGGTTGTCTGGTAAGTCTCCACCAACACCATGCCCACAACCTGGTCCGGATGCTCATGCTGATACCACCGCACGAAGAGTCCGCCCATGGATTGGCCGACGAGCACGTAAGGCGGATGCTCGCCAGCCTTGCTTAGCGCAGTTTCAAGGTCGTTCGCGACTTGCGTGACCGAATCCCATTCAGGGCCAGGATCGCTCCAGCCATTGCCTGCACGATCGTACGAGCAGACGCGTGTTCTCTGCGCAACTTCAGGCTGAACGAGTGCCCAGTCAGTGGAAAAAGATCCGGCACCAGTTTCCAGGATTGCTGTAGGACTACCTTTACCTGTGCAGTACAAATGGAGCTTGCGCCCACCAATGTCAATCAATCTTCCGGGCGGAGGTGGAGGGAGCGGGTCAGCTACTTGTGCGGGTGCAAAATACGCGAATGCAAGTAGTAGAACGGCAACACTGTCTGGACAGAACGTAGTCACCAAAGCTCCTTTCACTTCCTCGTGATGGCAGTAGAATTCTAAGGAGCGGAAGCTCCGGTTGGCGCTCCCGACAGCGCGTTCCATGACTCGTGCAGATCAGTCCAGTGCTCGGAATCAAGGGAGCTCAACGGCATGATCGGCAGGTGCAGTATGCCGTGGCCTCCGTCACAGATGAGTTCAATTCCGCTGGGCGCACAGAGTGTGCCGGCAGAACCTCCAAGATCTACCTGCGTTTGCAGTCGCCGGAGACACCTGCGGCAGCGGGAGAGTTGGTCGCGAACCGACCAACCCAGAGTAACTGTCAATCCAACCAGGAAAACCCAGATCGCTGTGCCATCTACATAGTTATGCGCGTTGTGACCGAATCTGAGCACGCCCATTTGCAGAACGTCAAAGGAACCGGCCAGAACGACCACCAGCAGCAAGCCGCTCTTTACGGCAAAAAACAGCCACCACCTAAAGAGGGCGGGTATTGCTCGGCGGGGGCCGGTTGCAAAGAGGCGCGTACCGGTCCGCCAGTTGACAATGCCTAAGAGAAGGATGGCAAAGCCAGTCGACGCTGCGCAAGATTTTAACCACTGATACTCGATGTCTTGCGGCGAGAGGACATCCAAAACGGTGTCCGGAGGCAAGCCGCCGGTTTGATTCACATACGTCACAAGGTCTCGTTTTGCCCTTTTCAGTGGCAGGCCTGCCGACACGCGAAGAACCGCCGCGGGCCACTCGAAACCTGGTAACCGAGGCTGGGAACCCGGTCCGAAGGGTGTAAACAAGCCGATGTCCATTCCGGGGAGACGGAAATGCGCAGGAAGAACCCCGATGATCTCAACTTGCCGTCCATTGAGAGATAGGTGCTGGCCGATTACTTGCTTGTTTTCGTGGAACTGGCTACGCCAGATTGCGGCATTTAGAACGACACAATTTTCGCAGTGCGAGGGATCAGTTGGTTCAAAGGTTCGGCCGAGGATCGGACTGATTCCGAACAGCTCAAACATTCCGGGCGTGACTCTTGCGCTCAGCACTTCTTCCTTTCCGGCAGGTCCTCGAACAAGACTCGGCCTCCAGGCATAGGTTCCAGCTTGAGCGATCGACGGATTGCGGTGTGTCCACACCGCAACCGCGTCCCGCAAGAGTTCGGGATCAAGCCAGTGGGATCGCGAATTGGGTGACACAGTCAGGAGGTTCAAGGACTCAACGTCGAGACGTGAACGGAATGTCCACCAGGAGAGTGACATGGGACTGACCGCGACAAGCACCGACAATGCGGCCACAATGAGAACCAGACAAAAGCTGGGAGTAAGGGGATAGGTGTGTACGAACTCGAGGAAAGCAACCCGATTAAACCGGTGCCATAGAGCATCCCGGAATGCTCCCCAGCAATGTCTTAGAAGCTCCTGCTCGGTACCTTCGTTCAGGCGCTCAGATTCGACCAGGAAATGAGCCCAGTGCCAGACCTCCCCATGCCACTCTTGAAGCCACTCCATCCGCTGCTGACGGGGAACCAGCAAGCTGGCCGATCGCAGAACGAGCCAGCAGAACCAGAGCAGCCTCTTGGGAACTTCTTTGTCCACCCGACCTCCCTAACGACGCCTGGAAGCCGCATTTTTGGCGAGCTGTTCAAACAACGCAAAACGCTCGCGTGCTTTAGCCAAGGCATCTTTGCCTTGCGCGGTCAATTGGTAGTACTTGCGCGCGGGCCGCTCCTCTGCGAACGCAGCGTCCTGCTTTTCCCATTTAGATTTGATCAGTTCGTGCTGCTCAAGGCGTCGCAGGGTGGGGTAAACGGTGCCGCTCGGAAGGCCTGTGATTTCCATGACGTCGAACCCGTAGCTGTATCCGGCGCCGATTGTCTGGAGGACAATGGCCGAGGTGTACGTGAATTTAGGAGAGTGAACCATGAAAGCTTTGCTATGTAGTTATGCTACATAGGTAGCATCGTTGTCAAGCGGACGCAATCCGCTGGGTCCAAACCCGTGCTGGCGACGGCTGACCAAAGACCGGTGATTTGGGCAAGTGGCGATGCTCAAATCCACCTGTGTCCTCTCGGCCATTGCCTTTCCGGGCAATGGCGACATCTTCCACTGGGACAAGGAGTTGTGGGCCATCCGGACGGTCACGGTAGCAGGAATCGGGACTAGTGCGTCCGTAATCTACCCCTAAATTGGGGTGTCCTTCATAGTCCATTCCGGCTATGACCCATTTCCCCCAACCGCACCCAACGCGGCGCGCGGCCCGGGTGCAGCTAGGCGGTTCCGTGCTAGCTGCGATCCGATTCGATGATGGCCAGCGCTCTCGAGGCAAACTCTATTCCGTCTCCGTGACCGGCGGACTGCTCAAACTGGCCAAGCCGTTGGACCAGGGTGACTTCGTCGAGATCGGCTTCCAGACCAAGGTCGGGACCGTGATTGGCATGGCGGAGATGTTGTCCCCCACGCGTAAGGCCACCGACGGAACGCTGCAGCCATTCCGCTTCATTGCGCTGGGGGATGACGATCATCGCAACCTGCGCATGGCGCTGCAGTCGGTGACGGATCAGAGCTATCTGACCACGAGCGCGCATCTATCGTCGGTGCCGAAGTCACTGTTCTAGGGTAGCGGGCGGAAATCGCGGACTTCGTCGCAGTTCGTGTGACCTCGCTATACTTGTGCCAGTCCTCAGATTTGGCATGAGCACGCGAGAAATCACGACCCACTCGGCTGACGAGACAATCGCCTTCGGGCGAACGCTCACCCGTCTGCTGGCCCCGCCCAAACTAGTGCTGCTGCGGGGCGACCTGGGCGCGGGCAAGACTACGCTGATCAAGGGGATCGCTACTGGATTTGAGGCGGCGTCCGAGGAGGACGTCACCAGTCCCACCTTCACGCTGGTGCACGAATATCGCGGTCCGCTCGCCAACCTCTATCACATTGATTTGTATCGGGTTGATACTCCCCGACAGCTGGAGACGCTGGGGCTGGACGACCTGGTCGCCGAAGACAGTATTCTCCTGATAGAGTGGGGGGAGAAGTTTGCGCGCTTCGTGCGCGACCGAGACGTCGAGATCACTCTCGAACGGGTTGGGGAGAACGACCGAAAAATCCAAGTAACCAGCCGCTGAAATCCGCGCAGCGCTGGGGAGTTCTATATTTCCGAAATGGAGTCTGTGCAACGTGAAATTCTCTCCATGGGTAGTGCCCGGGCTTGTGCTGTGCTGCGCCTTAGTGCCGGCGGCGGCGCAGACAACAGACCAGAAGAGATCCGAACCATCCGCTCAACCGCAGGCTACTCAATCGGTGCCTTCGACCACTCCGGCTGGTCCTGCACAGGCGAGCGACAAGAGCAAGGCGGAGCCGGACAAGAAGGAGCAAGATCAGTCTGGCACCTCCAAGGACCGGCTGTTCTTCGCCTTGCCCAACTTCCTCACACTCGAGAATGCGGGGCAGGTTCCGCCACTCACGACTGGTCAGAAATTCAAGGTTGTCGCGCGGTCATCGTTCGATTACGTGCAAATTCCGTGGTATGCATTTTTGGCGGGCGTCAGCCAGGCAACGGACAGCGAGGACGGTTTCGGGCAAGGCGCGGAGGGCTATGGCAAGCGGTTCGGGAGCTACGCCGCGGACGGGACGATTGAGAATTTCGTGGTCGGCGCAATTCTGCCGTCCTTGCTGCGCCAGGACCCGCGCTATTTCCAGTCGGGCCAGGGCAGTTTCACGCACCGGGCGGGGTACTCCATCAGCCGGATTTTTGTGACGCGAACTGATTCCGGGCGCCAGCAGTTCAATTACTCCGAGGTCTTCGGCAGTGCGCTAGCCTCGGGGATCTCCACCTATAGCTACCATCCGCGGCAGGATCGCACCGTCGCGAACGCATTAAGCGTCTGGGGATCGCAAGTGGGCTACGACACGATTACGCTCGTGCTTAAAGAATTTTGGCCCGACATCCGGCGGAAGATGCAGAAGAAGAAGCATCCGGGACAGTAAGGCAACGGGCCAGGGCCAGACGCCCTCGTGACAGCCGGCAGGATGCCGGTGCCACAATTGCCACGACGGTCCGCTGCTTCGGCACCCGGCTACAGCTGGGCGATGGGCTTGAAACCCATGATGTTGTAACCACAATCCACGTAAAGCACTTCACCGGTAATGCCGGAGCTGGCGTCGGAGACAAGGAAGACGCCGGCGGAACCCACCTCTCCCACTTCCACGTTACGCTGCAGCGGCGCGGTTTCGCGGTGGGCCTTCAACATGTCGCTGAGGCCCGAGATGCCGCGGGCCGCAAGGGTTTTGATCGGGCCTGCGGAGATGGCATTCACGCGAATCTTCTTCTTTCCCAGATCAAAAGCCAGGTAACGGACCGAGCACTCCAAGGCGGCCTTGGCGACGGCCATGACGTTGTAGTGGGGGACGACTTTTTCGGCGCCGTAGTAAGTCATCGTGACGATGCTGCCACCATCTTCCATGAGGGCAGCGGCGGCGCGGGCGACTGCGATCAGCGAATAGACGCTGACGTCGTGGGCGATGCGGAAACCCTCGCGGCTGGTGTTCAGAAACTCGCCTTCGAGTTCTGCGGCCGGAGCGTAGGCCACGCTGTGCACGACCGCGTGCAGCTTGCCATAGCGCTCTTTGAGTTTGGCGAAGGTTTGGGCGATGTCTTCGTCTTTGGAGAGGTCGCACATGAAGCCCTCGGCGCCGGGCAGGGACTCGATGAGATCCTTGGCTTCCTCGGCGAGGCGCTCGTTCTGGTAGGTGATGGCCAGCTTCATGCCGGCGGCATGCAGCCCCTGCGCGATGGACCAGGCGATCGAGCGCTTGTTGGCAACTCCGAAGACGACCGCGTTCCGGCCTGCGAGCTGAAAGGACATAGTTGGCTCCTGAGTCGTTGTCGAATTGGACAGGATAACAGGGATAGGGCGAGCTTTGAGCTGCGAGCGGACACTTAGCAGGATCCGCGGCGGGACAAGGACCTCAGCTTAATCCGCAGCGTCTGGTACTGCGGCGGCGTCGATATTGACCGGCCAGGCGGCGCTGATGAAGGCGATGACGTACATGGCGCCGATGAGGCTGTAACCCCCGGCCAGACTGACTTTTTCCGCCATCCATCCCACAATCAGGCTGAGGGTGATCTGCACAAAAGTGCCGACGAAGTAGAAGGCGTTCTGCACGCGTCCCATGAAGTGTTTGGGCACCTGTTCCATGAGGCTGGTATTCATGGCGACGCCGCTGACACCGCGCGCCGATCCCATGATGCCGTAGAAGATTACGGCTACGGCCAGAATGCCGGCGTGGGGCGACAGCATCATGCCGGCGGCGAGCGCCGCCATGGAGACCGCAATTGAAAGTCGCCAGCCAAGGCGGGTGATCACCTTGGGGGCGTACAGGGCGCTGAGGAAGGCGCCGATTCCCCAGCCACCATTGAGCCAGCCATAGCCAACGGCGCCTTTGTGAAACACGCGATCGCTGAGCGAGGGGGTCACAACGACGCCGGTGAGCATGGCGCCCAGAAACAGTGCCCAGCTGAGACCGAGCAGAACTACGTCGCGGTTCTCGCGAAGGAATTGGATGCCTTCCCACAGCTCGTGCCAGAAACGCTTCTCGGCGGTTTCGGCGGCTACGAGGTCAGCGCGCAGCTCGGCCGGACGCGGCACAACGTGCCTGCCCTTTCGGACCGCGAAGTAGCATAGGAACGAGACCACGTAGGTAGTGAAGTCAATGAGCAAGACACCGCCCAGTCCGATGCGGTTGTAGACGAAGCCCACGACGGCGCCGGCCATGAGCCAGCCACCTTGAATCCCGGCGAGCAAGAACGTGTTGGCCTGGATGAACTCACCTTCGGGGGTCAGTTCCTGAATCAGGGCGGTGATGGTGGGCCAGAACATCCAGAAACCAGCCGCGACCAGTGTGTTCATCAGGTAGAGCTGCCAGAGCCGCACGGTACCGCGGAACGCCAGGAAAGCGACGGTAACGATGATAATGGCGCGGGCGGCGTCGAGCATCATCACCAGGCGGCGGCGGTCTTCCCGGTCGATGATGACCCCGGCGAAGGGCAGCATCAGCATCGCTGGCAGAGTCTGCAGAACGGCGAGCGTGCCCAGCGCCCTTTCGGAGTGCGTAGCCTGCAGGATGTGCCAAGCGACGGCGGCCGAATTCATGCCGCTCCCCAGCATCGAAACCACATTGGCCAGGAGCACAAAACGGAGCGCCCGCTTCTGCAGGATGGCGCGCATGTTCTTCACTTTAAATGAAAAGACGAAGGCCGCCAATTTGGGGGGAGGTTCGTCACTACAGAGTCACAGAGTCACGAGGAACGGATGGATGATTCCCGGTCAAGGCTTTTCGTATTGCTCCCACTTGTTTGTGAGCGGATTCGGCGCTAGCATGGCGCGCGGTTGAGTCAAGTCGCAGTTCTCTGGTCGGAGGCAGGCGATGAAGCGCACTCTCGGGCTCTGGGTGCTGGTCGTTTTGGTTCTTGCTGCAGTGGCCGTGAGTCAGGTCGACAAGATTGTGATTGCGGCAGGAACGCCGGAAGACCAGGCACTCGAAGCGATCACCAAAGAGACGGATGGACAGAAGAAGATCGCGATGTACCAGGATTTTCTACAGAAGTTCGCCTCAAACCCGGCAGCAGTGGCCTACGGGAACTGGCAGCTCGCGCAGGAGTACCAGACCGCCGGCGATCTGCAGAAGGCCTTCGAGTGCGGGGACAAGGCGGTGACGGCGGCCCCGCACAACTTCGACATTCTGGTCTCGCAGGCTACGATCGCACAGAAGTTGAACGACGCCGCGAAGATGTTTGACTACTCCGAGAAAGCCGGGCAAGCGTATGAGGGAATCGGGAAGGGGCCGAAACCGGAGGGCATGAGCGATCAGGATTTCGAAGTGCAGGTGGCTAGCGACAAAGACGCGGTGAAGAGCTCGTATGATTTCCTAGAGGGCGTCGGTTTCACTGCCATTACCGATGAGAAAGACCCGAAGAAACGCATGTCGTATATCGAGCGTTTCACGGCGGCCTATCCGAGCTCGAAGTACCAAGACCAGGTGTCGCAGTATGCGATCTACACGCTCGGGCCGGGACAACTGAACGACACGCCGCGGCTGATCGCGTTTGGAGAAAAGACGCTTGCGGCCAATCCGAACAGCGTTCCAACTTTGCTGCAGCTGGCGAACACCTACGCGGATGAATCCAAACCGGCGAGCATCGCGAAGGCGGTGACGTACTCGCAGAAAGTCATCACGCTCACAAAGGCGGACGAACCGAATGCCGACAAGGCGCGCAAGCTGCCCGCCGGGGTAGCGCACTCCACGCTGGGATATGCCTACATGAAGCAGGAAAAGACGGCGGCGGCGATACCCGAATTCAAGACAGCCGCGGCTCTGCTCAAGGGGCAGGATGACGTTTCCTACGCCACCGCGCTCTATCGCCTCGGCTACGCTTACGCGAAGCTGAAACGGAACAGCGAAGCGCGCGACGTGCTGATGGAAGCCGTCAAGATTCCCGGCCCGCTGCAAGCGCCGTCACAGGATTTGCTGCTGAAGGTGAATGCGGCGCGAGCCCAAGGGAAGTGAAGCGAGACTGAAAGCTACTGTTTCGAGAGCCCATCGGAAAGCAGATGCGCTTTTAGCGCCAGCTTGTAGGCGAGTTGCGAGTCGCCGTCTTTGTCGGCGGCTTTGGACTGCTGCATGAATTTCCGGATCTGGGCGACCGTCTCCTGCTGATCGGAAGTGAGCTGCTGCCCCAAGAGCTCGTGCAAAGCAGCGTCGGTGGATGACAGCAGTTGGGTGGTCGTTTGCCGCTGCTGCGAGGCCTGCTCCTGGCTGATTCCGGGACCAAGTTGTGTGGTCGGGTCCGTGGTGCTGCCCTGGCGGACTACCTTCTTTGGCGGCGGTTGACCGGCAACCGTCGGCGTATGCTTTTTAGTAGCGGGGTGGGGTTTTGCCGGGGCGGGCTTTTGATTCGGCGCCTGGGGGCTGGCTTGGACGGGCTTGGGTTCGTTTGCCGGCTGATGCTGCGTGGGCTGCGACGTGTCCGGCTGACCTGGTTCCTGTTGAGAGGTCGGCTGAGGGCGTGTCGACTGGGCCCTCGCGGGGCGCGCGTCAAGAAGTGCAGGCTCGCTGCTTACGGGACTGGGAACAGGTCCGGGAAGCAGCGCGCACAGTCCGAGTATGCCGGCCAGGTACATACTATCCTGTGATGGGCTCTGAGAGACTTGCAGAACGTGCAGACGTTCTCATTCTATCCCTGCCGTGTGCTTTTTCCAACCCTGGATATCCTTTCAAGAGGCGCTTCCGGCGCGGCATTTCAGCGGGGTCCCGATTTTGACGGAGTGAGCGAGTCTACTGGCTGCGGGTGGCCACTTCGCGCATGGCATCCAGGCTGGATTCAGCGAGGGGAATGCGCAGGCGGAAGGTTGTGCCCTGGCCGTCGAGGGACTCGAAATCTACCGATCCGTAATGCCACTGGAGAATTTGATAGGTCTGTGCCAGGCCGATTCCACTGCCATCCTTCTTGGTGGTGAAGTAAAGCTCGAAAATCTTTTCCTGCACTTCTTTTGGAATGCCGCCGCCGGTATCGCGGATTTCGGTAAGAACCATGCCCTCCTCGCGGTGAGCGGTGAGGGTGAGCTTGCCACCCTGGGTCATCGCCTGCACGCCGTTGATCACGATGTTGAGGATGGCCTGCTTCATGAAGTCGGTATCTACTTTCACGTTGAGTGCCTGCTGGGGAAAGCTGCGAGCTATGATCACGCCGTGTTGCTCCGCGTCGGGCGCGGCCAGCAAGGCGACGTCTTCGAGCAGGCGCCGCAAATCGATTTCCTCAACTTTAAGATCGCGGGGGCGGGTGAAGTCGACCAGGATCTGCACCACCCGGTCGAGGCGGTGAATCTCGCTGCCGATGATGTCCATGTGGCGGCGGGTGCCGGGATCGACCTGCTGGAGCTTGTTTTGGAGCAGGTGCAGATGCAAGACGATGGCGTTAATCGGGTTCTTAACTTCGTGGGCGACACCGCGGGTCAGGCGGCTGCTGGCGGAGAGGCGGCGCGACATTTCGATTTCGTCTTCCAGGCGGCGCACCGATTCCGTGTCGCGCATGATCACGAGGGCGCCGATCTGGGTGGATTTCTCCTGGATGAAGTCGATGGAGACCTGGACTCTGCGTCCGTTGGCGGACTCGACTTCGCGCTGCAGGATGGGGCGCCTTCGCTCGAATGCTTCGAGCAGAATGGCTCCCAGGGGAGAGCGGGAGGAGAACACCTCGGTGGCAGGGCGGCCGAGCATTTCTCCGCGCGGGCGGCCGAGGAAGCGCTCGACGGAGGCGCTAACCAAGACGACCCGGGAATCTCGGGTGAAGAGCATGAGGCCGTCCTGGAGGTTCGCCATCAGCTGGTCCACGTTGTCTTTCAGGGCGGAGAAAATTTCCTTGGCGTCGCGCATCTGGCGGCCAAGGTTGGCGATCTTGAGAGTAACCAGGCCGTACTCGTCGTGGCTGGACTCACCCTCTCCCAGGACGTCGGTGCCGCCCTCTACGACGCTGTCGAGGTTGCGGCTGATTTCCGCAAGAGGGCCCAGGGCGAGGCGGGAGATCAGGGCGGCGAGAAACAGCGAAAGAAAAATGGAGGAGACCGACAACACAACTGCGCGGCGCAGTCGAGGCGACAGATCCTCGCTTCGGAACAGCCAGGTGGAGATGCCCACGCGGACTGTGCCGAAGGGCGCACCGTTTAAGTTCAGGGGCACGCTGACGTCATAGACCGAAGCGGGGCTGTAGATCATGCGGAGTTGGTCGGGGAAGCGCGCGGTGCGTAGGGTCTCGAAATCCGGCCGCTTGCGCAAGACTTTGCCGGCAAGATCAGCGTTGCTGTGCAGGATGGCCCGGCCATCGAGATCAACGATGGCGAGATCGGTGACGATGTTCGTGTTCCCGACGAACGAATCCACCATGTCATTGAGGTTGGTATCGGTCCTCAAAATACCCTCGATGGCCGTGCGTACGGCCTTGGGGTTGTCGGTATCGAGGCGAGTACTGGTGAGATCAGGGACGGCGTTGCGAGCCGAGTAGGCAACCGATTGCGCCAGGAGCTGAGCAATTTCCGACGCGTTGTTTACGCGCTGCCGCAGGAGTTGAGAAATGTAGAGATAAGAAAACGCCGACACCATCGCCGTGACCATGAAAGTGATGGCGAGAACGATTTTCGTTTTGCGGCGCATTCGTAAGGTTGATGGGCGTCTTGTGCCCGGCGGTTGCACGATCGGCTGGGGGGAGCCGATATCCGGAGTTTACTCTTCCTTTCCAGGAACCGCATCCGCAGTGGCGGCCCCGTATTCCTTGAGTTTGTTGTGCAAAGTCTTGAGGCTGATCCCGAGGATTTCGGCGGCCCGAGTTTTGTTGTTGCTGGTGGCCTCGAGGGTCTTCAGGATGAGCATTTTTTCCGCCTCGCCCACGGTCGTGCCGACTCCCAGGCGAACAGCGTCCGGATCATTCGCGGCCTGCCGCACGGTGGCCTGACCGAAGCCGGGAGGGAGATGCTTGGTTTCGACAACGGCTCCTTCGCATACGATCACCGCACGTTCCAGCGTGTTTCGAAGTTCGCGTACGTTGCCGGGCCAGGAATAGTTATTGCACTGGTTAAGGACGGCTTCGCTGACGGTGGCAACCTTGCGAGCGTGCTTGGTATTCATCTCCGCCAGAAGCGTTCGCACCAACTCTGGAATGTCCTCTTTGTGTTCCCGCAGAGAAGGCATGTGAATGTTAAAAACGTTCAAGCGGTAGTAGAGGTCGTTGCGAAGTTCGCCGCGCGCGACAGCCTCGTCGGGCACCTTGTTGGTGGCGGCAAGAACGCGAACATCAACTGCCGTTTCCACTTTGCTACCCAGTCGGCGGAACTTGTGATCCTCAAGGACGCGCAGCAGCTTGGCCTGGGTGCCGACGGGCATCTCACCGATCTCATCGAGCAGAAGGGTCCCGCCTTCTGCGAGTTCGAAGCATCCGGTGCGCCGTTCGAGCGCGCCGGTGAAAGCGCCTTTTTCGTGGCCGAAGATTTCGCTTTCGATCAGAGTTTCGGGGATAGCGGCGCAATTGATCGGAACGAAGGGCTTGGGGCGCCGAGGACTGAGTTCGTGAATGGTGCGCGCCACCATTTCCTTTCCGGTGCCGCTGGCGCCGGTGATCAGAACGGAGGCAGTGCTGGGTGCGACCATCTCAATGAGGCGAAAGATCTCTTGCATTTTCTTCGAGGATCCGACCAACTGGCCCAGCGAACCTGCATCGCGGAGTTTGCGGCGATGTACCTCAAGTTCGACCTTGGTTCCGAGCAGTTCTCCGGCCTTTTGCAGGATGGTGTGCAGGCGATTGGTATCGATGGGCTTGGTGATGTAGTCGTATGCGCCAACCCGCATGGCATGGACGGCACTATCGATGGTGCCCTGGGCGGTCATCACGATCACGGCTACGGTCTGGCTGCTCGGGCTTTCGGCGAGGCGCTCGAGGAGTTCCATGCCGCCCATGCGGGGCATTTTAAGGTCGGTGACAATGATGGCGGGAGACCACTGGGTGATCTTGTCCCATCCCTCCATGCCGTCAGCGGCCGTCTCGACCCGATATCCCCAGGCGGAGAGTACCTCAGCCAGACCGCTGCGCTCGTTTTCTTCGTCTTCGACGATCAAGACTTTTTCTTGGCTCATAAGGGCGTAATTTCCATTATGGGGATTCCTAGCACAGTCTCACAAAGAATGGGACCAGGTGAATCGGGTCGTTCTGCGGGGGCCTCAGAAGCATTTCACCTCGAGATAGACGAACTCTTCCAAATCCTGAATATCAAACTGAGACAACTCGCAGAACCCGCCGACTTCGCGGGATGTAACCATTGTAATCGCTGGTTCGGAATCGAGTAATATTCGGAACTCCACGTGTCGCTCGCCGAGTAGTTGCTGTAAAATCTCGAGTCACACAAAACCCCGTCTTGGCGTTTGTCTCATGCCGTTTCTCATGACTCGCGGTTGGTCACGATCCTAGAAAGGGAACAGTCTAGTTCCGGAGGATTCACATGTCGGTTTGTCGATATCCATGCGGTAATAAAACTTTCTGGCTGTGTTTTTTCTTGACGGTATGTTCCGTACTGAGCGCGAATGTGGTGCTGGCGCAAGATCAACAAAATCCGCCCAAGGTGGATCTGTTCGCGGGCTACCAATGGTTGAACCCGGGGGGGAATATTCCCGGCGGGCCGAACGGGAGCGGGGGAGTTCTGCCGCTTAAGCTGCCCAGCATGCCGGATGGATTCGGACTGGCCCTAGGTTACAACTTCCACCCCAACTTCGCGCTGGAAGGAGACTTCGGGGCGAACTACAAGAGTGGAAACGATTTCAGCACCTACTCGCTCGGTCCACGGGCGACGTATCGTGGAGAGGGCATTAATCTCTTCGTGCACACCCTGCTAAGCGCCAATCACCTGAACACCTCCAGTTTTGGCGCACGCACAGGTGTTGGTGCGATTCTGGGCGGGGGCATCGATCTCAACATCATCAAGCACCTGAGTATCCGCGTGATTGAAGCGGATTATCAATGGGCACGCCACAACTTCGCTGCGCAAGTATCTCCGAGCCAGCCCGACCTGCGGCGTCCCACCTTTGAGGGCGCGCGGCTGCGTACGGGTGTCGTGCTGAACTTCGGCGGAGCACCCCCGGTAGCGCCGACAGCGAGTTGCTCGGTGGATCATGCGGAGGTCATGCAAGGTGAGCCGGTGACGGCGACCGCGACGGGGAGCAACTTCAATCCCAAACACACGTTGAGCTACGCCTGGAGTGGCAATGGCGGACCGGTAACCGGCAAGGACGGCACGGCCACGATCGACACAAAGGGCGTGGCTGGCGGCAACTATACCGTGACTTCGCATATCACCGATCCCAAGGTGAAGAAGAACGGTGAAGCAAGTTGTACCGCGAATTATGCGGTGAAAGAGCCGCCGAAGAATCCGCCGACGATGAGTTGTTCGGCGAGTCCCACGACCGGGCAGGCGGGTACACCGGTGACGGTCACCTGCTCCTGCACCAGTCCCGACGGTGTACCGGTGACGGTTTCGGGCTGGAGTTCCAGCGGCGGCAGCGTTTCCGGCAATGGCAATGTTGCGACGCTGACCACAACGGGAGCGTCTCCGGGCGCGATCACGGTTAACGCGACTTGTACCGATTCGCGTGGCCTGGCAACGAATGCTTCCTCGCAGGCTATGGTCGAAACTCCTCCGCCACCGGTGGTGGACAAGCAGTTGGAGGCTCGGCTCGCACTCCACAGCGTGTATTTCCCGACTGCGCAACCGACGGTGAAGGATCCCAACGCCGGACTGGTTCCGAGTCAGGAACAAACACTGCTGACCCTGGCCACGGACTTCAAGAAGTATCTTGAAGCCAAGCCGGATGCTCACTTGACGCTCGAAGGACACGCTGATGTGCGCGGCTCCGTCCCATACAATCAGGCACTCTCGGAGCGACGCGTCGCGAGAGTGAAGAGCTACCTCGTCTCGAATGGCGTTCCGGAGGTGAATATCGAAACCAAGGCTCTGGGCGATCAGCACAACCTGACTGCGGCCGAGGTCAAGGCGTCGGTCGACGAGAACCAGGACCTAACAAAAGAGGAGCGGGCCCGAGTGTTGCGCAACATGAAGACCATCATCTGGGCGAGCAATCGCCGGGTGGACATCACGTTGAACACAGGGGGCCAGACTCAAACGTCCGTGCGGCACTACCCGTTCAATGCCACGGATTCGTTGACACTGATCGGCGGTAGGGAAGCCGCCAAGAAGGCGACTCCGGCAAAGAAGGTCACGAAGAAACCAGCCAAGAAGAAGTAGGTTGGCCTTTCCGGAAGTTACTCCCGAAGGGGAAACACCCCTTCGGGCTTTGTTTGTGTGCCGAGCATGTGCAACAGCTAGGAGGTGCAAGTCCTCTACCCAGTCTGATGGAGACGAAGGGTTAGCGAAGCGCAAGGGCGAAATAACACTCTCCTTGAGGCGGGGCCTGAAAGAAGCGTGGAGCAAAGACGCGAGCCGATGAACAAGAATCGGGTACGAGGCCTACGGTGGCGGGCGAGCGAACGGAATGTGAACAAGGACCTGGCGGCGCAAACCGCCGGGAGTCCTCACGGCCCGTGGCGCATCGCCCACTCGCGCGCCCTGGACATTGCTCTGCCGAATGCCTACTTTGCCAAGCTCGGGCTTCCACCCCTGGTCGTGCGGCCTCAAGCTTAACCCGCCGAACCGCCGTATGCGGACCCGCATGTACGGTGGTGTTTCTATGGGCCGTTGTCGGCCCGCCAATAGCAATGAAAATGGTCTTGAGCCGATCGTATGATGATGGCTGGGCATGAAGGGGTAGAAGGTCGTTGTCACACTGGATGAGTTGAGGCCGTGGTGGTGTTTGATCTGGAACGCATGATTGAGCCGATGAGTGTGCGCCGACTGGGGTCCAGCGGTAGCAGGTGAGGGTGCATTTGGAAGGTCATACGTGCGTTCTCCGCTTCCGAGCCCGGGAGGGTGGAGGATGGACAACACAGCCTATTATGTGGCCGGCATCGACGTACACAAGAGAATGCTGGCAGTTGTAGTTGCAAATGCCAGAGACCGGGAACTGCAGTTCGAGGGTCGTCGGTTTGGTACCACGATCTCCGAACTGCAGAAACTGTCGCCATGGTTGCAAGAACGCGCCGTCCAGGAAGTCGTGATGGAATCCACTGCGCAATATTGGAAACCAGTATGTCTCGAGCGGGAAGGACAGTTTCAGCTGTGGCTGGCGCAAGCCCGGTCGAATCGCGGTCCTCACGGGCGGAAAACCGACTTTCGGGACGCGAAGCGCAGCAGCCGACTCCTGAGCGACGAGTTGATTTTGAGTTACGTTCCCGACGCGGAGCAACGGGGTTGGCGCACTTTGACCCGCACCAAATATCAACTGAGGCGGGATCGGTCCGGTTGCAGAGTCAACTAGAGAGTCTTCTGGAAGAGTGTCAAATCAAACTGTCCAGCGTGGTCAGCGATCTACTAGGAGCCAGTGGCGAACGTATTCTGCGCGCCATCGCAGCTGGTGAAACGGATCCGGCCTCTGCACCGAAAGCTGTTGAAACTGTATCTGGAACGTTTGAATCTGATCGAAGGGCAAATCGCCGAGCTGGAGAGCATGATCGCGGAAGCCATGAAGGCACATCAAGACGCCGTAGTTCGGCTTTCGCAGCTGCCCGGTTTGGGCGTTGACTCGGCTCAGCAAATCATCGCCGAGATCGGTCCTCGTGCGGAGACCTTTCCGTCAGCTGGGCAACTGGCGTCATGGGTGGGAGTGTGCCCCGGACTCCAGGAGAGCGCGGAGTGCAGCAGCAACCGGTCCGCTAAAGGGAACCGTGCGATGCGCCGCCGGCTGAACCAATTAGCCCACGCCGCCGTGCGCAAGCGAGACTGTTACCTGCAAATCGTGTTCAAACGCTTATCTCCTCGTCTAGGTTATGCGAAGGCAGTCTGGGCAATCGCTCACCGCTTATGTCGATTGATCGGGAAGGTACTACACGAAGCTGTCGAGAATGTTGAGTACGGGCCCGCGGTGAGCGCGCTCACGCTGAAACGGCGGAAGCAAAGGCTCGTCACGCAGTTGGCGATGCTCGGATATTCGGTTCAGCTAACCCCAATCCTAGCGAGAGCAGGTTCGTAGCCGAGGTTTTCTCGAGGGTGTGGCGGGGGAGGCGGGGTGACCTGTCCCCCTATGCCGATGCCGGAATGGCCCAGTCAGGGCTTAGCCAATCCTGCTGGGGTGATGCGAAGGAAATACACGGAAAAATTCGGTAGGGCCTCGTAAGTGCCTGTAGCTTCAACAGCGAGGGTTGGCATCTCCCTTGCGACTTGTGCGCTCGAGGTGTCCGGCTGAAGATCAATCGCGTGAAGGCTTGGGAAGCCGGGTGCCCGGCGCTCGCTCTCGGATTGATGCTGCTGGTGGGGTGTGGCCACCAGTCGGCTGTCCCGACGGCAGTTTCCTCGGGCCCAGCCAGAGCGGAAGAACATCTCCCCTTCGAACGGGAAGGGCAAAGCGGCGGGATTTCACCGACAAGTGCGGTCATTCCTCCGGGAGCTCACGTCCCTTCGGGAACTCCGGTGACGGTTCACCTCCAAGCGACCCTTTCCAGTGCCACGGCACATTCAGGCGATCCCTTTGACGCCGTGCTGGACGAACCCATCGTGGTGAATGGGCAGGTTCTTGCTGAGCGAGGAGCGCCCGTGACCGGGCGCATTATGGAAGCCAGGGCGGCGGAGCTCGCGGAGTCTGCGGGATATCTGCGGTTGACGCTGCACTCGATCTCGCTCCGTGGGCAATCCTCGTTGGCGCAGAGTTCCAGCACTTTTGTAAAAGGGGTGTCGCCGCGGAAGAGGAACGTCACTCTGGCCGGAAACCAGCCTGGCCGCGGTACGCTTATGGGGGCCTCTGTGCCCGGCAGCCATGGGTACCCGATCGGGGGCGCGTCACCGACTGAGGGCAAGAACGGTGATGAGCTCACGACGGGCATGACGGACGTGACCGTGGGCCCGGAGCGGCGACTTACGTTCCGGCTGACGGAACCGATACCACTTCACGAATAGAGCGGATTCTCCGGTTTCCCGGCGCCAAAATCATCCTTATCCCAAGCGGTAGGCCAGGGGTCAACCATGGTTACACGTCACACATCCATGTGACGACCGCACTTCTGTATTCCCAGATTGGACCGCTATAGTTCCCAAATAGGGAGTGAACACGCCCCTTACGCAAAAGGTAATCTTGACCCCCTGGCGACTCCGATCCTCCGTTTTGGGGTGGACCCGAAGGAATCGGAATGCTGTGGCGAATGGTGATTGTATCTTCGCCGATCAACACCTCCTTAACCAGGAGTCGCACGATTCTCTGACGTTCCATGACACTAAGCGTTTCAGCAGCGCTGCGCAAGCGGCAAGGAATCCTGTGAGGGTTTCTGCCAAGCGCAAGAATGCAGCGCGGTCGTTGGTCTGGTCGGCGATCGCCTGCAGCTCAGCACGGAGTGCCTGTTGGCGCTTACGCAATGCGGGCATGCGCTCACGCAGCTGCTCAATCGACAAGAGCTCTTCCTGATAAGCATTGAGCAGTCGTTCGATGCCTTTACCAACCTGGGTCAACTCCCTGTCCAGACTTTGCTCACGTTTTCTGGTGGGATCAGAGGTACGCGCTGCTACCAGCCGACGATCAAGTTCCTGCTTGATCAAAGCTGGGTCTTCCAACAGCCGGATCACCTCAGCGCAAACGATCTGATCGAGGAGCACTTGTCGGACGAGGCGGCCGTTGTCGCAAACCGGGCCGAGTTTCCGCCAGCCTTGGGAGCCAATGCACTGGTAGTAGTGGATCTTGCGGGCGCTGGTTTGCGTCGAGGTTCGCGAGAAGGCGTAGCCACACTTCGCGCAGCCGACCAGCCCCTGCACGACACTAGGTGCGATGGTGCGCCGGCGGGATCGTATCTTGTTCTGCTGGAGCAGCTCTTGGGCACGGGCAAAGCTTTCTTCTGTCACCAGGGCTGGCACAGGAATCCCGATCCACTCTTCGCGCGGGCGTTCGTGCGCGGCTGTGGTGCTGGGCATCGTAACACCCCGCCTTCGCTGTGGGCGCATAACCCGCGTCCGTGCAGAGATGTGGGTCTTGCCGAAGCAAGCGAGGCCGCGATAGGGGGGTTGCGCAGTACAGCCCAGATCACCGAGCGTTCCCAACGAGCAGCCTTACGAGTCGGGACGCCTTCTCGGTTCAGCTGCCGCGTGATCTCCCCGATGCTGAGTGCCTTGACGGTGTACATCTCATACACGCGCCGCACTACACGCGCCTCGGCCTCATCGATTATGTACGCGGCGGGCACCTCGTCGGTCTTGCGAATATAACGATAGCCATACGGAGCGCCGCTCATCACGCTGACCTCGCCCGATTGCGCCCGGTGTCGCTTGCCACAACGCGAGCGCTCCAAGATCTGCGCTCGTTCATATTAAGCGATCATGCCTTGGAACTGAACCAGGAGTTGATCTTCGGCGCTGCCACCTTGTGGCGACTTTACGAACCGCGTCTCGACTCCGTGGCGAGCAAATTCCTCGATCAGCAGAATCTGGTAAGCATACTCGCGGCTCCAGCGGTCGGGCGAGTAGGCGAGCACAACCTGGATTTGCCCTTCAGCAGCGAGGTCCCGCACCCGCTCCAAACCTGGCCGCTCCAGGATGGCTCCGCGACAGCCCTCATCTTCGAAGACCCATTCTTTGGGTACCTCCAGCTCGTGGCTGTGGGCGAACTCGAGCTAGCGACGCCGTCTGACTCGCAATCGTGTTCTCCTCGCGTTGCTGCTCGGAGGAAACCCGCGCGTAGATCGCCGCCATTCTCATCGTCGAACTCCTTCACGCGCACGCCGACAGGGCGCTCGCGACGTGGAACCAGAATGTCGTAAGCCTGCGCGAGCTTCGGCTCAAGCAGGCGATCAAATGAATAGGAAATCTTGGATTCGAAATGGGCCGCTTTTTCGATGCGGCTCAGCCATGCCTCTTTAGGGTGCGCAGAAAGGCATGCAACGCGCCGGTCACGATGGCTCCGATGGTCAGACCGTTGCTTCTCGCATATTGCCGGAGCAATTCCACCGTGGTTGGCGGAAGCTTCAAGGTGACGGGTACCGTGCCTTCGGGAATTTCGACTGCTTGCTCGAGTTGGGAGGCCTCTTCCAGATAGCGATATGCTTGACGCTCTGATAAATCGAACTCGCGTGACAGCCGTCGAACGGCTTCGGGGCGCGCAACTTGACGTTGCAGCAGACCACGAGCGGCATTCAGGTGTTGAGCCCTTTCCGCTTTGGTGGAGCGCGGCATCTGCCATAAATGTACCATCTGCCATAAACATATTACCGCTTAAGGCGAAGATCAAGCACCGGATACCTGGTTCGCCATCCCGGAATTATTCGTTCAAACTGGAAATTACCTTTTGTGTAAGGGGCGTGATGGCGCGTCCTCTGGCGGTTCTGGAACCGATTCCCGATTCGGCGTGCCGTAAGCCTTCATGGATTCTCGCCGCAGCTCCCTAGCGAGTGCGACGAAGGACGACCGCGATGGGCCGCCGGCACCAGGAGGAGCAGGTTGCACGACATTCCGCCGAGCGAGGGATGTGGAGCGAATTTGAAGGAGGGTGTCACGGCCCTTCTGCTTTCCTGCGATCTGGCGGTCTCTGCTCTCGGTGCCGGGAGTGCCCACGCCGGCTGCAGACAAGATCAAGGTCTTGCACGACCTGGCATGTCATATTCGGACGCATCTGGGAGTCGTGGAGTAGGTCGCTCTTGTCAACGGCGCGATTGAAGTGGGCGGGTCTGGTCCGGCGTCCGGCCCGTACGCAGCTTGTTTTTTTGAGTGACTTTTCCGCTTCCGCCAAGGGCTTGCAGGAGGGCGTGGCCCCAGCCTGCAGATCCCGGCTGTTTCGCCCGCCCGACATGGGGTATCTTCGCGGTGACCTCTTTGGCAAAACTCCCGTTGGGCTTGGGCATCAGGATCGGCAGGTCGACAAGCTGCAGCATGAGCAGGTCGTTGCCACTATCGCCGAGGGCGATGGTGCGAATGCGAGTGCCCCAAGCGACGCGGTAAAAGCCAATCAGCGCGCTCATTGCAAGGCCTTTGTCGTGGCCACCGGCAAAATGCCAGAAGCGGCCGCCTTTCTGAACCGAGTAGCCGCACTTGTGCGCCAGGCGACGAAAATTCCGAATTCCTGCGGCGCTTGCATTTCGAAAGATGAATGGCTCGCCGGCTTCCCGTTGCTGGGCCATGCGAGCTTCTCGCAACGTGAGGCCCGTGGCTCGGGCCACGGCTTCCGCGGTCATTTGGTGAAACCCACAGACATCGACGCCGGACCGCTGAGCGATCTCGCGTAGTCCACGAATGAGCTCCTCATAGGGTCGACCAAGCATCAGGGTGTAGTTTTTCGCCCGCGCCGCCGCAGGCGCGACCGATCGAAAATAGCCTGCCGGGATTACGATCGCTCCACCATTCTCGACGATAAAGGGGTGGGTGTTGCCAATCGTTCGCCGCAGTGCGACGACCTCAGCCCGGGTCTTGCTGGTGCAGAAAATGAGCGGCACACCGCGACGGCGCAACTCGGCGAGTGCGGGACCGGCACCCTCCCACGAATAGAAGTGGTGATCGAGAAGAGTGCCGTCGAGGTCGGTGAAAACGAGGGTGCGGGTTGGTTCAGAGATGGCGAAAGACCTCTTCTTCCGCGACTGACGACCGAACCTTGGCTTCGAGCCACTGCCGAGCCATGTCGCGCGCACCCAGGCCGAAGGCAATCGCGAGCGCGAAGATGATGCCGGCGAACACGATCGCGAAGGCCACCAGCAGGGGCACGCTGCCAACGTGAAGCTGTTCCAGGGCAATGACCACGGCGAGGGTCATGACCAGGACCCGCACTCCGCCGGCGATCAAGCGAGCCGCCGGCCATTGCGCATTGACGGCCGCAAGCAAGGCGCTACGCGCGACCATGCGGCTGACCACGACACCCAGTAGAAGAACCAATCCAGCCGCGAGCAGGTTGGGAACGTAATCCACGAACCTCCGGACGAGGTTGACACTGGCGGGGGTGTCGGCTGCATTCAGGGCGAAGAGGACCGTGAGCAGCCACACCAGGGCCTGCACGAAGCGCGCCCCCAGATCGCTTGGCGAGCGGAACACCCCGGTGCGGTCGATGATGCTCGCGAATCCCGTACGTTGCACCAGCTGGTCGAAGCGGGCCAAGTGCAGGAGACGGTAGGTGAGCCACCGGAAGACAAAGGCGAAAAAGCCACCGACGACCAGCGTGACCAGCACCATGATGAGGATCGGTACGACCTGGGCGGACTGATCCGCGAGACGATGGAAGGGGTCGACAAACATCCGGTCAAACAGGCTGCGCATGAAGGTTCTCCTTTCCAGCGGCGTCCCATTGTTGAGCGAGGTAGGGCTTTTCGGTCTCGAATACCTGGCAAAGCGTTTCGATGCGTTCTTCGACTTGCGGTGCGGTACTTTCCGTCACCTCCAGAACGAACGAGGCGGTGCGACCCAGATAGAGCGGCACCAGGGATTGCAACAGGTGATCGCGATCCAGAAGGCGATGACGATATGCCACCGCAGCTTCATAGATCATGCGGACCCAAAGGGGGTCAGGGATGTGAAAGCCTTGACCATTGCGATGAACAAAATTCGTCAGATCGACCAGAGTCTGCGGGGAAAGAAAAGAGCTATAAATCTCCCGCAGGTCACTTACACCCTGCTGTGCAGCATGAATCATGCGGTCGGTGTTCACGGTCAAGGGTTCCACGCCTACTTCGAATGGGAATCCGAACATGGGCACGGGTTCGCAGGAATGGATGTTCTTCCAGACGCCATCGTAGCTTTCCATCAGGCTAAAGAAGGAACCGACGACCTGCCGGAACATGCTGGTTAAGTCGGCGCCCGGATCTTTGGCGTCATGGATCTTGGCACCAAGATAGGCCTGGCCGACCCGGAAGCCCTCGGCAATGGCGGTCACGGTCATCCAGATATCAATGCCGAAGCGGGCGACGTCGGTATCCCAGACATCTTTTTCCAGGTAGCGGGCGGCGAGCTTGCCGGAGAAACCGAATTCCCCGCCGATTGGCTGGCGCACGGATTTCCCGTAGAGAGTGCGTGTCATGGGATAAATGATCCCGTTGGTGATGGTTCCGTCGTACTTATGACGGTGGTAGTAGGGGGCGATGTAGTCGTACTCGTACTCGAGCACCGGTTGCGCAAGAAGCTCGATCCAGCCGGGAGTGATGCTGCGCAAGTCGGAGTCGACGACAACGCAGGCTTTCGCGTTCAGCCGCTTCGCCACTGCAAAGATGGTGCGGAAGGCGCTGCCTTTTCCGGGGAGGCCGTGATAGGGCGTGCTGATGCGCTGGCTGGCCTGAACCGGGTGCGAGACCAAGAGCAAGTCATCCGCGCCGCTCTCGGCATCCAGGACGACTTCCTTGGTATTGTCCTTGGAGCCGCCGTCGGAGTTTACGATCACCGACCGGCGCGTCGGGAAGTACTTGGCCAGGCCCACAGATACGGCGCGAACCACGTGTCCGATCGTGCGCGCATTGTTGTAGCTGGGGATGCCCACGACGATATCCGCCTCCCCGATCTGCTCGAGATGCGCCGTTAGTTCAGTTGGAAATAGATCGTCCACGTTGCTTCACGCAGTCTCCTTGTGGGCTAACGGCTGCGCAGTCTGCGCAGTCATTCCGACCAGATTCGTAGTCGCCACGTTGTCGGCGTCCACGGCTTCGCGCAGATCTTCCAGGAAGCCAGGCAAGGCCGCGCTGACTCGCATCCAGTTTGGAATTGGAGGTGTGCCCAGCGGGTCGGCGAAGAACTCGTCGGTGGCCATCTTCAGGGCCTGGGAAAAAGTCTCCACCGCGGTCTCTTCTTCATGGCGGTCGAAAATTAACCCGTTAATCATCGCGTCGGCGTGGTAGCGGCTGATGCTGTTTTCCGCCATACGCTGGTAGCGGACCAGGAGAGTCTGCATCAAGCCCACGTCGAACTTCACGCCCTCCGCTGCCAAAATCCGGAAGAGTGCCTTGGAGATGTCCATGGCCATCTTCATCAAGCCTTTCGACGGGTCCCCCTGCGATAGTTCCTGGTGCTTGTGCTCGTAGTTGTCGGCGATATCGACCTGGCAGATTCGGCGGATGGAGCAGTTGCGGTACACCTCGGCCAGAACTCCGACCTCCAGACCCCAGTCCGAAGGAATGCGGTTGACACGCGCAAGGTCCGCCTGCATGGCGAACTCGCCTGCCAGTGGATAGCGGAAGCTGTCCAGATACATGAGGAAGGGGAGATGGCCCACAATCGACTGCAGGGCGCGGATCACCGGCGTCATCAGCAGGCGGGTTACCCGCCCGTGCATCTGGTGGCTCAGGCGGGCGTAATAACCCTTGCTGAATTCAAACCCAATGTCCGGGTGCACAACGGGATAGCAGAGGCGCGCCAGCATTTCGCGGCTATAGTTCACGATGTCGCAATCGTGTAGCGCGATTACCGAAGCTCTTCGGCTGGCGAGAACGTAGCCGTAGGCCATCCAGCATTGTCGGCCCTTGCCGTCCGGTCCGATGCGCAGGCGGTTCTCTTCGAGTGTCTTGTACAGGCGCTGCATGCGCGGGCCGTCGTGCCAGAGCACCCGCACGTCCCCAGGCAGGATGCTCAAGCGCCGTTGCACATCCTCAAATTGCTCTTGCGTTGCCTGCGCCAGGGACAGTACGAACTGTCGCACGTAGGAGGCCTGGCTCAGTTCGGCCAGCATAGTATCCATGGCCGCCTTCTCAAACTCAGAATAGAGGGCGGGTAGCACCAGCGCGATGGGCTGTTGGCGGGAGAAATACTCCAGTTGTCTTTCGATGATTCCCACGTCGCCAGCGCCCAACCGATGCAAGGTGGCGATGACTCCCATTTGATAGAAATCAGCCATGTTCGTTCTCCTGTCTGAAGAACCTGTTCCCGCCTCGCGCCGCCGGCACGATGGCCGGGGCGAGAACTAACTGGTGAAGACCGCAGGAAACGGAAGTCAAAGCGTTAGGAGCAGAGAAGTGGCGAAACCGCTAGGCTCGTAATGCGATGCAATAAGACGGGACCGAATTGCGCGCGCTCAGCTGCGACTGCAACTGAGCGGCCAGACTTGAATCTACCTCCTGTGCGAGGTCGGGACGCGCACATTGCCGTGCCACAAGGCCAGTTCCGGCGACAAAAACGCCAAGAGTTGTGCCATTGCGCTCACCCTAAACCCCTTGTGCGCCAGTGGTCAATACAGAATATTTTCCAGAAGAATGCAGTTTTTTCCCAATTGAAGATGTTGAAAGGGCAGTGCTTATGGAGATTAGACCGCAAGTTTAGGGGCCTCGGTACGAAGGTCCGTTTCGCCCATTCCCGGCAGGAGTTTCGATCCCGCGTCAGAATAAATACTGCAAAGCGGCTAGTCTCCCGAATAAAATACAGCAAGTGCATTCTGGCGCGGAGCCGTGTCCGCTGTGGTTTTGGAAGATCCTACGACCCTATGCATGTTCTCGTCACCACCGATACGATCTCCGGCGTTTGGACTTACACCCGCGAACTGGTCAGCGGCCTGGTGAGCCGAGGCTTGCGGGTGACGCTGGTGAGCTTTGGCGAAGTCCCTCTTCCCGAACAGACCGCCTGGATGGACAGCCTGCATGGCCTGGACTATCGTCCGACCGCGTTCCGCCTGGAATGGATGCATGAAGGCGAACAGGATTACGAGGACTCGGCTGCCTATCTGGCGGGACTGGTGCAGGAGATCCAGCCAGATGTTTTACATCTGAACCAGTTCTGTTATGGGGATCTGCGGGTGGATGTGCCGCGGGTGGTGGTAGCGCATGGCGACCTGGTCACCTGGTGGCTGGCCGTACATGGTCACGAGCCTAAGTCGGCGCGCTGGCTGAATCGGTATCGGGAAGCTGTGGTGCGCGGACTGCTGGGCGCAACCGCGGTGGTGGCACCGTCGTCGGCCATGCTGGATGCCCTCCACATGTCGTATGTGCAGGTGAGCCGAGAGCAGGTGATCTATAACGGCAGGAATCCGATTTTCTTTAATCCCTACGTCAGCAAAGAGGATTCGGTTCTGGCGGTGGGGAGGCTGCTCGACGCCAGCCGGCAAGTGCATTTGCTGACCCAGCATGAACACCCGCTTTCGGTGTGCATCGTGGGGTCGGAACAGCCGGTGAACGCGGCGCGGATTCCCATTCGCGCGGACGTCAAAGTCTCGACCGACCAGCTGTGTGTGTCGCTCAAGGGACCTCAGACCGAGGCGCAACTGCGGAACCTGTACAGCCGCGCAGCGGTGTATGCGGCGACGGCTCGTTACGAGCCTTTTGGGATGGAGCCTTTGGAGGCGGCGCTATCGCGCTGCGCGATCGTGGCCAACGATATTCCGAGCTTCCGTGAGATCTGGGGTGAGGATGCGGTGTACTTCCGCACCAATGATGCGGAGAGCCTGGCGACGGCCATTCGCGAGCTCACCGAGGATCGGGAGAAATGCCGGGCGTACGCCAATCGCGCCTACCAGCGGGCGCGTGACCGCTACAACCACAAGCGCATGATCGACGAATACCTGCAGCTTTACCGAAGCCTGCCTTCGGTAGGGTGGGCGGCGGCGTAGGAGATACGCCGCGTGTTATCGTAGGTTCAATCCAACATTCCTGCTAAAACACCAGCAATCTCTCAATGGAGGTGTGTGTGGCTCAAGTGAAGATTACGGTCCGGCCGAATGGCCCGTACCGAGTGGAAGCTCCGGAAGGGTCCATCGAACTGGTCGATGCGAACGGCAATCCCTACGACCTGACCGGCAAGCCTGCATTTTCCCTATGCCGCTGCGGCGCCAGCGTGAATAAGCCGTTTTGTGACGGGACGCACAGTCGAATCGGATTCCAGGCCGCGGAAGCTGCGGTGCAAGCGGAGAAGAAAGACTGACTGGAGAGCCAGATGCTGAATGCTGACGCCTGAGAGCTGAGAGCTCCCAGCTAGTGAATCGTTTTCGTCTTCCGCGACATGTAATCCATGAGCAGGTACTGTCCCAAGGTGTAGGGCGTAGTGAAGTAGGCCTTACCGCGACACATCTCAGTGACTTTCTGCACGAAATTCACCAGGCCATAATCTGACGCAAGCATGAAGGTGTTGATCAGTACGCCAGCGCGCTTGCACTTCGAGACTTCTTCCAGCGTTTGGCCGACCACGAGCGGGTCCAACCCGAAGGCGTTCTTGTAGATCCGGCCATCGTCCATAGTAAGGGCGGAAGGCTTGCCGTCGGTGATCATAACGATCTGCTTCATGTCCTTGCGCTGGCGTTGCAGGATGCGTTGCGCGACCCGCAAGCCCTCGCGAGTGTTGGTGTAGTAGGGGCCAACCTTCACGCGTGCCAGCTGCGCTAGGGGCACTTCCTCGGCAGAATCGTGAAACAGGACTAGCGAGAGCGAGTCTCCGGGATACTGGGTGCGGATCAACTGCGATAGCGCCATCGCGACCTTCTTCGCGGGGGTGAAGCGATCTTCGCCATAGAGGATCATCGAGTGCGAGCAATCGAGCATGAGGACAGTCGCGCACGAAGACTGGTATTCGCACTGGTGGACGTTCAGGTCGGAATACTCGATGTTCAGCGGCAGCGTCAGGCCTTCGCGCTGTATGGCGCTCGAGAGCGTGGCCGTGATGTCGAGGTTTAGCGTATCGCCGAATTCGTAAATCTTGGATGCGCCGCTGGTTTCGACCCCGGTGGCCATGTCGCGCGTGTCATGACGGCCGAAACTCGATTTCCCGAGGGACCCCAGCAGATCGCGCAAAGCCTTGTAGCCAAGGAAATCCAGGCTCTTGTCGGTAATCTCGAACTTTGTTTGTTGTTGGCCTTCGCCCACTTGGCCGGCGGCCGAGGACGGCTGGGACGGGTCCGGGGGATCCTCGATCGAGATGAAATCCTCCTGCTCCAGGCGCTCGATGAGCTTTTCGATGAGCTCATCGAGGGCGCCCTCCAGCTGCATTTGCTGCAGACGTCCCCTCATTTCTTCGTCGAAGCGGTCGCCCTCTAGAAGGGCTTGTTCGATTGCCTGGCGAAGCGCGTCGAGCGACTGCTCGCCATCGGGCATCTCGTAAAACATGTAGTTCTGGAAGCCACTTTGCAGGAAATAGTCCGAGAGTGCGCTGAGCAAGTCTTCCATGCTCATCTCACCGGCTGGGTCAGGCACGTACTTGGTGTAGCGGATGCGTTTCATAAAACGGTCGTCGGCTCTTGATCGTCGGTCGTCGGCTTAGGGTTGGTGGTCAAGAGCAGTTCGCGGTGGTTAGTTCTCGCTCGGAAAAACCACTGGATTCCCAACGCGAGTTGTTCGCCACTGGGCATCGTGAAGCAAACGACCTCGCTAGAAGCTAGTTGTACGGTCTTCGACCTCGCGATGGCTCTTCGCGGTCAAACGTGCGCTGCTCCGGTTTCTTTGGTTGCTTCTCCCCGGCCGTGAACACTCGTTCTTCGTTTCGCCCAATGCGTTTGTGGGCGTGGAGGCCTTCCAAGATGAATTCGGCGGCGGAGACCTGCGATTCCACCGGCTCTCTGGCCGAAACTCCCAACGCGCTGAGCTTCTCCGTGAGGCCTTGGATGGTTTTTATATGGGCCAGCACGTCGCGCGACCCGGCACTGTCCGCGACCTGGATTTCGCCGCCGAGGTCGAACCACTGAACGATCTGCCGCATGTCAACGCCGCTGAAATATTCGTCGAAGGTTTTAGCGATGGCGAGCCGGATCAACTCGCGGCTCACGTGATCCGCGCCTTTCATTTCGCCTTCGTATTCCAGTTCGAGTTTGCCGGTGATCGCGGGCAGGGCGGCGTATATGTCGCTGATGCGGGGTACGACGGTCTTTTCTTCGTTGGCGATGGCACGGCGCTCAGCGTTGGAGATTACGTTCTCAGTCGCCGAGATTGGCAGGCGCTGGCTGACCCCCGAACGCTTGTCGATCTTCTTGTCCTCGCGCGCGGCAAACGCGACACGCTCGATCACTTCCTGGACGTATTTGGGCAAGTGCAACTGGTAGCCGTCGCGGCGGGTCCAGGCTTCCTGCGCGGTGATCGTGATGCCTTCTTCAACGGTCGCGGGGTAGTGGGTGCGGACCTCAGAGCCGATGCGGTCTTTCAAGGGTGTGATGATTTTCCCGCGGGCCGTGTAGTCCTCCGGGTTGGCGCTGAACACCATGGCAACATCGAGGGGAAGGCGGACGGGATATCCCTTAATCTGAACGTCGCCTTCCTGCATGATGTTAAACAAGCCGACCTGGATCTTTCCTGCGAGGTCGGGTAACTCGTTGATGGCAAAGATTCCACGATTGGCACGCGGCAACAACCCGTAGTGGACGGTCAGTTCGCTGCTGAGCTCGTGTCCGCCGCGCGCTGCCTTGATCGGATCGATATCGCCGATCAGGTCGGCGATGGTGACGTCGGGGGTCGCGAGTTTTTCGACATAGCGCTCTTCCGGCGTCAAATAGGCGATCTGGGTCTGGTCGCCATGCTGGGCAATTTCGTCGCGGCAACGGCGGCAGATGGGTGAATACGGGCTATCGTGGATCTCGCATCCGGCGATGTAGGGCAAGTGCGGATCGAGGAGTCCGGTTAACGCCCGGAGGATGCGGCTCTTTGCCTGGCCGCGCAGGCCCAGCAGGATGAAGTTGTGGCGCGAGAGAATGGCGTTTACGATTTGTGGCACGACCGTGTCGTCGTACCCGACGATGCCGGGGAACACCGGCTCTTTGCTACGGAGTCTGGCCACCAGGTTTTCGCGCAACTCATCCTTGACGCGCCGGTCCCGCAAACGTGGTTCAGAGAAAGGACTGTGGCGCAGCTCACCCAGAGTGCGAGGAAAACTCATGATGGGAACCCCCGAAGGCAACTTGTGACAGATTATACGCTCGCGGGGCGCACGGCCTTTTTGGGTGGGGTAAGACGCGGGAGGTCTCAGTGAGCGTGGCCGTTGCCGCCCGCTTTTTGGCGAACCTGGACAGCTCGGCGCAGAGAGGGAAGGACGCTTTCAAAATACACGATGATAGTCCGCATGCGCTCGGCCTCGGATCGGAGCGCAAGCATTTTTTGTTTGAAATCCAGGTCGAGAGGCAAGGATCCGGCCAAATGGTAAGAAAGGGGTGAGTCGTCGCTATCGGGAAGATCCTGTTCTGCGTTGGCGAGCGCCAAGATCTGCTTGTGCAGGTCGATGGCGCGGGCGGTCTCGTCGGCGGTGGGGGCTTGAGGTTCGTCGGGGAGATAGAGAATTTCACCCCGCAAGAACGCACGTTCCTGATTGACTGCCAGCAATTCGAAGCGCTGGCGGCCCTGGGTCACGATATCCATGCGGCCATCATCGTAGGTTTTGGTGACCGCGACGACTTCTGCGGTGCAGCCGATGTCGGCCAAGCCTTCGCTCAACACCCGGAGGATGCCGAATACTTTCTTTTGCTCCAGACATTCTCCAATCATTTCTTTGTAACGCGGCTCGAAAATATGGAGCGGCAGGGGTGTGCCGGGAAGAAGGACCAGGTCCAGAGGGAATAGAGGGAGAAGAGAGCCCACGAAACCTCCACCGATCGGCGGCCTGGACGAAAATGACCGCGTCGGAATTGTACAGCGCGGTCTTGACTTCGGAGCGGATGGGAATTAAAAGCCAAGGATGAAAATCACGGGAAAAATCGCGGTTGTTACCGGGGGGTCGATGGGCATCGGCGAGGGTATCGCGAAGATCTTTGCAGATCAGGGAGCCAAGGTCGTGCTGCTGTCGCGGGACTCTGGGCGCGCGGAAACGGCGCGCACCCGGATAGGCCATCTTGAGCGGACGCTGGCGATGTCGTGCGACGTGCGCAATCGCGAAGAGATCGACCGCGTCATCAGCCTCACCCTACACCACTTCGGGCGGATCGACGTCTGGGTGAACAATGCGGGCCACGGACTAATCGATTCCGTGGCACAGATGGACATGGCCGCGTGCCGCGATGTGTTTGAGACGAACCTCTTTGGTACTTTATCGGCGATGCAAGCGGTGATTCCGGTGATGAAAGCGCAGGCTTCCGGGACGATTATCAATATTTCCAGTGTCGCAGGTCACCTGCCTTTGCCCTACAGCGCGGCTTATTCAGGAAGCAAATTCGCCATGAATGCGATGGGGAAAGCGGCCCGGATCGAGCTCAGAAAACGGAATGTCTATGTGCTGACGGTCTGTCCGGGCTATGTGCAAACGGAGTTCAGCGCAAATGCAGTGCGCGGCCGGGAACTGAAGAAGGTGCGGCCAACCAGCGTGCGCGGCATTACCGTGGAGCGCGTAGCACGCGCGACGTTGAAGGGCTACCGCAGGGGAAGAAGGGAAGTTGTCGTTCCCTGGACCATGATTCCCGTGATCAAGCTGTACCAGCTTTTCCCCGGGGTCGTGGAGCGGGCGATGCTGCGACTGGCCAAGCCTGCCGAGTAGCTTTATCCCAAATCAGCAAGCATTGCTTCCATTTCAGACTGCGCGTGGGCATTGGCGGTGCGCTTGGCGGAGGCGATGCCGTCGGTCAGTATTTTCCGCGCCTCGGCGGCGCGATCCGCCCGAGCTAGAGTCTGCGCCGCCATGAAATATCCCGCGGTGTAGTCCGGGTGAGCGGAAAGGAGCTTGCTGAACTCCTCCAAGGCGAGTTCTACGTTGCCCTGATTGGAATGCTCGAGCGCGAGACCATAGCGTGCGAAAGCATCGTTCGGGTTCTGGGAAAGGATCTCTTCGAGCATTGCGATGCGGTCCATGGCGGTTCTCGGCTCGGAATGGTTGCGAAAAACTAGATTACTACACTAGTGGGCTGCGATTGCGTGAGAGGCCGCCTGAAGCTGGTGGCGATCGCGCTGACAACGTCCTAATTCGCTGAGTACAATGTCTGCTCACATCCCCAGAGTGAAGGACCTTCATGAACGAACCTGATGTGCTGACGCCGCGTCCGGTGCACGAGTCGCAATCTGAAGTATCGGAGATCGTTCTGCCGAACGACACGAATCCGCTGGGCGCTCTGCTGGGCGGGCGGCTCATGCAGTGGATCGATTTCGCCGGCGCCTTGGCTGCGCACCGCCACTCGCGAAGCTACGTGGTCACGGCGTCGGTGGACCACATCGACTTCCTGGTGCCGGTGCAGGTCGGGTCGCTGGTGATACTGCGTTCGTCGGTGAACAGGGTATTCCGGACATCGATGGAAGTGGGGGTCAAGGTGTGGGTGGAAAACTACATTCAGGGCAAGCGCCTGCACGTGGCCTCCGCTCACCTGACCTTTGTAGCCGTGGATGGCAAGGGCGGCCGCTTGCCGGTGCCCGGCGTGATTCCAGAGACGGAAGAGCAGCGGCGGCGATTCGACGACGCGGGACGCCGGCGGGAGATCTGGCGCGCGGAAACGGAGCGCCGCGAGAAGAACAAGCGCTCATAGCCGAACCGGTGTGATCGTCGTCACAACGGGTGCATCTGCGGGCCCAGCATAATCCTCCATTCGAGGAGCACAGCGAGACTGCGACTATGGATAGCGCCTTCCTGATTCACCGGCTGCAGTTCGCGTTCACCATCACTTTCCACTACCTGATAGATTGTTTGCCGTGTCTCGCCTCAAGAACAAGATCGCTCTCATTACCGGCGCCGGCACCGGCATCGGTCGCGCCATCGCCTTGGCATTTGCCCGCGAAGGGGCACAACTTGCGCTGGTCGGCCGGCGCGAGGAACCCCTCGAATCGGTCGCGCGAGAGGCAGGCGGTTCACCCCTGGTGCTGGCCGCGGACGTGTCAAAACAGGGCGACATCGATCGCACTCTTGCGGAAACTGCGACTCGCCTCGGCGGACTCAACGTCCTGGTGAACAACGCCGGAATTTTACATATCGGCACAGCTGAACAGATTACCGAAGAGCAATGGGACGAAACATTCGGCATCAATGTGCGCGGCCTATGGCTCCTTTCGCGTGCAGTCCTGCCCCATATGCGCAAGTCGGGCGGAGGGTCGATCATTAATGTTGCCTCTGTTCTCGGAATCAACGGTGCGCGTAACCGTGCGTCGTACGCGCCTTCGAAGGGCGCGACAGTTCTGCTTACGAAGTGTATGGCCATCGATCATGGCCACGAAAAGATCCGGGTCAACGCAATCTGCCCGTCCTTTATCGAAATAGATCTGACAGCAGAACTCATGCGGAAGGCCGCCGACCCGGAAGTGGTGCGGCGGGATCGGATATCGGTGCATCCCGCCGGCCGACTGGGCCAGCCGGAAGACCTTGCCGGGATGGCCGTTTACCTTGCGAGCGACGAATCTTCGTGGGTAACGGGCGCGACCCTGGCGGTGGATGGCGGCTATCTCGCGGTGTAGGGATGGCGAGTGTCGATTCGCTAGGCGAAGGTTGCATGAGCGACGGCAGGGGCTCGTCAGATCCACGGGTGACACGCTTGTATAATCAGAGTTTCGGCCTTCTTCGACGGCCGGTCTGGAAGGTGATCCCTTGAGCCATACGCACGCCCAACCTGGTCAGCAGCCCCCGTCTCCGCAACCTTTGCCCGGTGTTTCCAACATTATCGCAGTGGGTTCCGGCAAGGGCGGGGTGGGGAAGACCACGCTCTCGGTAAATCTCGCGGTCGCGCTGGGAAAGCTGGGGTACAAGGTTGGCTTGCTAGACGCTGATGTGTACGGTCCCAATGTTCCCCTGATGTTGGGCACGAACGCGCAGCCGAAGGCCACCGGCAAGGAACGCATCGAGCCGATTCACGCCTTCGGACTGAAGGTCATCTCGGTCGGGCTTTTGAACCCGGGTGACAAACCTATCATCTGGCGCGGCCCGATGTTGCACCAGATCATTCGACAGTTCCTGGGTTCGGTGGAGTGGGGAGAGCTCGACTACCTGGTTATCGACCTGCCCCCAGGGACGGGGGATGTGGCCTTGTCGCTCATTCAGACCGTACCGCTCACAGGTGCGGTCGTAGTCTCGACACCGTCGGATGTCTCGTTGCAGGATGGACGCAAGGCCATCGAGATGTTCCGCCAGATGAAAGTGGACCTGATTGGTGTGGTCGAGAACATGAGCTTCTTTGTTTGCCCGCACTGCAGCCACGAGATCGACATCTTCTCCCGCGGCGGAGCGGAGAGAACCGCGCAGCAGTTCGGCGTGGCCTTCCTGGGCGCGATCCAGTTGGATCCCGAGCTTAGGAAGTCCGGCGACACGGGGAATCCGGCGGTGCTGCAAGGGGAGAACTCCCCGCACGCCAAATCGCTTTACGAGTTTACCCGCCGGGTGATTGCGAGGGTGGACGAGATACGGGCGGGCGCGGTCGAGCCTGTGATCCAGATTCAGTAGAGCCCGTTCGCGACGCCAGGCAATCCGGATCAATCGTTCTTGGAGAAGCGATTCAGTCTCCAACAAGGATCCGGTTCGAGTTCCCCCAGCACCATTCTTGCGACCATCTCGCCGAGCGCAGGTCCATGCTTGAATCCGTGTCCTGAACCTCCGCCCACGAGCCATACGTGTTCTGCGGCGGGGTGACGATCGATCAGCAAATGACTGTCGGGAGTTTGTTCGTATTGGCAGACGCGTGTTTCCACGAGGGGCGCATCTTTCATACCGGGGAAGCGGAATGCCAGGTAGTTCCGAACCAATCGCAGCCCTTCTTCGTCAATAACGCGCTCCCCAGCGGTGGGATCGAAGGTCGGCCCACGCGTGTCGTCCGCAATCTTGAAGCCGCGACCCTCGTTGCCGGGGATGCCATACATGAAGCATCCGCGATGATCGGCCCACACCGGCAAGTGCCGCTCATCGAAGTGGGAGTCGCCGGGTGGAGGGCCGAAGAAAAACACGTCCTGCTTTGTCGATTGAATCTTGCTCCCGACGGTCTGGGGGAAGAGATGGCCCATCCATGGCCCACAGGCGAAGACGTAGCGGTCGGCTTTGAGTTGAGATCGGTCGGAAAGCGCGATGGTCTTCCAGGGGCCGGAGTCCAGTTCGTTCCCCAGCACTGCAGCCTGGCGAAACTCTCCGCTCTCGGCGATAAAGCCCTCGACCACGCTGCGACAGGCAGCTCGGGCCATCAGGAATCCACTCTGGGGTTCGAAGACTCCCCACTCGACCCCTTCAAAATTGATTTGCGGCCAGCGCTTGGTCAGTTCCCGAGCCGAGAGTCGTTGAAACGGGATCCTGGCATCTTTCAGTTGTTCGATCGAACCGCGCTCCCAGGTGTCGTCACTAGTCGCCGCCATCCAAAGGACTCCGATTCGATGCAAAAATTGGGTCTTCCACCGGCGCTCGTTCTCGCGCCACAATTTGAGGGCGCGGGCCGCCATGGCCGTGTAGGGCTGATCGGGTCCGTAGGTGCCGCGGATGACTCGCGTTTCGCCGCCTGAGGAGGCTCGGGAGTTGCCCGGTCCCCAGGCGTCAATCAGGGTGACCTTGGCACCTCGGCGCAAGAGATAGAGGGCAGTCCATCCGCCAAACGCGCCAGCACCGATCACTGCCACGTGCAGTTTTCGTTTCACGATAGTCTTGAGCCTGAACGCGGCATACGAGCGGCTTGCCAGCATATCCCAAATGACTCTGTTAGAAGGGGAAAGGAGCCAATGGACGGTTTAACTCTCGACCGATCAATACTTGACAGTGATTCGCTCAAGTTCCTAGAATCGATGGCAGGGACTCATCGTGAATCGTTATCTAAGTTTATGCATCTAAAGTGGTTAGGATAGTTATCAAGGGAGACATGCGAAAGGTGACTTCCGGCCTTCCGAACAAGGTGATACAAGAAGAAGGATGATGGCGCCTTCTGGATCGATTGGTCATCGTGAACGCGAAATTCTTACCGCGATTGTGGAGACTTTTATAGCCACGGGTGAGCCGGTGGGATCGCGCGTGCTGTCGCGCTCAAACCCGGAGGGCTTGAGTGCGGCGACCATACGCAACGTGATGGCCGACCTTTCCGATGCTGGGTATCTGGAACAGCCCCACACATCGGCGGGGCGCATCCCGACGACGGAGGCGTACCGCTACTACGTGGAACAGATCAGCGGCGAAGCGCATCTGTCGCACGAGGATGAGAACATCATCCACGACTCGTTGACCGGAATCACCGACGTGCAGGAGTTCATGGAACGCACGTCGCGGGTGCTCTCGCTGGTTTCCCGCAACGTGGGAGTTGCGATCGCCGCCACGGGCCCCAAGAACGCGCTGGAGCACGTGTATTTTTCCCGCCTAGCCGATCAGAAAGTATTGGCGGTGGTGGTTACGCGGTCGGGGTTGGTGCGGGATCGGGTGCTGCGCCTGGATATTTCGCAAGCCGATCTGGATGTGGCCGCGCGCTATATCAACGAGAACTTCCGCGGCTGGACCATGGATAGCTTGCGCGCCGAGCTGCAGCACCGCATCGAACAGGAGCGCAGCGAGTACGACCGGCTGATGCAGTCACTCGAGCAACTCTACAAACAGGGTGCTCTTACTGCCGAACCGGGTGCGGAAGCGGTGTTTGTCGAAGGGGCATCTAATCTGGTTGCCAATGAGCAGGACCGGCAGCGCCTACAAGACATGCTGAAGACGCTCGAAGAGAAGGGGAAGATTGTCAAACTATTGAGCGCCTACCTGGACACCAAGCAAGAGGCGGTGCGGGTGGTGATTGGGCTGGATGAGGCGCTACCCTCTATGAGCAACTTCGTGCTGATCGGTGCGCCTGCGCGCGTAGGCAATGAGGTGATGGGATCGCTCGCGGTGATCGGACCAACCCGCATCGACTACCAGCACACAATGACCGCCGTTTCGTATATCGCGCGGCTCTTCGACAAAATCCTCAACGAATCAGAATAGGTTTTATGGCAAAGACAAACGGAAAGTCACAAGTAGATCCGCAGGAACTCGATCTCGAACACGAACTTCCCGCCTCCGAACAAGGAGACGAAGGCGGGGTGCCGTCCTCACGTGTGTCGGAAGACCCCGCCGCCACGGATACTGAACTGCAGAAGCTCAAAGTCGAGAGGGACACGCTGCTCGACCGGTTGGCAAGGTTGCAGGCCGAGTTCGAAAATGCCCGCAAGCGTGCCGCCCGCGAACAGCAGGAGTTTCGGGATTTCGCAACCGCTGATGCCATCAAAGCGCTGCTGCCAGCCTTCGACAGCTTTGAACGGGCGCTGCAAGCTCCGGCGACGCAGTTGAACGAATTCCGGGGCGGGGTCGAACTGATTTACAAGCAATTGCAGGACGCGCTCGCAAAACTTGGGGTTCGTGCGGTGCCGGCCAAGGGCGAGTTGTTTGACCCGCACGTGCACGAAGCCATCGAAATGGTGGAGACCATCGAGGCTCCCGACCACCAGGTGATCGACGAACTGCAGCGCGGTTACAAGCTCAAAGATCGGCTCCTGCGCCCGGCGATGGTGAGGGTTGCCAGGAATTCGAAGCACTGATCCATCATCACAACCGTCTTGGGGAAGCGGGGAGAAAGCCATTCTGACCAGTAACGGCAAACGCGACTACTACGAGGTACTGGGTGTCACGCGCACCTGCACAGAGCAGGAGGTGAAGAGCGCGTATCGCAAGCTCGCCATGCAGTTCCACCCGGACCGTAACCCGAACAATCCGGACGCGGAAGAAAAGTTCAGGGAAGTTACGGAAGCCTATGCCGTCCTGATCGACGGCGAAAAGCGCTCGATGTACGACCGCTTCGGACACGCGGGCGTGGCGAGTTCTGCTGGAGGCGGGGCCGGAGGATTCGATCCCAACGCCTTTCAGGACCTCAGCGACATTTTTGGCGAGTTCTTCGGCTTCGGCGACATATTCGGCGGGGCAGGGGGCGGCGGCCGTCGCCGCTCGCGCGCGCAACGTGGTCCGGATCTTCGGGAAGATCTGACGCTTCAGTTCGAAGAAGCCGTGTTTGGCACGGAAACCGAGGTCGCGGTACGGCGGCACGAAGCCTGCGAAGATTGCTCCGGTTCCGGGGCCGCGCCAGGAAAGTCTGCGGTCTCCTGCCGCTCGTGCCAGGGCAGAGGGCAAGTGCGTTATCAGCAAGGATTTTTCTCCATGGCGCGCACCTGCCCAACCTGTCAGGGAGTTGGGAGCGTCATCACCGATCCCTGCCCCAAGTGCAAGGGGGAGGGTAGGGTGCTGCGGCAGCGAACCGTGGAAGCGAAAGTCCCAGCAGGCGTCGAAGACGGGACTCGCATCCGATTCACGGGATACGGCGACGCGGGAGCTTTTGGAGGGCCGGCGGGCGATCTCTACGTGGTCTTGCACGTAAAGGAGCATGCATTCTTCGCGCGCGAAGGCAACGACCTGCACTGCGTGATCCCCATTTCCTTTACGCAGGCGGCTCTGGGCACTGAGATTCGAGTGCCTACTCTCGAGGGTGACCAAGTTTTGAAAATTCCCGAAGGCACGCAATCGGGCACGACCTTTCGCCTGAAGAACAAGGGTGTACCTTTGCTCAACAGTCGCGGGAAGGGCGATCTGTTCGTGGAGGTGCGGGTGCAGACGCCGGGAAAGCTCAACAAGCGCCAGCGAGAGCTGCTGCAAGAACTCGACGGGCTGACGCATGTCGAGAACAAGCCGCAGCGCGGCACGCTGGTGGAGAAGATGAAGGACATGTTCGGATAGCCGGCTGGCCACACCGGTTGTCAAAGCACCTGGCACGGGGCGGCTTGCCGCGCACCTAGTCTCGACCCGTCGTCCGATACCCAACTCATGACCCGCCGCCGCTGGATCGCCGACGAATTTTCTGGGAAGCACGCTGCGCTGGTCGGAGCGCACGCAGAGCATCTTGTGCGAGTGCTCCGGGCGCGCGTCGGGCAGGAATTCGATATCGCCACCGGGGCCACGGTACACCCGGGCCGCATCACCAAGGTGACGGACCAGCGTGTCGAATTCGAGCTGGGTGAAGAGACGGCGGTGGTGGAAGTCCCGAACATCACCCTCCTGCTGGCAATCTTCAAGTTTGACCGGATGGAATGGGCCATCGAGAAGTGCACGGAGCTGGGGGTGTCTCGCATCATCCCCCTGCAGGCGCGAAGGACTGACGCTCACCTGGCGGCGACTGCTACCAAACGCGTGGAACGCTGGGAGCGCATTGTTCGCCAGGCGGCCGAACAATCCCGCCGCACGACGCCCCCCGAGGTGCTGCTGCCACTGAAACTCAAAGAGGCTGTGACTTTGACCGCCTCCACCCGAATCGTGCTGGCTGAGTCGGAGCGGCAACTCACTCTCAAAGATGCGTTGCAATCGTACGCTCCCTCTGACGATGTGTTGCTTGCCGTGGGTCCTGAAGGTGGTTGGACCGAAGAAGAGCTCGCGCTGTTTTCTCAGGCCGGTTGGATGACGGCTTCGCTGGGAAACACCATTCTGCGAGCTGAGACGGCGGCCGTTGCCGCCACGGCCATCGCTGTCTCGGAGTTGCCTGAATAAGACACAGATTCGCACAGGGACATCCACAACTACCTCTGCTATGCTCCGGTCAATGCCGTCGAAGTCCACGTCCCGTTCCAGCTTGATCACTCCTGACGAGCGTCAGCGCGAAGCTATCGAGCATGTGTCCGGGCCTATGCTGGTCGTCGCCGGCGCTGGCACGGGCAAAACAACAGTTCTCATCCGCCGAATCTCCAGCCTTATCCGCGAAGGTCATGCACGCCCGAACGAAATCCTCGCCTTGACGTATACCGACAATGCCGCGCGGCAAATGCGCGACCGGGTACAGGGAGAGCTGCGGGGGACGGATGTTTCTGGACTGCGCGCCATGACCTTTCATGCTTACTGCTTCGAACTCCTGAAAGCGAACGGCAAGGGTTTCGACCTGCTGGACGACCAGGACCTGTGGATCTTCCTGCGCAAGCGCCTGCGCGACCTGCATCTGAACTACTTTGTGCGTGCCGCGAACGTGGCCCAGTTCCTCGACGATCTGCTCGACTTCATGCGGCGGTGTCACGACGAACTGGTGGATCCAGAGAGGTATGCCGAGTACGTACAGCGCCTCGAGCGCGGCGAACTACCCATTCCCCGCGTAACCAAGTCCAAAGACGCCGACTCGGTCACCGACGAAGAGACCCTTGGCCGGTGTCGCGAAATCGCTGCCGTTTTCGCAATCGTGGAACGGAGGCTGCGGGACGGGAATCTTGGCACCTTCAGCCACATGATCACGCGCGCGTTCACGTTGCTTCACCAGGACGCGTCGTTGTTGGCACGGGAGCAGCAGCGGGCGCACTTCATACTGGTTGATGAATTCCAGGACGCCAACTTTGCCCAGGTCAAAATCCTGTCGTCCCTGGCGAGGGAAGAGCGCAACGTTTTCGCCGTCGGGGATCCGGATCAGGCAATCTACCGTTTTCGTGGGGCTTCCAGCGCGGCGTTTGGATTGTTTCACCGGCATTTTCCCGGCGCGAAGCTAGTTGTGCTCGAAAAGAACCAGCGCTCGACCACACCCATCCTGCAGTGTTCCTTTGCGTTGATCGACAGGAACCCTCCGGTCTTCGCCACGGATTCAGGATCAGTCGGGGGGAAGGCCTCACCCCCTGCCTACCGGCGCTCGCCCTTGAAGTCGGCGCGCGAGGACAGAGCTTTTGCGGAAGGGAAGCCGCTACCCAACGTCCCGGTCGAGATTGTTCCGCTAGCTGCCAAGGACTTTGAGTCGGCCGACATTGTCTCGGTGATCGAAGAGAAACGCCGGCAGCTCCGCGCTCGCTGGAGCGACTTTGCAGTGCTCTACCGCTCCCATTTCCATCGTGACGAGGTGGCGCGCGAACTTGGGGAAAAGGGCATCCCTTTCATCATTGAGAACATGGACGTGATGGATACACCCGAGGTGCGCGATCTGCTCGCCTGCCTGGGTGCGGTTGACTCTGCTGGGGATGCAGCTAGCCTCCTGCGGGTCGCGGCCCTCCCGCGATTCGTTATTGATCCCGAGAAGTTTCGCGCCGCGATGCGTGCGATTCCCCGCGATCAACCCGAGGGCCGACATGTGACCATGGTGTCGCTGTTGAGCCAGATCGAAAGCGGCCCCGCGGTGCTTCGAGTCCTCCAGGAGACCCGGGATGAGATACGCCGGATCGGTGCCCGGAGTCGAGCTGCGCTAGACATTATCGTGCGCGAGTTCGGTTTCGACCTGGACTCGCCGCCGCTGAAAGCCGTCCTTAAGTTCGTTCAGGACTGGGAGAAAAAGCCGCTTACCCGGACAGGGGACATCGGAGAACTGCTTGACTACTTGCGCTACTTCCGCGAAGCGCGCGGCGTAGTTTGCCTGCAGTCCAAGGAGCAGGATGCGGTCCATCTCATGACCGCCCACGCGGCCAAGGGACTCGAGTTCTCCCACGTTGTTGTCATCCGGGTGACCTCGAATTCCTTTCCGTCGTCCTACAAGGAACCGCTGGTCGACTTTCCACAGGACCTGCGTGACTCCGACTCCCTCGGGGAAGGAGATGGCAAAGCCCTGCACGAGCAGGAAGAGCGTCGCCTGTTCTACGTGGCGATGACCCGTTCCCGCGACTCCCTCACGCTTTATGGCAAACAAGGCATCGGCAAAGACAAGACTCCCCCTGGCCTCACCCGCGAGCTGTTGAAAGACCCTAGATTGAGACCTTGGCTCACCCAGCGCGCCGCCCGGGAGTTTCAGACCGACCTCTTCGGTAGCGCCCCGCCGGCACCTGCATTCATTTCCCGCACCGCCGATTGGCTCGCCCTGCCCCCGGCATTTCCCCTGAATCGGTTGAGCGCAACTGCCGTCGAGAGCTACGAAATCTGTCCTCTACAGTTCAAACTGGAGCGGGAATGGCGAATTCCTCGAGACATCCCCGCCGCGATGCAGTACGGTGCGACCATGCATCGGGTGCTGCGCACGTATTTCGATTCCGTGCGTCTGGAACGACCGCTGACGGACGATGAGCTCATCGATTTGTTTCGCGCCGATCTTGCACAATCGGTGATCGACGACCCCTATCAGCGAGAACTCTACGAGCAGCAGGGCCTGCAGCAGTTGCGAGACTTCCTGGCGGCTCTCCGGCGGGGGCCCTCACCGAAGGTGCTGCATACCGAGGAGCACTTCGAGGTACGAGTTGGGAAAGCCTCGGTGGCCGGCCGCATCGACCGAATCGATGATCTTGGGGAGGGCCGCGTCGCGATCATCGACTACAAGACCGGCAAGCCCCGCGCTCAGGAAGATGCCGACGACAGCCTACAGCTCTCCATCTATGCCATGGCTGCGCGAGAAAAGTGGGGATACCAGGCCGACCGACTTGTCTTCTACAACCTGGAAGAGAACCAGCCCGTGACCACTACTCGCGGCAAGCTGCAACTGGAAGCCGCGAAGGCTAAGGTTGAAGATGTGGCCGACCGAATCGATGCCGAGCAGTTCGACCCAAAGCCCGGCTACCATTGTCGTTTTTGCCCCTACCGCAACCTCTGCCCCGCCACGGAGAAGCCTCTTCCCGCGGCATCAACCGCGAAGAAAGCCGCGACAAACTAGGGTCGCGCGACGGCATGAGTCACCAGACCCGCTTCCGGAATGCGGGCTTCTCGTTGTTTGGGGACTGTGAATGGTGCATACGAGGGGGACGCACAAAAACCGCCACCAAAAACTTAGGGGACGCTTTTGGCGTCCCCCATTTGCCTTTTTGAATCCGACTTCTAGTGTTTCTTTTTCTTCTTTGCTGCCTTCTTCTTGGTTGCCATTGATCTATTCTCCCTTTCCATTGTTCATGGACTATGCAACGGTCTTCAGTTGCAACTGATTGAATGTATAGAGTCAATGAAAAATGAAGTCAAGAGAAAAATGATGTTGCGGATGCGTTCGACTCGTGCACTAAAGTCACCGCAAGTCACGTCGACACAAGAATTCTTTAAACATCCCTTCACCGACACTCCTTCGCATGCCGATGAACACAAGTGAAAACGCAATTCTCTCCAGGGTTCAACTCTCTGCGACATAATTCGTATGCTGCCTCATGAACATTGACACGGTGCAGTCCGGTCCCTACTTTTTCTTGGGCCGCCGCATCTATAATTGCAGAGGGAACTCATAAAGGAGCAGGTTTATGGCTGGTTTGGACGAGGTCGTCATCATTTCAGGATGCCGCACGCCGGTCGGCAAATTTCAGGGAAGCCTCTCGGATCTCAGCGCGCCCCAACTAGGGGCGGTGGTCGTCCGAGAAGCCGTGAAGCGCGCCAATCTTGATCCCAAGCAGGTTGATGAATGCATTATGGGCAACGTGGTCTCTGCTGGACTGGGCCAGAACCCGGCGCGCCAAGCCGCGATCTTCGGCGGTTTGGCGCCCGAGGTAGGTGCCATGACAATCAACAAGGTGTGTGGTTCCGGACTCAAAGCCGTGGCCCTGGCAGCGCAAGCCGTGCAAACCGGAAACACTTCCATCGTAGTTGCCGGTGGTATGGAGTCCATGACCAACGCACCCTACCTTCTCCCGCAGGCTCGCCAGGGATATCGTCTGGGCAACGCCACGATCGTCGACTCCATGGTCCACGATGGACTTTGGGATATCTACAACGATTATCACATGGGAATCACGGGCGAGAACGTCGCCGAAAAATACGGGATTACGCGCGAAGAGCAGGACGAGTTTGCGGTGAATTCGCACCGCAAGGCGGTTGCGGCCATCAAAGAGTGCCGCTTCAAGGCGCAGATCGTTCCGGTCGAACTGCCTGCAAAGAAGAAAGGCGCGGCCCCCGTGATCTTCGACAAGGACGAGAGCCCGCGCGAAGACACGACAATCGCCGTCCTCCGCTCTCTCAAACCCGCATTCAAGAAGGACGGCACGGTTACCGCGGGCAACGCCCCCGGAGTAAACGACGGAGCCGCGGCCCTGGTGGTGACGAGTGCACAGCGGGCGAAGAGCCTTGGTGCGCAGCCCATGGTTCGGATCGTTGCGCAAGCCACCAGCGGTGTCGAGCCCAAGTGGGTGATGATGGCGCCGGTCGGTGCCGTGCGACAGATTTGGGATAAGACCGGGTGGAAGAACGACGAAGTCGACTTGTACGAGTTGAACGAAGCTTTCTCGGTGCAGGCGTTGGGCGTGATGCGTGAACTCGGCCTTGACCAGAACAAGGTGAATGTCAACGGTGGCGCGGTTGCGATCGGCCATCCGATCGGCGCCAGCGGTGCTCGGGTATTGGTGACGCTGATCTACGAGATGATTCGCCGCGATGTGCACCGGGGTGTCGCAGCCCTCTGCCTGGGAGGCGGCAACGCGGTGGCGATGGCGGTGGAACGCTGAGGGTGGCCTGGGCCTGCATCTTGCTTGGCCGTCCGCGTTTAGTCACAAATCGAAGCAAGTTGCGCTTAAACCACGAAGCCGCCGCTCACGTTGAGTGACTCCCCGGTGATCCAGTTCGATGCGGGCGAGCAGAGGAACAGCACCACGTCCGCGACCTCTTCAGCACGGCCCAGCCGCCCGAACGGCTGCCGGTCAACCGCGTGCTGCAACACCTTTGGGTCCGAGAAATACCCGGCCGTCATGTCGGTGTCGATATAGCCAGGCGCGACGGCATTTACGCGAATCTTGCGGGGCGCGAGTTCGAGGGCCCAGTTTCGAGTGAAGGCATCGACCGCCGCTTTCGTGGCCCCGTATAAGCTCCGCCCTCCGGCCCGACCGATTCTTCCGGCCAGAGATGAGATGTTCACGATCCGGCTGCCTTCGCGGAATAGAGGCAACACTGCCTGAGTAAGCCAGAACACGCCTTTGACGTTGGCATCGAGCATCGCCTCCAAAGTTTCGAGCGAGGTCGAGCCCAGCGGTGTCCCGCCCCATAGGGCAGCGTTGTTCACCAGAACGTCCAGGCGGACGTCAGCCAGAGTTTTCACGAGGGCATCGATTTCCCGAGGCGAACGCAAATCCGCTTGCGCCAAGCGGGCGGTTCCGCCCAGTTCGCCCGCAACTGATTCCGCGGCAGCACGATTCTTGTGATAGTGAACGATGACTTCGGCTCCCGCCTTGGCTAGGTGCAAGGCAATGGCCCGGCCAATTCCGCGAGAGGCTCCGGTGACAAGCGCAGTTTGACCCTGAAGGTTGGGCATCGGAGCCGTCAGTATAAGGGAGCTTAGGTCTCGGGTGGGATCGGAAGATGTACGGTGAATACGGCGCCGCCGCCCGGAGCGGATGCTGCCTCTATGTTGCCGCCGTGCTCCTTGAGCACAGCCTTGCAGATGCTCAGGCCGAGTCCGGTACCGCGGCCGGGGCGCTTCGTGGTGTAGAAGGGGTCGAATATGTTGGGCAGGATCTCCGGTGCGATGCCAGGTCCGTCATCCTGAAAGCTCGCCCAGACGCTGCTATCAGTCTTCCCAAGCCGGATCCGCAACGTTCCTTTTTCGCGCGCCTCACGTATGGCCTGTTCTGCATTCAAGATTAGGTTCAGGAACACCTGCATCAACTGGTGAGGGTCGCCGGATACTTGGGGCAATGCCAGTTCTGGTAGGAAGTCGGTGGTGATGTTGTTCTTGCGCAGCGAGTAGGCGTGCAGATGCAGGGTCCGGTCGACCATTTCGCTCAGGTTGACCTGAGTACGGCCAGGCGCCGGCGGCCGCGAGAAATACATCAGGTTCTGAACAATCTCAGTTGCGCGGCGTGCCTGCTGGTGGAGCATCCCGAGCTGCTTGAGGCGAGCTTCGTTGGCCTCACCATCCTGTAACAGTTCGCTCACGCCTAGGATTGTCGTCAGGGGGTTGTTTAGTTCGTGCGCGAATCCCCCGATCATCTGCCCCATGGCCGCCAGGCGTTCGCTCTGAATGATCTGCTGCTCCAGCTTCTTCTCCACCGTGACATCTCGCACCGACATGATCACACCACTCAACTTATTCTCCGTATCGAACAGCTGACTGGCAGAAGCGCGCATAGTGCGCCAAGAGCCATCTCGATGCAGCGCGCCATAGTCGGAGGAGGCGAACATCTGCTTGCCCGACGCAACCTCCCGGTACAAAGACAGGTATTCGGGAGAGTGGTCCTGGAGGCCTTCGATCTTCTTGCCGACCAACTCTTCCGGGCGGTAGCCCAGCAGATCCCGAATGCGCGAACTGACGAAGGTGTAGCGCTCTTCCAGATCAACGACCAGGATCAGGTCGGGAAAGCTCTCCAGCAGCCGTTGCCGAAACTGCTCCTGCTGCCGGACCTGTGCCTCGAGCTTCCGCTTCTCGGTCACATCTGTGAGGGTACCTTGATAGCGGATAATCGTTCCCGCCGCATCCCAAACGGCGCGGGAAGTATCTAGGCAGACGGCTGAAGAACCGTCCTGCCGACGTAGCATGATCTCGCGAGTTCGGACCCCGCCGCGATCGTCGGCGCCCCGTCCCAGGACCGGAGTCTGGGCCGAGTCGAAATTAAGGCCGTGAGAATCGAGGGTGAGCAATTCTTCCCTGCTGCGGTATCCCAGCATTGTCACAAGCGCAGGGTTCACGTCGAGAAGCTTGCCTTCCGGCGTGCTGAAGTAAACCCCTTCTTGCAGGGTTTCGAACAACTCTGTGAAACGACGTTCCTTCTCTCGCTCCTCCGTGACATCGCGGGCCAGCAAGCTGGCCCCGACCACCTCGTCGCCCTTGACGATCGCGTTCAGAACGCAATCGAAATATAGGACGCGGGAGCTGCTCTTGAGCTTGACAGGTACCAGGCCCGACCAGCGACGTCGCTCGAGAAAGCGTCCCAGACCCGCGTCCACTTCGGCGCGGGTGGGGGTCTCACAGAACTCGTCGAACTTGTGTCCGACGATCTCCCCGTATTGCAGTTTCAGCAGATCGGTGAGCCGGCGGTTAACGGTGCGGAAGGTCCCGTCCAGAGACACGGCGCAGGCCACGTCGTCAAAGGAGTCGATCAGCTCCTTGAAGCTGCGCTGCGACCGCATGATGACCTGGCTCAGTTGGTCGAGTTGCTGCTCCGAAGGAGCTACGCCGACGCGGTCCTGCAGATTTCTCAGGAGAACGTTGAGTTCCGAGACTTCCCGGCGTCGTCCGTACGCATAGGCTGCGAACAGGACGGCCAGCACCATCAGGCCGGGCGCGATCGCACCCAGGTGGTACGGAACTGATTCGAGGCGTTCCCACATGAGCCCTGCCAGAGCGGCAGCCAGCAAGACGAGGAACCAGAGGACGATGCGCCATAGGCGGGTTTCTTCTTGCTCCAGGTGGCCCGGGGAGCGCTGCGAACGCGGGGGTTGGTTCTCTTCCGCAGCCATAACAATTCGAGCCCGGTTGCTCCCGCGTAAGCACCTTCGGGGGAAGGGGCGTGGGAGTCATCCTAGAGCACGCAAGCTTGCGTGAACAGCAATTTGCTGTTGGAAGTCTTGGTACCTTTCGTTAAAGCTGGTTGCAGATTGCCAGTTTTGACGTGGATGACGACAAACGGGCGGAAATTGTTCGGATTTCGGAACATCGTGACCGGTCCGCGTCCCACCCGAGTCGTGACAACGGTCACGGCCCATCGCGTCAGGTCGGACTTACCCTCAAGCAGGCGCTCGTGAGTTTCATCCTGCAGCACACGTCTGAGCTGCGTGCGGCCGTTCCCATGCTCTACAAGACCTTCAGCACTGCCGCGTATGGAATCGACGCCAATATCATCGAAGTGGCGGTTGACTTATCAGGCGTCAAGCTGAATGAAGTCCATTTCCAACACAGTCGGGCTCCCGAATGCCGCCGTCCGGGAAAGCCAGGACCGGGTCCGTTCCGCCCCGCGCAACTGTGGCTACGACGTTCCTCCGACTTACATCACGGTGAACTTGGCGCCCGCCGACATCCGCAAGGAAGGCTCTGGGTTCGACCTGTCGATGGCGCTGGGCATCCTGGGAGCTTACGGAGGGCTCAACAAAAAGGAACTACTCGACTGTGTATTCGTAGGGGACGGTCGCTCGATGGCGTAATCCGCGGGACTCTCCCGATTGCTATCGAGGCCCGGGACAAGAAGCTCAAGCGGCTGATCGTGCCCGAGGTCAACGCACGCGAGGCGGCGATGGCGAGCGGGCATTGACGTGTATCCGGTGAAGTCGCTTATGGACGTGATCCACTTCGTCAATACCGGGAAGGCCGTAGCGATCCGGTACCGGACCCTGGACCGCACGTATTGGGCGTGATTCACAGATGCCTAACTGCGGTTCTCGGACTTCAGCAAACTGAGAAGATCGTCGGGATGGACCGCGAAGTGCAGGGCCTCGTCGCGTTCAATCGCGCCCTGCCGGACCAGGTGGGCAAGCGATTCCTCGAGCGTCAGCGAGCCCTTATTTTTTGTCATGGTGATCTCCTGATGCAAATGCTGCAGGGCATTACGCCGGATGTGTTGGCGCGCCCCATACCCGACGATGAGCAACTCTGCAGCCGGCATCCGCCCGCCTCGCTTGCTTGGCAAGAGGATCTGGGTGAGGACCGCCGACAACGCCAGGGCGAGTTCCTGGCGGATCGTGGGCTGGCGCTCCGGGGGAAAGGAATCCGAAATGCGAGAGATCGTAGAGGATACGTCCGGTGTGTGCAGGGTCGAGAACACAAGATGTCCCGTCTCGGCGGCGGCGACGGCGATTCTCATCGTTTCCGGATCCCGCATCTCGCCGACCACGATGATGTCAGGGGCCTGGCGCAGTGCGGCGCGGAGGGCGGTGGGGAAGTCGGGGGCGTCCGTTCCAATCTCCACTTGCTCCACCACGCTACGAATGTGCTCGTGCTCGTATTCCACAGGGTCCTCAATCGTGACGATATGACGCGGCTCCCGGCGGTTGATCTCGTGGATCAGGGCGGCGGTCGTCGTTGACTTGCCTGCGCCTGCCGGTCCTCCGATGAGTACCAGGCCTCGGGGAAGGTGCGTGAGGGTCTCCACCGAAGGTGGAAGGTGGAGTTCGTCGAGCGATGGCACCTGTGTTGGGAGTGCCCGCACGGCCGCCGCTGCCAGGCCGCGCTCGCGATGCAAGTTGATCCGGAATCTCCCGAGCCCGGCAATGCGATACGACGAGTCGGATATACCGTTGTCGCGATATTGTTGATGCGCGCGCGGAGTCAGAGCGGGCAGAACCGCTGACTCGATTTCTGGCCCTGTCAGCGGTACGGTCCCGATGGGCTGCACTGCGCCTTCGAAACGAATATGGGCGGGAACTCCTGAGGTAAGCAAAAGATCGCTGCCATGCTGCCCGACAAGGATCGAAAGCCACTCATCCAAAGCGGCGGTGGCACGGAACCCAGAGGACCCGCCGGTGTCTGCCCCAGGAACGAAATTCCCCCCATTTTGCGAATCGCTCATCTTAGATACCCACGCATCGTCTGCAACCGCGGTCTCTGGGAGTTTGAGTTCAGGATGTCAGACCTTCTCCCACTCGAACCCACATAGAGGCCTTTGTATCGTTTCGCGCGCAGCGCTTCCACCTGTCGTCTGATCGGGACCGTGCGCCGTCCCGCCAGGATGTACTTGCTGATCTTGCAGCGCGTCGTTCAGGAATCCTGCTGGCAAGATATCAAAGACTTCTGCAAAACCCGGACTCTTTCAGTCCTGACACAAGAGTCGAGTCCCCAGGGGACCAGGCAAGAAACTCCGCCCATTCCCCAGTATCTAACCCTTAAACGGCTCAGTTTTGCACTTGGCAAGAAATCCTTGACCTTGGAGGCATTTGCCTTTAGATTAACGCGTTCCAGAGGATGCAACGCCCGTTCTCCGGCCGTTTCGAAAAGTGCCCCTTAGCTTAGACCCGGGCCTATAACCCCGAAAAATGAGCAACTTTCAGGGTTGGCAAAGCATCTATAAGGATTGACTCGTGCAATCCGTGTAAACCCATGCTAATTCAGTGACTTGCGCTGTTTCTGGGGGCGCGCTGTCACGCGAGTGGAAGTGCGAGTGTTGCCCGGAAAGTATAAGGAGAATCATTACGATGCGTTCTGATCGCGTTTTTGAGGCTTTACATACTCTGCGGAATCGTTATATGCTCTGTCAGCTTGCCTCTAAGGCCACCCGAAAATTTCACCGGCCTAGCACCCGCATTCAGGAAACCATGAATCAGGTTTTGGACCGGATCGCTGGCGCGGAGCGGCAGGCGGTTCTATCTGAGCCGGAAAATTTCGCCGAGGCGCAACGGCGGGCTGCGTAACACCAGCCCCGCCCCCTGCCCCGCGAGTCGCAAGTCTTCCAGCAGCACCCCCCTTTGTAAATTTCCCGTAGGTGATCAATGACCATCGCTGAACTCAAAGAAAAGAATATTACCGAGCTGACCAAGATCGCCCGATCTCTGGATCTGCCCGGGGCCAGCGGTCTGCGCAAGCAGGATCTGATTTTCAAGATCCTCCAGGCGCAGAGCGAAAAGGAAGGCCACATCTTCGCCGAGGGCGTTCTTGAAATTCTGCCCGACGGCTATGGCTTCCTCCGCTCGCCGGATTACAACTACCTGCCCGGGCCCGACGACATCTATGTCTCGCCTTCACAGATCCGCAAGTTCGATCTCAAGACCGGTGACACTATCAGCGGGCAGGTTCGTCCGCCGCACGAAGGCGAAAAGTACTTCGCCCTGGTAAAGATCGAGGCGGTGAACTTCGAGTCGCCCGATGAGGCGCGCAACAAGATTTTGTTCGACAACCTCACGCCGCTCTACCCTCAGGAACGACTGAAGCTCGAGACTGCGCGCGAGAACGTGAGCGCCCGAGTCATGGATCTGTTAACGCCGATCGGAAAAGGGCAGCGCGGACTGATCGTGTCGCCGCCGCGTGCCGGCAAGACGATGCTGTTGCAGAACGTCGCCAATTCCATTACGACGAACCACCCGGAAGTAGTGCTAATCGTTCTCCTGATCGACGAGCGCCCGGAAGAAGTCACCGACATGCAGCGCTCGGTGAAGGGTGAGGTGATTTCCTCCACCTTCGACGAGCCCGCCGCGCGCCACGTGCAGGTTGCAGAAATGGTGATCGAAAAGGCCAAGCGGCTGGTTGAGCACAAGCGCGACGTCGTGATTCTTCTCGATTCGATTACGCGCTTGGCGCGCGCCTACAACACGATCGTCCCGCCCAGCGGCAAGGTCCTTTCCGGCGGCGTGGATTCGAACGCATTGCAGCGTCCCAAGCGGTTCTTCGGGTCGGCGCGAAACATCGAGGAAGGCGGGTCGCTGACCATCATCGCGACAGCCCTGATCGATACGGGCTCCCGCATGGACGACGTGATCTTTGAAGAATTCAAGGGCACGGGTAATATGGAAATCATCCTCGACCGCAAGCTGGTCGACAAACGTACATTCCCAGCCATCGACATTCAGCGCTCCGGCACACGAAAAGAAGAACTCCTGATCCCGAAGGAAGACCTGACCCGCATCTGGGTTCTCCGAAAAGTACTGAACCCGCTCAGCCCGGTCGAAGCCATGGAACTTCTCATCGACAAGTTGAATAAGACGAAGTCGAACGGAGAGTTCCTGGCGAATATGAGCTCGCTGTAGCGCCCTTTTGGGCTCGCCGATTCCGCAGCCGGGTACCTGGCTGCACCAGCGTCGTCGGCATTTTAGTACGTGGGGGAGAGCGAGGACCTCGGTCCTCGCTCTTATTTTTGAGGGCCTCCGCCTCAAGGAGATGATGGCTTGTCAGTTTCTCGCGAGCGCCGTGGTGAACTTATAATGGAACGACCGTGAGTCCATCCTTTTTCGAGGTGGTTGTGGCACACAAGCTGCTCATCGGTGTTCTGCTACTTTCCACGCTAAGCCTTACTCAACGTGCGGCCGCTCAGAATCCGCCGATGCCCTCCATGCAATTCCCTCCCGACCGGACTGCTTCGCCCGAGGACGAGGCGAAGGCGAAGCTGGAGCGCGACATGGCGAAAAAGGCCAATCAAGAACGTCAGCTCGCCCTCAAGCGAGACACCGATAAGCTGCTTAAGCTCTCGACCGAGTTGAAGGAGTACGTGGACAAGACTAACGAAAACATGTTGTCTCTCACGGTGATCAAAAAAGCCGAAGAGATCGAAAAGCTCGCCCACAGTGTCAAAGACAAAATGAAAGGCAACTAGCGGCGGTTGGAGTGCACTGAACCCGGAGCTTTCGAGTGCGGTTCGTATATGCAATAATTGCAAGTCAGTTGCAAATACTAGTGGAGAACATGAATGCCTTTGCCGCAGACCGAAACTCCCGGGCGCTTGCAGGCCGAACTGATGTCCCGCGGCTTAAGGATGACCCGGCAGCGGCGAACGATTCTGAGCGTGGTGGAAACCGCTAAACAGCATCTCGACGCCAGTCAGATCCTGCGCAAGGCGCACAAACTGGACCCACAGATCGACCGTGTGACCGTCTACCGGACGCTCAATCTGCTAAAACGTCATGGACTGGTCGACGAACTCGACCTCATGCATCTGCAGGGAGAGAAACACTACTATGAAAGGCGCCCCCAGCGTGACCACATTCATATGGCGTGCCTGCGTTGCGGCAAGATCACGGAATTCGAGAGCGATCTTTTCGACCGGCTCAAAGGGCAGATCCAGCGGGACTGCCGGTTCCACATTGTCGTGACTCGCCTCGAGGTCGGTGGGTATTGCGGCCAGTGTCGCACGGGCCCCCCGCCTGAATAGTCCGCTGTTGCATCTGGTTGCAAGAATCCTGAAACAGAAAATGGCGAAGAAGGTTGACCCTGCCTGCAGCAGTGAATAGGATAGCCACATCATTTTATGATGCAACTCAGTTGCATGTAAGGATGGATTTTACATTGGTGCGCATTCTGCTTTGTCTTTGCCTGTTTGCAACCAGCCTCATTTGCCGGGCGCAGGAGAGTCCCTACATCGTCACGTACGATCATCACCTGGAAGAGCCAGGAAACCTGGAGATTGAGACCTTCTCCACAATTGGAATTCCCCGGTCGGACCAAAACACCTACATCGCACCCTACATGGAACTCGAGTACGGAGTTACCGCACGTTGGACGGCGGAGCTCTATCTCGAGGGGCAAGGGACTGCGGGGGATAGTGCCGTCTTCACCGGGTGGCGGCTGGAGAACCGCTTCCGGCCCCTGAAACGTGAGCACCGCATTAATCCAGTTTTGTACCTGGAATACGAGAACATCAACGAAGCCAGCCGGATCCAAAAGGAGATCACCGGCGCGCCGGACCTGACTTCACCCAACGCCGAACTCCAACCGACCAAAGACCGGGAACTCGAGGCCAAGCTGATCCTGTCAAGCTCGGTGCACGACTGGAACATCGCGGGGAACTTTCTGACGGAGAAGAACCTGTCGCGCAATGAAGGCTTCGAGTTCGGTTACGCCTTCGGTTTCTCCCGACCGTTATCGTCGCTGGCCAGCGGCCAGAATTGCCGTTTCTGCCGCGAGAACTTCATTGTGGGGGCGGAATTTTATGGTGGGCTCGGAAGCACGGTCGACGGCGTGGGTTTCGGCGATGCGGCCCATTATGTTGCTCCTGTGGTGTCATGGCAGGTAAGCGAGAATGCCTCGATTCACTTCTCGCCGGCGGTGGCGCTCAACGGGTTGGGTAGCCCCGTACTGATTCGTTTCGGCTACAGCTACGAGGTCCGCGGATTTGGGAACAAGCTGGCGCAACTCCTCGGGGGCAGACACTGATGCGGGTGGATACAAGGGCGGGATGTCGTCTGCTGGTGGCGGCGTGCATGATTGTCGGAGCTCTGCACGGGCAGAACACCGCTTACCGGCAGGATCCGAGCTGGCGTGCTCCGCAGGACGCTGCTGCTCGTACTAATCCGCTCGCCCACAAGCCGGAAGCCGCTGCCGGAGGCCAGAAGCTGTTTCATCGGAATTGCACGGAGTGTCACGGTGATGACGGCAGCGGCCTGGCCAAGAAGCATGCCGCCGATCTGCTGTTACCGGCGGTGCAAGTGCAAACCGACGGAACATTGTTCTGGAAAATTACCAACGGCAATGTAGATCGCGGCATGCCTTCGTTCAGCAAGCTACCGGAGTTGCAGCGCTGGCAATTGGTGTTGTACCTGAGAATGCTAAAGCAGGATGTTGCGCCCCAGACGAAGGACCCAAGAAAGTAGCGCCGGCACCTTGGATGTTGTCCTGTGAGCGCTTCGCACTCCACTCGAAAGCAAGACGCCCTCGGGACAGCCAGCAAGATGCCGGCGCCACCAAGCGCTAGTCGGCCGCTGCGTGCGCTGCTTTTGTGGCCTGCACCTCGGATCCGATCCGCATTCCGTAGAACGACCGGTACACGAATGAGATCGAAACCAAGAAAAATACAAGCGCCAGACCATGGGTGAGCATGGTGCCTTTTTCCGACAAAGACACGGCCAGTTCCACCGCCAACAACCCGAACAACGTGGTGAACTTAATGACGGGGTTCATAGCCACGGAAGACGTGTCCTTAAAGGGATCACCCACCGTGTCGCCGATCACCGTAGCGTCATGCAGGGGCGTGCCTTTGAGCTTCAGCTTCGTCTCGACGATCTTCTTGGCGTTGTCCCACGCGGCTCCGGCGTCGGCCATGAAGATGGCCTGGTAGAGGCCGAAGATCGCGATAGAAATCAGGTACCCGATAAAGAAGAATGGTTCCACAAAAGCAAACGCCAGGGTCCCGAAGAAGACTGCGAGAAAAATGTTGAACATGCCCTTCTGCGCGTACTTGGTGCAGATCTCAACCACCTTCTTGCTGTCGGAAACGGAAGCCTTCTCCGCGCTTTCGAGTCTGATGTTGGCCTTGATGAACTCCACGGCGCGATATGCCCCGGTCGTCACGGCCTGCGTGGATGCGCCTGTGAACCAGTAGATCATTGCGCCGCCGGTAATCAGCCCCAAGAAAAATGGGGCGTGGAGCAGCGAGAGTTTATCCACATTCGTAGTCAGCCCACTCGTCAACGCCATGATGATGGAGAAGATCATCGTGGTAGCGCCCACCACGGCGGTTCCAATCAGCACCGGCTTGGCAGTCGCCTTGAAGGTGTTGCCCGCCCCGTCGTTCTCTTCCAGCAGGTCCTTGGCGCGATCAAAATTTATGTCGACGTTGAAGTCTTTCTTGACCTCCGCCTTGACGTTGGGTACTTGCTCGATCAGCGAAAGTTCATAGACGGACTGCGCGTTGTCTGTAACCGGGCCGTATGAATCCACCGCGATCGTCACCGGGCCCATCCCAAGGAATCCGAAGGCAACCAGGCCGAAGGCAAACACCGGAGTGGCAATCATGGTGGCCGCCTCGCCCAGACCCCTCAGGCTGAAGAAGTATGCAATCGACATCAGAATCACCATCGAAAGCCCCAGCCAATACGCCGAAAAGTTACCGGCCACAAAGCCGGAGAGGATACCGAGCGATGCACCACCTTCTTTTGCCGAGGTCACCACTTCCTTAACGTGGCGGGAATCAACCGAGGTGAAGACCTTGACCAGTTCAGGAATCAGCGCTCCTGCGAGCGTTCCGCAGGAGATGATCGAAGCCAGTTTCCACCACTGCGAGGTGTCGCTTGCCAGCATGGGGATGATGAGATACGAAACAAAGTACGTGGCAATGATCGAGACAATCGACGTGATCCAGACCAGGGAAGTAAGGGGCGTTTCGAAGTTCATTTCGTCCGCGTTGCCGTACCGGGCCTTCGCGATGGCGCCATTGATGAAATATGCGGCCGCGCTGGCCACCAGCATCATAATGCGCATCACAAAAATCCAAACCAGCAACTGGACCTGCACGGTCGGACTCTTTACCGCCAGCAGAATGAAGGTGATGAGGGCTACACCCGTCACGCCATAGGTTTCGAACCCATCCGCCGAAGGTCCAACCGAGTCTCCCGCATTGTCGCCGGTGCAGTCCGCGATCACACCGGGGTTGCGGGCATCGTCTTCTTTAATCTTGAAGACGATCTTCATGAGGTCGGAACCGATGTCAGCGATCTTGGTGAAGATGCCGCCCGCGATACGCAGCGCGGCCGCGCCCAGCGACTCGCCGATCGCGAAGCCGATGAAACAAGGACCCGCGTAGTCGCCCGGAATGAAGAGCAGGATTAAGAGCATGATCAGGAGTTCGACGCTGATGAGCATCATGCCGATGCTCATGCCGGCCTCGAGAGGAATCTGATAAATGGGAAACGGTCTGCCCTTCAGACTAGCGAAGGCTGTGCGAGAGTTGGCGAACGTGTTCACGCGGATGCCGAACCAGGCCACTCCGTAGCTGCCTGCGATCCCGACCAAACTGAACATCAGGATGATGGGGAGAGTGATGCCGATCGACTTACCCGGCACGGGAGCGAGCCACCCAAAATAAATGGCGATAATCACCGCGATGAAAGCCCAAAGAACCAGGATGAACTTGCCTTGTGTGATCAGATAGGTCTTGCAGGTCTCGTAAATCAGTTCCGAGATCTCAAGCATGGCCTTGTGTACGGGCAGGTTCTTCAGTTTGGTGAAGATGGTCAGGCCAAAAAGCAGTCCGAAGACGCAGAAAAGCAGTCCGATGAGAAGAAGTTTATGGCCGTCAATCCTTCCCATGAAGGTGACTTGGGAGAGGTCGGGAAGCTTCAACCCGGCCTCTCCTCCAACAGGCTCTCCGGCCGGTTGTGCCAGAGCGATGGCGGGCGCAGAAAGAATCAGAGCAGAGACGGGTGCAACCAACTTGCGAAATCGGCGTCCCAGGGATATGGCGGTGGCCATCCAGGTGCGCATAGGAGAGTCCTCCGGTATGAAGAGCGTTGCGGAATGAGATACGTGTCTAGCACAGCTTGCTGGCGTGCACCATTACCCGGACGCCGTTGACTCGGCGCCGGGTAAGCGCATGGCCGGAGTTCCGAACACGCTTCCACTGCAAGACATTAAATAGGAGTGCTGAGCTTGGCCGCGTCGGATTAAGTTCGCGCCCGGCCAGCCGAGGGAGAGGGGTAAACCGATCCCGGGACAGGCGATAGCGCAAAACGGAGATTTATAACATGTTGCCCGGGGCAGGTCAAACCCTCGAAAGTACTGTGTAGATGCTCCAAGATAATGTCACCCCATAACTGCAACGAGATTCTGTCACCCTGGCAGGATGGTGACGATGAGTCAGAAAGAGCTGCAACGAGTGAAAGTGATGGAAAATGCGGCGGGCGGGAGGCTGAGCGTACGC